>SCNI01000100.1 GCA_005502775.1 Microbacteriaceae bacterium 3FA27C10
GCGCCGGCCCCCGGCCGCGCCCCCACCCGCCTGCTCATCGCCGGCGCCGCTCACAGCATCACCTTCAGGCTGAAGCCGCCCAGATCGCTCCGGCCCACGCTCATCCGGGCTCCCGAGCTCTCGACACGCTCGCGCAGGCCGGCGAGACCGCTGGAGCTCGCGGCCGCGGCCGCGGGGCCGACACCGTCGTCGGCCACCTCGATCTCGCGCGGCCGGAACACGATCCGGCAGAGCGTCGCGCCGGAGTGCCGCACCACGTTCGTGACGCCCTCGCGCACCACCCAGCCGGCCAGCTCGCGGCGGTCGGCCGGCACGACGTCGGTCGACGACGGGAGGTCGGCGGCGATCCCTGCCGCGTCCAGCGCCGATCGTGCGGCGGCGAGCTCCCCGCTCACGTTGACGCCGCGGAAGCCGGCGGCGGTCGCGCGCACATCGGCCAGCGCGCCACGCGCCAACTCCTCGACCTCGGCGATCTCGGTGCGCGCCCGGGCCGGATCGACGTCGAGCAGCCGCCCGGCGAGTTCGGCCTTCACCGTGATGACCGTGAGCGAGTGGCCCAGGATGTCGTGCAGATCCCGCCCGAGACGGTTGCGTTCGCGCTCGACGGCGAGTGCCTCGAGCTGCGCCTGCGTGTTGCGCAGTTGGGTCATCGCTGCGGTCGTGCGCCCGAATGCGGCCATCATCAGCGAGATCGACACGATGATCGCGGGCAGCCAGAGGATGTCCGTGGTCCAGCCCCAGGTGGCACCCGAGACGACGAGGGCCGCGGCTCCGAGCCCGATGATCGCCGTGAACGCCACTCTCCAGCTGAGGATGCTCATGCCCACCAGCACGCCGACGTAGGTCCAGCTCGCGATGACGTTCCAGCCGACCCAGGGGAAGAGGCTGAACGAGAGGGCGAGCAGGGCCGCCGGCACCAGCATCCGGAACCGCCGGGGCGTCGACCATGACAGCGGCACGCTCACCAGGAAGGCGAGCGCGAAGAGGGCGATGAGAGCGATGCCGGCCACGGCGGAGGCGGCCGAGTCCGACCTCTCGACGACGTCCTGGCCGATGTTGAGCAGCCAGATCAGCGAGATCACCGCCCCGAAGTACCAGCGGCGGGCGCTGCCGGAGAGCAGGAGGTCGGATGCCGTCGGCCGGGTCGGTGCAGCGTCCATGCCAGTCACTCTAGGCCGGGCCGCCGCCACCGACGTCACGGGCTCCGGCATGCTCACACCCGCTGGGTGTCGCGACGGAACGCCCAGGCGGTGCCGGCCACGAAGAGCGCGAGCCAGGCCAGAGCGTTGACGACCCAGAGCAGGTCGAGGCCCTCTCCGGTCAGGGGTGCGCGGGCGATCTGGCTGATGCCGTACACCGGGGTGAACGCGGCGATCGACTGCATGAAGTCGGGCATCGAGCTCACCGGGTAGAAGAGGCCGCCGAGGAAGGCGAGCAGCACGATGGCGAGGCTCGTGATCTGGGCGGCGTTCTCGCCGGGGACGAGGTAGCCGACCATCAGGCCGAGGGCGGTGAAGACGGCCGCGGCGAGGATCCAGCCGCTCAAGCCGGTGCTGATCCATTGCGCGGCCGAGAGCTGCACGCCGCTGAACGCGCCCGCCGCGAAGGTCGCGGCGACGGCGAAGAGGCCGAGCAGCATGCCGGCGATCATCTTGATGATCACGTTCACCAGCGGGTTCAGGGGCGTCAGCCGCAGTTGGCGGCTCCAGCCCTGCGCACGCTCGACGCCCACGGCCGCACCGGTCTGGGTGGCCGACATCATCGCGCCGTACATCGCCATCGACACCATGATGTAGGCGGCCACCGAGGGGCCGCCCTGCGCGATCGGCGTCGCGGTGAGCGGCGTGTCGACCTGCGGCACCCCGATGATGACGTAGAGCGCGATCGGGAAGACGATGGTGAAGATCAGCGTGCGGCGGTTGCGCAGCTTGCGCATCAGCTCGATGCGCAGATAGGTGAGGTTGAAGCCGCCGAAGGGCGGCACGCGGCGGTCGAGGGTGAGGCGGGCGGATGCGGGCGCGGTGGTCATGAGCGGGCTCCTTCGGGGGCGGAGGCGGTTGCGGTTGCGGTTGCGGTTGCGGTAGCGATGACGGATGCGGCGCCGGCCGGGCGGGCCGCCGCGTCGTCGGAGGTGAGGGCGATGAAGACGCTCTCGAGGTTCTGGGCGGTGATCTCGACGTCGCGCGCCGCGGTCTGGGTGAGCAGGAACCGGGCGACGGCATCCGAGTCGCGCGTGTGCACGGCGATGCGGTCGCCCTTGGCCTCGACGTCGTCGACGCCGGGCAGCGCGGCGATCGCAACCGGGTCGGCGCCCGGCAGCGTGGCGTGCACGATCCGGCCCGAGACCAGGTTCTTGATCTCCGTGGTGGTTCCGTCGGCGACGATGCGGCCGCGGCTCATCAGCACGATGCGGTCGGCGTACTCGTCGGCCTCCTCGAGGTAGTGCGTGGCGAACAGCACCGTGCGACCTCGGGCCGCGTCGGCGCGGATGGCGTTCCAGAACGAGCGGCGGCCCTCCACGTCCATGCCGGTGGTCGGCTCGTCGAGGATGAGCAGCCCGGGGTCGGAGAGGAGCGCCATGGCGAAGCGCAGCCGCTGCTGCTGGCCGCCGGAGCAGACGCCGACGCGGCGGTCGGCGATCTCGGCGATGCCGGCGCGCTGCAGCACCTCCTCCACAGGGCGGGTGTCGGCGAACAGGCTGGCGGTGAGGTCGAGGGTCTCGCGCACCGTGATGTCCTTGAGCAGGCCGCCGGTCTGCAGCACGGCGGAGACGAGCCCGTGCGCGATAGCGCCGCGCGGCGACTCGCCGAACACCTGCACGGATCCGGCGTCGGGGGTGGCGAGGCCGAGCAGCATGTCGATGGTGCTGGTCTTGCCGGCGCCGTTCGGGCCGAGGAAGGCGACGATCTCGCCCTGCCGGATGTGCAGGTCGATGCCGTCGACCGCGCGCACGCTGCCGAAAGACTTGACGAGCCCGGCCGCGGCGACGGCGGGAGCGCTCTGGATGGGGGAGGTGGTGATGTCCATGTCCCCAGCGTGCTCGCTCGGAGCAGCGGATGCGCCCCACGGCCGTCACGATCCGCTCGTGACATCTGTCACGGGGGGGGGGGGAGTGGACCCCGGCTGTGGGTGCTTGCGCGCACCCACAGCGCTGGCGTTGCATGTGTGGCGGAGAATGGGGGATTCGAACCCCCGAGGGCTTTCACCCAACACGCTTTCCAAGCGTGCGCCATAGGCCACTAGGCGAATTCTCCAGAGCAGTCACCCTCGCGGGCGAATGACCACGGAACATCCTACCCGTACCCGGCGCGCCCTCGCGACCGCGCTCGTCCGGCCGCCCGCGTCAGGCGAGCGAGCGCAGCGCCTCCGCGATGGGCGTCGAGCCCGAGATGGCCTCGAACTGCGCGCCGCTGCCCGCGCCCGTGGTGAGCAGCTGCGCGACGATCCAGGCCACGTCGGCCCGCGGGATGCTGCCCCGCCCGGTCGAGGCGGCCAGGGTCACCAGTCCGGTCGCGGGCTCGTCGGTGAGCGCACCCGGCCGCACGATCGTGTAGTCGAGGTCGGAGGCGCGCACCGCGGCATCCGCTTCGCTCTTCGCGCGCAGGTAGATCTGGAACACGTCGTCGCTCGCCGGGTCGAAGGAGTCGGCGGCCATCGCGGAGACGAGCACGTAGCGGGTGGCGCCGGCCCGCCAGGCGGCGTCGGCGAGCAGCACGGCGCCGTCGCGGTCGACGGTGAGCTTGCGTTCCGCGGTCGATCCCGGGCCGGCGCCGGCCGCGAACACCACGGCGTCGATCCCGCGCGAGGAGAGCTCGGCGGCGAGCGTCTCGGAGTCCGACTGCTCGAGGTCGAGCACGAGCGCCTGCCCTCCGGCGGCCTCGATGTCGGCGGAGTGCGCGGGGTTGCGGGTGATGCCCCACACCTCGTGACCGGATGCGGCGAGCAGCTTGGTGGTGAGCAGGGCGATCTGGCCGTGCCCCCCTGCGATGGCGATCTTCATGTGCCCAGCTAACGCCCCTCGGCCTCGCCGCTCAAGCTGCGAGCACCCGGCGCGGCTTGCTACACTGGTCGTCGGCTCCCCGTGTGGCGCCATCCAGGCCAACTCCCCCAGGGCGGAAACGCAGCAAGGGTAACCGGGCTCTGGCGGGTGCGCGGGGGGTCCTTTCTCGTTAACGGGTCTCTCGTCGGCGGAACGTGCGTTAGGCGATCGTGACGTGGCCGACCGGGTTCTGGCCCCTGTTCCGCGGCGATCATGGCAGCATCGTCTTCGACAGGTGTTCGCGAGTGCGACGCCGAGAAGGTGGGCAGAGGATGCGTCGGCGGATGAACGCGGTGACCAGCGCCACGGTCGCGATCGCGGTCGCGCTGCTGGCCGGCGGATGCACCGCTCCGGCCCCGAGCCCCACGCCCACCATCGCGAGTCCCATCCCGACGCCGACGGCCACCGCTGCCCCCACCCCGACCGCGAGCCCCGCTCC
>SCNI01000101.1 GCA_005502775.1 Microbacteriaceae bacterium 3FA27C10
CTTCGCGCGCCACCCGAGGTCGCCCCAAGTGCACGGCCGCAGTGCTCCGGCAGCACTTAGCGCTACCTCGGGAGGCGCGCGAAGGGGGTACTGGCCCGAGGGAGTAAGGGCGCCAGACGCGCCAGCCAAGTGCGTCAGCCAGGTGCGTCAGCGAGACGCGAGGGCGTCCGCCATGCGGCGGACGGCCTGCTCGAGCACGGGGCGCGGGGTGGCGAACACGAGGCGGGCGAAGCCCGCTCCGGGGGCTCCGCAGTCGGGGCCGTCGGTGAGCGCCACGGCCGCCTGGCCCCGGAGGAAGCGCGCCGGGTGGTCGCCGAGACCCAGCGCACGGAAGTCGAGCCAGGCGATGTAGGTACCCTCGGGCATCCGGTAGCCCACCTCGGGCAGGAGCGACGACAGCAGCGAGCCGAGGACCCGGCGGTTGCCGTCGAGGTAGGACACCAGCTCGTCGAGCCACGGCTTGCCCGCCGTGTAGGCCGCGGTGTTCGCGATCACGCCGAGAGTGCTCGCGCCGTGCGTGGCGGCGTGCTCGACGGGCGCCCACACGGCGGCGTCGGCGTCGTTGGTGAGGATGAACTGCGCGCACTTGAGGCCCGGCAGATTCCACGCCTTCGAGGCCGAGGTGGCGGTGACCGAGTGGCCGGCCGCCGCATCCGACACCGAGGCGTACGGGATGTGCGCGGGCCCGCCCGGATACACCAGCGGCGAGTGGATCTCGTCGGAGAACACCCGCCCGCCGTGCAGCGACACGACCTCGCTCACCGCGAGGAGCTCGCCGCGCGAGAACACGCGCCCGACCGGGTTGTACGGGTTGCACAGCACGAGCAGCCCACCTCCGGCCGCGAAGGCCGCGTCGATCCCGGCGAGGTCGAGCTCGTAGCGTCCGGCCTCGACGAGCATCGGCACCTGGATGATCTCCCGCCCGGCCGCGATCGGCACCTCGAGGAAGGGCATGTACGCCGGCGTCGGCAGGATGACGGCGGAGCCGGGCCGGGAGAAATGTTCGATCGCGAGCTCCAGGCCGCGAACCACGTCGGCGATCGGATGCACGCGCTCAGGCCGCACCTCCCAGCCGTAGTTCTCGCTCTGCCAGCGAGCACAGGCCTCCCCCAACCCGCGCGCGAGCGACGGCGGGAGGTAGCCGAAGCGGTCCTCCTCGACGGCCCTGCGCAAGGCATTCTTCACCGCCGGAGCGGTGCCGAAGTCGGCCTCCGCCACGAAGGCGCCGATGGTGCCGGGGAACGTCTCCCACTTGAGGCCGCCGCTCGACTGCAGCTGCTCGAGGGTGATCGCGTCGAAATCGTGCATGCTGCGATGGTAGGCCGGGCAGCCTCGCGGCGCCTGTCCTCGGGCGTCAGGCTCCCGCAGCGGCAGCGCGGGCGGCGGCGGCCTGCGCGGCGAGAGCCCCGAACTCCTCGCGGCCGAAGGCGGTGCCGGCGAGGCCCCAGCCGCCCTCCGCGGCCTCGGTGAGGATCACCCAGGTGCTCGCGGCTAGGGCCGGATCGCCCGCGAGGCGCGCCACGATCTCGGTGGCCTCGGCCGTGATCTGCTTCTGGCCGTCGCGGTTCAGCGACCCGGGAGGCGTGATGATCTGCACCCGCACGGCGCGGGCCGGCTGGCTGCTCGCGGTGGAGATCGCGCTCGCGGGCAGGCGGTGGATGAACGCGGCGGTGTTGTCGTGGTGGAACGGCCCGGGCGCCGCCACGCCCTCCGCTCGGAGCACGGCGTGGGTGAGCTCGTCGCCGAGCTGCGCATCCGCGTCGGGTGGGAACAGCTCGGCCGGGGCGTAGACGTCGATCATGGGCATGGGTGACTCCTTCAGGAATATGATGGTCTACATAGATCATTCATTATGACGAGCGTCATAGTCAACGAGCGAGGAGAACGAATGGCGTCCGACGCCCGCACCAAGATGGTCGACGGCGCCGCCTTGCTCCTGGCCAAGCGCGGGCTGCAGGCCACCTCGTTCTCCGAGGTGCTCGAGCTCACCGGCGCACCACGCGGCTCGGTCTACCACCACTTCCCCGGCGGCAAGCAGCAGCTCGTCGACGCCGCGCTGGACGCAGCGGGCAAGCGAGCCCTCGACGTGCTCGACGCCGTGGCCGGGCAGAGCGCCGAGACCGTCACGGGCTACTTCCTCGAGCTCTGGCGCAGCGTGCTCGAGCGCTCGACGTTCAGCGCCGGATGCGCGGTGCTGGCCGTCACCGTGGCCACCGACTCCCCCGAGCTGCTCACGCACACCGCGGAGGTGTTCCGGGCGTGGCGCCGCAAGCTCGCCCAGCTGCTCGAGCTCGGCGGGCTGACCGCGGCCGACGCCGCCCGCTTCTCGGCGCTGCTCGTGGCCTCGAGCGAAGGGGCCGTGGTGCTCAGCCGCGCCGAGCAGAGTTTCGAGCCCTTCGACCTGGTGTCGGATGAGCTGCTGCAGCAGGTGCGCTCGCTCACCGGCCCCGCCGCCTGAGCCCCTGAAGGGCCCGAGGCACCCCTGAGAGCCGGCCACGCCTCGCTGCGGCGGCGGCGAACCGGCGCGACACGCCGCATCCGCCCCCAACTGGGGTCACCCCGCGCGGCTCCGGCGGCGATATGCTCAGCCGTTAACGACGGATGCTCGTGAGGGGGACCATGGGCCGCATCGCGTGGACAGATGAGATCGCCGCACTCGCGGTGTCCTTGCCGTTCTCGGAAGCCTCGATCGGCGCCCTCGACGCGGACACGATCGCGCGGCTGCACACCCTCATCCTCGACCTGCAACTCGACACCGCGGCCATGACCCCGCAGTTGACGGCACGACTGGCCGAACTATTGCCCCTCGTCGAGGCGCAGCGCGAGAGCCTGTCGGCCTGACCCCCTCTCACAGCCGGGTTCGGTCGCCGCTGTCCCGCGCATCCGCTGCGGTATAGCGTGGCGGCATGGCGAATCTGCTGCATCTCGACTCCTCCGCCGATCTTCGGCACTCCCGGTCACGGTCGATCGGGCACTCCTTCAGCGAAGCCTGGCTGGCGGCCGCGCCCGGCAACACCGTGACGCACCGCGACCTGCACCGCGACCCGCTGCCGCACCTCGCCGACGCCGACCTGCACTGGCCGCCGCGGCTGCGCCCCGAGGGCTCGCAGCCGCCCGCCGAGGCAGAGGCGCTGCAGGCCTCGCTCATCGCCGAGCTGCTCGCCGCCGACGTGCTGCTCGTGGGGGCTCCGCTCTACAACTACTCGCTGCCTTCGAGCCTCAAGGCGTGGATCGACAACATCCACGTGCCGGCCGTGACCGCGCCCTTCGACGTCGAAACCCAGCCGCTCGCCGGACGCCCCGCCGTGATCGTCACGAGCCGCGGCGCCTCCTACGACGCGGGGTCGCCGACCGACGGCTGGGACCACGAGGTCCCCGCGCTGAGGCTCATCCTCGGCACGGCGCTGGGCATGGACGTCACGGTGATCAGCGCGAGCCTCACCCTCGCCGAGACCGTCGCGGCCCTCGCCGACCAGCTCGACCGCAGCCGCGCCGAGCTCGCCGCAGCGCACGCCGAGGCCTCCGCTCTCGGCGCCTCCCTCGGCGCCCGCGCCTGACCCCTCCCCTTGAATCGCAGACTCGTCACTTTCGGCTCGAAAACGCGCGCGTATCGAGCCGAAAGTGACGAGTCTGCGATTCAAGGGGAGGGGATGTCTATTATACAAATCTAAA
>SCNI01000102.1 GCA_005502775.1 Microbacteriaceae bacterium 3FA27C10
GCCCCGGCGCGTGCGGCACGGACGGAAAGCGATCCTGTTCACGGCCCTGGCTGTGGCGCTCGTGGCGGTGTCGCTCGTGGCGGCGGGCACAGGGCAACTCGTCATCGCCCCGGAAGAGGTGCTCGGCTCGATCATGCACCGCGTCGGCATCGAGCTGTGGCCGCTGCCCGCGCATCCGAACGGCGACAGCGCGCTGTGGACCATCCGCTTCCCGCGCGTGGCCATGGCCGTGCTGGTGGGCGCGGCCCTCGCGGCCGCCGGCATGATCATGCAGGCGATCTTCGGCAACCCGCTCGCCGAGCCCGGCGTGGTGGGCGTGAGCTCGGGCGCCGCACTCGGCGCGGCCGCCGCCATCACCTTCGGCCTGAACTTCGCGGGCGACTGGAGCATCGCGCTCTGCGCCTTCGCGGCCGGCCTCGCCGCCACCTTCCTCGTCTACGGCGTCTCGCGCGCGAACGGCAAGACCGAGGTCGTGACGCTCGTGCTCACCGGCATCGCCGTGAACGCCTTCGCGGGGGCGGGGCTCGCGCTGTTCATGTTCCTCGCCGACCAGCAGTCGCGCGAGGCCATCGTGTTCTGGCAGCTCGGGAGCCTCAACGGCTCGCGCTGGCAGGACGTGCTCGTGGTGCTCCCGGTGGCGCTCATCGGCGTCGCCGTGGCCTTCGTGCTCTCGCGCCGCTACGACCTGCTCTCGCTCGGCGAGAAACCGGCACGGCACCTGGGCGTGAACGTGGAGGGGCTGCGCATCCTGTCCATCGTGCTCGTGGCACTGCTCGTGGGCGGGGCGGTGGCGTTCTGCGGCATCATCGCGTTCGTGGGGCTCGTCATCCCGCACCTCATGCGCATGATCATCGGGCCCGCGCACCGCTCTCTGCTCGTCGCCTCGACCCTCGGCGGCTCGGTGCTGCTCGTGCTCGCCGACCTCGTGGCCCGCACCGCCGTGCCGATGGCCGACCTGCCGATCGGGCTGCTCACTTCGCTGATCGGCGGCCCGTTCTTCTTCTGGCTGCTGCGGCGCACCCGCAAGAAGGCGGGAGGCTGGGGATGAGCGCGCGTTCACCTCGACCCTCCGAGAATCGAGCAGTCGCAAACGGCCCCCAAGACCGGCCGGAAGGGGCCATTCGCGACCGGTCGATCGCGGGGGAGGAGGCGTCGCGCGGGTCTAGCGCGCCCGCTCTGCGGGTGCAGGGGGCGAGTGTGTCGATCGGCGGCACCCGCATCCTCGACGACGTCTCGTTCACGGCGTCGCCGGGCGAGGTGGTGGCGCTCATCGGGCCGAACGGCGCCGGTAAGTCGACCCTGCTCTCGGTGGTGACCGGCGACCAGGCCACGACGGCCGGGCGCGTCGAGATCGCCGGCCGCGCGCTCGGCGAGTGGAGCCTGCGCGAGCTCGGCCGCCGCCGGGCGGTGCTGCTGCAGCAGAACGGGGTGTTCTTCCCCTTCACCGTGCGCGAGGTCGTGGAGATGGGCCGCGCACCCTGGCAGGGCACCCCGCGCGACGCCGACGACGACCGGGTGGTGGCCGAGTCGATCGCGCTCACCGAGCTCGGGCGCTTCACCGAGCGGCCGCTGCCCTCGCTCTCGGGCGGGGAGCGGGCGCGGGCGTCGCTCGCGCGCATCCTGGCGCAGGAGACCGGCATCCTGCTGCTCGACGAGCCCACCGCCGCCCTCGACCTGCGGCACCAGGAAGACGTGCTGCGCATCGCCCGCGACCGCGCCCGGGCCGGCGACTGCGTGGTGGTCGTGCTGCACGACCTGAGCCTCGCGGCGGCGTACGCCGACCGCATCGTGCTCCTCGCGGGCGGCCAGGTGGTGACCGCCGGGCCGCCGGATGCGGTGCTCACCGCGCCGCTGCTGAGCGCCGTCTACGAACTGCCGGTCGAGGTGATGCGGCATCCGGTGACCGGCACGGCGCTGATCCTGCCGGCGCGGGCGCCCGCGCCGGCACCCGCCGGCATCCCCGCTTCGTCCCCCGACCTCGCCAAGGAGTCCTCGTGAGAACCCGCCTCGCCCGCTCGGCCGCCGCCGTCATCGCCGCTACCGCTCTGTTCTCGGGGGGTGCGGCGATCGCCGGGCCGGCCCCCGCGGCGCATGCCTCAGGATCGGTGACCGTGACCGTCACGGCCCAGCCCGAGCTCGTGGGGGTGGCCGATCCGAACTACCTCACCGACGTGACCGTGACGGGCAGCGGGTTCCAGTCGATCCCGAGCGGGTTCGGCGGCATCTACGTCTTCTTCGGCTGGGTCGAGGGCGGCGCCTGGGCGCCGAGCCAGGGCGGCGCGACCGGATCGAGCTACCGCTACGTCTACGACGACGAGGCGAACCCGGTGGGTTACCAGCTGTTCGTGTCGTTCCCCGGCTCGTCGACCGAGTCGTCGGCGAACGGCGGCGAGGTGTCGGCCGACGGGTCGTGGTCGGGGCAGCTGAAGATCCCGGGTTCGTCGTTCGAGTCGTACGACCGCAACGGCGACGTCACGACGGTCGACTGCCTCCAGGTGCAGTGCGGCATCATCACCATCGGCGCCCACGGCGTGGTCAACCCGAGCAACGAGACCTTCACGCCGATCTCGTTCACCGACCTGTACTCGGGCGACGCGGCAGCCCAGGCCGCTGCTGCCGCCGAGAAGGCGGCGGCGGATGCTGCTGCCGCGGCCGCAGCGTCGGCCGCACCCGCTCCGGTGGTGGCGTCGGAGGCCCCAGCCCCCGTCACCACGACCATCATCGCGGCGCCGGCCGCCGCCTCCGACGACGCGAACCTCGTGCCGATCCTGCTGGCCGCCGTCGGTGGCGTGGGGGTGCTCGCGCTGGCCGCGATCGCGTTTCTGGTGTGGGCGGTGCTCGCCTCGCGCAAGCGCTCCGCGATCGCCTCGGCGGCGGCGGGCGTCACGTCGCCCGCATCCGAACCCGGCCCGGATGCAGCCGACACGAAGTCCGGGGCCTGAGATGAGTCCGCGTGTGAGCGCTGCACCCGGGGAGCGGCCCGGCCGTGGGCGTAGAGCACCGCTCCGGATGCGCACGGCCGGCGCGATGGCCGCCCTCGCCGTAGCCCTCACGGTCGCGTCGTCGCCCGCCGCAGCGTTCGCGTCCGCCTCCGAGGCCGCGCCGATGGCGAGCATCTCGCCGGCCGGCGCCCGCGACACGCCAGGCTCTCCCGAAGCCGACGAGGGCACCACGGGGTCCCGGCCGGAGAGCCCCACCGCGGCCGGGTCCGGCAGCGGGATCGAGATCGGGAGCGAGACGACGCCGCGCCCGGCTCCCGCCGAGGGCGAAGAGACGCCGGCGAGCGCGCCCTCCGAGTCACCCGCAGCCACGCCGAAGCCCTCACTGACGCCCTCCGACTCCGCGAACCCGCCGGCTCCGATGCCGGCGGCGATCGAGACCCCGGCACCCACGAGCACCTCGACTTCGGCTCCCACCCCCACC
>SCNI01000103.1 GCA_005502775.1 Microbacteriaceae bacterium 3FA27C10
GCCTCGACCAGGGCAAGAGCATCGGTGGTGGGGATGCCGAGCGCGGCAGCGCGATCGGCATAGGCGCGAGCCGCGAGCTGCAGCTCGCGTTGGGCGGGTGAGCCGGTGGCCGAGACGAAGGAGCCGAGGCGTCCGCGGGTCTCGATGAGCGCATCCGCTTCGAGTTCGCGGTAGCTGCGGGCCACGGTGTTCGCGGCGAGGCCGAGGTCGGCGGCGAGGGCCCGCACCGTGGGCAGGCGCGTGCCGGCGGCGAGCTCGCCAGACCCGATGGCGTCGCGGATGCCCGCCCGCAGCTGCTCGAACGGCGGGACCGCGGATTCCGGATCGATCTGCATGCCGAGCCCCGTGCGGCGGGTGCTCGAGCTCGGTTCCGCGGTGCTCACGGGCGCGCCTCCGCCGGCCGTGAGAGTGGCGCGGCACCCGTGGAGGCAGTGGCGCTGGGGGTGGCGGCGACGCGCATCCGCCTACCGCCGGATCAGGTTCGACAGCACGATGGCGCTGCGGGTGTGATCGACGTTGGGGGCGATGCGCACGCGCTCGAGCGCATCCTCGAGGCTCGGGATGTCGCGCGAGCGGATGTGCACGATCGCGTCGGCGCTCCCGGTGACGGTTCCGGCATCGACCACCTCGGGCACGCCGGAGAGGATGCGCTTCAGCTCGGCGGGCGCGACCGTGCCGCGGCAGAACAGCTCGACGTAGGCCTCGGTGACGGTGCCGTCGAGCGCCGGGTTGAGCTGGATGGTGAAGCCCGTGATGATGTTGTCGGCCACGAGCCGGTCGATCCGGCGCTTCACCGCGGAGGCGGAGAGACCCACGACCTGGCCGATGTCGCCGTAGCCGCTGCGGGAATTGACCTTCAGGAGATCGATGATGCGGTGATCCAGAGCGTCCATGCGTCGAGTCTACGCGAATATCTTGCGTTCACAGCGCGGATTCGCAGGAATATCGAGCCTCAAGGCGTCAAAATGCGGAAAGCGCGTGCGAAACTGGCGGTGGCGTGCCCCGGCCGGGGCCCCAGGACAGCGCGCTGGTCCGCCATCCGCACCTCGTGCAATTCGATTGCAAGCAGGAGATCGTATGTCGACGCCCATTCTGAACGAAGCCCCCGAAGCAGCCGCGGCAGCAGCCACCGGGGCCTCCCCCCGCACGGCCACCCGCCGCCGCTACCTCATGTGCCGCCCCGAGCACTTCACGGTGGCCTACCGCATCAATCCGTGGATGGACCCGGCGCTCCCCACCGACACCGACCGTGCCGTCGCCCAGTGGCAGACGCTCTACGACACCTACCGCGAGCTCGGCCACGATGTCGAGCTCGTCGACCAGATCGAGGGCCTGCCCGACATGGTCTACACCGCCAACGGCGGTTTCGTGATCGACAACACCGCCTACGGCGCGAGCTTCACCCACGCGCAGCGCCAGCCCGAAGGGCCCGCCTTCATGGACTGGTTCCGGGCGAACGGCTTCGACGTGGTCGAGCCGCAGAACGTCAACGAGGGCGAGGGCGACTTTCTGCTCGTCGGCTCGCGCATCCTGGCCGGCACCGGCTTCCGCAGCGCCACCGGCAGCCACGAGGAGGTCGCCGCACTGTTCGGCCGCGAAGTCGTGAGCCTCACCCTGGTGAACCCGAACTTCTACCACCTCGACACCGCCGTCTCGGTGCTCGACCCCCTCACCGATGACCCCGCCGCCAACATCGCCTACCTGCCGAGCGCCTTCGACGCCCAGAGCCGCGCCACCCTCGAGCGCCTCTACCCCGACGCCATCATCGTGAGCGAGGAGGACGGCTCGGTGCTGGGGCTCAACTCGATCTCCGACGGCCTCAACGTCGTGATCGCCTCGCGCGCCACCGGCTTCGAACGCCAGCTGCGCGAACGCGGCTACAACCCCATCGGTGTCGATCTCTCCGAGCTCCTGCGCGGCGGCGGCGGCGTGAAGTGCTGCACCCTGGAGCTGCGCTCATGAGGGGGGCGGCTTCGGCGGCGGAGCTGGTGAGAATGGAGGAGGAGCACGCCGCCCACAACTACCACCCCCTTCCCGTCGTGATCGCGAGCGGCGAGGGCGCCTGGGTGACCGACGTCGACGGCCGGCGCTACCTCGACTGCCTCGCCGCGTACTCGGCCGTGAACTTCGGCCACTCGCATCCGGTGCTCCTCGAGGCCGCCCGCGAGCAGCTCGGCCGCATCACCCTCACGAGCCGTGCCTTCCACTCCGACCGCCTCGGCCCCTTCGTGGAGGAACTCGCCGCCCTCGCCGGCAAGGACATGGTGCTGCCCATGAACACGGGCGCCGAGGCCGTGGAGTCGGGCATCAAGGTCGCCCGCGCCTGGGGCTACCGCGTGAAGGGCGTCGCGCCCGGCCGAGCCACCATCATCGTGGCCGACGGCAACTTCCACGGCCGCACCACGACGATCGTCAGCTTCTCCGACGACCCCACCGCCCGCGACGACTTCGGCCCCTTCACCCCCGGATTCGTGCGCGTTCCCTACGGAGACGCGGATGCGCTGGGCCGCGCCATCGACGACACCACCGTCGCCGTTCTGCTCGAGCCGATCCAGGGCGAGGCGGGCATCATCGTGCCGCCGGCCGGCTACCTGGCCCGCGTGCGCGAGCTGTGCACCGAGAACGAGGTGCTGTTCATCGCCGATGAGATCCAGTCGGGGCTGGGCCGCACCGGCGCCACCTTCGCGTGCGACCTCGTCGGCGTGGTCCCGGATGTCTACCTGCTGGGCAAGGCGCTCGGCGGCGGCATCGTGCCGGTGTCGGCGGTGGTCGCGAACCGCGACATCCTCGGCGTGCTGCGTGCGGGCGAGCACGGCTCGACCTTCGGCGGCAACCCGCTGGCGGCGGCCGTCGGCACCGCCGTGGTGCGGATGCTCGCCACGGGCGAGATGCAGAGCCGCGCCGCCCTGCTCGGCGAGCGGCTGCAGCGCCGCCTCGGCGAACTGCTCGGGCACGGCGTGGTGGCGGTGCGGGGCGCCGGACTCTGGGCCGGCATCGACATCGACCCGGCTCTCGGCACCGGCCGGCGCGTGTGCGAACTGCTGATGGAGCGGGGTGTGCTCGCGAAGGACACGCACGGGTCCACCATCCGCCTCGCCCCGCCGATCGTGATCGACCCCGAAGACCTCGACTGGGCGGTCGACCAGCTGAGCGCCGTGCTCGGCGAGCTCGGTGCTGCGG
>SCNI01000104.1 GCA_005502775.1 Microbacteriaceae bacterium 3FA27C10
GCGGATGGGAGGGCGGCGAGAGCGGTGAGGAGGGTGGGCTCGTCGTCGACCTCCGCGAGGGCGAGCGCAGGGGTGGAACCGAGGGTGGGGTGCGCCGTGGTCGTGCGAGCCGAGGTGCTGCTGTCGGTCGGCGCACCGGGAGCGTCGGCTGTGAGGGCCGGGTTCGGAGCGGATGCGCCGGCAGGGCCTGCAGAAAGCTCGGCGAGGGCGGCGGCGAGGTGCGCATCCGTCACCGGCCCGATCACGAGGGGAGGATGCCCGGCCGAGAGCCCGAGCTTGGCCGCGAGGGTGGGCGGCGGGGTGAGCAGCTTCTTCGCCCAGCGGGCGGCGGTGGGGGCGCCGAGCGCGAGCTCGACGGTCTCCGCGCCGTGGCGGAACCGGAGGCGCTCGCCGTCGGCGGTCACGACCACCTCGCTGAGTTCGGCGACGGGCAGGGTGCGGCGGAGGGGTGTGCGGAGCAGAAGCTCACGGCTCTCGAGCACGGCCTTCACTTCGGGGGCGTGTGCGATGACGGCACCCGAGGCGTCGCTGACCGTCACGGCGGTGACCGCTTCTGCTCCCATGAAGGCAGTATGCCCGGTCGGGGACCCAGGGCGGGAGGGGCGCTCAGCCGCGCAGGCCGCTCGCATCGTAGCGGGCCAGGGAGTCGGCGTCGGTCGCGAGGGTGGCCGCGCGGCGTGCGCCGTCGAGGGCGGCGACCGGATCGGCCTCGAGCCGGGCGAGCGAGAGCTGGCGCCGGGCCTCGGCGAGGCGGGTGCGGGCATCCGCGCCCACCTGCCCGCGGCGGCCGGCGATGAAGTCTCCCGCGGTGTCGATCTGGCTCTCGGCGATGGCGATCGCGCCCGTGAGGGCGGTGCGGGCCGAGTCGAGGCGCTGCTGCGCGGTGCGCGCCACAGCCAGGGCCTCGTCGAAGGCGGCGGAGGCGGCGCCGAGGGCCTCGAGGTCGGCGACCGGATGCGGTGGGGTGCGGGCGGCTGCGGCGCGGGCCACCTCGTCGAGACGGGCGGCCGCGTCCACGATGCGGGTCGCGGCCTCCGCGTCTTCGATGCCGCCCCGGAGCGCCGCCGCCTCGGCGTGCGCGGTGCGCGCCCGCTCGAGTGCGGCCGCGCGGCCGGAGGTGGCGGCGGCGAGCGAGTCGCGCATCCGGTCGACCGCGTCGAGGAGGGCGACGCCGCGGCGGAACTCGGCCTCGGCGTCCTGCACCGCACGGCTCGTGGCGGCCAGCGGGTTGGCCGCGAGGGCGGCCTCGGCCTCTGCCGCCTTGCGTTCGGCCTCGTCGAAGGCCCCGGCGGCGGTGGCGTCGTTCGACGTGATGTCGGCGATCGCCTCGGGGGCGAAGGAACTGCGCAGGCCGGCGAGGGTGATGGCGGCTGCGGGGAGCCGGAGGCGCGCCTCGGCGACGCGGTCGCGAACCCGGGTGAGGGCATCCGGAGCAGAGGTCTCGGCGCGGCGGCGCTGCTCGAACGCGCGCGACTGCGCCGTCACGAGGGCCAGGGCGGAGTCGCTGAGGGCGAGGATGCGCTTGCTCCAGTCGCGCTGCTGCTGCTCGGAGTCGGGCACCTCGTCGTCGAGGCGGTGCTTGAGGGCGAAGGCCTCGGAGGCGCGGTGCTTGGCGGTGCCGATCGCCTCGGCGAAGTCGTGGGTGCTCTGCTCGCCGAACTCGGCGAGGGCGAATTGGAGCTCTTCCTCGCTGTCGCGGATGGCGTCGTCCATCTGCACGAGCTGGATGTTGGCGGCGCGCACGAGGTCGGCGACGGCGACGCGCGCGGGGGCGCCGCCGGGGGTGCCGTTGCCGGCGATCGTGCCGCTCGTCCGGCCGGCGGCTCCGAGGGCGCCGGGTGTTCCGCCACCCGCCGCGAGGCGGCGGCGGGCGCGGCGGCGGAGGGCCGAGAGGCCCACGATCGAGCCTCCCACGACCACCGCGAACACGACGATGCTCGGAATGACGGAGGTGAAGTCGCCCATGCGCACATAGTACGGACGGCGGGTGAGCATCGGGTTGGAACGGGATGCGCCGGGCGCCGGTGAGTAGGTATTGCTCATAACGCCGGGGTCGTGACGGCGGGCACGGTGGACCCAGGAGGGCGCGCCTGACGCGGTCTCCTTTGTGCTTTCGCCCGGTTAATGTCGGGCCGTTCCCGAGGGAGAATCCCCATGCCAGAACCACGACGCGCGCGACGCATCGCCGCCATTCTCGGACTTGTTGCCCTGGCGACCGCTCCCGCGTTGGCGACGGCGATCCCCGCCACTGCAGCGCCGGTGGCACCCGCCGCTGTGCACCGTGGACCCACCGATCAGGTGTCGTTCTCCTTGCCCGCCTTGCAACCCGACTTCGGCTATCAGAAGCAGGGGACGATCCTCCGCCGGTCGATCGACATACTCAACGACGGGATCGACTCCATCACCATCGACTCGGCACCGCTGACCGCGCTGGCGGCGCCATTCACCCTGAAGTCGACGACCTTGAGCTCGACCACGGTGATAGCGCCGGGCGCGCGAGGGAGCTTCCTCGTCGAGTACACCGCTCCTTCGGCGGGCACCGACTCGCTGCAGACCATCACTCTGACGGCGACCGACCACGACCGGCCGGGCACGTACTCGCAGAGCATCTCGTTCATCGGTCATTCGCTGTCCACGCCCCGCGCCTACTTCGAACTGATCAACCCGGCGGGTTCGGCCACGCTCGACCTGGGGTCGGTGAAGGCGGGGACCTCCGTGACCAAGACGATCACGATTCAAGTCTTCGGCATCGATCCGCTGGAGTTCGACCAACGGAACATCACCGTGACGACGAGTGATCCGGCGGCGCGGGTCACCGTGGTCAACGCGGTGTTCGGCAACGGCGCCATCTATCGCCCCGGTAGCTCGCCGACCTTCGACGTGACCTTCACACCCGGAACGGCCGGAGCGTTCTCCGGCAGCCTCCGCGTGATCGCAGACGTGCGCAACGGCGATCCTGAGACGGCGCCAGTGGATGACGTGATGCCGTTCGTCGCGAATGTGACCCCAGGTCGAGCGTGGCCGAACCCGCCGGGTTGATCAGTTCGAAGTAGGCGCGGGGCGTGGAC
>SCNI01000105.1 GCA_005502775.1 Microbacteriaceae bacterium 3FA27C10
CTCCCCTCCCGCCACGCTCCACCGCAGAACGGAACAGCCCATGCACTCCTACGTCTCCGACCCGGTTCCCGGACGCGGCCGCCGGGAGCCGCGAGCCGACTTCGTCTCCGACGCCGGGCGCCTGAGCCTGAACGGCGAGTGGGACTTCCGGCTGTCGCGGACCGCAGCCGGCACCGGGCCGGAGTTCGGCGCCGACACTCTGACGCCGGCCGGAGACGGCTGGGGCAGCATCCGGGTTCCCGCCCACTGGGTGCTCGAGGGGCACGGGGAGCCGCTCTACACGAACACCGCGTTCCCGTTCCCGCTCGACTCGCCACGGGTGCCGGAGGAGAACCCCACCGGCGACTACCGGCGCACCTTCGACCTGCCGGCCGGTTGGCTGAGCAAGGGAAGCGTGCTGCGCTTCCAGGGCGTCGACTCCTGCGGCGCCGTCTGGCTGAACGGCGTGGAGCTCGGCCACTCCAAGGGCAGCCGGCTGCCGTTCGAGTTCGCCGTCGGCCCCCTGCTGCGCGAGCGCGGCAACGTCCTCGCCGTGCGGGTGAACCGGTGGTCGTCGGGGTCGCACCTCGAAGACCAGGACATGTGGTGGCTGCCCGGCATCTTCCGCGACGTCGAACTGCTCGAGCGGCCGGCGGGCGCGATCGACGACTTCTTCGTACACGCGGACTACGATCACCGCGACGGCTCGGGGATGCTGCGGGTCGATTCGGATGCGCCGGGCCAGGTCGAACTGCCCGAGCTGGGCATCGCGGTGCCCACCGGAACGACGGTGCGGCTCGCGGCGATCGAGCCGTGGAGCGCCGAGTCGCCGCGCCTGTATCGCGGCACCCTCAGCACGCCCGGGGTCGACGGGGCGCCCGGCGAGCGCATCCCGCTCGCCGTGGGGTTCCGCACGGTGTCGATCGAGGACGGGCGCCTGCTCGTGAACGGCTCGCCGGTGCTCTTCCGCGGGGTGAACCGCCACGAGCACGACCCCGACCGGGGCCGCGCGCTCGACCTCGAGACGATGCGACGTGACGTCGTGATGATGAAGCAGCACAACATCAACGCGGTGCGCACGAGCCACTACCCGCCGCATCCGGATTTCCTGCGGCTCTGCGACGAGTACGGGCTCTGGGTGGTCGAAGAGTGCGACATCGAGACCCACGGCTTCATCTACGCCGGCTGGGAGGGCAACCCGCCGGCCGAGCCGGTGTGGCGCGAGGCACTGATGGACCGCATCCGGCGCATGGTCGAGCGCGACAAGAACCACCCGAGCGTGGTGGTGTGGTCGATGGCGAACGAGAGCATGACCGGGGAGGCCTTCGACGAGATGGAGGCCTGGATCCGCGCGCGCGACGGCAGCCGCCCGATCCACTACGAGCGCGACCCCTCTTACCGCAACTCCGACTTCTACAGCCTGATGTACCCCGCGCAGGAGGAGCTCGCCGCCGTCGGCCGGCGCGCAGAGCCGACGCCCGAGGGCGTCGAGGCGGGCTCGGCCGACGACGAGCGGCGGCGTGGGCTGCCGTTCCTGCTCTGCGAGTACGGTCACGCGATGGGCAACGGGCCGGGGTCGCTCGTCGACTACCAGAACATCCTCGAATCGTCGGAGCGTTTCTGCGGCGCCTTCGTCTGGGAGTGGATCGACCACGGCTTCCGCCGCACCCTGCCCGACGGCGTGTCGACCTTCGTGCACGGCGGCGACATCGACTTCCTGCCGAACGGCGGGAGCTACTGCATCGACGGGCTGGTGTTCCCCGACCGCACGCCCTCGCCGGGGCTCGTGGAGTACAAGAAGGCGATCGAGCCGGTGGCGCTGGCGATCGACGTGACGGCGGGCTCGGTCGTGGTGCGCAACAAGCAGGACTTCGCCGATCTCTCGGCATTCGGTTTCGCGTGGCTGCTCGAACGCGAAGGGGTATCGATGGCGTCGGGGGTCGTGACGGTTCCCGGATGCGCGGCGCGCGCGAGCGTGTCGGTCGCGTTCCCGGCAGGGCTGGCTTCGGCGATCGCCTCCTCGGTGGCCGCGGATGGGGCTTCGGCGGCAGACGGGGGCGACCGCGAGCTGTGGATCACGGTCAGCGCAAGCCTCGTCGCCGAGGCCGCGTGGGCACCCGCGGGGCACGAGGTCGCGTGGGCGCAGGCTCGCGTCGGCGGTGAAGTGACGCGGGAGTGGGCGCTCTCGGGAGCCGAGGTGCCGGCATCCGGAGCCGGCGCCGAGGCGCAGGTGCTTGAGCGCTCGGTCGCGCTAGGCGCGGCCCGGTTCGACGGCGCAAGCGGGGAGCTCGTCGGGCTCGGGGAGCTCGAGCTCGCCGGCCCGCGACTCGACCTGTGGCGCGCACCCACCGAAAACGACAAGGGGCAGGGCGAGCTCAACAATCTCGCCAAGGTGTGGCGCAAGCTCGGTCTCGACCGCATCCTGCACCGCACCGACGAGGTGACGCTCGACGAGACGGCCACGGGTGGGCGGCTCGTGGTGCGCGGGCGTTCCGGGCCGGCGGGGCTCACGCTCGGCTACCGCACGACGTTCGTGTGGGAGGCGGCCGGGGCCGACGGTGTGGCGCTCACGGCGTTCCTCGAGCCGGTGGGGCACTGGACGAACACCCCTGTCGGCGACTTCAGCGCCACCCCGCCGCGGCTCGGTCTGCGGCTCGGTCTCTCGGGCGGCTTCACCGACGCCGAGTGGTTCGGCCCCGGCCCGGGCGAGGCCTACGCCGACAGCCGGGCGGCGGCGCGCGTGGGCCGGCACCGCGCATCCGTCGACGCCCTGCAGACCCACTACGTGGTGCCCCAGGAGAACGGCAACCGGCCGGATACGCGCTGGCTCGAGCTCTCGGGCGCCGGCCTCCCGACCCTGCGGGTCGAGGGTGCCCCCGTCTTCGACTTCACGGCTCGCCGCTGGACGAGCGAGTCGCTCGACGCCGCCGCGCACCCGGAGCACCTCGTCGACAGCGGCCGCGTCTGGCTCAACCTCGATCACGCCCAGCAGGGCCTCGGCAGCGCCTCCTGCGGCCCCGCCCTCCCCGAGCGCTACCGCACCTGTCTCTTATAC
>SCNI01000106.1 GCA_005502775.1 Microbacteriaceae bacterium 3FA27C10
CACGTTCCTCGCGGTCCTCGTCTACACGGCCGGGGCCTATCCGGCTCGTCCCTCGAGCGCCCCGGCTGGGCACGTGACCTACGTCGGGCCCGTGCAGCCCACCACTTGGCTCGCCGGTGATCGATGGGATGAGGTGCCCGCATGACCGCAACCGTTCTCCGGGGAACCCCTGCCTACGCCGCAGGCAAGTTCGGCAATGCCCTCGCGTCTGCCGTCCTCTATGAGACCGGAATCATCAACGGAATAACAGGGGCGCAGGGCGCTGACATCACCGCATCCTGCACGGTCGAAGCATTCATCAAGTCGACCACGGCAGGTACCGCCAATCGGGTTGCGGTCGGGAAGGACTCGCTGTTCTGGATTGGTCACGACACCACGGGCCGTCCCTACGTCAGCTTCGGCGGATCAGGCACCGGTGGATCGGTCGTTTCGCTGGCATTCAACCAGGACATCCGGAATGACGGCCAGTGGCACCATCTCGCCCTCGTTGTCGACGCAGGCGTGGTCAAGCTCTACTTCGATGGCCAACTCCGCAACACGGGGTCATCGTTCGCCAAGTACGGCGCCACCGCACCGCTGGATGGCGTCTGCCTTGGCGGATTCAACAGCAACACCACGTTCGACTGGGTGGGTCAGGTCGACGAAGTATCGATCTCGACCGCCGCGAAGTACACCGGCAGCACATACACGGTCCCTACCGCGCCGTTCGCCTCTTCCCGCCCCGCACAGGTCGCCCTCTACCACCTCGAAGCAGACGGCACGAACTCCGACACCGCCGATGTCACCCCGCCGACTCTCGGAACGATCAGTATTTCGCACTCGGGAAACACGGACACGATCACGTATCCGGCCCCTGGTGCCGGCAGTGCGGCGGTCTCGGGCGTCGCCCTCTACGAGGGAACACAGTCCGGCCAGGAGTCCTCGACCCCGGTAGCAACGAACCCGGGTACCGGGGCGGGATCGTTCACGAGGCCCTCCGCATCGACGGGAGCGAAGTTCTACTACGCCCGGGCCTACGACGCGAACAGTATTTACTCGGATGCGACGAACGAAGTGGCCTGGCCGCCGCCTGCCGTTCATGACCCCACCGAGAGCGGCTACCTGTTCTCACCGGGCAACTGGGACATCACCAGTGCGCGAGCCTTCACGAACTGCGCGGGCGCGTACGTGCGGACCATCATCGTCGGGCAGCTCACTCAATTCGAGATCCGGCTCGACGTCACGAACATCCCCGCAGCAGGGTCCAGGTCGATTCTCAGCTACACCCTGGACGGAGACGCGTGGGTCGATGTGGAAGTCTCCTCGGCCGCAGTCGTCGTGACCATTCCCAGCGCCTACCAGCTTCGCCCTAAGCACTCGTTCGAAATGGTCATGAGGTCGTCCTCGACGGGCGTCGACCGGTGGAACTCACCGTATGTGAGCGCCATCAAGTTCCTCGGCATCTACCTGCCCTCCGGCGTGACCTTGGCTCGACCGGATGAGCGCAAACTCAAGGGCCTCTGCTTCGGCGACTCCATCACCGAAGGGATCGCCACGCAGAGCAGCACCGTTGGTGACTCGAAGCTCGGCTACGTCTACGGCCTCGGACTGAACCTTGGTTGCGAGATCGGCGTCATCGGATACGGAGGCACCGGAGCCGTGCGCGCCGCAGCCGCAGGAACGGGACAGGTGCCCCCGCTTACGGACTCGTGGAACAAGCAGGCAAATGGCATCGCCCGCGCACTGCCTACCGATCTCGACTTCATCGGGATCAACATTGGCACCAACGATCAGCGCACCTCAGTACCGGCCGCAACGTTCATCACCGCCCTGACCGCCCTGCTCGACGCCATCGCCGCCGCGACCTCGACGAAGACCTCGATCATCGTGCTCAGGCCATTCGGCGGCTTCTACTCCGTCGCGAACTATCAGGCGGCAATCGCGGCGACCACCAACCCGACGCGATTCGATTTCGTCGACACGACCGGCTGGTGGAACTCTGTCGACTCGCCCGACACCCTCCACCCATACGGGTACATCCATCAGACCGTGCTCAGCCCTCGGACCGCAGCAGCGGTACGCGCGATCATCAACGCGGGCGGACAGTACGTCAACGTCGGAGGGGTCGCCACGCGTATTAGCTCGCAACGACGGTAGGCGGACTATTCGGCGGGATGAGTGCCTTCGACTTCTTGGATAACTTCGGTGATGATGCGCTGTACGTCCTCGTCGGACGGTCCACTGTCCGCCTGAGCGAGGCTCAGCGCGGCAATGATCAATCCGATAACACCGATCGCCACGCTGATCGTGACATTGTGTTTCGTTAGAAATTCCGCGAGTGGGTGCAGGGTGGGCTCGGTGGAAGTCAACACCACTGCGTCCTCGACTGTTGCTATGCCAGCTTCCATTTCGGACAGCAAATCGCTGAGGATCTTCACCAGCGCACGGCGATTCAACGCCACAATGTGGCGACCAGCGGCGTCGTGATGGACACCGGCTATGGGGTTTTTCAAGATCCATCCGCAGTTCGGGCACCCGACTTCGAGTGGGCCAGCGGTCGCTCCCTCTGGCAGCACTAAGCCGAGGATGCCGCCGAGGTTCAAGGCCGTTCCGCATCGGGGGCACCGTGGTGGCAAGCTCCCGGCAGTCGCCTTGCGATGCTTGCGATTTCGCTTCCCCTTACCCATCCGCACAGTGTGTCAGCAATCGGGAGGGGGTGTCTATTGATCCTCGTTTGCCTGGTACTCGCTCTGCTCGGGGTCGGCTGGTGCGTCGTCGCCTCCACGTCAGTTGAGAAGTTGCTCGCGCGCATCGGCCTACTACTCGTCGCTCTCGGAGTCCTCATCTCAGTGCTCGTCTAAAACTGGCAGTAATTACGAA
>SCNI01000107.1 GCA_005502775.1 Microbacteriaceae bacterium 3FA27C10
GGGCTGTCGTCTCGGCTCACGCGCACGATTTTAGTGTCGGCCCGGCTGTACTATTGCCGTGAGAAGGGGAGTATCCCAGCTCGCAGACCTCGTCATCACGGGTCCCATCGCCGGGGCCCCGGGGCTGCGGCACGCGTGTGTGCGGGAGAGACTTTCGGCGCTTCGCCGCGTCCGAAATCCGCCTCCGCTTCTGTCGAAAGGTCCTCGTGACCCAGCTTCCTCTCGCGTTCGAGATCGTCTCGCTCGTCGTGCTCGTCGTCATCCTCGCCGCCGATCTGATCCTGGCGTTCAAACGCCCCCACGTGCCCTCGTTCAAGGAGGCCACCCTGTGGGTGGTGTTCTACGTGGTGCTGGCGTTGGTCTTCGCCGTTCTGATGCTCGTGTTCGGCGACGGCGAGCACGCCGGGCAGTTCCTGGCCGGCTGGTTGACGGAGTACAGCCTGTCGATCGACAACCTCTTCGTCTTCGTCATCATCATGGCGAGGTTCAACGTGCCCCGGAAGTACCAGCAGGAGGCGCTGATGGTGGGCATCATCATCGCGCTCGTGCTGCGCGGCATCTTCATCCTGATCGGCGCGCAGCTGATCGAGTCGCTGAGCTGGATCTTCTACCTCTTCGGAGCGTTCCTGCTCTACACCGCGTTCAAGCAGGCCTTCGGCAAGCACGACGAGGGCGACGGGGAGAACGCCTTCGTGCGGCTGCTCCGCACGCGCGTGAACATCGCTCCCGACTTCGACGGCGCGAAGGTGCGCACCACCTTCGACGGCAAGCGCATGTTCACCCCGATGCTCATCGTGTTCCTCGCGCTGGGCTCCACCGACCTGCTCTTCGCGCTCGACAGCATCCCGGCCATCTTCGGCATCACCGAGTCGCCGTTCATCGTGTTCACGGCCAACGTGTTCGCGCTGATGGGGCTGCGGCAGCTGTATTTCCTGCTCGGCGGCCTGCTCGAGAAGCTGGTGTACCTGCACTACGGGATCGCGTTCATCCTGGCCTTCATCGGCGTGAAGCTCGTGTTCCACGCGCTGCACGACAACCAGCTGCCGTTCCTGAACGGGGGCGAGCCGATCACCTGGGTACCCGACATCGACACCTGGACGAGCCTCGCTGTCATCGTCCTGTCCATGACCGTCGCGACCGTCGCCTCCCTTCTCAGGATGCGCCACGACGCCAAGTCCCCCACCCCCCACCCCTGACCCCCAGACTCGTCACTTTTGGCTCGAAACCTTGAGGGTTTCCCGCCAAAAGTGACGAGTCCGGGAGCTGTGAGGAGGAGGGCTGGGGATAACTCAGGGATGAGCGCGCCTTCGCGAGAGCATGGAGCCATGCCGCGCCGGGTACAGCTGCCTCCAGAGCTCCTCGTCGAGCCGTTCACAGTTCGCCGAGGCTCGAGCGCCGGCCTCACCCGGGGCCGGATGCGTGGGGCAGACCTCTCCAGGCCGTTCACCGGAATCCGCACGGCCATGCCACCCGCCGATCTCCTTGCACGATGCCATGCCTTCGCGCCACGGCTGCGCACGACCGATGCGTTCAGCCACGTCACGGCCGCGACGCTCTGGGCGATTCCCCTGCCGGCGCGCCTCGAATGGGCCTCAGTGGTGCACGTCTCAGCGATCGGCCGCGGTGGGCGCGTGCGTGTCACCGGCGTGCGCGGTCATCAACTGAGCGACCGTCGCACGAGAGTGGTCATTCGCCACGGACTTCCGGCCACCGATGCAGCCACGACCTGGCTGCACCTCGCCGGATCACTGGGCATGGATGACCTGGTGGCGGCAGGTGACCATCTGGTCCTGACACCGCGCAATCCGGAGCCCGGTCGTCCCTTCGCGTCGGTCGCCGAGCTCTTCGAGAGGCTTCGCGGCTTCCGCGGTCCGGGCGCTCGCACGGCGCGAGTCGCCGCGCAGCTCGTTCGTGAGGGCGCAGAATCGCGTCGAGAGACGTTTCTGAGGCTCGACCTCGTGCGGAACGGTCTTCCCGAGCCCGAGCTGCAGTCGAAGATCCTCGATGACCACGGGCGGTTCATCGGCTACGGCGACCTCGCCTATCCGGAGTTCAAGGTGCTGGTCGAATACGACGGGCAGCAGCATCGCACAGACGCGGTGCAGTACCACGAGGACGGGATCCGCCACGACGAGCTCCTCGCCGCCGGCTGGAAGCACATCCGAGTCGACAAGGAGAGCCCCCGTTTCGGTCAGCTCTCCGCCCCCGTTCGGGCGCGCCAGGCGCTGCACGCCCGCGGCTGGCGCCCGTGACCCCCCCCCGGGACTCGTCACTTTCGGCGTGAAAACCCGCCTCCATCGCGCCAAAAGTGACGAGGCTGCGCCCGAGCGGCGAGGGGC
>SCNI01000108.1 GCA_005502775.1 Microbacteriaceae bacterium 3FA27C10
AGATGTGTAGAAGAGCCAGGGCGGGGGAGGGGTCGGTCAGGGGTTAGGTGACTCAGACCCGCGAGATCGTGTCGGTTGGGCCCACCGAGATACGTACTGTGTGCGTGCGTGAGTGACCGGGTTCCAGAATCGGGGCACCGGCGTGCGGTCCCTCGCGGAGCGGGCCGAAGAGCGGCGCCGTGGAGGGCTCGATGCCCAGTGCCCACCGGCCACGCGTGGGGAAGACCCACTGGTGCAGATGCGGAAGCGTCGCGGCCGTCCACTCCACCACGACCCCGAGATCGCGGGCCGAGCTCAGGATCGTCGCCCGCGCGAAACCCTCCTCGTCGACGGCGACGCCCTGGTGCTCGAACACGGCCTCGGTCAGGGCGGCGACGGGCTCCGGCACCACAGCCCAGTCGGGCACCTCGGGGTGCAGCGCGGAGGCACTGACCCCGTTGCCGGCGATGGCGACCGAACTCCCCGGGGCCACCAGGGGTGCGCCGAAGTTCAGGTGGTAGAGCAGGCTCAGCGGCGCGGCTTCCGGCCCGATGTTCGTGAGCACGTCGGTCACGGTGAGGCGGGACACCGCGCCCTCGGTGACCGCACGGATGCTGCGCCGCATGCGGAACGACGGCCCGAACAGCGCGACGCTCTCGACGACCGCGCCGAGCTGCACACCCCCGTGCTCGTCGAGCTGCCAGGAGACCTCGTCGGCGGGCAGGTGGCTCGCGACCCCGTGCATCCCCTCCCCGTTGCCGGCCGCACCGACGGTGCTGAAGCCGCAGGTGGTCAACAGCCCTCCGGTGAAGCGCGAGAGCCACTCCGTGCCCGAGGGCGAGGGCAGTGCCCGGGCGTCGCGCACCGGCGAGAACCAGGAGAGCGGGATGCCGCGATGCCAGGTGTCGCCGATGTCGAAGCCGCGGCCGGGCAGCACCTCGAACTCGAGGGAGTCGAACAGCCGGGCGGTCAGCATCCGTTCGGCCGCGGCGGTTCCCGGAGCCCCGTAGGACTCCTTGACCCCGGCCCAGGGCCGTGGAGTGGCGAACAGCCCGTCGCGGTTCAGCGTCTCCGCTGTGGCGAGGCGGGTCTCAGACGTGCTCGGCGAGCCGGTCATACGCGCGGCGGACGGGCGACGAGTGCCGAACCCGAGAGGGTGAACGCTCCTGCGCCATACGGGACGAGCGTGGTGGAGCCCGCGCGGAGCATCCGGGAGTCGCCAGAATCGACCGTCAACCGCGCGGAATCGTCGAGCACGATGACGACGGCGAACCCCGCCGGGAACTCGCGCGCGCCCTCGACCCGATCGAGGCGGAAGAACTCCTCCCCGCCGGCGGGAAGAGCGGCGCCGTGCCGCACGGCGCGCCGCACGAGCGCCTCGACCTCCGCGCCCGAACGGCCCCGCGTCTCCACAGCCGTGAGCGCGAGCTCGAAGCCCAGACCGAGGTGGCCGTGCTTCTCGCCGTCGAGGTCGAAGCCCTCCCACTCCAGCAGGATCGAGAGGTCCTCGGGCTCCTGCACCTCGGCCAGCAGGATGCCGGCGCCGATCGCGTGCAGCACGCCGTGCGGCACGAAGACGCAGTCGCCCGGCTCCACCCGGATCGCGTGCATCAGCGCGAGCATCCCGGCCGAGTCCTGCGAGGCGACCAGCTCGGCGAGCTCCTCCGGTTCCACCGCGCGGGTGAGAGCCAGATGCACGACGCCCGGGCTCAGGATGTACCAGGCCTCCGCCTTGCCGTGGGTGGCCGAGACGTGCTCGCCGGCGAAGCGGCCGTCCGGATGCGCGTGCACGGGCAGTCGCTGGCCCGCGTCGAGCAGCTTGACGAGCAGCATCGTGTCGGCGCCGTACTGTTCCACGTGGGCGGGGCCGAGCCAGGCGACCGGGTCGTCGGCGATCGCGTCGGCGAGAAGCCGGCCGTCGTCGAGCCGGGTCAGGCCCGCGGGGGCGTCTCCCCGCACGCTCGTGGTCGAGCCCACCCAGTCCTCGGGGGTGTTCGGCGGCGACGGATGCTCGCCCCGGAACCGCGAGATGCGCTCGCCGCCCTGATAGAAGCGGGCGGGTGGCTGGTTGGCCGGGAGCAGAACGGGGTCCATCGTGGATCCTCTCGTGGG
>SCNI01000109.1 GCA_005502775.1 Microbacteriaceae bacterium 3FA27C10
GTCATCGTGGGGGCGCAGCGAGGTGTCGACGCGGGCGATGTACTTCACGCGCAGGCCGAGCACGTCGACGATGGCCTCGCGCAGGAATTCGCTCACGCCCTGGCCGGGCGCCGAGCGCTCCTTGAAGCTCGCCACGTCGTTCTCGCTCGGGAACGCGAGCGTGAGCACGTCGCCGTCGAGCGCCCGCACCTGAGCGGTGTAGACCACGAGCCAGGCCGTCATCTTGGCTTTCTGCACGACCTCGAGGATCTCGGGCCAGGCATCCTTCAGCTGCTGCAGCGAGACCTCCCCCGCTGCCGCGGCCACCCGGCTGGGTGAGGGAGCGGACGAGGCGCTGCCCGGGGAGCCCCCGGCCGCCGGCGCGACGGACGCCGCGGGATTCGGGGCGACGGATGCTGCGCCGCCCTGCGCGGGCACGCCGCGTGCGCCAGAGCCCGTGGGGGCATCGGCGTGTCGGTTCGGGTCGGCCGAGGTGGTCTCGGGGGCCGGGCGAGCGGCATCCGGCGCGGACTCGCGCGGCGCGGACTCGCGCGGAGCGGACTCGCGCGGAGCGGAGACCGGCGCACCCGCGCCCGGCGAGACGGCGGGCGGCGCATCCGGAACCGGCCTGCCCCCACGGGGTGCGGAGTCGCCCGCACGCGGCGCAGCAGGCACCGCGGCCGCAGCCTGCCCGGTCGCCACGGGCGGCGCCGCGACCGGCCACGCACCCACCGCGGCCGCACGCGCGGCGCCGGCAGCGGCATCCGGAGCGTCGACGCCGATGCGGCGCTCGAGCCGCTCCACGCGGGCGAGGGCACCGCGCTGCGAGTCGTCGGAGTCGGGCACGAGGGCCCGCGCGATCATGAGCTCGAGGTGCAGGCGCGGCGAGGTCGCGCCCGTCATCTCGGAGAGGGCGGCGTTCACGATGTCGGCCACCCGCGAGAGCTCGGCGTGCCCGAAGAGGGTGGCCTGGCGGCGCATCACCTCGATCTCGTCGGCCGGGACACCGCGGAGAACCGAGGACGCCTGCTCCCGCGTCGCCGACACGACGATGATGTCGCGCAAACGCTCGAGCAGATCTTCGACGAAGCGGCGCGGGTCTTGCCCGGTCTGGATGACGCGGTCGACGGCATCGAAGGCCGCCGCGCCGTCGTGGGTGCCGAGCGCGTCGATGGCCTCGGAGAGCAGGGCGCCGTGGGTGTAGCCGAGCAGCGCGACCGCGCGCTCGTAGTCGACGTGGTTGTTCTCGGAGCCGGCGATGAGCTGGTCGAGGATGGAGAGCGTGTCGCGCGCCGAACCGCCTCCGGCCCGCACCACGAGCGGCAGCACCCCGGGAGCCACGTCGATGCCCTCGACGTCGCAGAGGTGCTGCACGTACTCGAGCAGCTGCGCCGGCGGGATGAGCCGGAAGGGGTAGTGGTGGGTGCGCGAGCGGATGGTTCCGATGACCTTGTCGGGCTCGGTCGTGGCGAAGATGAACTTGATGTGCTCCGGCGGCTCCTCGACGATCTTGAGCAGGGCGTTGAAGCCCTGCGGCGTCACCATGTGCGCCTCGTCGAGGATGAAGATCTTGAAGCGGTCGCGCGCGGGGGCGAACACCGCGCGCTCGCGCAGGTCGCGCGCGTCGTCGACGCCGTTGTGGCTGGCGGCGTCGATCTCGACGACGTCGAGCGAGCCCGGGCCGTCGCGGCCGAGCTCGACGCAGCTCGGGCAGACGCCGCAGGGGGTGTCGGTGGGGCCCTCGGCGCAGTTGAGACAGCGGGCCAGGATGCGCGCCGACGTGGTCTTGCCGCAACCGCGCGGGCCGCTGAACAGATAGGCGTGGTTGACGCGGTTGGTGCGCAGCGCCGTCATCAGCGGATCGGTCACCTGGGACTGCCCGATCATCTCGGCGAAGTTCTCTGGCCGGTAACGGCGATACAGGGCGGTGACCACGAAGTAAGACTACCCGCGACCGCCGACAGTGCCGCCGCCGGCCTCGACTTCTGCAGGCTCGTCACTTGTGGCTCGAACGACTGCGGTTTTCGAGCCAAAAGTGGCGAGGCTGGAGGGGGCAGAGGGGGGCTAGAG
>SCNI01000010.1 GCA_005502775.1 Microbacteriaceae bacterium 3FA27C10
GTGGGGTGGGGCTACTTGGCGCGCTGCAGGGCGATGAGGCCTGTGGGGAAGCGGTCGCGCGCTGAGACGTAGACCTTGCCGAGGGCCGGGTCGACCGAGATGCCGTACACCTTGTTGCCGTAGGCGGTGCCCGGGTAGTTCGCGATCTCGGTGAGGTCGCCCGCGTTCAGCACGCGCACACCGCTCGCCTCGAAGGCGTCGGAGGAGTGCCCGATGTAGAGGCGCCCGGCCTCGGGGTCGACGGCCACCGAACGGTAGTCCGGCTTCGAGGCCGCGAGGGACTGCAGCTGGGCGTAGCTCGTTCCGTCGTAGACGCGCACGCCCTCGGTTCCGGCGGACTGGTTGTCGTTCGTCAGGTAGACGCGGTTCGCCTTCGGGTCGAAGGCGATGCCGTGCGACTGCCAGGTCGTGGAGTCACTCGTCACCACCTGGACGGCCGCTCCGGTGTTCGCATCCATGACGTCGAAGCCCGAGCCGCGGGTCGCGCCGAAGACGCGGCCGTTCGCCAGGTCGACGTCCATGCCCCGGATGTTGCCGGAGAACACGAACGGTCCACGCTTGACGGAGTCGTTCGCGAGATCGAGCACGACCCACGCGTTGGCGTAGGCCACGTAGAGCTCGTTCTTCGCCGCGTCGATCGCGACGTCGCGCACGCCCTCGCCGGCCGCGTTCGGCACGATGTGGGTGGCGACCACCGCATCCGTCGCCGGGTCGACCTCGACGACGCGCGCCGGGCGCTGCTCGTTGCCCACGAACAGGTGTCCGGTGCGGGAGTCGACGACCGAGCCGACGGGCTTGGTGTCGAGGTCGGCGTCGTCGGCCGCCGCGGGGATGGCCTTCAGCGCTGTGGGCGTGTAGGCCAGGCCCATCGGGGGCTCCGGGTCGGTCGGATCCGTCGGATCCGTGGGGTCGGTCGGATCCGTCGGATCCACCGGCGTTCCCCCGGCTCCCACCCGCTGGCTGATCGTCACGGCGACCGCGGCGGTCTCCGACCCGGGCGGGTTGAGACGGAAGTCGCGGTTCGACACGAACACCCGCTGGCGTGACTCGTCGACCGAGATGCCGTAGCCGTCCTTGCCGTACTTCGGGTCGGCGAGGTCGGCGAGCTGGGCGCCGGTCGCCGAGTCGTGCACCGAGAATCCACCGGTGCCCGCCGCGGTGCCCGTGTAGCCGACGTAGAGCAGCCCGTGGGTCGAGTCGTAGTCGAGCTGGCGGGCCTTCACGCGGGTGGCCTGCTGCCAGGTCTGCGCGAAGCCGTTGTTCACGTCGAACGCGGCGATCTGGATCGCGTCGGGCGTCTCCTGGAAGTACGCCGCCGCCACCTGACCGTGCGCCGGGTCGGCGGCCACGTAGTACGCGCCCGCCGTTCCGCCGATCACGCCGAGCGAGGCTCCCGTGTTCGCGTCGAGAACCTCGATGCCGCGCGACGGCACCGCCCCGTAGACGTAGCCCTTGACCGGGTCGACGTCGATGGAGCGGTTCGACTCGATGAACGAGTACGGGCCGCGCACGACCTGGCCGAAGTCCGCATCCGCGATCGACACGACCACCCAGTTGCGGTTCTGCTGCCCCACGTAGAGGAGCTGCTTCTCGTCGTCGATGCCCAGGTCACGGATGTTCTCGGGCAGCGTGATGGTGCGGCTGATCGCGTTGGTGTCGGGGTCGACCTCGAAGATGTTCCGCCCGTTCTGGTCACCCAGGTAGAGCTTCTTCTTCGCCTGCGAGTAGGCCGAACCGGCCGGCAGCTGGGCGTTCGACTTGTTCACCGCGTCGACCGTTCCGACGGCTTCGTACTCGTAGCTCGGCGTCTCGTCGACGATGCGGGTGGAGACGGTGACGGCCGAGGCCTCGAGCTCCGATCCGGGCGGGTTCAGACGGAAGTCGCGGTTCGAGACGAACACCCGCTGGTGCTCCTCGTCGACCGAGATGCCGTAGCCGTCCTTGCCGAACTTCGGGTCGGCGAAGTCGCCGAGCTGCGTGCCGGTGGCGATGTCGTGCACCGAGAAGCCCCCGGTGCCCGCTGCCGTGCCGGTGTAGCCGAGGTACAGCAGGCCGTTGGTGGAGTCGATGTCGACCTGGCGCGCGTTGACGCGGGTCGCCTTCTCCCACACCTGTCCGAAGCCGTTCTTCGCGTCGAAGACACCGACCTGGATGGCGTCGGGCACCTCTTCGAAGTACGCCGCAGCCACGTAGCCGCGCTTCGGGTCGGCCGCCACGTAGTAGGCGCCGGTGGTACCGCCGATCACGCCGAGGGACTCCCCGGTCGAGGCGCGCAGCACCTCGATGCCGCGGGAGGGCACGGCGCCGTAGACCAGGTCGTTCGCCGGGTCGACGTCGATGGAGCGGTTCGACTCGATGAACGAGTACGGGCCGCGCACGACCTGGCCGAAGTCCGCATCCGCGATCGACACGACCACCCAGTTGCGGTTCTGCTGCCCCACGTAGAGGAGCTGCTTCTCGTCGTCGATGCCCAGGTCACGGATGTTCTCCGGCAGCGTGATGGTGCGCTTCACCTCGTCGGTGGTCGGGTCCATCTCGAAGATGTTCCGGCTGTTCTGGTCGCCGAGGTAGAGCAGGTCCTTCGACTCCGAGTAGGCGGAGCCGGCCGGGAGCTGGGCGTTCGACTTGTTCACCGAGTCGAGCTGGGCCGTGACCTCGTAGTCGACCGTCGTCTCCGGATCGGTGGGGTCGGTCGGCGTCTCTCCGCCCGGATCCGGGTTCGGCACGCAGCCGAGGCAGGTTCCGGGGTCGTTCGGCTTGATCTCCTGCGGCTTCTCGTCGTCGGTCACGGCCTTGCCGGCGTCGTTCTTGACGATGGTGAGGCCGTCGAAGTACTCGCCGTCGGCGGTACGCGACTCGTAGCGCATGGTGTCGCCCGAGACGTCGATCAGCTGGTAGAGCTCGGTGTTGCCCTCGAGCTTCTTGAGGTGACCGCCGTTCTCGTTCCACACCCGGGGGCCGGCGCCGGAGTACATCTTGGAACCGACCACCGAGACCGCGTAGACGGGCCCGTCGTAGTTGAGGTCCTTGTTCCAGGTGGCGGGGTTGCCCTCCTCGGCGGCGAGGGTGTTGCCACGGCCGTAGTTGTGGTCGTGACCCTGCAGTACGAGGTCGACGTTGTTCGCCTCGAACAGCGGCAGCCAGGCCTCACGGATGGCGCGGTTGTTGCGCCCCTCGTCGAGCGAGAACACCGGGTGGTGGAAGAACACCACGGTCCACTTGTTCGGGTTCGACTCGAGGGTCTGCTTCAGCCACGCGGTCTGCACGGCGAGCGCCGCCGCATCCGTGATGTTGCTGTTCAGCGAGATGAACCGCACGCCCTGGTAGTCGTTGTAGTACACCGTGCCTTTGAGCAGCGCCTCGATGCCGTCGGTGCCCTTCGGGCCGTTGTCCGGGTACTCGAACTGGGCCTGCCACTGGCTCGAGAGCTGCTCGCCCTCGTACTCGTGGTTGCCCGCGGCCGCGAGGAAGTTCTGCGTGCCGAACTGGTAGCCGGCGGCGTCGAACACCTCTCCCCACTGCGAGTCGTTGTTCGCGTCGTCGATCAGGTCGCCCGCCTGCAGCACGATGCTCGCGTCGGGGCGGTCGCGGAAGGCGTTGCGGATGACGCGGCTCGCGTCGGACTTGATGCCGTTCTGCACGTCACCGAGATAGATGAACGAGAAGGGATCGGCGGTGGCCGACGCGGTGGTGAAATGCTGCCACTCGCTGAAGTTCGTGCCGTCGCCCACGCGGTACTGGTACTGCGTGTCGGGGGTCAGACCCGTGAAGGTGAGCGAGTGGAACGACTCGTCGTAGTCCGGCGTCGCCAGGTCGGTGTTCGACGTGGCGTTCACCGTCTGGATGCCGGTGGGGTACGGCGTGGCCGTGGCGGTGCGGATCTCGGCCTTCGCCGTCGTGACGCCCTTCGAGGTGCGCCAGGTGACGGCCTGCGAGGTGGAGAGGTCGCCCGAGGGCGTGAGCACGATGCGGTCGGGCACGACCGACGGGCCGTGCTGCACGAGCGGCGTGACCGTGGCGGCCTGCGCCGGGGAGCTCACCCCCAGCACGGGCGTGAAGAGCGAGGCGGCGACGGCCGCGATCGCGAGACCTGCGAGCATCCGCTTGCTGCGGCCCCGCGTGGACGTGTTCGTCATGTCCTGACGACCTTTCGATGCTGTGGAGAAGATTCCGGATGCGGCGGGGCGGCTCATGCGAGACCACCGGCCCGGCGGCGGCGCCGGTAGAGCACGATCATCACGATCACGCCGGCCAGGAGCGCGGCTCCGGCCAGGGCGATCACGATGCCGACGCCCTGCACGCCCGTGTTCGCGAGGTCTTTCACGCCGGTCGCCGCGGAGCCCGGGGCGAGGATCGTGATGTCGACGGAGGCGGTGGCGCCCGACTCGAGGCCGCGCACGATGATCTTGTGCGCCCCCGGCGCGACGCCGGCGGGGATGTGAGCGGTGTAGAAGTAGCCGCCGTTCGCATCCGCACTCGGGTAGCCGAGTTCGATCGGGTCGGAGTGCAGCGTGATCTGGAGGTCCTCGTTCGGCCAGAAGCCGCTGCCCTTGAGGCTCAGGCTGTCGCCCGCCGCGATGCCGGTGGCCGAGAGCTCGATGGCACTCGGGTTGGCCGCAGGCTTCGGGCTGGTGGGCAGCTCGGTGCCGGGTGTCGTGGGCTGCGTCGTCGGGCCGGCCGTGGGCTGGGCCGTCGGCTCCGTCGTGGGCTGGCCGGTGGGCTGGCTCGTCGGCTCGGGGCTCGTGGTGGGCTCCGGGGTGGCCGTGGGCTCGGTGGTGGGCGTCACGGTCGGCTGCGGGGTCGGGGTCACGGTGGGCTCCGGCGTCGCGGTGGGCTCCGGCGTGGTCGTCGGCTGCGGGGTGGGGGTCGCAGTCGGCTCGGGGGTCGCGGTCGGCGTCGGCGTGGCCGTCGGCTCCGGCGTGGCCGTCGGCTCCGGCGTCGCGGTCGGCTCCGGGGTCGGCGTCGGCTCGGGGGTCGACTCGCCGCCGGGGACCACAGCGGTGGGGCGCTCGGGCGCACCGATGTCGGCGCGCGCCGAACCGGGCCCGGAGGCCCAGGCCACGGTCTCGTCGGTCACGAGCTTGGTGCCGCCCGCGGGCTTCGTGATGGTGAAGGCGTCGAAGAGCTCGCCGGTGACCTTGTGGCTCTCGACGTGCAGCTGGTCGCCCACGACGTCGACCGTCTGGTACATCTGCGTGTCGCGGTTGGTGCTCTTGAGGTCGGCACCGTTCGTGACCCAGTTGTTCGACTCGAGCGGGTCGGGAACGTACATCTTGGGTCCGGCGACGGTCACCATGTACACCGGGCCGGTCTGGCTGGTCTTCGGGTCGGCGCCGGCGGGCAGGTTCTGCTCGTTGGCGAACAGGTTGCCGCGGCCGTAGGCGTGGTCGTGCCCGGCGAGAACCAGGTCGACGTTGTACTTCTCGAAGATCGGCAGCCAGGCGGTGCGGATGGAGGCGTTGTCGCGGCCCGAGGTCACCGAGAAGATCGGCTGGTGGAACGCGATGACGGTCCACTTGCTCGGGTTGGTCGCGAGCACCTGCTCGAGCCAGGAGGTCTGCGCGTCGAGCTCGGCGCCGTAGGCCATGTTGGCGTTCAGGGTGATGAAGCGCACGCCCTGGATGTCGGTGAAGTAGACGTTCTCGTTGAAGAGCTGCTTCACGGCATCCGTCTGCGCCGGGCCGTTCTTCGGGTACTCGAACTGGGCGCTCCAGTAGCGGGTGAGCTCGGGGCCCGGGTAGTACTCGTGGTTGCCGGGTGCGGCGATCACGTTGAGGTACTGGTTCTCGAAGCCCGCGGCGGTGAACCACTCGCCCCACTCGGCGTCGGCCACATCGGTGTCGATGAGGTCGCCGAGGTGCACGACGGCCTTCGAGTAGGGGCGCGCCTCATAGGCGGCACGGAAGGAGCGCGAGGCGTACGACTTGACGTCGTTCTGCGCGTCGCCCTGCACGAGGAACGAGAACGGCTCGGCGGTCTGGGCGGCGGTCTGGAACTCGAACCACTCGCTCCAGGTCTCGCCGTCGCCCACCCGGTAGAGGTAGGAGGTGTCCGCGGCGAGGCCGGTCAGAGTCGCGGTGTGGTACTTGATGCGGTAACCGAGGTCGGTGGCGAACTCGGTGGTGCTCGCGGCGGCGGTCGTGGTGGAGGCGGTGACCGGGCCCTTCGTCATCGAGGCGAGCTGCACCTGGGGGTTCACGACGTCGACCGAGGTGCGCCACGACACGTTCTGCGTGGCGAACGGGGTCTCGGTGGGGGTCAGGATGACGCGGTCGGGCACGGCCGAGGCCACGTGCACGAGGGCCGGGTTGACCGGCGGCGGGTTGAGCCCGCCCGCCGCGTAGGCGATACCGCCTCCGAGCGTGGCGAGGGCGACGGCCGTGGCGATGCTGCCCGCCACCACCGCCTTTCGGGGTGTGAGGCGCGTGAGGGCGCGCGCGAGCTGTTCGCTCTTCATACGAGTGGACGTCCTTCGGTGGAAACGGCGGAGCCGGAGACGGGGTCGCCCGCCAAGGGGTAACAGGCAACGCGTTCGACGCTATTGAGGCTGAGAGTCCGCTCAGGCCGGATCTCCCAGAATTCATGCGGCGTTTACCGCTGCCTGGAAATGCCGTTCTCGTGTTCCCGCAACGCTCACTTAGCCGTCAATTGTCGGAGAATGCCGTCCGGCACGTCGTGGGGGTGAGGTGTGATAGTGCCGCGCGAGCGGGGCGTCGGCGTGGAGCATCCGTACTCCGTGAAGAGTAGTCACGGACGCGGTCGCGCTCCGGAGGGCGGATGCCCCCGGCCAGGACCCCCGGCTAGCATCGAGCCATGCCCTCCCCGGCCCGCACCCCCGACGATCGTGCGCGCGGTCGCGGGCGCGACCGCGCCGCCGAGTGGGAGGAGCACTGGGCACGGGTCTCCGACGGGAGCATCCCCGACTGGCCGCGATTCCGGCTGAGCGGATGGGTCACGCTGTGGGTTCCGGTCGTCATCTCCTTCGTCGTGCAGGTGCCCGGCGCTCTCGTGGCGGTGCGGATGCGCGGTCTGTTCGACCTGGGCGAGGCCTTCGGCGACGAGCCCGCCCGGCTCGTCGTGCGCATCCTGCTCGCCCTCCTCGGACCGGTGGCGCTCGTCTTCGCCCGGCGCCTTCCCGGCCCGGTGGTGGCCGTCGTCTCGGCGGCGGCAGCCGCCTACGTTCTGCTCACCGCGCACGGCGCAGCACCGCCCTACATCGCGCTCGCCTTCGCCGTGGTGGGGGCCGTGGTGCGCGGCGCCCGCGTGTGGGCGTGGGTGTCGCTCGGTGCGGCCTGGCTCCTCGCGATCACGGGCGGCCTGCTGCTGCACGCCACCTGGGAGCCCGCCCTCGTGGTGGCGGTGAGCCTCGGCCTGGTGCTGCTCCTGGGGGTGGGCGAGGGCATCCGCACACGACGCCAGCGTATGGACGAGCTGCGCCGGCGCGCCGCCGACCGCCGCCTCACCGCCGTGCAGGCCGAACGTGTGCGCATCGCGCGCGAGCTGCACGACGTGCTCGCGCACTCGCTCAGCCAGATCAACGTGCAGGCCGGAGTGGGCCTGCACCTCATCGACACCCAGCCCGAGAAGGCGGCGAGCGCCCTGGCCGACATCAAGGAGGCGTCGAAGCGCGCCCTCGACGAGGTGCGCTCGGTGCTCGGGGTGCTGCGGGAGGGGCAGGATGCGGCGGGCGGCTCGTCGGGCGAGGCGCCGGAGGCGGCCCCGCTGATTCCCGAGCCCGACCTCTCGCGGGTGGCGAGCCTGGTGGACTCGGTGTCGTCGCAGGGGGTCGCGGTGTCGCTCGAGAACGGCATCGCACATCCGGACGCCGTGCCCAAGCCCACGCAGCTCGCGCTCTATCGCATCGTGCAGGAGTCGCTCACGAACGTCGTCAGGCACGCGGAGGCCCGCACGGCGGCGGTGACGCTCGCCGAGACGGCGGAGGGGTACACCGTGTCGGTGACGGATGACGGCGCGGGGACGGGCACGGGCACGGGCGGCTCCGCGGGCGCGCAGCCGCGGCCGGGGCGGGGTCTGCTCGGCATGCGCGAGCGCGCCGAGCTGCTCGGCGGGAGCTTCGCGGCCGGCCCGCGACCGGGCGGCGGCTTCACGGTGGCGGCGACGCTCCCGAGACCGACCGGCGGCAGCATCCCGTTCTCGGGCGGCGGCACCGAAGCCGGCGGCAGCACCGACCCGGGAGACGAACGATGATCCGCGTGGCAGTGGCCGACGACCAGCAGCTCATCCGGGGCGGCTTCCGCAGCCTGCTCGACTCCGAGCCCGACCTCGAGGTCGTGGGCGAGGCGGGCTCCGGCACCGAGGCCGTGTCGCTCGTGCGCGCGACCCGGCCCGACGTCATCCTGATGGACATCCGCATGCCCGACGGCGACGGGCTCTGGGCCACCGAGCAGATCACGGCCGACCCCGAGCTCGCGGCCACCCGCATCGTGATCGTCACCACCTTCGAGCTCGACGAGTACGTGGGGCGGGCGATCCGGGCCGGGGCGAGCGGATTCCTGGTGAAGGACACCGAGCCGGTCGAGCTGATCCGGGCGGTGCGGGTGGTCGCCGGCGGAGACGCCCTGCTGAGCCCCGGGGTCACGAGGCGCCTGCTCGAACGCGTCTCGCGCGACCTCACGGAGGCGCCCGACCCCGCGCTCCTCGAGCCGCTCACCGCCCGCGAGCGGGAGGTGCTCGCCCTGGTGGGCGAAGGACTCACGAACGACGAGATCGGCACCCGCCTGTTCCTCAGCCCGCTCACCGCGAAGACCCACGTGTCGCGCATCATGACGAAGCTCGCGGCCCGCGACCGGGTGCGGCTCGTGGTGATCGCCTACGAGACCGGGCTCGTCGCCCCCGGGCGTGCGGGCGCCTGAGGGCACGCCTCCGCAGTACGAGCAGGGCCCCGCCTGCTCCCCCGGGTGTAGTGCAAGTGCCACCCCCGGGCAGATCCGCCGCACGCGCCCGGCGGCGAGGCTTGTCCTCAGAGGCTCCACCTCCACCGGAGCCCGAGAGAAAAGGACCCATCGTGTTCACATCAGCTGTGCTCGCCTCCGCCGCACTGGCCCCCGCCTTCATGGGCCCCGGCATGCACGGGGGCGGCTTCGTCTGGCTCTTCCTGCTCGTGCCGCTGTTCTTCCTCGCGCTGTTCGCGGTGCTGTTCGCGACCGTCGGACGCCGCTGGCGCCGGGCCGCCTGGGCGAGCGGGCGCTTCGGCGGCGGCCTCCCCGGCCACCGCGCCGAGGCCACCCTCGCCGAGCGCTTCGCCCAGGGCGACATCGACGAGGTGGAATATCGCGCCCGCCTCGAGGTGCTGCGCGCGAACAACCCCACCCCGCCCTACCCGGGTCACTGACCCCTCGCTTCGGCCGCCGCCCGCCTCTCCCGGGCTCAGCGGCGGCCGAAGCCCGGAAGGATGCGGCGGAGCATCCGCGCGAAGGCAGTGCCCGAACGGGCCGCCGAGACCGGAGCCCCGGCCCGCGGTGCGGCGGGGCCGGCCTTCCAGCCGAACCGGCGGCTCAGCTCCCGCGCCACGAGGGCGAACCGCGCGGCGTCGAGCGCCACGGCCTCGCGCCGCACGCCCGCCTGGTGCAGCCGGAACACCCGCTCCAGCCGCACCCAGCTGGGCCGGCCGGCCGAATCCCAGGCGCCGGCGCCGATCGCGACGTCCCCCGTGTCGTCGTGCGGCTTCGAGGTGAGCTGGAGACCGAGCACGGTGCCGCCGGGTTCCCGGGCCACCACGAGCACCGGGCGGTCCTTGCCGCGGCCGTCGTTCTCCTCGTACGGCACCCAGGTCCACACGATCTCGCCCGGGTCGGCGTCGCCGTCCATCGCCGGGTTGTAGGCGATGTCGACCCGGCCCACCCGGCGCGGGTCGATCTGCACGGTGGCCGAGCCGCCGTAGCGGCCGGGGCTCGCCTCCGGGCCCGGGCGCGGGGTTCGGTTCATGCGCCGACGATAACAGCAGCGGGGCGACGGATGCGCGCCCCGCCGGGCGGATGCCGCCGGCTCCTTCCGGTGCGACTCACAGATTCGCGAATTGCCGACCCCAACCACGCCCGGGAGGGCCGCGACGGGTTTAGATGTCTGCGTCGGGGTGCTGATCCTGAGCGCACTCCGCCGGCTGAGGATTCATGAAAACGTCGCCCCGTACCCCGTCCGCCCGCCGCCGGGCCGTCGCCCGCCCGCGGGTGGCCTCGCGCATCCGCTCGGCCGGAACGGCCCTGCTCGTGATCGCGCTGACCGCCGCCGGAACGCTCGCGGGGAGCCCCGCCGCCTTCGCCGACGACTACCCCACCTGGGACGACGTGAAGGCCGCGCAGGCCAGCGAGAGCGCGAAGAACGACGAGATCGCCGCCATCCAGAAGGTCATCTCCGACCAGCAGGCGAAGGTGCAGGCCGCGCAGGAGCTGGTGACGGAGCGCACCGCCGAGAGCGACGCCGCCCAGGCCGCACTCACCGCCGGGCAGGCGAAGGCCGACGCCCTCAAGACGCAGTCGGCCGCCGCGGCGGCGAAGGCCGACGAGTCGAAGAAGCGGGCGGCCGTGGTGGCGGCGCAGTTCGCGCGCTCGGGCGGCCCCGACCTGACCTCGATGCTCATCACCAGCAACTCGGCGCAGGCCGACACGCTGCTCGCGCAGCTGAGCTCCGCCGGCCAGCTCGCCCAGGCCGTCAACGGCATCTATGCGAGCGCCAGTCAGGACAGCAACACCGCCAAGACCCTCAGCGAGCAGGCGGATGTGGCTCAGCAGGCCCTCAGCGGCCTCGCCGCGGCCGCGCAGGCCGCCCTCGAGCAGGCCGCCCAGGCGCAGGCGGCCATGGTGGCTCAGCTGCAGGAGCAGAACGCTCACCGCGACGAGCTGAACGCGCAGCTGACGACCCTGCAGCAGAACACCGCCACCACGAAGGCGCAGTACGACGCCGGGGTGGCCGCCCGGGCGGCTGCCGCGGCCGCCGAAGCCGCCGCCCGTGCCGCGGCGGCCGCGGCGGCGCGCGAGGCCGGTGGGGGCGCGAGCTACTCCGTCGTCGGCGCGGTCTCGGGCGACGCCCAGGCCCTCGCCGAGGAGCTCATGGGCTACGTCGCGAACGGCCAGTTCCACGGCTCGACCCCCGACCACATCTTCGAGATCGCCTGGATCGCGCAGGGCCAGGATGTCGCCAACTGCGGCATCGACGTCACCATCCTGCAGGCGATGGTGGCCGCGGTGCGGGCCTTCGGCAGCGCCGGGGTCAGCGACATCAGCCGCCGCTGCACGGGCCAGATCGAGGGTGCGGGCACGGCATCCGCCCACTACATGCAGGGCGGCGGCCACGCGGTGGACTTCACCTCGGTGGGCGGGGTTCCCACCACGGGCGCGAACCAGGCCTCGCTCGACCTCATCTCGGTGCTCGACCCGATGATGCCGAACGGCTCCCGCGTGGGCCAGTCGCAGTGCCGCGCCGCAGCGGGCAACGAGCCCTCGTTCATCAACTTCATCGACTTCTACGACACCTGCAACCACCTGCACGTCGACGACTTCTAGCCGGCGGCGCGAGCGGGGCGCGGTGAGCCGACGCTACCCTCGGGGCTGCGGAGTGCCCAAATAGGGCAGCAGCATGAGCGGAACCGGACTCTCGATCCTCGCCGGGCGTCCGGCGAGGAGGTTCGCGGCCTGCCCGCGAATGTACCCGGGCACGTGGGCCGCGATGGAATCGTGTGCCGTGACCAGCCGGGTGGCCTCGACGACGTCTGTCAGGGTCTCCTCCACGATCCGACGTGCCGCACCCGGATCGACGCCCCAACTGGACGCCTCGTCCACCAGGTGATCGACCGTCACATCCGGCAACCGGCCGACCCCCGCGATGCGCATGGCCAACGCCGTGCCGTTGTCGTACCCGAGCGCGAGCGGAGACGCGTCGTACAGGGGCGCGAGACGGGCGACACCGTCTTCGGAGTGGAGGATCGAGACGTTCTTGGCGTGCGCATCCGTATTGCCGACGGCCACGGTGAGCGCCGTGTAGCGCAGCAGCCGCTCGCGATCCGTCTCCGAGGTGTCGAACACGGTGCGGTCTCGATCGAGTACCGCTGCGACGGCGCGCAGATTGGCCCGTTCGTCGACGTTCTCGAACTTCTCGTTGCCACCCCAGGGAAGCCCGAGCGCCTGGGCCGCGTCTTCCTGGTGGATTCTGCGGACGGCGCCGCCGTCGACCGTGCGGTCGTAGCGTTCCACGATCAGAACCGCTCTGCCCGCGATCTCCTGCACCTCCGTCGCGAAGGACGACAGCCCCAGGCGCGCCGAGATCTGCAGCACGTAGTGCTCGCCCTCCACGGCGGACCGATGCTCGAGCGGCACCGGTTTCAGGATGTGAGTCGACGGGATGGTGCCGTTCCCGCGCATCCACCTGTCGCCGGCGCGTGTCAGGGTGAGTTTGCGCTGGAACCCGGGAAGCGCGGATCCACCGCCCCCCACGAGGAAACCCGTCGCGGTGTCGATGAGCGCTCCGATCTCGGACTCCGAGAGCAGCTCGGGGTCGCGGGCGGCGGAGGCCTCGCCGATCTGGAGGGCACCGGCGAGATCGGCTCCCACCTGCGCGAAGATCGCGACGAGGTCGTGTCCCGCCACGCCGAGGGTGCGGGTGAGCACATCGAGCCCGTGCCCTTCCGGCAGCAGTGCGCCGAAGAATGACTCCGTGCTCTCCGGAGACGGCACCCCGACGGGCAACGCGTTGGAGAGGACTGTCGAGTTGAACCCCCATCTCTCGACCGCGTCGGCCGACCACGAGAACAGCGACCGGCCGCCACCGAGCGGCCCGAGTTCACCGATGCGGGTGCCGTAAAGACGCACGTCGAGCGTGTCAACCATCGCGCGTGGTGGCACTGAGATCGATGCCGAGTGAGCGGATCAGCGAGAAGTACCGTTCGTCGGCCAGCTTCGGCTTTCCGGCCTCGAGCTCGTAGAGATAGCGCTGGGAGACCCCCAGTCGTGCGGCCAGGTCGCGCTGAGTGAGCTCGTGTGTCTGGCGGATGTGTCGCACGAGCCGTCCGAGGTCACTCGGCGAGGTGATGTTCGCCCGCATGGTCACCACCTTTCGGCGACTACCGTATCGTATTCAGCAGTCCCTGACTACTGCATCGTATTCACGCACGCCACGACTACCTCAGGGTAGTCAGGCGCGGCTACTCGACCTCGACCACCGGCACGTCGGCCGAGGCGTTCGCGGGCACCGTGATGACGGGGCGCTGGAGGAGCTCGAGCAGCGCGACGACCACGAGCGAGAGCACGAGTGTCCAGACGATGAGCCCGGCCGACATCGGCCGCACGAAGATCACGATCGCCGACGCGATGACGGCGACCGCGACGCGCAGCAGCACGCGCTGGGCGTACATCCACTCCCCCACGCGGCCCGTCGTGACACCCCGCCGCTCGGCCACGCGCCGCAGGCGGTTCGCCCCCTCCGACGCGAGACCCCGCAGTTTACGAGGGGTGTCGAACGGCCCCGCGAACCAGCCCACCACGGCCACCACCAGGGCGAGCACGAGCACCGCCACCGTGGTCTCCCGCATCGCCCCGGCCACGGTCTCGTAGAGCAGCCCGGCCACGCCCGAGGGCAGGAGCGTCGGGCTCACCGAGCTGATGAACAGCACGTTGCCCACCGCGAAGGCCGCCGCCACGAGCGCCATCGAGAGGGCCAGCGCCACGGCCGCCCAGATGAGCGCCACCGAGCGGCGGCGGGCGACGAGCACGCCGGCGGCGAGCAGCACCAGGGAGATCCACGGCAGCCACGCGCCCGCGGCGACCGCCAGGCCGTAGCCCAGCTGCACGGTGGGCAGCGCATCCGACTGCGCCACCACGATGGTGCGGTCGATGGTGGGGATCTGGCTCGCGAAACCGATGCCCTGATCGACGAGCGCCGACTTGACGGCGTCGATGATGGGGCCGAGCTGGATGCCGACGGAGCCGTCGCCGCCGAGCTTCACGGCCGAGTTGGGGTCGTTCTGCATCGCGGCGACGAGCTGCGTGTGACTCACGCGCAGGGCCGATTGCCACACGTTCGCGAAGGCGTCGGAGGCCACGAACTGCGAGACCCCCGAGCGGATGAGCGACTGGATGCCCGCGGCCGCCGGCCCCTTCAGCAGGTTGAGGGCCTGCGTGGCCGCCGGCCCGGTGCCGAGCGAGGTGATGCCGTCGACGACGTCGGAGGTGAGCTTCTCCACGTCGACCTGCTGGTTGATCACCGTGACGACCTCGTCGGTGATGAACGCCTGCACCGCCGGGTCTTTCGCGAGCGGTGCGTAGGCGGCCACGAAGCGGTCGGTGTCGGTGAGCTCGACCTTCGCCCAGGCCGACACCACCGCGACCGGGGCGAGCACGGCGCCGAGGACGATGAGCACGGTGGCGAGCAACGTCCACGGCCAGCCGCGCTTCTTCTTCGGGACAGCGGGAGCGGCCCCGCCGCCGCTTCCACCGGATGCGCCGAGGGGCTCGAGCGGAACGGTGGGCTGGTTCTGCACCTCGTCTTTGAGCGCCGAGTTCTCGGCTTCGAGCTCCTCGATGCGCTTCAGCAGTTCGACGTTGGTCAGACGAGCCATGACATCCCCCTCACAGGCTTCCGGTGTGCCCACTGTAGTGGTCGGCGAAGATGCGACTCCAACCCTCGTGCGATCGTCGGCAGAGGGCCACGGCGGACGGGCGGCGCTCGGAGGTTCAGGGTATCCGGAAGCACTCGGCCGAGACCCCGGCAGGGGCGCCGGTGCTCTCGGCGAAGAGCACGAGCGTGCCGGCATCCGGAGCCGGGAAGCTCTGCATGGTGATCGTCGCCGCGCCCTGATCGGCGAACACCTCCACGAGGCAGCCGTCGACGAAGACGTCGAGGTCGAGAACGGATGACGACCCGGCGAGCGTCACCGTGCTCGATTCGCGGAAGGAGGGATGGAAGCCGTTCCTCGACGGCGCGGAGCGGTCGAGTGAGAGCTCTCGCGTGCGCACGTCGAAGCGCAGCAGCACCGACTCGCCGGGCCCGGCGAGGAGTTCGGCGCCGACGGCCGTGGCGTCTCCGAGCTGCCAGACCATGCGGCAGCGGTAGTGCTGGCCGGCATCGAACGCGAGTCGCCCGTCGAGGCGGTCGCTGCGGTGACTCCAGTCCGGCTCGCCGGGCAGAGCCCGTTCGGTCACCTCCGGAAGGCGCTGGACGAGCCTGAACCCCCCACCGCCGACCTGGGGAGACTCGAGCTCGAGCTGCCGCGGCAGCGACATCATGCCGCGCCAGGGGACCGTCGGCACCTCGGCCGCGTACCGCCAATTGTCCGCCCAGCCGAGGATCACCCGTTGAGCGGCCGGTGTGTTGTCGAACGACACCGCCGCATAGAAATCGGGGCCGTGATCCAGCGGCTGCCAGTGCTCCGGATCGTCGGCGAGGAAGGTGTGGCCGTCGAAGCGCCCGACGAAAGAGTACGACGCCGAATCGGGCACCGGCACGGCGTTGGTGCTGAGAACGAGCACCCAGCGGGAAGGACTCCCGTCATCGACGGGCACGGCGAACAGGTCGGGGCACTCCCAGACCACGCCCTCGTCGCCGTAGGGTCCGAAGCTACTCTCGAACGTCCAGCGCCGCAGGTCGTCGGAGCTGTACACCAGCAGAAGGCGGTCCTCGGCTTCGACCGCCACCATCACCCAGCGCTCACGACCGTCCCGGTCGGCCGCCCGGAACACCTTCGGGTCGCGAAAGGCCGTCGACGCCCGGTCGAGCACCGGGTTGCCCTCGTACCTCGACCAGGTCATACCGCGATCGAGACTGTAGGCGAGCGCCTGGGCCTGGCGGGCATCCGTGGCCACGCTGGTGTAGATCGCCACCAACGGCGTCGCTCCGGGGCCGCCGAAGCCGGAGGTGTTGCCGTGATCGGCCACGACGGAGCCCGAGAACACCTGCTCCTCCTCGGTGTACGGCAACGCCACCTCGTGCTCGCTCCAGCTGAGCAGGTCGGTGCTCGTGGCGTGGCCCCAGCTCATGTTCCCCCAGTCCTCGCCCTCGGGGTTGTACTGGAAGAACAGGTGGTACTCGCCGTCGAGCAGCACGAGGCCGTTCGGATCGTTCATCCAGTTGCGCCGCGGAGCGAAGTGGAACGAGGGCCGGCTGGTCTCGGCGGTCACGTGATCGAGGCGCGGAGCACCGGAGGGCAGGGAATCAGCGACGCCGCGCCGTCGCCATCGCCATCGCCATCGCCGTCGATGCCGAGCAAGCGGCGCACTCCCGCCGCACCGAGCTCGTAGTGCGGCAGCGCCACGGTGGTGAGCGGAGGTCGCAGGTGCGCCGCGATGACCTCCTGGTTGTCGAACCCCACGACGGCGAGGTCGCCGGGGATGGCGAGGCCGCGCTCATGGGCGCGGTCGTAGAGGCCCATCGCCATGCGGTCGTTGTGGCAGAACACGGCGGTGGCGCCCCGGGCGAGCACCGTGTCGAGAGCCGCGTAGCCGCCCTCCTGCTCGGAGGGCGCGTAAAGCACCAGCTGCTCGTCGAACGCGACTCCCGCGGCATCCAGGGCGGAGCGATAGCCGGCGAGCCGGCCCTCCTGGGCCGGTGAGGGAGAGGTGGTGTTGATGAACGCGATCCTGCGGTGCCCCGCTTGCAGCAGAAGCTCGGTGGCGGTCCGGCCGCCCTGCACCTCATCGGGCACCACCGCCGGTGCCCGAGTATGGGGTTCGTAACAGTCCACCAGCACGTAGTCGGTCTCGTGCAGGGCCGGAGGCACGGTGATCGCCCGGTGGAACCAGGTGGAGTAGAGGATGCCGCGCACCTGGTGCTCGAGCATCATCGCGATGGCCGCCTCCTCCGCCGCCGGGTCGCTCTCGGTGTTGGCCACGAGCAGCACGTAGCCGTGCTTCCAGGCCTCGTCCTGGGCCCCGTGGATGATCTGACCGGCGAAGGGAGTGGTGGCGATCGCGTCGGCCACCAGCCCGATGAAGTTCGACGACCCGCTGGAGAGGGTCTTCGCCATGGCATTGGGGCGGTAGCCGAGCTCCTGGATGGCGTCCTTGACCCGCTGCCGTGCATCCTGGCCGATGCGGGCGCCCTTCTTGTTGTTGACGACGTGGGAGACGGTGGCGACCGACACGCCCGCGGCGTCGGCCACGTCCCGCATGGTCACTTGTTGTCTGGCGTGTTCCGAGCTCATCGTCGATCCCCCGTGGTCGTCAGCACTGTCATCCCTTCGTCGCCCCACTGGCCAGACTGTACGTCATCGCCTTGTTGAGCACGAGGAAGACCAGGAGCAGCGGCGTGATGCTCACGCAGACGGCGGCGAAGGTCGCCGTCCAGTCCACCTTGCCCATCGCCCCGATGTAATTCTGCAGCCCCAGCGGGATGGTCTTGAGGTCGTCGGTGAGCACGAAGGTGTTCGCGAAGATGAAGTCGTTCCAGATGAAGATGCTGTTGACCATGGCCACGGTCACCATCGTGTTCACCGAGAGCGGCAGCGTGATCCGGCCGAAGATGCGGTACGGCCCCGCGCCGTCGAGCGAGGCCGCCTCGTAGATCTCGCCGGGGATGTACTCGTAGAACGAGGAGAACAGGTAGACGGAGGTGGGCAGCGCGAAGCCGGCGAGGGGGATGATGATCGACTGGTAGGTGTTGAGCAGGTTCACCGCCGCATAGTCCACGAAGAGGGGAACAAGAGCGACCTGCACCGGCACGATGATGCCGAGGAGGAAGAGCCCCCGCACGAACCTGCTGAAGCGGAACCCGAGCACCTGCAAGGCGTACGCCCCCATCATGCCGAGGAACACGATCACGATGATCGCCCCGAGCGTGACGATGAGGGAGTTCAGGATGTTGAGCCCGAGATTCCCGGTCGCGAACGCCCGCAGGTAGTTGTCGACGGTGATCTGTGCGGGCAGGGCGAAGGGGTTTCCCCCCGCGAAGTCGTCTTCGGTGCGCACGCTGGTGATGAAGAGCCAGGCGAGCGGATACACCTGCACGATCACGATCAGCGCCACGATCACACCGGTGATCCTGCGGTGCAGGTGGAGCTTGCGGTGTCGCGGGGTGGCCGGCCGAGGGGGGTCGACCGGCACGGCGGTCCGGGGCGGGGCGGCGAGGGCGGTCATGCGTCAGCCTTACGTCGGAGCAGGAGGAAGATGAGCCCGACCGCCACGAGGCACTCGACCACCACGAACACCGAGATCGCGCTCGCGTATCCGTAGTTCGTGCTCGTGAAGGCCGTCTTGTACATGTAGGTCGTGAGCAGCTCCGACGACTGCCCTGGCCCGCCGTTGGTGAGCAGGTACGGGATGTCGAAGCCGCGCAGGGCGTTCGTCGTGGCGAGGATCGTGGTGGTGATCCAGACCGGCCGGATGTAGGGGAAGCGGATGCGCCAGAAGGTCTGCCACCACGACGCCCCGTCGAGTTTCGCCGCTTCCTCGAGTTCAGTGGGAACCGCCAGGAGCGCCGCATAGATGATGAGCATGTAGAGCCCGGTGAATCGCCACCCCTCGGGGATCGACACGGCCGCCAGGACGGTGCCGACGTCGGAGAGCCAGGCGTTCTGCAGCTGGCCGAGGCCGACGAACTCGAGCGCCTGGTTGATGAGACCCTGCGGGTCGAGCGAGTAGATCCTCTGGAAGAGGAAGGCGATGGCCACGGTGGAGATCACCGCGGGGAGCAGGTAGAGGGTCTTGACGAGCTCGCGCCCACGGCGCAGCAGGGTGAGGAGGCTCGCCACGATCAGCGCCCCTCCGAGCTGGAGAACCAGGCAGATCACCACGTACCCGAGAGTGTTGCGGAACGCCGTCCAGAACACGGAATCGCCCGTGAGCATGCGGATGTAGTTCTGCACTCCCACGAAGGTCATCGCGCTGATGCCGTCCCACTCGAAGAAGCTGAGGAACAGCGACTGGAAGATGGGCAAGAGCACGGCGATGCCGTAGAGGGCGAGGGGCGGTACCAGGAAGACCAGGACGGAGAGGCGTGATCGTCGGGGAAGCATCTACTTGAAGGCCTTCGGTCCGTTGTCGGCGATGACGCCGTCCATGGTCGAGATGAACGCATCCGGAGTCACCTCGCCCTGCAGCAGCAGCGTGAGCTCCTGCTGCAGCCGGGTGTTCGAGGTGGGGTCGAGCTGCGTGTCCCACGGCATCGCGATCTTCGCACCGACGTCGTTGGCCTGGTCGACGGCGCGCTGGTAGAGCGGCGTCGCGTTGGCCGGGATCGTGGTGGCGACGTTGGTGGTGGGCGACAGCGCCCCGGTGGCGGCGTAGACCTCGGGGTAGCGTTTGAGGGCGAAGGAGAGGAAGTCGCGCACGAGCGGGTCGTAGGTCTTCGCATTGACGGCCATGCCGATGCCCGAGGGCGAGACGTACTCATCGGCCGCCGTGACCGAGTCCTTCGTCACGGGCAGGGTGAAGTAGTCGACGTCGTCGCGCACGGCGGGGTCGAGCTTGTCGGTGGCGAGGCTGTTCAGCTCCCAGGTGCCGATGTTGTACACCGCCGACTTGCCGGAGGTGAAGGAGGCCTGGGCGTCGGAGTAGCCGGTCGACGAGAAGCCGTCTTGGAAGCATCCGGCCTTTCCGAGGGCGTCGAGCCAGTTCACCGCGGCGGTGCCGGTGGAGTCGCTGAGCTGCGCGTCGCCCTTCTTGAGGCTCTGGACGTAGTCCGGGCCGGCGGTGCGGAACGGGTAGTACGCCATGTAGCGCTCGAGCGGCCACTGGTCCTGACCGTCGAGGGCGATCGGGTTGATTCCGGCGGCGCGGAGCTTCGTGCACATCGCCGGGAAGTCGTCGAGCGACGTGGGCACCTGGACGCCGGCCTGCTGGAAGAGCGCCTTGTTGTACCAGAAGAACTCGAGCTGGAACTCGAAGGGCACCATGTAGAGCGAACCGTCGTCGAAGCGCTGGTAGTCGAGCGCCGCCGGGCGGTAGTCGTCGTAGACTCCGAGGTCCTTCAAGAGCGCCGTGGCGTCCATCATCTTGCCCTGTTTCGCGAGCTTCTGGGCGAAGGGGGTGGCGTCGGTGTCGAAGAGTTCGGGCAGCTGGTTCGCGGCGGCCAAGGTCTCGTACTTCTGGATGTACGACGGGCGGTCGGGCGTGCTGATGAAGTTGAGCGAGAAGCCCGGGTGGTCTTTGGCGTACTCGTCGGCGATCTGCTTCATGGCGGTGATGACACCGCCGTCGGCCGGCCGCGACAGCAGCCAGGAGATCTCACGGGGCTTGATCTCGCCCTGCGGGTCGACGTTCGTCGGGTCGCCACCGCCGGAGGATCCTCCGGCGCCGCAGCCGGTGAGCAGCAGGGCGAGGGCGGCCACCGAGGCCGCGGCAGCAAGCGAAGTGCGATGTTTCATGTTCTCTCTCCGTTGATCGAATGTGAAAGGGGGTGGTGCAGGGATTACCCGGCGGGGAGGAGGTCGGCGCCGAACTCGAAGCCGAGCTCGTTCTCCCCGTCGCTCACGCTCTCGGTGAGGGCGGAGACGGTGAGTTCGTGGATGACGATCGCCCCGTCTCCGGCGAACACCCCGATGCGGCCGCCGGCATGGTCGTAGAGGCGCGTGCTCAGCATGACGCTGCCGTCGAGGTTGGCCACACAGAGCTCGCCGTCGACGATGACCTCGAGCGTGTGCCGCCCGGGGCGCAGGTCGCACGCGCGCTCCAGCTCGATCAGGAACGGCACGTCGCCGGACACCTCCCACTGTCCTTCGCCGGTGACGCGACGCGGCCAGCGGTCGAACACCATCCGCGAGCGCCGCGGCTCGAGCCGGAGCTGGTAGGAGGTGTCGCCGTCTTCGCTCGCCCGCAGCAGCAGGCCGCACTCGACGGTGCCGGGCGCGATGTCGAGGGTGAACGAGGCGCGGAATCGCTCGGGCAGCACGGTGCTGGAGACGAGAGCGCGGTAGTCGTCGGCGGCGTCGAGCCTCGTGCCCTCCGGCGCGCCCGAGGGGAGACCGAGCCGGAGCGGTTCGTCGAATCGCTGCAGCAGTTCGGCGGCGAAGGAGAAGTCGAGGGCGCCATCGGCACGCTGATGTGCCTCGACCGCCGAGAGGGTTCCCGCCCACTGCCAGGCGCCGTCGTCCCGGCCGCCCTCGCGGCTCGCGATCCAGCCGAAGAAGAAGCGCCTTCCGTCACGCTCGGCCGACTTCGCGGCGTAGAAGCCTCGACCGTCGAGGGTGTCGTGCTGCGGCGTCATCCATGGTCCTGCGAGCGACTTCGCCATGCGGTAGCGAGTGGTGAAGGCGTCGGAGAACTCGGAGTAGACGAGGTACCACCAGTCCCCCCACTTGAACACCTCGGGGCACTCGTGGGCGATGTAGCGGCGCGGGTTCCAGAACGGCTCGACCGGCTGCCAGCGCTCGAGGTCACGGGAGACGCACTGGGCGACGACCCCCCGCCGGCGCTCGGCGCCTTCGGTGTGACGCGCGGCGATGAGCATGCGCCAGATGCCCGACTCCTCATCCCAGAAGACGAACGGGTCGCGCCAATCCGCGGTCTCGTAGCCCTCGGTCGCGCCGAACGCGTGCTCCGGATGCCGCACCCAGCTCGCCCCGTGGTCGGTGCTGGTGGCGTGCATGACCAGTTGCAATGGCTCGCCGTCGTCCCCCCGACGCCGCGGATTCTGGCCCGTGTAGAACAGGTGGTGCACCCCGGCCGGATCGCACACGATGCTGCCGGTGTACACATTGAAGTCGGCGGCGTCGTCGGCGCCGTGCTCGAACGCCAGCCCCTCGTCGTGGAAGCTCACCAGATCGCGTGAGGTCACGAGGTGCCACGGAGTGCCCGGCTTGGGGTCGGTGCGCTCCTCGTAGAGGTAGAAGAGACGGAACTCGCCGTTCTGTACGAACGGGATCACGTCGCCCACCCAGGCACCGGGGGGCTGAAAGAAGACCTGCTGTGGCATCGTCGTTGACATCCTTTGATTAACCGCTTGATCAGACCCTAGCGCACGAATTTCGCGTTGGTCAAGCGGTTAATCACGTTTCTCGTCCGTAACAGGCTCCCCATTCGGGGGCGAGCGACGGCTGTCGCCGAATCAGTAGGCTCAGGGCGTGCCAACCGATGACGTGCTCTGGAGCCTGCCCGCCGCGAAGCGGAAGGCCGGCGCCCGGGTGGCGGCCGGCGCATCCCTCGTCCTCGCCCTGCTGATGGCGGCGCCGACGGCCGCGTCGGCACTGCCGCCGGCCACGCCCACGCCCTCGTTCGACGACACCGTGCTGGGCAACCTCACGCCCGCCGGCGCCGCCGGCGACGGCGAGTCGGCGATGCCCTCGATCTCGCGCGACGGCCGCTACCTGCTCTTCTACTCCGCCTCCACCGACCTCACCGGCGCCACGGGCGACCAGGTCTACCGCCGCGACCTGCTCACGAACAGCACGGTTCTCGTGAGCCAGTCGACGGAGGCAGTGGCCGGCGACGCGGGCTCCTACCCGGTGGGCATCTCCGCCGACGGGCGGTTCGCCGCCTTCTCGAGCGAAGCCGCGAACCTCGTTCCCGACGACACGAACGGCAAGGTCGACACCTTCGTGCGCGACCTCGTGGCCGGCACCACCACCCGGGTGAGCGTCTCCTCCGCGGGCGAACAGGCCGACGGCGACTCGCACGAGCTGGACCTCTGGGGCTACCCGGGCAGCATCTCGGGCGACGGGCGCTTCGTGGTGTTCTCCTCGAACGCCACCAACCTGGCACCGGGAGGCAGCACGGTCGGCTCGAACGTCTTCATCCGCGACACACGCCTCGGCACCACGACTGTGGTGAGCGACCTGCCCGAGAGCACCGACAGCTTCAACGGAGCGGTCTCCGACGACGGACGCTACGTGGCCTACGCCGGCTGGGTGAACGGCTACACCACCCCCATGAGTTCCACCCACACCGGGTATTCGGTGTTCCGCCGCGACCTGCAGACCGGCGTCACCGAGATGGTGGGGGTGCCCTATACCGGCACCACGGCGGGCTACTACGTCTTCGACCCGTCGATCTCGGCCGACGGCAACCTCGTGGGCTTCACCTCCGACGCCACGAACCTGGTGCCGGGCGACATCCACGCCGCCACCGTTCCGAACACCGTGCTCGACTTCTACGTGCGCGACATGGCAGCCGGCAGCACCGTGCGGGGCGCGGTCGCCGACGGCGGTGCCCAGATCCCCGAGGGCGCGAACGTGGGCACCGTCTCGGCCGACGGCAGCACGGTGGCCTTCCTCTCCCCGTCCGACGCCGTCGTCGCCGACGACACCAACGGGGTGCCGGATGCGTTCGTGCGCGCTCTCGACTCCGACTCGGTCGTGCGGGTGAGCCTGTCGTCGACGGGCGCTCAGGCTCCGACCGGCACCGGACGCTACACCGACAGCGATCTGTCGCTCTCCGGCGACGGCTCGGTCGTCGGCTTCGAGAGCGACTCGCCCCTCGTGCCCGGGGCGCCGGATGCGGTGTGGAACGCCTACGCACGCCTCACCGCGGTCGCACCCACGATCACCTCGGCCGCTCCCCCGGCGCCGGTGCTCGGCCAGGTCTACCACTTCACCGTGACGGCCACCGGAACCGGGCCGATCACGCTCGCACTCACGGGGTCCCTGCCGGACGGACTGTCGTTCGACCCCGCCGCCGGCATTCTCTCGGGCACGCCCACCACGCCCGGGACCTTCTCCGTCACGCTCACGGCCACGAACGCCGCCGGCGCTGCCGCCCCACAGAAATACTCCCTGGTCGTGGCGGCCGCGCCGCCGACGCCCGCGCCGACCCCCAGCGCCTCCCCCACGACCGCGTCAGGCCCGACGGCGCTCGCGGCGACGGGCGCAGAGACGCTCCCACTCGCCTCCGTCGGCCTCCTCCTGCTCGCCACGGGCGCGGCGACGGCCACCGCAGCGGCGTTCACGATCCGACGACGCCGCGCGTGAGCTGATCACGTGCGCGGCTCACCACGGATTCTCCTCGCGTCACTGTCTTCTGACATCCTTGGGGCACTCAGACGGCGACGAGGCGTTCGGTCTCCGTCCAGAGCAGAGCTGCGAGTGCGGCGTCACCGGCCGGATGCACGGGGGTGATGCGCGCATCCCGCCCACGTCGCCTGCTGAAGTACGCGCCGCTCACGCCGGCGAACGCGGGGTCGGCCGCCAGCCGCACGATGAGCCCGGCACCGCGTTCGGGATCGCCGATGCGCAGCGCGGTGAGCACGCGCTCCAGCCGGGCGGCGAACCCGAGTTCGCGCCCCAGCCCGGTGACGTTGAAGCCGGGATCCAGGCAGTTCGCCGTCACCCCGGTGCCTTCCAGCCGACGTGCGAGTTCGAGCGTGAACATGATGTCGAGCAGCTTCGACTTGCCGTAGAGCGGCGAGGAGCCGCGGGCGGTGAAGCTCCGGGTGTCGGTGAGGTCAGCCGGCAGCGCGAGGGTGCCGTGCCGCCGAGAGGCCTCCGAGGCGACGTTCACCACCCGCGCTCCCGGGGTGCGCAGCAGCGCGGGCAGCAGTTCGGCGGTCAGCAGCCAGGGCGCCAGGTAGTTGACGCCGACCATCACCGGGTAGCCGTCAGCGGTGATGCGCTGCGCGAAGGCGTGCACTCCCGCATTGTTCACGAGCACGTCGATGCGTTCGTGCTGCTCGGCGATCCGCCGGCCCGCGCGGCGCACCTCGTCGAGCCGGGTGAGATCGGCGATCACCACCTCGAGCTCGGCGTGCGGCACTGCCGCCCGGATCTCGGCGAGCGTCTCCTGCGCCCTCTCGGTGCTGCGCGCGGTGAGCACGAGCCGCGCTCCGCCTGCAGCGAGATGCCGGGCGGCGATGCGCCCGAGACCGCTCGTGGCGCCGGTGATGACGATGGTCGGACGGATGCTCGGGTCGGCCTGCATGGTGGCGACACCCTTTCGATATAGTTGGGAATTGCCCACTATACGAATATGATGGAGAAATGTCCACTACATCGGAGACAGAGGCGACCGGCCGCATCGCCCTCGAGCTCGCTCTCGGAAGCGAGCTCAACGCCCTGCTGAGCGCATCCCGGGCTCTCACCGAGGCCTCGGCGGCCGCGTTCCACCCCGAGCTGCCGCCCGCCGCATTCCACCTCGCCCGCTGGCTCCACGCCTACGGCCCCGCGAAACCGAGCGCCCTCGCCCAGGCCGTGGCGATGGACCGCAGCTCCACCAGCAGCCTGATCGGCCGGATGCGCGAACTCGGCCTCGTGCGGAGCGAGCAGCACCCCACCGATCGCCGTGCCGTCGTGGTGTCTCTCACCCCCGAGGGCACGGAGCGCGTGCTGTCCGCCCTCGACCTGCGGGGCGCCGCCTTCACCGGACGCATCACCGGGTGGACCGACGAGGAGCTGCGCACCTTCACGCGTCTGCTGCACGCCTTCGCCGCGCCACCGCATCCGTGACCACGCCTCGTCCACCGGGGATCCGGCGCGCGCCGCACCGGCCGGGTGCGGGCTGACCGCCACGCGCATCCAGTAGCCTGGCCCGGATCGGCGGAACGACCGGGATTCCACGGAGGGGGCACGAGTGGCGAAGGTGCTGCGCCGGCCCGAACCCTGGCATTACCTGCTGCTCGCCGCGGGCGGCCTCTTCATCGCGCTGTGCGCCAGGCACCAGTGGTTCTTCTTCGACGAGTGGGCCTTCCTCGTGCCCAGCGGGCCCACGAACCTGCTCGCCCCGCACGTGGGGCACTGGAGCACCGGCCCGATGCTCCTCACCCATGCCCTGCAGGGCATGTTCGGCCTCCGCAGCTACGCGCCCTACGTGGGGCTCGCCATCGCCATCCACCTCGGCATCGCCCACCTGCTGTGGCGCATCCTCCGCCGCGTCGGCGTGCAGGAGTGGGTCGCCGTGGCGCTCGCGTTCTTCTTCACGGTGCTCGGGGCCGGGGCGCAGAACATCCTCTGGGGCTTCCAGATCGGCTTCATGGGCGCCATCCTGCTCGGCCTCGGCGCCCTGCTCGTGGTCGACGTGGCCGAGCCCCGGCATCCCGCGCTCGCCTACGCCGGCTTCGTCGTGCTCTCGGTGACCTCGCTCGCCTTCGCCGGCACCGCACTGCCGCTCCTGGCCGCAGCGGCGGTGCTAGCCTGGCGCAGACGCGGATGGCGCCGCGCCGCGCTGCTGCTCGCCCCCTCGGTCGTGATCTATGCGGCCTGGTACCTCTACGCGGCGACGGCCTTCGTGCAGGCTCCCGCCGGCCGGGCCGAGACCGTCGAGCAGCTGCTCACCGCCGTGCCCCAGTACGCCGCCACGATGTTCGTCGACGCCCTGCAGGCGATCACGCCGATCCCGCTGTTCGGCATCGTGCTGTTCACCGTGGTGCTGCTGGTGGTGGCCGCGCGCTTCACCGCGCTCTGGCGCACGCGGCCACTCGCGCTCGCCACGACGCTCGCCGCCGTGGCCTTCGCCCTGCTCACGGGCTTCTCGCGGGTGAACCTCGGCATCCCCGAGGCGGGTGCCGGCCGCTACGTGTACTACATGGTCGCACTGATGCTGCCGGTGCTGGGTGTGGCGGCGACGGCCGCCATCCGGCGCCGGGCCCTGCTCCCGGCGCTCGCCGTTCTCGTGATCGCCGCCGCCGCCGTCTACAACGCCGGGCTGCTGCGCGTCGACTCGCTCGAGCAGGCCTCCCGCGAGCAGGGGTCGCGCGCGATCATCTCCGCGGCGGCGGCCGCGCTGTCCGACCCCGCCCTGACGGTGCCTCCGGATGCGCAGCCCGAGCCGCAATACGCGCCCGATCTCACCGCGGCCGACCTGCGCATGCTGCTCGAGGAGGGACAGTTCGTGCCCGGGCCGTACACGCCGGACGACTATGAGACGGCACGGAAGAACCTCCAGCGCTGAAACGCCCGCGCGGAACGACGGATGCCCGGCACGCCGGCGTCGTGAGACGGCGGCGGCCGGGCATCCCGGGCGCGGAGGGCGCGAGCGCTACTTCGTGGCAGCCGCCAGCGCGCTCACGAGCTGGTCGAGCCCCCAGGGCAGGGACAGCGCGTTCGGCGGCGACACCGCGGCGACGTACTGAGTGCCCACGAGCTGTGCCACGTGACCGGCCTTCACCGCGGGGATGACCGAAGTCTGCGGCGAGGTGAGGAAGGCATCCGCCTCGGCTTGCGTGTCGGAGTAGCTCAGCACCACGTCGGCGTCGAGCTTGTCGAGCTGCTCGTAGCTCAGCGTGTAGAAGAACGTGGAGTCGCCGTTCGCCAGGGCGTCGACGGACGGCGCGACCTGGAAACCGAGATCGAGCATGAACCCGACCCGGGGGTCGGCCTGCTTGTAGACGTAGAAGGTTCCGCCGACGTCCCACACTGCGGCGATCGTCTTGCCGGCGAACTCCGGATGCGCGGTGGCCGCGGCGGCGAGCTCGCCGTCGATCCCCTGCAGCACGGCATCCGCTTCGCCGGAGCGGCCGAGGGCGGTGCCGACCGTGCTGATGACGTCGCGCCACGGGGTGCTCCAGGCCACGTCGGGGTAGGCCACGACCGGGGCGATCTGCGAGAGCGTGTCGTACTGCTCCTTGGTGATGCCGGAGTAGACGGCGAGGATGACGTCGGGGTCGGCCGCGGCGATGGCCTCGTAGGGCGGCTCGTCGGGCGATTCGGGGAGCACGGTCGGCATCGTGGCGCCGGCCTTCTCCACCGCGTCGGCCACCCACGGCAGCACGCCCTTCGAGTCGCCGGCGTAGGAGTCGAAGGGGATGGCGACGGGAATGACGCCGACGGCGATGGCCGCCTCGGTGCTCCCCCAGCCGAGCGTGACCACGCGCTGCGGGTCGGCGGGCACCGTGGTCTCGCCGAAGGCGTGCTCGATGGTGACGGGCTGGCCCGAGTCGGCCGAGGCGCCGGCGGCGGAGTCGCTCGGCGATCCGCTGCAGCCGGCGAGCAGCAGAACCGCGGCCAGGGTGGTGGCGATGACGCTCGCCGTTTTCAGTCGTGGCACGGGGCCTCCTCGTTCGGGTTGCAGAAGTAAGGACAGCCTACCCTAAAGAGTGAAAGCGCCCCATCGGCACCACGAGCGGCGAAGCGCTCACCGGATCGGGGATCACGAGCGCCTCGAGCCCGAACGCCTCGCGCACCACCTCTGCGGTCACGACCGAAGCGGGCTCCCCCTCGGCGACGATGCGCCCGCCCGCCATCACCACGATGTGGTCGGCATAGCGGGCCGCGAGGTTGAGGTCGTGCAGCACCATCACGACGGTGGTGCCGCGCTCCCGGTTGAGCTCGTGCAGCAGGTCGAGCACCTCGATCTGGTGCGTGACGTCGAGGAAGGTGGTGGGCTCGTCGAGCAGCAGCACCTCGGTCTGCTGGGCGAGGGCCATCGCGATCCACACCCGCTGCCGCTGGCCGCCCGAGAGCTCCTCCACCCGGCGCGCGGCCAGATCGAGCGTGTCGGTGGCCCGCAGCGCCTCGGTCACGGCGGCGTCGTCGTCGGCGGTCCACTGCCGGAACAGACCCTGGCGCGGGAAGCGCCCCCGGCCCACGAGGTCGGCGACCGCGATGCCCTCGGGCGCCACGGGCTGCTGCGGCAGCAGCCCGAGCACCGTCGCGAGGCGGCGACTCGGGTAGCGGTGCACGTCGGTGCCGTCGAGGGTCACCACCCCGGCCTCCGGGTGCAGCAGCCGGGCGAACGAGCGCAGCAGGGTGGATTTGCCGCACGCGTTCGGGCCCACGATCACCGTGATGCGGCCGTCGGGCACCACGAGGTCCAGCCCGTCGACCACCCGGTGGCCGTCGTAGCCCAAGGCGAGGCCCGCGGCCTTCAGTTCATGGGGGTTCATCCGATTCCTCTCGTGCGCCCGGCCCGGGCCACGAGCCCGAGCAGCACCGGAGCGCCGATGACGCTCGTGACGATGCCCACCGGCACCTGCAGACCCGGCACGGCGTGCTGGGCGATCACATCGGCGCCCGCCACGACCACGGCGCCGACGAGCGCGCTCACGGCGAGCGCGGGGCCCGTGCCGCCGAGCAGCCTCCGGGCGATCGGCGCGGAGACGAAGGCGACGAAGGCGATCGGGCCCGCGGCCGCCGTGCCGAGCGCCGCGAAGCCGACGGCGACGAGCAGCAGCAGGATGCGCACCCGCGGTGCCCGCACGCCGAGGCCGGTGGCCGCCTCGTCGCCGAGCTGCAGCATCCGGAGCCGGGGGGCGAGGGCGATCAGGGCGGCGAGCAGCACCGCCCCGCCTACGGCCGTGACGACGAGCTCCTGGAGCTGCACCGTGCCGATGCTGCCGACGAGCCAGACCAGCGCCGACTGGGCGTCGCGCACGTCGGCCCGGGTGAGCAGGAAGCCGATCAGGGCCTGGGCGAGGAAGGCGAGGGCGATGCCGATGATGACGAAGCGCGTTCCGGCCGCCGCGCCGGAGCGGCCGGCGAGCAGCAGGATGAGCACCGCCACGGCGACGGCTCCGCCGAAGGCCGCGAGCGAGAGCGCGAGCCCGCTCCACCCGGCGAGCAGCACGGCGGCGACGGCGGCGGCGCTCGCCCCCTGCGAGACGCCGATGATGTCGGGGCTCGCGAGCGGGTTGCCGAGAAGACTCTGGAACACGGCGCCGGCGAGCCCGAAGAGCGCGCCGACCAGGAGCCCGAGCGTGAGACGCGGCAGGCGCAGGCCGAGCACGACGAAGCGGTCGCCGCCGCCGCCCTGGCCGAGCAGGGCCGCGACGACGTCGCCCGGGGAGATCACGCGGTCGCCGAGCATCAGGGCGAGCACGGCGATCACCGCCAGGAGCAGCACGAGCGCGGCCGCGACGAGGCCGAGTCGACGCCGGCCACGACGGCGCACGGCCGCGACGACGACGGAGCTCATCGCACCACCGCCCGGTCGCGGCGCACCAGCACGATCAGCACCGGGGCGCCGACGACCGCCACCACGATGCCCGCCTCGAGCTCGGCCGGCTGCGCGACGAGGCGCCCGAGGGTGTCGGCGAGCACCAGCAGGGCGGCACCGAGCGGAACGGAGTAGGCGAGGATCCAGCGGTAGTCGGCGCCGACGAACCGTCGCGCGAGGTGCGGAACCACGAGCCCCACGAACACGAGAGGGCCGGCGAGGGCGGTCGCGGAGCCGCAGAGCAGGATGATGGCGACGCCGGCCACCACGCGCGTGAGGCCCACCCGCTGCCCGAGGCCCCGGGCCACGTCGTCGCCGAGAGCGAGCCCGTTGAGGCTGCGGCCGAGCAGCAGCGCCGCCGCCGCCCCGACGAGCAGGAACGGCGCGAGGGTGCCCACGAGCCCGACATCGCGCGCCACGAGCGAGCCCACCGACCAGAAGCGGTACTGTCCGAGCGTGTCGAGGCTGCGCAGGAGGACCAGGGTGATCGCCGAGGTCAGTACGGCGGTGACCGCGGCGCCGGCCAACGTCAGCCCGAGCGGGCTCGGCCCCGACCGGCCGGAGGCCACCAGGTACACCACCACGGCGGCGACCGCCGCCCCGAGGAACGCGAACCAGACGTAGCCGGAGGGCGCGCTCACCCCGAACACCGAGATGGCCACGACCACGGCGAGGGATGCCCCGGCGTTCACTCCGAGGAGGCCCGGGTCGGCGAGGGGATTGCGCGTGAGACCCTGCATGAGCGCACCCGCGAGGCCGAGGGCGGCGCCCGCCACGAGCCCGATCACGGTGCGCGGAACGCGGAGATCGAGCACGACCATCTGCTCGACCTGGTCGCCCGCCCGCCCGGTGAGCGCATCCAGTACCGCGGAGAGCCCGATCGACCGCGAGCCGAGGAAGAGGCTCGCGAACACGGCGAGCGCCACGATGACGAGCAGCACCACGAGGCCCGCCACGCGCGCGGTGCGGCGGCGGCGGCCGAGCACGGCGGGCACCGCCGGGGCGGCGACCCGCGTCACTGCGCTTCGGCCTTGCCGAGCCTCCAGTAGCCCATGAACGCCACGCGCCGGCGGTCCACGCCGACGTCGCTGACGAGCAGGCGCCGCAGGCCCTTGATCACCGCAGACTCGCCCGCCAGCCAGGCGTAGAAGCGGTGTTCGCCGGCACCGGCATCGGCCGGCGGCTCGCCCGGTGAGTCCCAGAGCATCTCCACGTCGACGTCGATCTCGGCGAGCTCCTCGGGGGCGCTCAGCGCCGGAGCGACGGTGTCGCGATGCTCTCCCACCCACGCGCGCACGGCGGCGTCGAGAGTCGTGTGGCCCGCGTCGCGGCAGAGCCAGGTGACGGATGCCTCGGCCCGGCAGTCGAGCTCGACGGCGTCGGCGGCGTGCGGCACCTCGATGAAGGCGTGCGCGCGAGTGCCCGCGGGGAGCGACTCGAGGATGCTGCAGATCGCGGGCGCGGCCGTCTCGTCGCCGGCGAGCAGGTAGTCGACCGCGTCGCCGGGATGCCAGTCGAGGCCCACCCGGTAGTCGACGCTCGCGTCGTCGGGGCCCACGATGACGAGCGGGTCGCCCGCCGCCGCGGTCTCGAGCCAGAGTGCGGCGGGGCCGGGGGCTCCGCCCTCGTGGCCGTGCACCACGAAGTCCACGTCGAGCTCTTTCTCCTCCGGCCGCACCGCGCGCACCGTGTAGGTGCGGAAGGGGTTGCGCTCGCTGTCGGGCAGCTCACGCCAGCGCTGGTACCAGGTGCCCTGCGCGATCGTGTCGGGGTCGTCCCAGCCGCAGTCGCCGAGTCGCCCGTCGGCGTGCGGGAACACGATCTTGACCCGCTGGTCGAGACCGGCGGTGCCGAAGCCGTCGAAGTCGGGGCCGGTGAACGTCACCCGGCGGAAGCCGGGGCTGAGCTCTGCGATACGGGCGACGGTGGCGCGGAAGGGGCGGTACGCCGGCCGCGCGTCGCGGGCTCTCTCCGACGCGGACGACGACGAGGAGTAGGTAAGCATTACCTAAGTATGTCAGCCGCACTCCGCATCCGCGAGGCGCAGCCCGTGCCGGCGTCCGCGAACGAGCGAGGGCCCCGGTCTCACGACCGGGGCACTCGGGTACGACGATCGGAGGATCAGGCCTCGCTCATCGCCAGCTTCTCGGCCTGGCCGCGCGCGGCGAGCGCGGCGGCACGGGCGGCGATGCGGCGGGCCTGCTCGGCCTGGCCGGCGTCGAGCACGTCCTGCGGCACATCGACGCTCTCCGTGTGGTTCACACCGTGGTACTTCTCGATGTAGGCGTCGAGCTCGGGGCCCGACTCCCACGAGGTGATGAGGCAGTAGCGCGGCTCGGTGCCGTAGTGCGCGGCGGCGTGCCAGAGGCGCTGGGTGTCGATCACGAGCTGGGCGCCGGCCGGGAGGGCGATGCGCACCTCGCCGCTCGGGTCGGTGCGGTTCTCGCGCAGCACGAAGTAGCTGTCGGTGTCGTCGGTGAGGTTGAAGAAGCCACGCACGACCCAGCCGGTGCCGTCGGGGTTCAGACGGTTGTTGTCGTCCTGGTGCAGGTTGTAGAGGCAGTCGGCGTAGGTGTTGGGCTGCAGCTCGATCACGCGGCAGCGGCCGACGTTGGCGCCGGGCTCCTGGGCGCGGGCGGTGAGGGTGGGGGCGATCGCGTTCTGCGAGGGGATCCAGACGCCGTCCTTGTCGGTGCGCGGCGGCTTGTGGTTCCAGAACCCGTTGCACTCGATCTCGCCGAAGGCGCTGGCGAGCGGTGCGAAGCGGGTGTCACCCGACGACTTCCAGTCGTTGTACTCGAGGTCGAGCCATTCCTTGGGATCGATCTCTTTGTTGTAGCGGTCGAGAACCACGTAGCCGGTCTCTTCGAGAGCGGCGGACTTGATGTAACCCATGATGTGAATCATGCCCTTTCGTCGTGGGCCAGCACGTTTTAACAGGCCCGAACTTAGGCAAGCCTACATTCCGGCCCCTGAGAAGGGACTTTGGTCATACGGAGGGTCCCGCGGCCCGGCCTGACGCGCATCCGCTTCTATTAGACTCGACGGCTGCACCTGCCGCGCGACCGAGAGGCGAACAGAGAACCATGGTCACAGCCACGAACGTCGAGGCCACCGCGGTCAACACCATCGCCTGGCTCTCGGAGGCTTCGACCTCGATCGTGGTTCCGGTCTACCAGCGCCAGTACCGCTGGGACATCGGCGGCTGCGAGCAGCTGCTGGGCGACATCCGCGCCGTCTCCGGGTCGGGCGAGCGGCACCGGCACTTCATCGGGTCCATCCTCTCCACGAGCGGAGACGACGGCACCGGCGAACTCGTGCTCATCGACGGACAGCAGCGCATCACCACCCTGATGCTGCTGGTCGCGGCCCTGCACCACAGCGTGCGCGAGACCGATCCGCAGCTCGCCGCCGAGCTCGAGCAGGTGCTCGTGCGCGCCGACGACCCTTCCCGCACGAAACTGCGGCCGCACCGCGGCTGGGCCGAGATCTTCGAGAGCGTCGTCCTCGACCGCCGGAGCGACGGGGATGCGCTGCGCGACTCCCGCTTCGACGACAACTACGCCTTCTTCCGCAGCCAGGTGCACGCCGACGAGGCGCCGCGCATCTGGAGCGGCCTGCAGAAGCTCGAGCACGTGGCCATCACCCTGGGGGCGGAGGCGAACGCGCAGCAGATCTTCGAGAGCCTGAACTCCACGGGCGAGCCGCTGCGCGACCACGAGCTCATCCACAACTACGTGCTGATGGGCCTCTCGCACGCCGAGCAGAGCGAGATCGAAGACGAGTACTGGCTGCCGATCGAGCAGAACACCGGCGAGTCGATCGGCAGCTTCTGGCGGCACTACCTCGTGATGACCACGGGCCGCGAGGTGGTGGTGGCCGGAGAACGCGGCGTCTACGACGCCTTCCGGCACGAATTCCCGCGGCTCGACCTGCAGTCCCTGCGCGAGCACGCCGCCGAGTGGCGGGACTACTCCGCCGTCTACCGCACCCTCCTCGAGCCGCAGCGGGCCCCGGATGCCGGGGTCGGCCGCCACCTCGCCCACCTCAACACCTTCGGGCGCGGGATGTACCCGCTCGCGATGCGCGCCTACGGCGACTTCGCGCAGGGCACGACCGACGCCGCAGCCCTCGTCGCCACGCTCGAGGACATCCAGTCACTGCTGCTGCGCCGCACGGTCGTCGGCATCACGACCGACCGCATGGTGGCCCGGCTCTGCCGCGCCCGCGAGGACGGGCCGGATGCGCTGGTGCGGGCGATCGCGCGCATCACGCCCTCCGACGAGCGGGTGCGCGTGGCCCTGAAGTACAGCGAGCTGCCGCACGCGGCCTACGTGCTGGGCCGCATCGCCGGGGTCGACTCGGCCGTGGGGCTCGACCTGGAGCACGTCTTCCCGCTCCTCCCGGGCGACGACTGGACGGGCGACGGCGAGCGCGTGTGGGCCGACTACAGCGACGACGAGCAGAACAGCCACCGCGCCCTCGCGCAGACGCTCGGCAACCTGGCCCTGCTTGAGCAGCCGCTCGCGGAGCGCGCCTTCGACCGCTCCTTCCCCGAGAAGCGCGCGGTCTACGCGCAGAGCGAGGTCTCGATCAGCCGTGCCCTCGCCGAGCTCCCCGCCTGGGGCACGGCCGCGATCGCGGAGCGCACCGTGCAGCTCACCGAGCTCTTCCTCGCCGTGTGGGTGCGGCCCGGCTCCGCGGGAATCGACGACGACGACCTCACGCCCATCCTCGACGCCACCCGCCGGCGCGGCTGGCCGCGCGGCTGGGAGCGCGAGTTCGACTACGTGGAGTACCGCGGCGAGCACTGGGAGGTCTACGACGTCAAGTACCTCTTCAACCGGGTGTTCAAGCGCCTGTGGGCCGATTCGCGCGAGGCCGTGGTGCGGTTCAGCGCGGGCCGCGGCGGCCCGATCTACCAGACGCAGGCCTGGAACGGGCACTGGGACGTGCTCGACGAGAACACCCACCTCTACATGGGCTGGGACTCGAAGTACATGCTCACCGCGGTGCAGGGCGTGCTCGACGAGGCCGGGCTCGCTGCAGAGGTCTTCGTGAAGTACTCCTACTTCGGCGCGGTGATGTAGCGGCGCGCGTTGCGCCGTGTGACGTCGCCGCCGCGAGCCGGTCGCCGCCCGAGCCGTACGATCGGAGGATGAGCGATCCGACGGCACCCGTGGTGCACATCCTCCATGAGAACGCCGAGTGGATCCCGCCGCTCGCCGCCGCCCTCGACGCGGCCGGGGTGCCCTTCGCCGAGTGGCCGCTCACGACCGGCTCGATCGACATCTCGGCCGAGCCTCCGCAGGGCGTGTTCTGGTCGCGCCTCAGCGCCTCCTCGCACACCCGCGACCACGAGCACGCGAAGGAGTACTCGCGTGCGGTGCTGCGCTGGCTCGAGTCGTGGGGCCGCCGGGTCGTCAACGGCAGCCGGGTGGTGGAGCTCGAGGTGAGCAAGGCCGCGCAGTATGCGGCACTTCGCGCGGCCGGGTTCGACGTGCCGCACACGATCGTGGTGTTCGGCACCGACGACCTCAAGCGCCGGGCGCGCGAGCTGCCGACGCCGTTCATCACCAAGCACAACCAGGGCGGCAAGGGCCTCGGCGTGCGCCGCTTCGACGATCTCGCGGAGTTCGACCGCTACGTCGACGGGCCCGAGTTCGAGCATCCCGTCGACGGCATCACCCTGCTGCAGGAGTACATCACCACCGCGTCGCCGTTCATCACGCGCGCCGAGTTCGTGGGCCGGCGCTTCGTCTACGCAGTGCGGGTCGACACCTCGGCGGGCTCGTTCGAGCTGTGCCCGGCCGAGGCCTGCGCGGTGCCGGACCAGAGCGGCTTCGCGCCGGCGGCGTGCAACGTGCCCGCGACGGCGACAACGGCGACGACAACGGCGACGGCGACGGCGACCAGTCTGTTCAGCGAGCGCCACGACATCGACGCGGCGCATCCGCTCATCGCGAAGCTCGAGGCGTTCCTCGCGGAGCAGGGCGTCGAGATCGCCGGCGTGGAGTTCTTCGAGACGGCAGGCGGCCGGCTCCTCCCCTACGACATCAACACCAACACGAACTACAGCCCCGACGTCGAGGCGGTCTCGGCGCGCTCCGCGGCGGCCGCGGTCGCCCGCTTCCTCGGGGCGGAGCTCGCCGAGCGGTACGAGGCGGTCAGCGCGTGAGATTCGGCTACTGGACCCCCGTCTTCGGCGGCTGGCTGCGCAACGTCGACGACGAGAACACGCCACTGAGCTTCGCGCACCTCGCCGAGATCGCACGCACGGCCGAGGAGGTGGGCTTCGACGTGACGCTCATCCCCGAGCTCAACCTCAACGACATCCGCGGCTATGACGGGCCGACACTGGATGCCTGGGCCACCACCGCGGGTATCGCGGCCGTGACGACGTCGATCGAGATCATGGTCGCGCTGCGGCCGAGCTACCACCCTCCGGCGCTCGCGGCGAAGCAGGCGGCCACCATCCAGGAGATCGCCGGCGGCCGCTTCACCCTCAACGTGGTGTCGGCCTGGTGGGCCGAGGAGGCCCGGCAGTACGGGGTGGAGTTCCGGGCCCACGACGACCGCTACGCGGTCACGACCGAGTACGTCGAGGTGCTGCGCGGGCTCTGGACCGAGACGCCCTACAGCCACGCGGGGCCGAATTACACCCTCGAGGGAACCTATCTCGAGCCCAAGCCCTCCGTGCATCCGCTCGTCTACGCCGGCGGCGAGAGCGAGGCCGGCCGCGCCGCCATCTCGGGCTTCGCCGACGCGTACCTCACCCACGGCGGCACGGTGGAGGAGCTCGACGCGAAAATCTCCGACATGCGCCGCCGCCGCTCGGCCCTCGGCCGCGAGCCGTTCGAGCACTTCGGCATGGCGGCCTACGCCATCGTGCGCGACACCGCGGAGGAGGCGCAGGCCGAACTCGACCGCATCACGGACGTGCGCGAGGGCGCGGCCTACACCTCCTACCAGGAGTTCGTGTCGAAGTCGCAGCTCGACACCGCGGTCGACCTCAAGGACTACTCGGTGTCCAACCGCGGCCTCCGGCCCGGCTTCGTGGGCACACCCCAGCAGGTGGCGGCGAAGATCCTCGAGTTCGAGGCCGTGGGCGTCGACACGCTGCTGCTGCAGTTCTCCCCCGCCCTCGACGAGATGCGCCGCTTCGCAGAGCAGGTCATCCCGCTCGTGAAGGCCGGCTCCCTCCGCTCGGCTCCGTAGGACGTCTGTCGCACGAAGTCGCGTCAATTGTCGCTACTGCGACGCGCCGGGATACGTCAGGCTCACGAGCGACGCACGGTCACGGAGACCGGCCGTGCGGCGACGGATTCCGGAGCGGAGCGAGACGAGACCGATGCAGCGATCACCCGCGATCCGCCTTCTCGACGTCGTCTCGGTGTTCGCCGGAGGGGCGCTCGGTACGAGCCTGCGGTACGGCCTGACCCTGCTGCTGCCCGCCGAGGGCGCGTTGCCGGTCACCTTCGCGATCAACGTCACCGGAGCCTTCGCACTGGGCGCGCTGAACGAATGGGTGCGGGGCTCTGCCGACCGGCGGCGCGCACGGAGCATCTCGACGTTCTTCGGCACCGGGGTGCTCGGCGGCTACACCACCTATGGCATGTTCGCCGTCGACGCCGACGGCCTGCTCGACACCTCGCGCGTCGGCGACAGCATCCTCTACGGCCTGGCGACCGTGGTGCTGGGGGTGGCGGCGGCCTACGGTGGCACGCGCGCCGCAGGCGCACTGCGGCGGGGGCGCGCCGATGACCGGCCCGACGAGGATGACCGGCATGACGTGGAGTGGCCGGCAGCACGAAAGGGGCACCGGCGATGACGGCGGTCGCCGCCTTCCTCGCGGTGGCGCTCGCCGGCGGAGCCGGTGCCGCCTGCCGTCTGCTCCTCGGCGCGGGCGCGAAAGCCCTGTTCCCGGGCTGGTACCCGGTGGGCACCCTGATCATCAACGTCTCGGGCTCGCTCCTGCTCGGCTTCGCCACCGGGCTGGCCCTCGCGCACGTGCTGCCCGCGGAGTGGCGGGCGGTGGTCGGCACCGGGTTCCTCGGCGGGTACACGACGTTCAGCACGGCGAGCGCCGACGTGGTGCAGCTCGCCCGCGACGGCCACCGTCTCGCGGCCGCCTTCCACGGGCTCGGCATGTTCGTGGCGGCTGTCGCGGCGGCCGGCACCGGGATGTGGCTCGCTTCGTGACTCCGGCATCCATTTGATCGACACGCCGTCGTCGCCCGCGCGTTCAGCGGACCCCTAGCTCGGCTCCCAGGGCAGCGGACCGCTGGCCACGGGCGAGATCGGCACCACCACCACGGGGCGGTGCTGTCGATGCGCGAGATGCACCGCGACCGAGCCGTTGAAGAACTCGCCGAGGGCCCCGCGCATGGTGCCCTCGCGGGTGCCGACCACGATCATCTCGGCGTCGACCCGGTCGGCGAGCGACGCGAGAGCGAGCGCCGGGTCGCCGGCGAGCACGAAGGCCTCCCAGGGAACGGCGCCGTCGAGCACCCGGTCGAGCTGAGCGGCGAGCACCGGCGCGATCACCGAGGGTTCGTCATCGGCGAGGTCGGGGTCGATCGGCGCCGAGTGCAGCGCCCGGCCCGCACCCGCGGCGTCGCCGCGCTCGACGTAGCGGCTGGTGTCCACGAAGCCGCAGACGAGGGCCGCGTCGAAGCGGCGCGCGAAGTGCGAGGCCGCGCGCAGAACGGCGTCGGGCATCCCGGGGATGACACCCACCACGATCCGGGCCATCTCTGCCTCCTCCCGGGCACGACGAGGTGCCGGTGACAGCAGGGTACGCCTGCTCGGGCGCGGATGCTGCGGGGAGTTCGGCGGCTCCCATCTCCCGCTCAGATCGGCGCGTCTCCCGCTCAGACCAGGGCGATCAGCCCGATCAGCGCAGGATGCCCCGCCGCCGAGCCGTCGACACGGCCGCCGTGCGCGAGGTGGCGTCGAGCTTCGAGAAGATGTGCGCGAGGTGCGACTTCACCGTCGTCTCGCCCACGAACAGGGTCGCGGCGATCTCGGCGTTGGAGCGACCGGCCGCCACCAGCTCGAGCACCTCGAGCTCGCGGGAGCTGAGGCTCGCGTGCGGGGCGCGCATCCGGTCGAGCAGCCGCGAGGCGATCACGGGCGCCAAGGCGCTCTCGCCCGCCGCGGCCGCGCGCACGGCGGCCACGAGCTCGTGCGGCGGGGCGTCCTTCAGCAGGTAGCCGCTCGCGCCCGCCTCGACGGCGGCGAGGATGTCGGCATCCGAGTCGTAGTTGGTGAGCACCAGCACGTAGGGCGGGGCCTCGAGCGAACGGATGCGCCGGGTCGCGTGGGCCCCGGTGGCGTTGCCGGCGGCCCCGAACTGCAGGTCCATCAGCACCACGTCGGGGTTCAGCCGCTCGGCGGCCTCGACGGCCGCGTCGGCGTCGGAGGCCTCGCCCACGATCTCGAAGTCATCCTCCGAACCCAGCAGCGCCACGAGGCCGGTGCGCACGATCGGGTGGTCGTCGGCGATCAGCAGGTGGATCACGAGGCCGCCGCCGGGGAGATCGTGACCGCGAGCCTCGTGCCGCGGCCCGGCGCGGCGTCGATGTCGAGCGATCCGCCGAGCTGCTGCACCCGTTCCCGCGTCGCCTGGAGCCCGAACGAGTCGGAGGAGCCGGCCGGCGCATCCGCCGCCGCATCGGGGTCGAAGCCGACACCGTCGTCGGTCACCGTGAAACTCAGCCCGTCGGCGTCGGCGAGCAGGGCGATCGTGGCCGTCGTGGCGCGGGCGTGCTGGATGACGTTCGCGATCGCGCCCTGCGCGATGCGCAGCAGGGCGGTCTGCAGGTGCATCGGCAGCGCCACCGTGTCGGAGACCTGCACCCGCACCTCGAGCCCCTGCGCCGCCCACTGCGACTCCGCGAGCCGGCGCAGCGCCCCGCCGAGTCCCTGCTCGTCGAGCTCGGGCGGGGTGAGCTCCCGGATGAAGCGGCGCGCGTCGACGAGGTTCGCCGCGGCCGTCTCCCGCGCGAGCCGGACGTACTCGGCGCCCGGCCGGCCGGGGTCGGCCCGCTCGGCCGCGTGCAGCAGCATCTGGATGCTCGACAGCCCCTGCGCCACGGTGTCGTGGATCTCGCGCGCGAGGCGGGCCCGTTCGGCGAGCACGCCGGATTCGTGCTCGGTCGCCGCGAGCTGCCCGCGGGTGGCCAGCAGCTCGCGCATCAGCATCTCGCGTTGCTCGGCCTCGCGGGCGAGCGCCTGGTAGCCGAGCCCGATCAGGAGGGCCACCCCCGCGCCCACGAGCGGGCCGACCACTCCCCCGACGGTGAACTCGCCGTGCAGGCCCAGCACCACGATCACCACGAGGGTCGAGGCGACGATCGCCGCCGAGCCCCACCATCGCCCGAGCAGGTGCAGCTGCAGGAAGAACAGAGGAAAGACGAGGTAGGCGGCATCGGGCGTCGCCCAGAGCAGCAGCACCCACTCGAGCGCGAGTACGGCCAGCCAGACGAGCGCCGGCGTCCGGCCCAGCCCAGGGCGACGGGCACGTCCGGGGCGCGCGAGAACCGCCCCGAGACCATAGGTGGCGAGCACGATCGCCGCCAGCGCGATGACGAGTGGCCCGCTCGGCGCCGGCACCAGCCCGGCCCGGATGACCACCAGCAGCGTCAGCGCGACGAAGAGCAGGTGCAGCCCGGCCCGCAGCCCCACGAAGACCGGGGTGAGAGCGGAGTGGGCCATGGCATGGACTTTACGCGCCCGCCGGGCGCGGGTCATCGTCCGAAAGGACGAACCACGGCTCCTGCCTCCGGTCGCCGGATCGTGTTCCGGCGGCGGATGCTTCGCGCGCCCCGGAACGGAACAGTGGAAGAGTCACCGAGAACCCGGTGGCCGAAAGGAACACCATGTTCGTCGCCCTCCGCGACCTCCGCTTCGCCCGCGGCCGCTTCGCCCTGATCGGCGCGGTCGTCGCGCTCATCACCGTGCTCGTCGGCTTTCTCAGCGGCCTCACCGGCGGACTCGCCGTGCAGAACATCTCGGCCGTGCTGGCGATCCCGGCCGACCGCCTGGTCTTCTCCGCGCCCGCGGCCGGCAGCTCGGAGGTGACCTTCGCCGACTCGGCCGTCTCCGAGCAGCAGGCCGCGCAGTGGGCCGCCACGCCCGGCGTCACCTCGGTGTCACCGCTCGGCATCACGCAGACCCGTGCCGAGGCCGGCGAGCTGCGCACCGCGGTCGCCGCGTTCGGGGCGCCCCCGGGATTCGCCGACGCCCCGAGCGGCGACGGCCTCCTCGACCTCTCGGCGCCCGCGGCCACGGCGCTCGGCGCCGGTGTCGGAGACCGGATCTCGGTGGCCGGCACCGACTACACGGTCGAGTCGATCTCCGGCGACAGCTGGTACAGCCACACGCCCGTGGTGACCATGACCCTGCACGACTGGCAGGCGTCATCCGGCGCCGGCGGCGACACCGTCACCTCCTCGACCGTACTCGCCGTCAGCGGCCAGCCCGACTGGAACACCGCGGATGCCGCCATCGGCACCAGCTCGCAGACCATCCTCGGCTCGCTCACGGCGCTCAGCGCCTTCCGCTCCGAGATCGGCTCGCTGCTGCTGATCGTGGTGCTGCTGTTCGGCATCTCAGGGCTCGTGATCGGCGCCTTCTTCACGGTGTGGACGATGCAGCGGCGCGGCGACATCGCCGTGCTCAAGGCGCTCGGGGCGAGCACGGCATCGCTCGTGCGCGACGCCCTCGGCCAGGCGCTGCTCGTGCTCGTGCTCGGAATCGGCATCGGGCTGCTGCTCGTCGCCGTCTTCGGCGCCCTCGCCGGCACGGCCCTCCCCTTCCTGCTGAGCCCGCTCACCACCCTCGTGCCCGGCCTGCTGATGGTGGTGCTCGGCCTCGCCGGCGCCGCCTTCGCGCTCCGTTCCGTCACCTCCGCCGACCCCCTCACCGCCCTCGGGAGCAACCGATGATCCGTCTCGACACCGTCACCCTCACCTTCCCCGACGGGGATTCCCGCATCACCGCGCTCGACCGGGTGTCGCTGGCCGCGCATCCGGGAACCGTCACCGGCATCACGGGGCCCAGCGGCTCGGGCAAGTCGAGCCTGCTGGCGGTGGCCGCCACGCTCATCCGGCCCGATTCGGGGGTGGTGTCGATCGACGGCGTGGATGCGACAGCCCTCGACGCCGGCGAGGCCACCGAGCTGCGGCGGCGCGCGATCGGCATCGTGTTCCAGCAGTCGAACCTCATCCCCTCACTCACCGCCGTCGAGCAGCTCGCCGTGATGAACGAGCTCGGCGAGCGCCACAGCCGTCGTCGCCGGAGCGTGGTGGCGGCGCGGGCGGGCGAGCTGCTCGAGGCCGTGGGCCTGGGCGCGCAGCGCGACAAGCGCCCGCATCAGCTCTCGGGCGGGCAGCGGCAGCGCGTGAACATCGCGCGGGCGCTGATGAACGAGCCGACGGTGCTGCTGGTGGACGAGCCGACGAGCGCGCTGGATCAGGAGCGCGGCGCCGCCATCATCGAGCTCATCCTCGAGCTCACCGAGCGGCTCGGCACGGCGACCCTGCTCGTGACCCACGACACCGCGCACCTGCCGCGGATGCACGGCGTGGTGCACCTCGTCGACGGCGCACTGACGAACTCGCCGGTGGCGGTGTCCTGACCGCGGAACCGCGCCGCCACGGCCTCACCAGCGCAAGCCCGAGAACTCGTCGTACCACGCGCGTGGCGGCCTCCGATCAACCCGAATGAGCGGTGGCCACCACGCGCTGGCTCTATGAACGCTAACGAAAAACGGATGAGACTCCCACTCCCATGATCAGCCCGGGCACCCGGCTCAGGGCCTCGCGGCGTCGCTCGGCGAGGCGCCGATGCCCGCATCCTCGGTCGCGTAGCGGCGCAGCTCGAGGTACTCGCGCCAGACGAGCACGATGATGGCCGCGTCGATGACCGTGAAGACGGCGTTGCCGATCGAGGGCCCCGTGGCGAGCGCGTAGACCTGGTAGGCGAGAAAGAGCGTGAGCACGGCGAGCGCCCACGGATACACCCGGTGCCACTTGCGCAGCAGGCAGTAGACGAGCACGAGCTTCACCACGCCGTGCACCACGAGGAACGCGATGAGGAAGGCGCGCGACCCGTGGGCGACCAGCCCGTCGTCGAGGCGCGCGAGGTTGCTGGCGATGACGTGGTCGAACCTCGCGGCGCCCTCCTGCGCCTCGGCCACGAGGCCGGAGAGGGCCGAGTGGATGAGGCCGGGCGCGAACCACAGCAGCAGTCCGGCGACGAGCTCGACGGCTCCGTCGATGCCCTTCACCACGATGCCGGCTGTGTAGAAGCGGTCGAGCAGGGTGGGCCGGCGGCGGGGTTCCGGATGCACGGAGCCGACGGCGGCCCCGGCGGTTCCCCTCTCTTCGCTCATGCCGTGCCTCAGGCCGGTGTGCTGAACTGCTGCCGGCCGATCACCGCGAGAAGGGCGAGCTTCTCGGCCGCGTCCGAGCGTGGCTCCGCGGTCAGCACCAGCAGCGCCTGCCCCTGGTCCTCGGTGAACAGCGCCTGGCAGTCGAGGTCGATGGCGCCGAGCTCGGGGTGCAGCAGCGTCTTGTGGTCTTCGAAGCGGGTGGCCACATCCTGAAGCCCCCAGATCTCCCGGAACTCGGGACTCAGCTTCTGCAGCTCCCGCACGAGGGCCCCGGCCCGTGAGTCGGGCCCGGCGGCGCCGTAGGCCGCGCGGAGGCCGGCGACCTGGGCGCGACTGTGGTGGTCGCGGTCGGCGGGAGGGTAGATGTCGCGGTCGGCGGGGTCGGTGAACCAGCGGTAGACGCTGCTGCGGGCGAATCCGGTGTGGCCGGAGTGATCGCCGAGCAGGGCCGCGGCGAGGCGGTTCTGCTCGAGCGTCTCGCCGAGACTCGAGAGAATGAGCGCCGGAGTGTCGTCGAGGCGGTCGAGCACGCGCATCAGCTGCGGCGCCACATGGGTGTCGAGCGGGGTGCGCTTCGGGGCGTTGTGTCCGGCAAGGCGGTAGAGGTAGTCGCGTTCGTCGTTCGTGAGGCGCAGGGCGCGGGCGACCGCGGAGAGCATCTGCTCGGAGGGCTGCGGGCTCCGCGACTGCTCGAGCCGCACGTAGTAGTCGGTGGACATGCCCGCGAGCGCGGCCACCTCGTCGCGCCGCAGCCCGTTCACACGCCGGCGCGGTCCGGCGGAGAGGCCCACGTCGTCGGGGCGCAGCCCCTCGCGGCGCGAGCGGAGGAAGGCGGCGAGCGCGGGGCGGTCCATCGCTCCATTATCGGCCTCGAGCCCGGCGGGAGGCAGGGAGCGGCAGTCCTCCGACAAGGCGTCTCTCCCCGGCATGCCCGGGCCGCCGCAGACTCGAGCCATGACCATCACCGCAAAAACCGTCTTCATCCCCGGCGCGACCTCGGGAATCGGTCTCGCCCTCGCCCTCCGACTGAAGGATGCGGGCAACACCGTCGTCATCGGCGGGCGCCGCACCGAGGTGCTCGCCTCGCTCGCCGCTTCCCACGGCTTCGCGACCGTCGCCATCGACACTGCAGACCCCGCTTCGGTGCTCGCGGCCCGCGACCAGCTCGTGGCGGAGCATCCCTCGCTCGACGTTCTCATCGCGATGGCCGGCATCATGGCCCCAGAGAACCTGCTCGACCCGGCATCCGCGTTCCTCGAGATCGCCGAGCGAGAGGTGAACACCAACATCCTGGGCCCGCTGCGGCTCGTCTCCGCCTTCCTCCCCCAGCTCGCCTCGCGGCCGGATGCCACGCTCATGACGGTCTCCTCGGGCCTCGCGCACGTGCCGCTCGCGTTCACCCCGACGTACAACGGGACGAAGGCGTTCATTCATCGCTTCACCGAGAGCATCCGGCTGCAGCTGGCCGGCACCTCGGTGACGGTGGTGGAACTCGTGCCGCCGGCCGTTCAGACCGAGCTCACCCCCGGCCAGTCGACGCGCGAGGGCTACCTCGACCTCGACGCCTTCGCCGACGAGGTGATGGCGCTCTGGGAGGCCGACCCCGCAGCGCCCGAGATCCTCGTGGAGCGCGTGAAGTTCCTGCGCTTCGCGGAGGTCGAGGGCCGCTTCGACGCGACGGTCGCGGCGCTCAACGCGCACTGACCTCCCCCGCCGGCAAGCGCTGGAGAATTCAGCCTCGCGACCTCGCTGAAATCGCTGCGCGGCTCGACGGCCGTGCGCATCCCTAAGCTGAACGGATGCAGCGGCTCGCCGGCTGGTGGGACCGCCACCAGATCCCCCTCTACCTCGCCGCCCTCGCGATCGGCGGCCTCGCCGGTTCGTTCGCGCCCGCCGCCGCGCCCGCCCTGACCGTCGCCATCAACCCGATTCTGGGGCTGCTGCTGTTCGCCACCTTCCTCGGGGTGCCGTTGATCGAGGTCGCACGCTCCTTCCGCGACATCCGGTTCCTCGGCACCGTGCTCGTGGTGAACTTCGTGGTCGTGCCGGCGGTGGCGTTCGGGCTCTCGCGCTTCGTGGCCGACGACCGCGCACTGCTCGTCGGGCTCCTCCTCGTGCTGCTCGCCCCCTGCATCGACTACGTGATCGTGTTCACGGGCCTGGCCGGCGGCGCGAAGGCCCGGCTGCTCGCGGCGACCCCCGTGCTGATGCTGCTGCAGATCGTGCTGCTCCCCGTGTATCTCGTGCTCTTCGCGGGCAGCGCGACGGCCGGGCAGATCGATCTCGCCCCGTTCGTCGAGGCGTTCCTCATGCTGATCGTGGCACCGCTGGCCGCGGCGGCCCTGGTGCAGGCGATCGCCCGCCGCCATCGGGCCGGCCGGGCGATCGAGTCCGCCGCGGCGAGCGCGATGGTGCCGCTGATGATGCTCACGCTCGCGGTGGTCGTCGCCTCGCAGATCGCCGCGGTCGGTGCCGAGGCCGTGGCCCTGGCCCGCGTGGTGCCGCTCTACGCGGCCTTCCTCGCCGTCATGCTCGGGGTGGGGCTGGCCGCCGGCCGGCTCGTCGGCCTGGATGCCGCCGCCACACGCGCGCTCGTCTTCAGCGGGTCGACGCGCAACTCGCTCGTCGTGCTGCCACTCGCCCTGGCGCTGCCGGCCGCGCTCGACCTCGCGCCGCTCGCCGTGGTGACGCAGACGCTCGTCGAGCTCGTCGGCATGGTCGCGTTCGTGCGGCTGGTTCCGCGGTTGACGCGATCACCGGATGCGCGCGACTGAGCCCGATTCAGGCCACCGCGGCGAGGTGCGCGCGGGAGTGGTCGGCCGGCGTGCCCGCCAACGCCGCAGCGGCCTCGCCGAGCGTGCGGGTGGCGGCGACCACGCCACCCTCCCCCGCCTCGGTGCCGTCGATGGCGAGGTAGTCGCCGTCGACCCGCAGCACGAAGCCGAGGAAGTCGTCGCCGAGCGTGATGCCGAAGCTGCCGTCGTCGAATCGCTCCACCAGGTAACGCTGACCGCAGGACTGCATCCAGGCTGTTCTCATGATTCGTGACCTTTCTCGAGGCGTTCGGTGACGGTGTTGAGGGTGCGCGCGACGAGTTCGGCGTCGGCGGCGTTCAGGGAGTCCATGACGTCGACCACGATCTGGTGGAAGCTGCGATAGGCGTCTTCGATCTTGGCGGCGGCCGCGGCCGTGGGGCGCAGCAGCTGGGCGCGTCGGTCGTGGGGGTGGGGCACCCGCTCGATGTCGCCGATCTGCTCGAGGCGATCGATGAGGTTGGTGACCGAGGCGTTGGAGATGCCGAGCATCACCACGAGGTCCTTCGGCCCGGTGTCCCGCGCCTCCCGCTGCGCCTGCAGGAGGTAGCGCACGGCGTGGAACTCGTGCGGGCTGAGGCCGCTGGCCTTGCGAACCCGTTCGATCTCATTGCCCTCCGCCTTGCGGAGCCGGAGCAGTGCTTGCACGGCCTCCGCCGCCGCCTCCGTCGCCGGAGCCGCGGAGTAGAGGTGAACGGCCTCGCGCCGCACCACGTTCTGGGGCATCAGGCCACCGCCACGCGGGCCGGGCTGGAGCTCGCGATCACCACCAGGCGCTGCGCGAGAGCGCTCTGGGCCCGGGCGAGATCGGTGAAGTCGCCGATGTAGCTGCCGAACTGGTCGCGGGCGTAGAAGTGCGCGCCGCTCTGGTCGACGGTGCCGGCGAAGCATCCGTTCTGCGAACCGACCCAGAACCCGTCTTCCGCCTGACGCCAGCGGATCATGGTCGAGATGTCGTTGGTCGCAGCGCTCATCGGAATCCCCCTCGGTTTCAGCCTGGCCACCGGATGCGGTTGCCCTCGCCAAATATGCCAGCATCTGAAAGATCTGCAAAACTACTGATTCAGGGGTTGACAGTTTCAGGTCGTGAACGGTAGGGCGCTGTAGCCTTGCCGAACGATGACCGCATCCGCCGAAGCGCCCACCCCCGAAGCCGCCGAAGCCCTCGATCCCGCCGAGCTGGCCGACGCCGCCGACGCCGAACGCGGCGCCGATCGGCTCGCCTTCTTCAGCGATGCCGTCTGCGCGATCGCGATCACCCTCGTGGTGCTGCCCCTGATCGACACCGCACGCGATCTCGCGGGCGGCACGGCCGCCTCGTACTTCGCCGACAACGCCGCTGCGCTCCTGGCAGCCGCCATCAGCTTCATCACCATCGCGCTGTTCTGGCGCGATCACCACCGGCTCTTCACGCACGCCCGATCGTGGAACGCGGCCGTCGTGAACATCAACCTGCTGTGGCTCGCGGGCGTGTGCTTCATCCCGCTCGCCACGGTCATCGAGGTCGGTGCGGCCGGGGGCGACGCCCTCGCGAGGGCGATCTACGTCGGGTCGATCCTCGTCACGATGATCGTCGCGCGCTTCGAGGAGCGCGCACTCATCCGCTCCGGCGCGATCGAGCCGCGGCACGTGCCCTCACCACTGGTGCTCGGTCTGCGCTGGGTCTCGGTGGCCCTCGTGGCCGCGGCGCTGGTGATCGCGATCACCGTCCCGGGCGTCGGCCTGTGGAGCATGCTGCTCGCCGCGCTCGCGCGCCCGATCAGTGCACTGGTGCGGCGCCGCCGCCACGCCTAGCTGCACCCGGTCACCCACGGCAAGGGCGGCCTCGGGCGGCTCGGCTACTCCGGCGCGCTCCCCATCCGATCCCACGGACCCCACACCGACGCGTTCCAGCTCTTCGAACCGTGGGTCGCCGAGGATCTTCGTGCGACCCCTGGACTCCGCCCACCCGCCTGCATAGCCTGGACCCAGACCTGAGAAGCGAGGTGGTCACGGTGAAGAAGCCGACGGAGACCAGAGTCATCCAATACGACCACGCCGGCGGCGCCGAGGTGTTGCAGACGCTCTCCCGGCCGTTGCCTCCACCCGGCCCGGGCGAAGTGACCGTCGAGGTGATCTCGGCGGGCATCAGCCACATCGACGGCTTCATCCGCTCCGGCCGCGAAGGCGCCTGGGCCTCGGAGCCCTTCCCCCGCGGCACCGGCAGCGACTTCGCCGGAATCGTCGTCGACTCCGACGACCGGCGTTTCCCGCGCGGATCCGAGGTGGTCGGGCACGTGCGCTCGGGCGCCCATGCGACCTACCTCACCGTTCCGGTCGGCGCACTCGTGCGCAAGCCCAAGGGCGTCACCTGGGAGACGGCGGGCGGGCTCTACCTCGCCGGCGTGACCGCCCTCGACACCCTCGATCAGCTGCACATCGCCTCCGGCGACACCGTCGTCATCTCGGCGGCGGCCGGTGGCGTCGGCAGCATCGAGGCCCAACTCGCCCGCCACCGCGGGGCGACCGTCATCGGCACCTGCGGCGACCGCAACTTCGACTACCTGCGCCAGCTCGGCATCGTGCCGGTGAAGTACGGCCCCGGCATCGCCGACCGCATCCGGGCCGCGGCCCCGCAGGGCGTCACCGCCTTCATCGACAACTTCGGCCAGGACGGGCAGGAGCTCGCGGCCGAGCTCGGGGTGCCGGCATCCCGCTACCGCTCGAGTGCCGACCGGCGCGACCTCGAACTGAAGCTGCTCGAGAAGGACCCGGAGACCGTCGCGCACGGCACCCGCCAGCTCGAGGTGCTGCTGGCGCTGGCCGAGGAGCACGCCTTCAGCCTGCTGATCTCGGGCTTCTACCCCCTCTCCGACGTGGCCCTGGCCTACGCCGACCTCGACAAGCTGCACTCCCGCGGCAAAGTCGTGCTCGGCACGCACCCGGTCTCGAAGTACCGCTACCTCAAGGCTCGCGACGTGGCTGACGCCCGCGCCTGAGCCCACACCGTCCACTGGCTTGGCTGAGGCCGGCTCCCGCCCTGATCATCGAGCGCTGGGAGGCAGCGCGCGTACGCGAAGGAGTCGTCGAACCGCTCCTCCAGCAATGACTTCCCCTGCCTCAGCTGAGATAACGGACGGCTTGGGGTGCTGCGGATACATCACCGTCGGCGAAGTCGCGGAGCGCTTCGCGGACGGGTGAGCCGGGTTCGGCGCAGTAGGTCACGAGCTGTTGGCCGGTGTCGCCGATGCGGAGCATCTGGCAGTCGAAGAGGAACTCTCCCCGGTCGGGAATGGTCAGTTTCTTCTGCACGGCAGGAGCCGCATCGGGCTTTTGCTCCCAGAGGTCGTGGAACATCGGAGATACGGAGTTCAGCTCGGCGGTCAGGATGTTGATTTCCGCGAAATGCGGGTACCGGAGGAAGGACGACCGAAGGTCCGCCGCAACGATCTGCGCGAACGCGTGCGAAGAGGGACTGGACCAGTGGGGGTGGTCGAGCGGGGCTCGAAACATCCATCGGGCAAGGTTCCGGTCGGTGGGGGGCATGCGGATGAGTTCGCCGATGAAGTACTCGGCCAGGTCGTTCCACGCCAGGACGTTCCACGCCGCATCGACCACGTACGCGGGCACTTCGGGCATGTTGTCGATCAGGAATCTGACCGAGGAGGACACGGATGTCGATGGTCCGCTCGTGTGCGGAGCGGTGTCGCCGGCGAGGTGGAAGAGGTAGTCGCGTTCGTCCTGAGTAAGCAGGAGCGCTCGCGCCAGCGCGGACAGCACCTGAGCGGAGGGGGTGGCACCGCGACCCTGTTCGAGTTTGACGTAGTAGTCGATCGAGATGCCGGCGAGTTGAGCAACCTCCTGCCGGCGAAGCCCGGGCGTGCGGCGGTGCACCGTCGACGGCAGACCCACCTCGTGCGGGGTCAGGCCGTGGCGCTGCTCGCGGAGGAACGCGCTGAATCCGGCCTTGTCGATCATGACGACATTGTCTCTCCCCGTGTGGCCGCCGGGGGTGGTACAGCCTGTACCAGTGTCGACCAGGCCTTCCCGGGCTCCCCCGCCGGAGCGAGGCTCGGGTCATGAAGAAAATCGCTTTGATCACCGGTTCCAACAAGGGCATCGGCCTGGAAACCGCCCGCCAGCTGGCCACCGCGGGAATGACCGTCCTCCTCGGCTCACGAGACCCAGGCCGCGGTGAGGCTGCGGCCGCCGCATTGAGGGCGGAAGGCCTGGACGCCACGGCTATCGCTCTCGACGTTGCCGATGATGCTTCGATCACCGCCGCGGCGGCCACGGTCGGCGAGAAGTTCGATCATCTCGACGTCCTGGTCAACAACGCCGGCATCTATGCGGCCGGCCCGGCCAGCGGCACCACCCGCGAGACGCTCCGGGTGCTGTTCGAGACGAACGTCTTCGGCGTCGTCTCCGTGACGAACGCGTTCCTGCCTCTGCTGCGGAAAGCAGAGGCGGGGCGCATCGTGAACGTCTCCAGCGAGGTCGCCTCTCTTGGAGTCGTCACCGACCCGACGACGTACATGTCCGGCATGCAAGACCTCGCCTACCAGGCCTCCAAGGGGGCGGTCAACTGGGTGACCATCATGTTCGCGAAGGAACTCACCGACACCCCCATCAAGGTCAACGCCGCCATTCCCGGCTATGTCAGCACAGACCTCAACGGCAACGCCGGCTACATCACCGCCGCCCACGGCGCCGAAGCATCCGTCGCCCTCGCCACCCTCCCCGCCGACGGTCCGACCGGCACCTTCTGGGGCACCCTCACCTCCACCGACACACCGGAGAAGGCTGTCGCCCCCTGGTGACGAGCAGCGCGGCACAACGGAGACCGCACACGCGCCGGCCGTCTGGGCCGCGTGGCCGCCGGCGCGCAGTAGCGACTAGACCAGGATCATCCCGCCTTCGATGGCCATGATCTGCCCCGTCACGTAGTCGGAGTCGCTCGACGCCAGGAAGATCGCCGTGGGCGCGATGTCCTCGGGCTGCGCCGGGCGGCCGAGCAGGATGCCGGAGGCCATCGAGTCGAAGCCGGAGTCGCCCTCGCCGATCTTCTCGAGGTCGGCGTCGAGCTTCTTCCAGAGCGGCGTCGCCACCACGCCGGGCGCGAACCCGTTCACGGTGATGCCGTGCTCGGCCAGCGAGCGCGCAGCGGCCTGGGTCAGCGAGATGACCGCGGCCTTCGAGGCGCTGTAGGGCGCGAAGCTCGCAAAACCGGTGCGACCCGCGATCGAGGCGGTGTTGACGATCTTGCCGCCGCCGCCCTGCGCGATGAACTGCTTCGCCGCCTCCTGCGTGCCGATCAGCACGCCGAGCGCGTTGATGCGCATGATGAGCGAGAAGTTGTCCTCGGTGATGTCCAGGAACTTCATCGGCGAGTTCATGCCGGCGTTGTTGAAGTAGCCGTCGAGGCGCCCGAAGGTCTCGACGGCCTTCGCGATGCCGGATGCGACGGTGGCGCGATCGGCGACGTCGACCTTCACGGCGAGCGCGGATCCGCCCGTGGCCGCGATCTCGTCGGCGACCGCCTGCGCTGCGTCGAGGTTGAGGTCGGCCAGCACGACGTTCGCTCCTTCGGCGGCGAGCCCGCGGCCGATTCCCGCGCCGATGCCCGAGCCTCCGCCCGTGACGATGATGGTCTTTCCGGTGAGACGTGCAGTCATTTCTGCTCCCTTGCAGTCAGGTGATTCGATGGATGTCCGGCGTGAGCACGGATCAGTGGAAGAGCACACCGCCGTTGACGTCGATCGACGCCCCCGTGATGTACGACGCGTGCGCCGAGGTGAGGAACTCGACCGCGTCGACGATCGTCGACGCCGGCCCGGCGATGCCGAGCGGGATCTTGGCCCACTCGATGTCCTTCATCTGCTCGAAGGTGATGCCGCGAGATTCGGCCTCCTCGCGCAGCGCCTTGCGGTGCATCTCGGTGTCGATGTTGCCCGGACAGACCACGTTGGCCCGGATGCCGCGCTCCGCGAGCTCGGCGGCGAGCGTCTGCGTGAGGTTGATGACGCCGGCCTTCGACGCGCAGTACGCCGAGAAGAGCGCGTGCCCCGAGCGGCCGTACCAGCTGCCGATCGTGACGATCGAGGCTCCGTCGTGGCTCGGCATCAACGGCACGAACGCCCGCGCCATCAGGAACACGCCCCGCAGGTTGATGTTCTGCGTGCGGTCCCACTCGTCGATCGGGAGTTCGATGATCGGCCCCGCCTTCTGCAGCACGCCCGCGATCAGCGCGAGCACGTCGACCTCGCCCGACCACGCGGCGACGGCGTCGCGCGCCGCCTCCACCGACTCCGGCGAGGCCACGTTGCAGGGCACCTCGAGCACATCCGACGACGGGAAATCCGCACGCAGTGCCTGCGCCACCGAGGCCAGCGCGGAGGCGTCGATGTCGAGCAGCGCGACGCGGTCGCCCGCCTCGAGATAGCGGGCGGCCGCCTCGCGGCCCATGCCCCCGCTCGCGCCGGTGATCACGACGGCACGGTTCGATTTCGTGGTCTTCATGGACGAATTTCCTCTCTCAAGAACTACAGGGTGGCGCGGACGGAGCCGCCGTCGACGCCGAGGGTGGAGCCCGTGGTGAAGCCCGCGGCATCCGAGCTGAGGAAGAGCACCGCGTTGGCGACCTCCTCGGGGGTTCCCATGCGGCCCATCGGGATGCCGCGGTCGGCGATCAGGGCGTCCACGGCATCCTGGCCGCGCGCGCCGTAGGCCGCCTCGATGTTCTTCAGCCAGCCGGTGTCGGCATCCGTCCAGAACGGCGTCCAGATCGGGCCCGGAGCCACGTTGTTCACCCGCACCCGCGGCGCATAGGCGCGCGCGAGCGACTTCGACACGCTCGCGACCGCCGCCTTCGACGCGGCGTAGTCGACGATCACGTCTTCGGCCTGGCGCGAGAGATCCGAGGTCACGTTCACGACCGCCCCTTTGCCCGCCGCGTACATGCCGGGCACGAGGGCACGGCAGATGCGCACCATCGAGAAGAAGTTGAGCTCGAAGGTGCGGTGGAAGTCGTCGTCGGTGAGTTCCTCGAACGACGCCAGCCGGCCGGCACCCACGTTGTTGACCAGGATGTCGGGCACTCCGCTGAACACCGTGATCACCTGATCGACGGCCGACCGGATGTCGTCGGCCTCGGTCATGTCGGCGTGGACCGCGGTCACCCGATCATGGATGCCGCCCTCCGAGGCGTAGGTCGCGATCAGGTCCTCGCGGATGTCGACGGCCACGACCAGGGCTCCCTCGGCGGCGAACGCCTCGACGACACGGCGCCCGATGCCGGTTGCGCCACCCGTGACGACCACCTTCTTCGCGGTCAGTCCGAGATCCACCAATGTCAGCCTCCTTGTTGACAGGGTCATCTGCCGACGTCGTCGTCGGCACGTTCAACGCCGTTTCGGCGGCATGACCACAATTCAACGTTACTGAACGCTCCGCGATGTGTCCAGCCAGGAATCGACGCGGATCCCGGATTGCGGGAGCCGGGTATGGCGGCCGATTTTGCACAACTTTGCTGGATTGCTGCGGAAAACTATCCGCCAAGTTATCAATTTGTTAGTGTGCAATGGTTGTGCAGTGAGGCTCAAGACACGATAGTGGACCCGACAGTGTGGTTGTACACTGATGCCCAGCGCGGTGACGAGCGAATGAGCCACCACCGATCCCGCCAGGACTGATCACGAAGGAGTGACATGAAACGAACAATCAAGGTCGGCATAGTCGGGGCGGCGGCTCTGAGCCTGATCCTCACCGGCTGCAGCGCCGGCGGCCCGTCGTCGACCTCCGCCGGCGGCGCAACCAAGAGCGCGGTCCCCGCATCGGTCGATCTCAAAGGCGAGACCGTGGTGTCCCTGTTCACCTCGCTGAACAACGACTACTACTCGGGGTGGGACCAGGGCGCACGTCGCGCCGTCGAGGCCTTCAACGGCAAGTACGTCGCACTGACCAACGAGGGCGACCCGGCCACCGAGCTCGCTCAGTTCCAGCAGCAGATCGACGCCGGGGTGAAGATCATCTTCGTCACCGCCCCGGACCCGGCGAACGTGCCCGCCATGGCGAAGCTCGCCCAGGACAACAACGTCTGCTTCGCCAACACCTGGGAGCAGCCCAGCTGGACCTCGCCCTTCGACACCGGCAGCCAGTACGTGCTCTACCAGACCCCGCAGTCGACCGAGGCGGCGTACCTGCTCGCCAAGAAGCTGTTCGACAAGATCGGCGGCAAGGGCAACGTTGTGCACATCACGGGCCACCCGGGTGCGACCCCCGACACCCAGCGCACCGCGGGCTTCAACAAGGCCCTCGCCGAGTACCCCGACATCAAGCTCGTGGCCGAGGAGCCGGGCGAGTGGAACCGTGACGACGCCCGCACCGCGATGGCGGGCATCATCTCGCGTGTCGACAAGATCGACGCCGTGTTCGGCCAGAACGACGACGTCGGAGTCGGCGCCCTCAACGCGCTGACGGAGGCCGGCATCACCGGTGTGCCGATCACCGGCATGGACGGCAACGCCTCGACGGTCGAGCTGATCCAGAACGGCCAGATGTACGCCGTCTACTCCAGCCTTCCCCAGTGGACCGCCGGATTCTCCTTCGTGCAGGCGCTCGACTACTGCAAGGGCGCGAAGGTCGACCCGCTCAACCGCCAGCTCTGGTGGGACGGCATCATCGTCGACGCGGACAACGCGGCCGACTACCTGTCGACCTACGCCGGCGAGTCCGACCCCTACGACTGGGTGAAGATGAGCAAGGTCGCCTACCCGAACGACTGGGACCCGCAGAACGGTGTGCGCCCGCTCAACATGGAGGAGATGTGGTCGTTCGCCGACAAGCCCGCCGGGTTCACCTACCCTCCGGAGTACACGGCGGCCCTGCCGAACATGGACGCGGTCACCCAGGAATGGAACGACCACTGGAAGCTGCTGCGTCGCGACTAGCACCCCTTAGGGTCTGGGTGGCTCGGGCCTTTCGCGCCCGAGCCACCCAGACCCCTCTTCGCTCGACTTGATCATCCATCCGAAACCGTACGGAGTCCGAACATGAGTGGCCGAAACAACGTAGTAGTGCGAGGACTCAAGGGGGTGGCGCTCCCGATCGGCGCCATCGTCATCCTCCTCATCCTCTTCTCCCTGCTGGCTCCCTCCTTCTTCCAGCCGAACACCGCCGTCACCATCCTGCGCGAGTCGTCGGCCCTGCTCGTGGTGGCGATCGGCATGACCTTCGTCGTGCTGATGGGCAGCATCGACCTTTCGGTCGGCGCCACCGTGACCCTGGCCGGCCTCGTCTCGGCGACCGTGGCGAAAGACGGCTCGTGGATCCTCGCGATCCTGGCCGGAATCGCGGTCGGCATCATCGTCGGCCTGGCGAACGGCGTCATCTTCGCCTATGCGAAAGTGCCCAGCTTCCTGACCACGCTCGGAATGAGCCTCGTCGTCGGAGGCGTCGGCCTCTGGTTCGTCGGCGGACGACCCGTGCAGGTGTTCAACCTCGACTTCACCAACATCTCGCAGGGCCGCTTCCTGCTCGGCCTGCCGAACATCGCGCTCTGGGCGATCCTGCTCTGGGCGATCATCTCCTACGTGGGCGCCAAGACCCGCTTCGGCCGCTACACCTTCGCCATCGGCGGCGCCGAGGTGGTCTCCGGACTCGCCGGCATCCCCATCCGGCGGATGAAGCTGTGGGTGCTCGTGCTCTCCGGCGTCATGGCCGCCATCGCCGGCGTGCTGCTCGCCTCGCGCATCGGGGCGGCGACCCCCGGCATGGGCGACCGGCTGACCCTCGACTCGATCGCGGCCGTGGTGATCGGCGGCACGGCGCTGACCGGTGGCGTCGGCGGCGTGCACCGCACCATCCTCGGTGTTCTCGTGATCACCACGCTCAGCGTGGGGCTCAACACGATGGGCGTGGCCCCGTACCTGCAGGACATCATCCAGGGCGCGGTCGTCATCCTCGCGGTGGCGCTCACGCTCGACCGCTCCAAGCTCACCGTCATCAAGTAGGAGACGAGACGCCATGACCGATGTGATCATCGAGACCCATGCGCCTCTGCTGCAGGCGCGCGACATCGTCAAGAGCTTCGGGCCCGTCAAAGCCGTGCGGTCGATCTCGCTCGACATCCGGGTCGGCGAGGTGCTCGGCCTCGTGGGCGAGAACGGCGCCGGCAAGTCGACCCTGCTCAGCCTGATGAGCGGCACGCTCTCCCCCGACTCGGGAGAGCTCGTCTTCAACGGCAAGCCGACACAGTTCGACAGCTACCGCGCCGCGACCGAGTCGGGCATCTTCCGCATCTTCCAGCACCAGGCGCTCGTGCCGAACATGTCGGTCGCCGAGAACGTCTACCTCGCGCACGAGAAGGCGTTCACCCGCTTCGGCATCATCAGCCAGCGCAGCATGGTGAAGAAGACGCAGGAGATCTTCGACGAGTTGTCGGTCGAGCTCGATCCGAGCGCCGACCTCGACTCGCTGAAGTTCGCCGAGCGCCAGGTGGTGGAGATCGTGCGCTCGCTCGCGCAGGCGCGCCTGCTCGGCATCACGCATCCGGTGATCCTCCACGACGAGCCGACCAGCGCGCTCTCCCGCGAGCAGATCGAGTTCTTCTTCGACTTCGTTCGGCGGATCAAGCACCAGGCCGCGCAGGTCTTCGTGTCGCACCGGCTCGACGAGATCATCGAGCTGTGCGACCGCATGGTGGTGCTCAAGGACGGCTCGGTCGTCAGCGTGCAGGACGACCCCACCGCGCTGACGGAGAAGGCCATCCACTCGCTCATGGTCGGGCGCGAAGCCGAGCGCCACAGCCGCGCCGCGCGCACGAACGAGGAGACGGAGCCCCGGCTGGAGCTCACCGGCTTCAGCGGCGAGGGCTTCAGCGACATCTCGCTGACGATCCTGCCCGGAGAGGTGCTCGGCGTGGCCGGCGTAGTGGGTTCGGGCAAGTCCGACCTCGGCCGGGCGGTGTTCGAACTCGGCCAGGGCAGCACGGGCAGCCTGAAGGTGAACGGCGTGGTGCCTGCGCGTCAGGGAGCCCGGGCCGGCATCCGCGCGAGCCTCGGTTACGTCTCGAACGAACGCCACCGCGACGGCATCATCGCCGGGATGTCGGTGTCGCACAACATCTCGCTGCCGGAGATCGGCGCCGCGCTGGGCCCGGTCATCGTGAGCGGCAACCGGGAGACCACGAACGCGGACACGGCGATCAAGGACCTGAACATCAAGGCTCCGGGGCCGGACACCCTCGTCGGCAACCTGAGCGGCGGCAACCAGCAGAAGGTGCTGCTGGCCCGCTGGATCACTCTCGGCTCGAAGCTGCTGGTGCTCGACAACCCCACCAACGGCGTCGACGTCGGTGCGAAGGCCGAGATCTACCGCATCATCGAGGGCCTGACGCAGCAGGGCGTCTCGGTCATGCTGATCAGCGACGACCTGCCCGAGATCCTGTCGATGTCCGACCGGATCGTCGTGATGAAGGACGGCAAGGTCACCTCGACGGTCGCCGTGGACGTCACGGCCCCGCCCGCCGAGGTCGATCTCGTCGCAGCGATGGTCTGACGGCACCCGGCAGACAGAGAAGGGGCGGTTCTCCGGTGGAGGACCGCCCCTTCTGCTCTGCCGGGGATGCCGGACAGCGCGCCTCTCAGGAGTTCTCGGGGAGCCCCAGCGCCCACTGATTGGCCGCCACGTCGGGCCTGCAGGCCAGCACCGCCTGCAGCAGATCCTCGTCGATCGGAGCCGCTGCGGCCTCGACGGCCTGGCGCAGGTGATGGACGTCGGTCGTGCCCACCACCGTGGTGATGGCGCCGCTGCGCTGGATGGCGTACTGGTTCGCCAGGAAGGCGATGTCGGCGCCCGCCTCGGCGCAGACCGCCGACATGCGCACCGCCGCCTCGACGACGCCGGAGGGCGACATGTGCCCCTCGGCGGCGATCCGCGTGATGGCCGGGGTCAGCAGGCCCAGCGCGACCGCCGCGGCGTTCATCAGCGCCACCCCCCTCTCCCGGGCGAGGTCGCCGAGGGTGTCGGAGAGCGAGTTGTCGAGCAGCGTTCCGTGGGCGAAGTTGAGCACGACGTCGACCTGCGTCTCGGTGAGCACACGCCGGGCGGCGGCGAGCGAGTAGCCCGTCATGCCGATGGCGCGGCACTTGCCCTCCTCGCGCAGCGCCAGGAGCGTGGCGTAGCCGTCGTCGAGCACGGGGCCCAGGTCGACGAACTCGATGTCGTGCAGCTGCAGCACGTCGAGGTGGTCGGTCTGCAGCAACCGCAGGCTCTCCTCGACGCCGCGGCGGATGGCGGCCGGGCTGAAGTCGAAGATCTCGCCGCGGTTGCGGCCCGCCTTCGTGCCGATCAGCACGCGATCGCGCTTGCCCTTGAGGGCGATGCCGAGGCGCTCTTCGGCGTCGCCGTAGTAGGGCGAGGAGTCGAAGAAGGTGATGCCGAGATCGATGGCCTCGTCGACGGCCGCGATGCCGGTCTCGAGGGGAACGGGCCCGAACAGCTGGCCGAGGGGGGCGGTGCCGAACGAGACCGAGGAGATCTCGAGTCCGGTCGTGCCGAGGGGGGTGACGTGCATGGCGGAGGTCCTTTCGGAGGTCAGTGGGTGGAGCCGACCGGTTCGGCGAGCAGGGCCCGCGTCTCGGAGGCGAGTTGCGGCAGCGATTCGGCGATCGGCCGGGCGCGGTGCTCGGCCGAGATGATCTCGACGCCCCAGCCGCCGTCGTAGCCGCTCTCCCGGACCGCGCGTACGAAGCCGGGCACGTCGAAGGCGCCACGACCGGGGTACCGGCGGCGATCGATCGTGTCGTCCCAGAGCGAGCCCACGGGCGCCGCCGCTCCGTCGTCCAGCTCGACGACGAAGATCATCTCGGCGGGCAGGGCTGCGACGGCGGAATACGGCGTTCCGGCGCGATAGACGTGCCAGATGTCGAGGCAGAGGCCCGCTCCCGGATTGGCGATCTCCCGCAGGATCGCGGCGCCGGCATCGATTGTGGGCACGTTGCTCGAGAACGGCATCGGTTCCAGCGCCACCCTCGTGCCGTGCTCGAGCGCCTGCGTGGCCAGCGCATCGAACTCGGCCAGGAACATACCGGGGTCCACTGGGGCGTCACCGATCTCGGCGGCGATCTTCACCGTCCGCGCCCCCAGGTCTCGTGCAGCGGAGAGCAGGTCAGCCCGCACCCGATCGGATGCCGCTCGGCGCCCGTCGGCCGTCCACCACTCCCCCAGGAACTCCAATTCGACCTGGGACATGCCGTTGTCGCGCAGGATCGCCGAGAGCTCCGCCAGACCGCCGCGCGAATCGCGGTAGGCGATCAGGTCGGCGTGCAAGAGCCCGAACCCCGTCCATCCGGCGGCCGCGGCCGTCTCGATGCGCTCGCGCAGCTCGATCGGGCTCCGCTCGTCACCGCGCTGCGGGGCGGCATCGCCCGCCGTCGTCCAGCAGGTCGCAATCAGCCGAACCGGCTCTGCGGCGGTCATGAGACGCGCTCGAGCACGGCGGTCAGCTCGCCGACGTTGGCGGGATCCGGCCTCAGCTCGCCGGCTTCGATCCGCTCGGCGACGGCCAGGATGCCCTCGTTCACCGGCACCGGGACCCCGGCCTCGCGCCCCTTGCGCACGATGTAGCCGCTGAACGCGTCGAGCTCGGCGCGACGGCCCTTCATCCAGTCCTGCAGCACCGCGACGCGCGTGTCGGGCCGCGAGTACGACTCGAGCACTCGATCCAGCAGAAGCAGCGAGTAGTCGTCGCCGGGAGGCACCTGCGCCTCGCTGAGGCCGAAGATCGGCACCATCCGCACGCCGAGCGCGGTGGCCACGGCGTAGGCCTCGCGCGACGCCGCATCCATCACCGGCCGCATGCCGTCGAACGACACCGCGGTCAGCAGGGGCACACCGAGGATGGCCGAGGGCAGCATCTCGGGGACGTTGGCGATCAGCTTCATCCACTTCGCGGCCCGGATGTCGTCGGTCACCGATGCGACGGAGGCGTGGCCCAGCGCCTCGGCGGCGAGCGCCACCCCGGGGGTGATGCGGCCGTCGAGCCCGCCGACGGTGATCCAGGTCTCGGTCTTGTCGTACTGGCGGTGCACGACGCCGGGCTCGAACATGTTCGCGGCGATGCCGAGCACCGCTCCGACCGTGCGATCGGCACCGCAGATCTCGGCGACGTCGTCGATGGTCATGCCGTTCTGGAGGCCGACCACGACCGATCCGCGCCCGAGCAGCGGCCGGACGAGCTCCGAGACCCAGCGCGTGTCGTAGCTCTTCACCGACACGAACACCACGTCGAAGGTCCCGCGCAACTCGGCCACCTGGCAGAAGTGGAACGCGTCGACCGGCGTGACCTCGGTGCGATCGGGCAGGTGGACGGTGAGCCCGTGGGTTCGCATCGCGTCGACGTGGGCTGGCCACTGCTCGATGAAGGTGACGTCGAGGCCGGCTCTGATCAGGTCGGCGCCGATCGATGCGCCGTTGGCACCGGTCCCGACCATCGCGAACGTCGGAGGGGCCATGTTCTACCTCTTCTTTGGGTTCAACATTGGTTAACAACGTACGCTAACACTGTCGCATGCACCGTGTCATGTATATTCTAGCTGTACAAGAGGAAGGTGCAATGGTGCACATGACGGAGAAGTCCGCGCTGCGTATCGCCGTGCTCGGCACCGGCGCGAACGGGGCGGCGATCGGCGCCGACCTGGCTCGAGCCGGGCTCGACGTGACCTTCATCGACCAGTGGCCCGCCAACGTCGAGGCCATCCGCCGTGACGGCGTGCGCGTCGAGATGGTGGGCGAGACCACGGTCACCCGCGTCGACATCCTGCACCTGTGCGAGGTGGCCACCCTGCGCCGGCCGTTCGACGTCGTGCTCCTGCTCGTGAAGGCCTACGACACACGCTGGGCCACCGAGCTCATCGCACCTCACCTGGCCGACGACGGCGTCGTCGTGGGTGTGCAGAACGGCATGACCGGGTCGGTGATCGCCGAGGTGGTGGGCGAGCATCGCGCGCTCGGTGCCGTCATCGAGATCACCTCGGCCATGTACACCCCCGGAGTCGTCGAGCGGCACAGCGCCCACGACCGCTCCTGGTTCGCGGTCGGCCCGATGCACCCCTCGGCGGCCCACCACGCCGAGACCGCCGCCGCCCTGCTGAGGCGCGCCGGAACGGTCGAGGTCACCGACGACATCCACTCGGCCAAATGGGCGAAGCTCATCCTCAACGCCGCCGAACTGGTGCCGTCGGCCGTGGTCGACCTGTCGATCGCCGACTGCGCCCGGCATCCGCGGATGCGCGAGCTGATGCTCGAGGCCGGCGACGAGGCCGTGCGGGCGGCCCAGCTCGACGGGGCCACCATCCGCCCGATCTTCGGCATGCCCGCCACGACTCCCGAGACCTTCGTCGAGACGGTGCTCGACGAACTCGTGGAGCACTACATCCTCACCCACTCGCGGTCGACCGTGCTGCAGGACTGGATCAAGGGCCGGCACAGCGAGGTCGACGAGCTCAACGGCCACGTCGTCGACGCGCTGGCCCGCCACGGTCTCGCCTCGCCGGCCAACACCGCCGTGGTGGAGCTCGCCCGCGCCATCGAGCGCGGCGAGCTGGCCCGCAGCATCGAGCTGGTGGAGCCGATGCACCAGCGCGCCGCCGGCATCCGTCTCACCGTCACCGCGCACACCGCCCGGTGATTCCCCGACAACCCGAACACAACAACATGGAGGTAAGTCACGTGTCAGAGAGCAGAGTCGCGTTCGTCACCGGCGCCAGTGGTGGAATCGGCCGCGAGACCGCGCGGAGTTTCGCCGCGGCCGGCGACCGGGTGGTGCTGGCCGACCTCTTCCCGGAGGGCCTCGAACGCATCCAGGCCGACATCCTCGCCGACTACCCGGACGCGGAACTGCTGCCGCTCGTCGTCGACCAGTCCTCGGAGGAGTCGCTGCGCGACGCCGCGAAGGCCGTCACCGAGTGGTCGGGACGCATCGACACTCTCGCTCTCGTCGCCGGCACCGTGCAGGCCGAGGGCGCTCCGGTGCTCTCGCTGTCGACCGAGGAGTGGGACCGCGTGCACAACACCAACCTGCGCGGCGTGTTCTTCGCCTCGCGGGAGCTGGTGCCGTTGCTGCCCGAGAACGCGGGAGCATCCGTCGTCGCCATCGCCTCGTTCTGGGGCCGCCAGGGTCACCCCTTCTACTCGTCGTACTGCACCTCGAAGGCCGGCGTGATCAGCTTCGTGCAGTGCCTCGCCTCGGAGCTCGCCGACGTCGGCATCCGCGTCAACGCCGTCGCGCCGGGCAACATCAACACGCCGATGCACCGCAAGGCACTGACCGACGAGGCCACCGAGCGGGGCATCACCTTCGAGGAGATGCGCGACATCGAGTGGGCGAAGATCCCGCTCAAGGTGGCCGGCGACCCGAAGTCGATCGCCGACGCCGTCTACTTCCTCTCCACCGACAACGCCTCCTACATCACGGGCGCCACGCTCGACGTGAACGGCGGCGTCATCTTCGTCTAGCGCATCCGGCACCCCGGGCCCCTTGCGAGCTGCGCGAGGGGCCCGGGGTGAAGATGGAGACGCACGATCGGCAGCACGGACGAGAGCGGTGGACATGAACGAGATGCTCGGACCCCGGCTGAGAGCCGTCCGGGTCGGCCAGAACTTGAGCCTGCGCTCGGTGGCCTCCGCCATCGGCGTGTCGCCGAGCCTGCTCTCGCAGGTCGAGACCGGCAAGACCCAGCCCTCGGTGAGCACGCTCTACCTGCTCGTCAACCACCTGGGAGTCTCGATCGACGAGCTCCTGGGCTCGGACACCGCACCATCGCCCGCCGCCGACGCGCCCCCGCGCGAGAGCGCCGCCCCGGTCGCGGCCACGGAGGCACCCGCCGATCAGCCGGTTCAGCGGGCCGCGGACAACCCCGTGATCGAGATGGAGAACGGCGTCGTGTGGGAGCGGATGGCCGTGGGCCCGACCCACGCGGTCGACCCGCTGATCGTCACCTACGCGCCCGGCGCCTCCAGCTCGATCGAGGGCATGATGATGAGGCACGCCGGCGTGGAGTACGCCTACCTGCTGTCCGGGGAGCTCACCCTCCGGCTCGACTCCGAGACCTTCGTGCTCGGCCCCGGAGACTCGCTCTGCTTCGACTCGGTGCGTCCGCACATGTTCTTCAACCACACCGCCGTGCCGGCGCGGGGCATCTGGTTCGTGGTGGGCCGGCGGGAGTTCCTGGAGCAGTGGGACGGCGCCGCCGAGAGCGTCGAGGCGCTCCCGGACCTGCCCTAGACCTCGTCGGCGGCCGTGAACCAGACGACACGGGCGGGGTCGGTGCTCTCTCCGGTCACGCGGTAGCCACGGCGTCCGTCGATCACGATCGAGTCGCCCGGTCCGCAGCGCCAGTCGCCGTCGTCGATGCCGAGCCGCACGCTGCCCGAGACCACGTAGCCGTGGATCCACGAGTGCGTCCGAGCCGGGGGCACCGTCTCGAGGTCGCCTTCCCGGTAGGTGCTCTCGTGCATGTCGACGTCGCTCCAGGGGGCGACCGGCGCGAGGTGCTGAAGCGGATGTTGCGTGCGGAGTGGTTCGCTCATGTCATTCTCCCCTCCGCGCCGCGGCCGAGCGGGCGGCCTCGAGCAGCTCGGGCACACCCTCCCTCAGCCGGGGACCGAAGTCGTCGTCGGGACGCTCGCCGTGCAGCCAGCGCGTGTAGATCGCCTCGCAGAACACCGCAGACTTCCAGAGCGCGAGTGCTTCGTACCAGGCGAGTCCGCTCACATCCGCCCCCGAGCCGAGCGCGTAGCGGTCGACGATCTGGTCACGGGTGGGGTAACCGGGTTCCCGGGTCACCGAGGTCAGTTGCATGATCGTCGTCGGCGACGAGGGATCCGCATACATCGCCGTCATGTAGCCCACGTCGGCGAGGGGGTCGCCGACGGTCGACATCTCCCAGTCCAGGAGCGCGCGGGCCCGAGCGGGTGCCCGGGTGTCGAACATGACGTTGCCGAGCCGGTAGTCCCCGTGGATCAGCGCGGTGCGCTGCGAGACCGGCCGGTGGTCGGCGAGCCAGGCGCCGAGGGCGTCGACCTCGGGGAGCTCGCGCTCGGAGTTCGCGCTCCAGAGCTGCCGGAACCGCTCGACCTGCCGCTCGAGGTACCCCTCCGGGCGACCGAGGCCGGCGGCGTCGACCCCGTCGACCGGCACCTCGTGCAACCGCACGAGGAGGTCGGCCAGCTGCTCGCCGGTCCGCCGCCGCTGTTCAGGCTCCGAGAGCTGGGCGGGGATCTCGTCGGTGATCACGAGGGCGTCGATGTGCTCCATCACGTAGAACGGCACACCGAGGAGCGTGTCGTCGGCGCAGACGGCGAGGATGCGCGGCACCGGCACCCCGTGCGACGCCGCGAAGGTCTGCACCCGGGCCTCACGCACCATGTCGTGGGTCGACCGAGGCAGCGGCGGCCTCGGCCCCCGGCGCACCACGACCGTCTCGTCACCGCGGGTGACGGCGTAGGTGACGTTCGACTGGCCCTCGCCGATGCGCCGGGCCGAGACCAGTCCGGCGCCGATTCCGTGGGCGTCGAGGAACTCGGCGAGCACGTCGAGCACGAGCAGAGGTGCGCCGCCGGCCGCCACGAGCGCCGCGGCATCCGCTCGCGTGTCGACGACCTCGACCACGGGGGTCGCGGTGTCCGGCTGACCGGTCATCTCAGGCTCCCGCCCCGTCGACGGCAGCGGAGACACCGGCGACTCCGAGGGCCGCGAGCTCGCGGCGCCGGCGCGAGGAGGCCCGCCGTGCGATGGCCCAGCGGTGCGTCTCGTTGGCCCCGTCGTAGATGCGGAAGGGTCGCACCTCGTCGAGGTACGACGCGAGCGGCAGGTCGGACGACACGCCGTCGCCGCCGCAGAGCTGCATCGAGCGGTCGATCACCCGGAAGATCGCCTCCGAGCAGTGCACCTTGGCGATCGACGAGAGCCGGGCTCCCTCGCGGGGGTCGGTCTCCAGCGCCGCCGCGCACGCCGCGATGACGGCCTCGGAGGTCTCGATGTCGATCACCGAGTCGGCGATGAGCCCCTGGGCGAGGCCCAGGTCGCCGAGGCGCGCACCGAACAGCTCGCGCGAATCGGCGCGGTCCAGCGCGATGTCGAGCGAACGGCGCGCCAGGCCCAGCCACCGCATGCAGTGGGTGAGGCGCGCGGGCCCGAGTCGCACCTGCGCATGGCGGAAGCCCTCGTGCGGGGCGCCGAGCACGGCATCCCGACCCACCCGGCAGTCGTCGAAGTGCACGTGCGAGTGGCCCCCGGCGATGGCCCGGTCGATGGTGTGGATGTCGCGGCCGAGACTGACTCCCGGGTTACCGGCGTCGACGAGGAACATCGTGGCGCCGTGTTCGGTGCGGGCCATGACGATGAAGAAGCCGGCGACCCGGGCCCCGCTGATGAACCGCTTCTCCCCGTCGATGCGCCAGCCGCCGTCGACCTCCGTCGCGGTGGTGAGCAGAGCATCCGGATCGGAGCCCGCGCCCGGGTGCGGCTCGGTCATCGCGAACGCCGACCGCACCTCGCCGCGCACGAGCGGTGCCAGGTAGTCGCGCTTCTGCGCCGGCGACGCGATCTTCTCGAGCATGTGGGCGTTGCCCTCGTCCGGAGCCATGCAGCCCAGGGCGCTCGGGCCGATCGGCGAGTAGCCGGCGGCCTGGAACACCGGCGACCACTCGCTGATCGAGAGGCCCTGGCCGCCGTACTCGCGTGGGCCGTGCGGGGCGAACACGCCGGCCTCGCGCGCGGCGGCGCGCAGCCGCTCGAGCACGGTCTCGTCGAGGGTCGTGCCGGGCTCGGGCTCGGCGGGGATCACGACGTCGCGGATGAAGGCCCGGGTGCGTTCGAGCAGGTCGCCGGTCATCAGGCCACCCCTCCCGCGGCCAGCAGGCCGCCGTCGATCGTGAGCACTTCGCCGGTGATCCAGGCCGCGTCGGAGGAGGCGAGGAAGGCCACGGCCGCAGCGATGTCGGCGGGCTCGCCGAGCCGGCCGAGCGGATAGCCGGCCGTCACGGCGTCCTCCTTGCCCTCGTAGAGCGCCCGGGAGAACACGGTGCGCACGACGGCGGGCGAGACCGCGTTGACCCTGACGGTGGGGCCGAGCTCGACGGCGAGCGTGCGGGTCAGGTGCGCGACGGCCGCCTTCGAGACGCCGTACAGGCCGATGCCGGGCGACGGGGTAGTGCCGGTGACCGAGGACAGGTTAACGATCGCTCCGCCGCGCTCGGAGAACCTCAGCACGGGGTCGGCCACGATGTCCTGCACCCAGGCCAGGGGGGTGATCACGTTCACCTCGAAGATCTTCCGGGCGGCGGCGAGCTCGACCTCGATGAGCTCGCCGAACACCGGGTTCATGCCCACGACGTTGACGAGCACGTCGAGCCGGCCGTACGCCTCGCCGACGCGGCGCAGCACCTCGGCCCGGTGCTCGGGGTCCTCGGCGCGGCCGACCACCGAGATGCAGCTGCCTTCGGGCAGCGTCTGCAGGGCCTCGTCGAGCACCTCGGCGTGGCGCGCGGTGATGCACACCCGTGCGCCCTCGGCGGCCAGCCGCTGGGCGATCGCCAGGCCGATGCCGCGGCTGCCCCCGGTGACGACGGCGACGGAACCGTGGAACCTTCCGCCGGCGGCCCCGGTCAGGATGCCGGCCGCGAGAGTGTCGTCAGCGCGCATTGACCAGCACCTTGACCTGTTCGCCCTTCGGCGAGAGCAGCACGTCGAAACCCTTCTGCACGAGGTCGACGGCGTCGATGCGGCCGGTGACGACCTTCTCGACCGGCAGTCCGCGATCCGCGATCAGGCCGATGATGCGCGGCCAGTCGGTGAGCCGGTAGCACCACGTGCCGTTGTAGGTGATCTCGCGCTGGGCGAGGATCATCGGGTCGATCGTGGCGGGGCGGGTGTGCAGGCCCGTCTGCGTGATCCGCCCCGACGACCGCACGGCGTCGAGAGCCGTCTGCAGCGCTCTCTCATTGCCCGAGCATTCCACCACCTGGTCGACCCCGATGCCGCCGGTCGCGTCGCGCAGCACCTCGACGACGTCGACGGAGGAGGGATCGAGCACCTCCCCCACGTCGAGCGAGCGCGCCAGCGCGGCCCGCACGGGGTTGACCTCGGAGACGAAGACACGGGCGCCGAGCGAGCCGGCGTAGACGGCGGCGAGCGCGCCGATGGGTCCTGCACCGGTGATGAGCACCGTGTCGCCCGGCCGGACGCCCGCCGAGTCCACCCCGTAGGCGGCGACGGCCGTGGGCTCCACGAGCGCGCCCTGCACCTCGTTCAGCTCGTCGGGCAGCGCGAACACGTGGGTCGCGGGAACGACGGCCAGCTCGGCGATGCCGCCCCAGGCGAAGCTGAGGCCGACGCAGGCCATGTCCACGCAGAGGTGGCCGAGCCCGCGCTGACAGTAGAAGCAGGCCCCGCAGGCGAGGATCGGCATCACCGACACCCGCTGCCCCGGCGCCACGGTGCTGACGCCGGAGCCCACCTCGATCACCTCGGCCGAGAACTCGTGGCCGAGGATCTGCGGCGCCGCGGCGTGGGTCAGCGGATGCGCCTGGGTGGGGATGACGATCGGCCCGGCCGCGTACTCGTGCAGGTCGGTGCCGCAGATGCCGCACCAGAACGGGCGCAGCAGCACGTCGCCCGGTCCGACCTCGGTGGGCTCGTCGACGTCCTCGATGCGGATGTCGTGGGCGGCATGGAAGACAGCGGCGCGCATGGATGCTCCTTTGCAGTGGGCGGGCCTGGAATCGCGTGCCCGGATCGGGCGGGGCCGTGCTCGGGCCGGACTCAGCCCGAGACGGGCTGACCGATCGGCTTCAGCCGCTCGACGAACCACTCGGTCGCGGCGGAGGCGGCGCGTTCGAGCAGCGAACGGTTGCTGTAGAGCGCGAGGTGGTCGCTCTTGTCGATCACCACGAGCCGCTTCTTCGAGGTCGGGATGGCGTTGTAGGCGGCGATCGCCTCGTCCCACAGCGTGATGTCGTCGTTCTCGGCCACGATCATCAGCGTGGGCGTGTCGACGATGCGGTGCAGGAAGGGCCGGATGTCGTAGCCCATCAGCAGGTCGACCGACTCGAGCGTCGCGTCGAAGTCGTAGTTGGGCGCCTCGTTCTGCTGGAAGGTGTGGAACACCTCGTAGCCCTCCGGAAAGGGCCAGGCCGAGATCTCGTTGCCGGTGTCGAGGGTGAAGTGCGGAACCATGGTGTCTCCCCCGCCGGCGAACCGTGTGCGGCGCGCCTCGAGGATGGCCTTCTCGAGACGGCGGAAGTTGACGGTGCCGTTGGCGAGCCGCATGTTGAGGTAGCCCTCGACGACCGGGATCTGCGACACCGCGCAGCGGATGCGCGAGTCGATGGCCGACAGGATCAGCGAATGGCCGCCACTGTACGACAGGCCCCATACGCCGATGCGGGAGTCGTCGACCTCGTCGAGCGTCTCGGCGAAGTCGATCGCGTGCCGGTAGTCGGCGATCTGCATCCACGGGTCGATGTGCTGGCGGCGCGCGCCATCCGAGTCGCCGAAATTGCGGTAGTCGAAGAGGATGGCGGCGATGCCGTTCTGGGCGAACATCTCGGCGTAGGTGGGCTGCACGATCTCTTTGACGTAGCACCACCCGCCGGCCATGACGACGGTGGGGAACGGCCCTTCGCCCTCGTCGGGTGTGAACAGCCACCCGCGGATGGTGTCACCCTCGCTCTGGAACTCGATGTCACGCCGCACTGATGATCTCCTTTGATCGGACTTGCTGCACTCAAACCGACCGGCGGGCCGGTCGGCACATGACTCATTATGCAGGTATGGCGGGAATATCGCTATGCTGAAGCGAAACAGGACCGGCCCGCTGGCCGGTTCCTTCTTCCGCAAAGGGGCGGCTATTGACCATCGGCATCGATCCAGACCCGTTCGCCCTGCCCGCGCTCGAGGCGCCCGACGCCGCCGTGATGGAGCAGCTCTATGCGAAGGTGTGCGAGGTGCGCACCTTCGAGCTGCTCACCAGCGACCTCTACCGCGATGGCGACATCCCGGGCTTCGTGCACGTCTCGCTCGGCCAGGAGGGGTCGGCGGTCGGTGCCTGCCATCCGCTGCGGGTCAGCGACATGATCACCTCGAACCATCGCGGCCACGGCCACTGCCTCGCCAAGGGCATGCCGCCCGAGGCGATGTTCGCCGAGCTGTTCGGCCGCGCCACCGGCGCCGTCGAGGGCCGCGGCGGATCGATGCACATCGCCGACCCCACCATCGGCATCCTGGGCGCGAACGGCATCGTCGGCGCCGGCCTGCCGATCGCGGTCGGGGCGGCGCACGCCGCCCGCACGCGCGGCGACGACGTCGTGATCGCCTTCTTCGGCGACGGGGCGGTGGCGCAGGGCGTCTTCCACGAGGCCGTCAACCTGGCCGCGCTCTGGGCGCTGCCGGTCGTCTTCTTCTGCGAGAACAACGGCTACGCCGAGTTCACCGCGGCCGCCGACGGCCACCCGGCCACGCTGCGCGAGCGCGCCGGCGGCTACGGCGTGCCCTACCTCGACGTCGACGGCGCGGATGTCTGGGCCGTGGCCGACCGGATGGCCCGCGTGGTCGAGGGGGTCCGCCACGCCGGCGGCCCGGTGATCGTCGAGGCGATGACCGACCGCTGGCACGGCCACTACGAGGGCGATCAGCAGCAGTACCGCGACACCGACGACCTGCGCCGCGCCCGCTCGACCGACCCCGCCACCGTCGCCGAAGACCGCTTGCGCGCCCTCGGCGTCTCCGGAGACCGCATCGCCGCCATCCGCGACAGGGCGACCGCCACCATCACGGCGGCCGCCGAGCGTGCCAAGACGGCGCCCCAGCCGCTGGCCGAAGACGCCGGGCGCTACGTCGTCGTCGACCGGCCCGCCGTCGTCGAGGCGCCGCTGGACCCGGATGCCGCCCCCGTGAAGTACATCGAGGGCATCCGCGCCGCGCTCTCCGACGCTCTCGACGACGACCCGCTCAGCTTCCTCGCCGGCATCGACGTCGCGGCCGGCGGCGGGGTGTTCGCAGTGAGCCGGGGACTGCACGCGCGGCATCCCGACCGGGTGCTCGACACCCCGATCTCGGAGGCCGCCGTTCTCGGGCTCGGCGTCGGTGGCGCGATGGCGGGGCTGCATCCGGTGGTCGAGATCATGTATCTCGACTTCATCGGCGTCGCCTTCGACCAACTGCTCAACCAGGCTGCGAAACTGCACTTCATGACGGCAGGACGGGCCTCGATGTCGATGACGGTGCGCACGCAGTTCGGTGCCGGCCGCTCGGCCGGGAGCCAGCACTCGCAGAGCCTCGAGGCGCTGCTCGCCCACATCCCGGGTCTCACCGTGGTGATGCCGTCGACGGCCGCCGACGCCTACGGGTTGTTGCGCTCGGCGATCGACGACCCCAACCCGGTCGTCTACATCGAGAACCGCACCCTCTACGGCCGCCGCTCGCCCGGCGCGCCGCGGGGCCACCGCGTGCCGATCGGGCGCGCCCGGGTGATGCGCGAGGGCACGGACGTCACCGTGGTCAGCTACTCGCGCATGGCCCTCGAGTGCCTCGCCGTGGCCGAGCGGCTGGCCGAGGAGGGCATCAGCGTCGAGGTCGTGGACCTCCGCACGGTGTCTCCCTGGGATCGCGAGACCGTGCTCGCCTCGGTGAAGAAGACCTCGCGGCTCGTCGTGGCGCACGAGGCGGTGACCGACTTCGGCGTCGGCGCCGAGATCGTGTCGACCGTGGTGAGCGAGGCGTTCTGGGCGCTCGACGGACCGCCCCAGCGTGTCGGCGCCGGCTACTCCCCCGCGCCCTACGCCCCTCCGCTCGAGGCCGCGTGGCTGCCCCAGCGCGCCGACATCGAGCGCGCCGTCCGCCGAACGATGGAGCCGTTCTCATGACCGATTCCGAATCCGCAGCCCGCCAGGCCCCGCTCACCGCTTCGGGCGAGATCCGCCGGGCCGAGATCCTCGAGGCGGCGGCGGCGCTGTTCGACGAGCTCGGCTTCCACCGCACCACCACGGCGGCCATCGCCGACCGGGTGGGCACCGCGAAAGCCACCGTCTACCACTACTTCAAAGCGAAGCACGACATCCTCTACGCCATCCACGACGAGTGGATCGACGAGCTTCTCTCGCTGTTCGCGGCGACCACCGCAGACACCGACGACCCCGTGAAGGTCGTGCACGCTGTGATGCATGACATCGTCGCGCTGATCGACCAGAAGCCCGGTCACGTGCGGGTGTTCTTCGAGTACTTCCGGGAGTTGCCCGCCGGGCTGCAGAAGTCGGCGAAGGTCAAGCGCGACCGCTACGAGGACCTGGTCGAATCGGCGATCCTGCAGGGCATGAAGGACGGGTCGATCGCCTGGCAGGACCCGCGCACGGCGTCGTTCGCGCTCTTCGGCATGTGCAACTGGGCCTACCAGTGGTACCGCCCCGGAGGAAAGCTGACGCACGAGGAGGTCTCCAAACAGCTCTTCACCATCTTCATGTCAGGCGTCGGCTCCCGCGGCTTCGCCGAGCGGGGCCCCGATGCGTGAGCGCACCCGCGCGGCCGGCACCGCCTACGCCTCGCTCGAGCCCTGGCAGCGCTCGATCGGCGAGGTCTTCGCCGAGACCGCGGCCACCCTGCCCGAGACGGTCTACGTCATCGACGGTGACGCCCGCATCGACCGGCGCACCCTGGCGAGCGCTGCCGCGATCGTACGCGGAGCCCTCGTCACCGCGGGCGTGCGTGCCGGCGACGTGGTGAGCATGCAGCTCTCGAACACCTGGCGCACCATCGCCGCGATGCACGGCGCCTGGGCGATGGGTGCGGTGGTGAACCCCATCACCACGATCTACCGGGGCAGTGAGCTCGAGGCCATCTTCGGCAGCGCCACGCCGGCGGCGGTCGTCGTGGCCTCGAGTGCGCGCGGCGTCGACTTCGTCGCCCAGGCCCGGAGCGCCGTCGCCGCCACCGGGCTCGACGCCGCCGTTCTCGACATCGATGCGATCCTCCCCGCCCCGCCGGCAACCCGTCCGGCGGAGCCGGCGATCACCGCCGCCGAGCCCACGGATGTCGCCCTGCTGATGTTCACCTCGGGCACCACGGGCACCCCGAAGGGCGTGCTGCACTCGCACCGCACGCTGCTCTACGAAGCCGCATCGATCGGCGAGGTCTTCGGCCTCGACGGCGAAGCGGTCTTCATGCCGTCGCCGCTCGCCCACGTGACGGGCCTGCTCTACGGCGTTCTGACGCCGCTGCTCACGCATGGCAGCGTCTCCCTGCTCGACCGCTGGGATCCCGATGTCGCCGCCGGCCTGATCGAGCGCGACGGCTGCGCCTTCACCGTGGCGGCGACGCCGTTCCTTCGCGGTCTCGCCGACAGCTACGCGCGCCGGGGCACCCCGTCGTCGCTGCGCTCCTTCGTCTGCGGCGGCGCCGACATCCCGCCCTCGCTCGTCGCCGAGGCCGAACGCGCGATGGGCCTGCGGGTCTCGCGCACCTACGGTTCGACCGAGATGCCGACGCTGTGCATCGTGCGCCCCGACGACACCGGGCCGGACCGGCTCACCTCGGAGGGTCACCTCATCGGTGAGGCCGGCGCCCGCCTGGCCGACGACGGCGAGCTCGAAGTGCGCGGCCCCGAGCTGTTCGTGGGCTACCTCGACCCTCGCGACGACGAGCCGGCCTTCACCGACGACGGATGGTTCCGCACCGGCGACCTGGCGAGCATCACACCCGACGGCCTCATCACGATCACGGGGCGCCGCAAGGACCTCATCGTGCGCGGCGGCGAGAACATCAGCGCGAAGGAGGTCGAGGATCTGCTGCTGACGCACCCGGCCATCTCCGACGTGGCCATGATCGGCGTGCCCGATCCGCTGATGGGCGAGCGGGCGTGCGCGGTCGTGGTGCTGGAGCCCGGAGCCGAACTCCGCCTGGCCGACCTGACCGCCCACCTCGACCGCCGGTCGATCGCGCGACAGAAGTACCCCGAGCTGCTCTGGAAGGTCGACGCCTTCCCCCGCACGGTCTCGGGAAAGGTGCAGAAGTTCGTCCTGCGCCAGCAGGCCGCCGCGGCGGCCGCTGCAGGCGCCCTCGAGTCCCGGGGCTGAGGCCGCCCGGCGGTGCCGGGTCGGAGTCAGGGGCCGGCTTCTGAAGGTCGGCGCGCGAGCGTCAGCGGGAGGGGTCGACCAGGATCTTGCCGTCGACCTGGCCCGCGACGAGGCGGTCGAGCTGGGCGCCGAGTTCGGCGAGGCCCACGACCTGCTCCACGAGTTCCGCGCCCAGCACGCCCTCGGCCAGGATGTCGAGAGCCGCGCCCAGGTCGGTGTCGCAGACGTGGGCGAGGCTCGAGTCGAGCGTGACCTCGCGGAACACGAGTGAGTGCACGTCGATCGCCGGCGGCACCTTCGGCAGCCCCACCGCGAGCACCCGCCCGCCGTCACGCACCAAGGAGAGGGCGTTGGCCAGCTGACCCGGGGCTCCGCTCGCCTCGATGACGACATCGGGCTTGACCCCGCCGAACGACTCGAGCACGAGTTCGGCGAGCTCGTCGCCCGGGCTCACGACGGCCGAAGCGCCGAGCCGCAGGGCGCGCTCCTGCTTCGGCCCGGGGAACTCGACCACCGTCACCCGCACGTCGACCAGATGCTTGAGCCCGGCCAGAACGAACGAGGCGATCGCGCCACCGCCGATGACGAGCACTCCGTCTCCGTCGACCGCGCCCGAGCGGCGGGCCGCATGGATGCCGACCGCCAGCGGCTGCGCGAGGCCCGCCGCGTCGATCGAGAGCCCGTCCGGCACCCGGGTGAGGTTCTTCACCGGCGACGAGACGTACTCGGCCATGCCGCCGTCGAGGCTGAGACCGAGCGTGTAGTAGAGGTCGCACATGTTGGTGCGCCCCTCGCGGCAGCGGTCGCACTCGCCGCACCACACCCCGGCTCCGGATGCCACGACGTCGCCGAGCCCGAAGGCCGACCCCTGGGGCACCGCCACGATCTCCCCCACGAACTCGTGCCCGGGGATCATCGGGCCGAGGTGATGGGTGACCCGATGCTCCTTGGCGATGGGGAAGATCTTCGGTCCGGCGACCCACTCGGAGGCGTCGGTGCCGCACATGCCCGAACGCAGCACGCGGATCACCGCCTCGCCGGGCTTCGCCGTCGGCGTCGGCACCGTCTCGACGCGGATGTCCTTCGCGCCGTGGAAGACGGCGGCCGACATCGTGGCCGGCACGGCCGTCGTGGGGGGCGTCGCATCCTGAACAGTCATGGCGTCTCTCTCTTGGGGGTCGAGCGGGCGGCGGCGTCAGCCGAGCAGCGGCGCGTCGAACTCGATGTGCGCCTTGATCGTGGTCTGCGGGTGGTGAGCGGAATCGAGCGCCGCCAGGGCCTGCTCCGCAGGGAAGACGTGGGTGATCAGCGGGCTGAGGTCGATCTTCGTGTTGGCGAGGAAACGCAGCGTCGCGGGCCACAGACCCTCCGAGCCGATGACGCCGGTGATGGCGAGCTCCTTCGACTGGATGAGCCCGAGCTTCGCGGGAGCCGAGCGGCCGACATCGATGCCGACGTAGCAGACCCGACCCCGGTGGCCCGCGTACTCGAGGGCGAGCGCCATGACCTCCGGCCGTCCGCTGCACTCGATCACCACGTCGGCCCCGCGACCGTCGGTGAGCGAGGCGAGGAGGTCGGCCGCGTCATCCGGGTGCACCGTGTGTGCCGCGCCGAGCTTCGTGGCGGCGGCACGGCGGTCCTCGGAGGGCTCGACCACGACGGTCACCGCGCCGAGCGCCGCGGCGCCGGCCGTGACCGCGAGGCCGATCGGGCCGGCGCCGAGCACGACGAGCGTGTCGCTCGCGTTGGCGTTCCCGACCTTCATGAGCGCCGAGTAGGCGACGCTGAACGGCTCGACCAGCGCAGCATCGGCGAACGACAGACCGGCGGGCACCTTGTGCAGCCAGGCCGGCTTGGTGACGAAGTAGTCGGCGCCGGCGCCCGAGATCGAGAACCCGAAGTGGTCCTCGCCGATCACGCATTCCCCCACGACGGTGTCGCCGACGGTGAAGCCCGAGACCTTCGAACCGACCGCCGCCACCTGGCCCGACCACTCGTGGCCGGGGATGATCGGGTAGCGGAAGGGGATGATGTAGCGCCCCTCGAGCAGGTCGATGTCGCTGTGGCACACGCCCACGCGACGCGCGGCGACGAGCACCTCGTCGTCGGCGATCTGCGGGACGGGCAACTCGAGCACCTCGGGCTCGTCCTGGCTGGTGAACTGCAGAGCCTTCATGGGAGTCAACTTCCTCGTCGTCGTCCGGCGCCCGGCCGGAACGGCGCGGGCGGGTTCAGGTTTTCTAGTAAGTGGAGCGTGAGCGGGTGACCTCGGCGATCGAGGCCCAGTCCGATTGCGCGAGGCCCTCGGCCAGGGCTGCGCCGAACACTTCGCGCAGCACACCGGCGGTGGGGAGCGCCGCGCCCGACTCGGCGGCCGCGTCGATCGCAAGCCGCAGGTCTTTGAATCCCAACTCGGTGGTGAAGCCGGCGGGCAGGTAACGCCGCTCCGAGATCTCGGCGCCGTAGCCCGAGTAGACCGGGCCCGGAAAGAGGCTGTCCGACGCGAGCTCGACGAAGCGGCCGGTGTCGATGCCACGGGACTCGAGGATGGCCACCGATTCCGACATCGCCTGCAGCGCGTGGATGATCAGGTAGTTCATGCCGATCTTCACGACGTTGGCATCGCTCGGCGTCGACCCGAAGTCCCAGATGCGGCGGCCCAGCTGTTCGAAGTAGGGCATGGCCCGGTCGACGGATGCCGCTTCCCCCGCCACCAGGATCGACAATGCTCCGGCTGCCGCCACCGTCGAGCGCCCGAGGACGGGCGCTGCCACGTAGCCGACGCCGGCGTCGGCATGCGCCTGTGCGAGGCTCGTGCCGGCATCCGCGCTCACGGTCGCCATGTTCACGTGCAGCGTGCCGTGGGGTGCCGCGGCGAGCACCTCACGCGTGAAGACGTCCTCCACCGCCTGCTCGGCCGCGAGCATCGAGAACACGAGCGTCGTGTCGAGCACGTCGGCGAGGGTCTTCGCGGGGATCGCACCCTTCTGCGCCAGCCGCGTGACGGCATCCGGCGAGCGGTTCCACACCACCACGCGATGGCCGGCGTCGACGAGCACGCCGGCCATGGCCTCGCCCATCGTGCCGAGGCCGACGAACCCGATCGCGGCCTGTTCCGCCGCCATCTCAGGCGCCCGGCTCTCCGCGACCCGCAGCGGTGTTGAGGTTCGACTGCGAGTCGCGCAGGGTCGAGAGCGGCCCCTCCACCGTGTAGTAGCGCTGGCCGGCCACCATGAGCGCTTCGGCGGGGAACTTCGTGATCACCTGGCATCCGGTGGCCGTCACGACCACCTCCTCCTCGATGCGCGCGGCGCCGATGCCGTCGGCCGAGGGCCAGTAGGTCTCGAGGGCGAACACCATGCCCTCCTCGATCACCTCGGGGTTCTCGAGCGAGACCAGGCGCGAGAAGATCGGCTTCTCCCAGATCGACAGGCCGACGCCGTGCCCGTACTGCAGGGCGAACGCGGCCTCCTCGTCGGGGAACCCGAACTCCTGGGCTGTCGGCCAGACGGCGACGATGTCGGCCGTCGTGGCGCCGGGGCGCACCAGGGCGATTGCGCGGTCCATGTACTCCCGGGCCCGGATGTAGGCGTCGTTCTGCGCCCGGCTCGCCGAGCCGACCGCGAAAGTGCGGTAGTAGCAGGTGCGGTAGCCGTTGAAGCTGTGCAGGATGTCGAAGAACGCCGGGTCGCCCGGGCGGATCAGCCGGTCGGAGAAGACGTGCGGATGCGGTGAGCAGCGCTCGCCCGAGATGGCGTTGACGCCCTCGACGTATTCCGAGCCGAGATCGTAGAGCTTCTTCGACACCAGGCCGACGCACTCGTTCTCGCGCACCCCGGGCTTCAGGAACTCGTAGAGGTCCTCGTAGGCGGCGTCGACCATCGATGCGGCGGTCGTGAGCAGCGTGATCTCGTCGCCCGTCTTGATGCGGCGGGCCTCGAGGAAGACCTGCTGCCCGTCGACCACGGTGATGCCCGCGCGCTGGAGGGCGAACAGGATGGGGAGCTCGATCACGTCGACGCCGAGGGGCTCGTGGGCCACCCCGAACTTCTCGAGCTCGCGCTTGATCTTGGCGGCGACCTTGTCGGCGATCTCCGACTGCGGGCTGAACGCCCCGCGCAGGGTGGAGATCCCGGCCCGCGACCCCGGCTCGAGGCGCGGCCGGACGGCGCCGTGGTGCGGGGCGTGGGGGTCGGCATCCGCTTCGGCCGTGGTGGTGTCGAGCCAGGGGTTGAAGAGGGAGTGGTGCTTGGCCGCCGAGCCGAAGTCCCACATGATCGGATCGGTCTTGCGGGTGAGCAGGCTGAAGCGGATGAGCTTGTCCATGGCCCAGGTGCCGATGTGGGTCGAGGTCATGTAGCGGATGTTGGCGAAATCGAAGGCCAGGACGGCGCCGAGTTCGCTCCGCTCGAGCTGCACCTTCAGCCGCGCGAGGCGCTCGCTCCGCAGCCGATCGAAATCGACTCTCTGCTCCCAGTCGACGGACATGGTTCCTCGGGTTGCTGTACTCATGGGAGCCCTTTCACTGAACATCACCGTTCAGGTCACTTGCCTCGCCGGCATCCGTTCACCAACGCTTACAAAGCAGGGGTCTGATATCCCCGCGTTGAGGCGTGTTCATCTCAACATGTGCAGTCACACTTGTCAAGATGTTCATTCTTACACCAATGGCGAGCCCCGGGACCGGCGGCCCGAAGTGGCCGAATCAGCCGGGATAGGCGGATCCTGGGACGGCGTGCCATACACTATCGCCACGGTCGTTCACACGGACCCGCCGTAAACCTCAACTGCACAATCACGCTTGTACAGTGCTACCGGACAGGGAGTCGAGCCATCGAAGACGACATCGGACCCAGATTGCGGACGGCGCGCGTGGCGAAAGGCCTGAGCCTGCGCACGGTGGCCGCGGCCATCGGCGTGTCGGCGAGCCTGATCTCGCAGGTCGAGACCGGCAAGACGCGTCCGTCGGTCTCGACGCTCTATGCCCTGGTCAACTTCCTCGGCGTCTCCTTCGACGATCTCGTCGGCGACGCCACCCCGGGCGGCGCCGTGCCACCCCGGGCGGCGCCCCGCCTCGCGAGCGCGTCGGACGGGCCGCAGGCGGCGACCCGCACCACCGTGCAGCACGGCGCCGACAACCCGGTTCTGGAGATGCAGAACGGTGTGCGCTGGGAACGGCTCGCCACCGGCACGGGCGGCCCGGTCGATCCGCTGCTGGTGACCTACGAGCCCGGGGCCTCGAGCTCGATCGAGGGCAAGATGATGCGGCATACCGGCACGGAGTACGCCTACCTGCTCTCGGGCGAGCTGACGGTGCACGTCGACTTCGACACCTTCGTCATCCAGGCCGGCGACTCCCTCAACTTCGATTCGGTGCGCCCGCACATGTACGTCAACAACGGCTCGGTGCCGGCCAGGGGGCTGTGGTTCGTCGTCGGGCGGCGCGACGTGAGCGAGAACCTGCCGACCTCGGGGGTTCCGAAGCCGGGGCCCGCCGATCAGCTCAACTCGGCCGTCGACATCCTGCAGGCGATGGACAAGCTGTCCTGACCCGGCACCCGGCGGCCCGGCGTCACCACGACACCGCGATGTACTTGCTCTCCAGGTAGTCGAGCACTCCCTCGTGGCCGCCCTCGCGGCCGAGCCCCGACTGCTTGACGCCGCCGAACGGCGCGGCCGGGTCGGAGACCACCGCCCGGTTGAGGCCGACCATGCCGGACTCCAGGGCCTCGGAGACCCGCAGGCCCTCGGCCAGGTCTGCGGAGTAGACGTACGACACGAGACCGTACTCCGTCGCGTTCGCCAAGCGGATGGCCTCGGCGACGTCGTCGAACACCACGATGGGCGCCACCGGACCGAAGATCTCCTCCTGCAGGATCGCCGACCCCGGGGCCACGTCGGTCAGCACCGTCGGCTCGTAGAACGAGCCGGCTCCGGCGACCGCGTGACCGCCGACCAGCACCCGCGCGCCCTCCCCCACGGCCCCGTCGACGAGCGAGGCGACCTTAGCCCGGGTCTCGTCGTTGACCAGCGGGCCGATGTTCGTGCGCGCATCCAGCCCCGGCCCGACCACCAGGGCGCGCATGGCGTCGGCGAGGCGCTTCGAGAACTCCTCGGCGATCGAGCGGTGCACGAAGAAGCGGTTGGCCGCCGTGCAGGCTTCCCCGCCGTTGCGCAGTTTCGCCACCATGGCGCCGGCCACGGCCGCGTCGAGGTCGGCGCTCGCGAGCACGAGGAACGGGGCGTTGCCACCGAGCTCCATGGATGCGTTCACCACCGTCTTCGCCGAGAGCTCCAGCAGCACCCGGCCGACCTCGGTCGACCCGGTGAACGAGATCTTGCGCACCCGCTCGTCCGCGAGCAGCGCCCTCGAGAGCGCTCCCGAGCGTTTCGACGGGATGACGTTGACGACACCGGCGGGCACTCCGGCCTCCTCCAGCAGGGCGACCAGCGCGAGGGCCGTCAGAGGAGTCTCCGAGGCGGGCTTCAGCACCATGGTGCACCCTGCGGCGAGCGCGGGCCCGATCTTGCGGGTCGCCATCGCCGCCGGAAAGTTCCAGGGCGTGATGAGCAGGGCGACGCCGACGGGTTGATGCAGCACGAGGATGCGGTTGGCGCCCGAGGGCGCGGTCTCGAGGGTGCCCTGGATGCGCACGGCCTCCTCCGAGTACCAGCGGAAGAACTCCGCGGCGTACGCCACCTCGGAGCGCGAATCGGCGAGCGCCTTGCCGTTCTCCATCGTGATCAGTCGGGCGAGGTCCTCCTGTCGCTCGATCATCAGCTCGAAGGCCCGGCGCAGGATCTCGGCCTTCTGCCGCGGAGCCACCGCCGCCCAGGCGGCCGCGGCTCCGGATGCCGCGTCGACGGCGGCCAACGCGTCGTCGACGGAGGCCGACGAGACCTGGGCGAGTTCTTCGCCGGTCGCCGGGTCGAGCACGGCGAACGCGCTGCCGTCGGAGGCCGATCGCGACCGGCCCCCGATCCACAGTCCGGTGGGCACGCTCAGCGCGAGCGAGTCGACGGCGCCGGCGAGGGAAGAAGTGGTCATGCGAAGTGCTCCTGAGGGTGAGGGCGGTGCGGAACGGCGCGGGTCACGGCCGCGGTCGTCAGATCAGCACGCTGAGGGGATTCTCGATCCGGGTGGTGAAGGCGGCGAGCCACTGCGCGGCGAGGGCTCCGTCGACCGCACGGTGGTCGACGGACAGGGTGCAGCGCATCACGGTGGCGACCGCGAGCTCGCCGTGCTCGTCGACCACGGCCCGCTTCGTCGCGGCGCCCACCGCGAGGATGCCCGATTGCGGCGGGTTCAGGATGGCCGAGAACTCGAGCGTGCCGTACATGCCGAGGTTGGTCACCGAGAAGCTCCCGCCCTCCAGCTCGTCCTGACGGAGCTTGCGGTCGCGCGCCTTGGCCACCAGCTCGGCGATGCCCGTGCTCACGGCCGTGAGACTCTTCGACCCGGCATCGCGCAGCACCGGGGTGAGCAGTCCGCCGTCGGTCGCGACCGCGATCGCGATGTCCACCCGGCGATGCCGCCGCATGGCGGTGTCGGTCCAGGTGACGTTGGCCTCGGGCACGTCGGCGAAGGCGGCCGCGACGGCCTTGACGACCAGGTCGTTCACCGAGACGCGCACCGGCGAGGTCTCGTTGATGCGCGCCCGCAGGGCCAGCAGCTCGTCGACCACGCACTCGGTCGTGAGGTAGAAGTGCGGAACGGTCGACTTGCTCTCGGTCAGGCGCCGGGCGATGGCCTTGCGCATGCCGGTGTGCGGGATCTCGTCCCAGTCGTCGGTCGGAACGACCGGACCCGTCGCCCGTGGGGCGGCGGAGGGGGATGCCGCTGGCGGCGCCGCCTCCGCAGCCGGCCTCGGTGCGGGCTCGGCCGGACGTGACGCGACGAGCTCGACGTCGCGCCGGCTGATCCGGCCGCCGGGGCCGGTGCCGACGACGGCGGCGATGTCGATGTTCCGTTCCCGCGCGATCCGCCGGGCGATCGGGCTGGCGAAGAGCCGCCCCCCGCTCGACGGCGGGCGGGATCCGCTCCTGCCCGGAGAGTCAGCGGTCACCGCGCCGGCGGCCGCCTCTGCGGCACCGGCGACACTCGAGGCCTCGACGACCGGGGTCGCCGACTCGGGGTCGCGAGCGACGACAGCGGTGTTCGAGGACGTCGTCGTCGGCGTCGGGCTCGCGTCGGAGTCGATGCCGGCACCGGGGCCCGGTTCCGGGTCGGGGCCGACGCCGGAGTCCGGGCCGGGAGCTCCCGCCAGCACGGCATCGATCTCGGCGTCGCCCTCGCCGTCGGCGCGCAGAACCGCGATCGGGTCGCCGACCTCGGTCGAGTCGCCGGGGCCGACCAGGGTGCGGCCGAGCACCCCCGCGGTCTCCGCCGCGTATTCGACGGTCGCCTTCTCGGTCTCGATCTCGGCGATCGGGTCGCCGACCGCGATCGTGTCGCCGACGGCGACGAGCCAGCCGGCCAGCACGGCCTCCTGGGAACCCGCGAGCACACCGGGCATGCGGATGATGGTCGCCATGGTCAGTTCCCCCCGCCGAAGGCGGCCCGCAGCGTCTCGAGCGCCGTGACCACTTCTTCGGTCTTCGCGATGGCCGCGCGCTCGAGCACCTTCGAGATGCTCGGCGAGGCCTCACCTCCGGTCACGCGCTGCACGGGCTGGTCGAGGTAGTCGAAGAACCGGCGCTGGATCTCGTCGGAGAGCCACCCGCCGTAGGAGGTGCCCAGAGCGCCCTGCTCCACGATGAGCACGCAGTTCGTCTTCTTCACGCTCGTCTCGATGGTGTCCCAGTCGATCGAGGCCCGGTCCAGGAAGCGCAGGTCGATCAGCTCGGCGTCGACGCCGGTGGCCTCGATCGCCTCGGCGGAGTGACCCACCATCGAGAGGTAGCTGAGAACGGTCACCTCGCTGCCGGTTCGGCGCACCGCGGCCGTGCCGAAGGGGATCTGGTAGTCGAGGTCGTCGTCGGGCATCAACCCCGTCGAGGCGTAGAGGTCGACGTGCTCGATCACGAGAACGGGGTCGTCGATCGCGAGGGCCGCGTTCATCAGCCCGACGTAGTCGAACGGTGTGGAGGCGGCGACGATGCGCCATCCGGGTGCGGTGGAGAAGATGCCCGCCGGGTCCATCAGATGCTGCGATCCGTAGCCGGAGCCCATCGCGACCTTCGTGCGCAGCACGAGCGGCACCGGATTCTCGCCGCCGAACATGTGCCGCGCCTTGCCGATCTGGTTGAACACCTGGTCGGCGGCGACCCAGAGGAAGTCGGGGTACATGAACTCGACCACCGGGCGGAAACGACCGTCGAGCGCCATGCCCCCGCCGAGGCCCGCGAAGGCGTTCTCGCTGATCGGGGTGCCGAGCACACGATCGGGATACTTCTCGGACAGCCCCTTGGTGGCGCCGTTCGTGCCGCCCTTCAGACGGTGGACGTCTTCGCCGAGCACGATCACACGGTCGTCGGAGCCCATCCGCCGGTCCATCACCGCGGCGACCGCGTCGATGAACTTGCGCGGCGACATCGGGCCGGTGAAGTCGGCCTCCTCGGCCGTGCGCGCCTCGGCGATCTCGGAGAGATCTCCGCGCACACCGACGTCGCTGAAGCCCGGGTCGGGCCACAGCTCGGGCCGGATGCGCCGGGTGCCCGGCTTGCCGTCGGGGTCGGCGTCGAGCAGTTCGGCGACCGCCGCCGCCATGGCGTCCTGAGCCTGCCGGCGCACCGCGGCGATGCCGTCGTCGTCGATCAGGCCGAGCGCCTTCATCTCCCGCCCGACCCGGGTGACCGGATCACGATCGCGCCAGGCCGCCTCCTCGTCCTTGCTGCGGTAGCCGAAGGCACTGCCCGGGTAGGCACCGTTCTGGTGGAAGAAGCGATAGACCTCGGCCTCGATGACCGTGGGGCCCTCGCCCGCGCGCATCCGCTCCACGGCCTTCTGCATCGCGAGATGCACGGCCAGTGGATCCATTCCGTCCACCCGCCAGGCCGGGATGTTGAACCCCAGGGCGCGGGCCGACAGCCGCGGCTCGGCGGTGACCTCCTCCACCCGGGTCGACACCGCGTAGAGGTTGTTCTCGATGAAGAAGCAGAACGGGAGCTTCCAGGCCGCGGCGAGGTTCAGGGTCTCGAGCACCGAGCCGATGTTGGTGGCGCCGTCGCCGAAGTAGCTGACCGTGAGGTCGGTGGTGCCGGCGTGCCGTTGAGCCCAGGCGTTCCCCGCTCCGAGCGGAACCCCGCCGCCGACGATCGCGTTGGTGCCGAGCGCGCCGGCTTCGAACCACTGCAGGTGCATCGAGCCGCCGCGACCGCGGCAGTAGCCCTGGGCGAGGCCGAGGATCTCGGCGAGCGTGCGCTGCAGCACCGTCTGCACCTCGGGCGTCACGAGCGATCCGAGCCGAAGCCCGCCCGGAGCCACGTGGGTGAGCGCCTTGGCGAGGAACTGGTGGTGGCCGCGGTGCGATCCGTTCACCCCGTCGCTCGAACGCAGGCCGACGATCGAGCCGACCGCGCCGCCCTCCTGACCGATGCTCGAGTGCGCGGGTCCGTGCACGAGGCCCTCGCCCGCCAGCTCGAGCACTGTCTCCTCGAACGCCCGGATCAGGTGGAGCTGACCGAGCATGGTGGCCAGCAGGCCGGGGTCTGCGGCCTTCCAGTCGGACGCCGTCGTGGTCAGTTCGACCCAACTCGATCCCGGCTGCAATCGCTTCTCGCGGGGCATCCACTTCTCCTTTGACAGTGTGAGCTGCGGCGTTCGCGACGAGGGCGCGCGGCAACCGGCTATTGAGCACAGTAATTGTCGAATGGATCCATTGCAAGCATTTTTCCCTTTCGAACGTAGACATATTCCCGCAATCGCGTCATATTGGATACATCAACGACGATCGGAGTCATGCCATGACGAGTGGGATCCCCGGGCTGCGCGGCACCGACCACATCGGTTTCACCGTGCCGGACCTCGACGAGGCGCACGCCTTCTTCATCGACGTGATCGGCTGCGACTACGTGTACTCCCTCGGCCCGATGGCTCATGACGACGACTGGATGGCGGTGCACCTCAACGTCGATCGCGCGAGCGTCGTGCGCGAGCTGCGCTTCTACCGCTGCCGCTTCGGCCCCAACTTCGAGATCTTCGAGTACCTGCCGCAGGACGGGCAGCGCGAGCAGCCACGCAACAGCGACATCGGCGGCCATCACCTCGCGTTCTACGTCGACGACCTGGACGCCGCGATCGCCTACCTGACGAGCCGCGGCATCCGGGTTCTCGGCGAGCCGACCCGCTCGTCGCGGGCCTCGGAGGGCCAGCGCTGGGTGTACTTCCTGAGCCCCTGGGGCATGCAGCTCGAGCTGGTGAGCTACCCCGGCGGCAAGGCCTACGAGAAGGACGCCGAGGTGCTGCTCTGGCATCCGGCCCGTCCCGGAGAATGAGGAGACCCCGTGACCCACGACCCCGCGACCCGCGACACGCCGGCCCACGACAGCGCCGTGCATGACAGCGCCGCGCAGGACGCCGCCGCCGTCACCGCCCTCGAGAACCTGAGGTTCGAGGCGATGCTGGCCGGAGACGCCGACGCCCTCGCGCCTCTGCTGCACGACCGCCTGGGCTACGGCCACTCCAGCGCCGCCCGCGAGACCAGGTCGAGCCTGCTCGAGAAGCTGCGCGCCGGCGTGCTCGACTACTCGCGCATCGACCACCCGATCGCCGACATCCTGCTGAGCGGCGACACCGCCGTGGTGGTGGGCACCATGACGGCGAGCGTGCGCATCGCCGGCAACCCCGTCGAGCTGAACGGCAGCACCATCTCGGTCTGGGTGCGGCAGGGCGAGAGCTGGCGACTGCTGGCCTTCCAGCCGACCCCGATCCCGGCGGCCGCCTCATGACCGGCGCCGAGGATGCGGGCTCGCGCGACGGCCCCCGGATCGCGGTTCTGGGCACCGGCGCCAACGGAGCGGCGATCGGCGCCGATCTCACCCGGGCAGGCCTGGACGTGACCTTCATCGAGCAGTGGCCGGCGCACGTCGAGGCGATGCGCCGCAGCGGGGTCACCGTCCACACGCCGGAGGGAACCGTCGTCACCCCCGTCAGGGTGCTGCACCTCTGCGAGGTGGCCGAGCTGCGCGAGCCGTTCGATCTCGTGTTCGTCGTGGTCAAGGCCTACGACACGCGGTGGGCATGCGAGCTGATCAAGCCGCTCCTCAAGCCCACCGGCCTCGCGATCGGGTTGCAGAACGGGATGACCCTCGACGCCATGGCCGAGGTGCTGGGCGCGGAGCGCACCCTCGGCGCGGTGATCGAGGTGGCCGCGAACATGTTCGAGCCGGGCGTGGTGAACCAGCAGGCCCCGGCCTGGTTCGCGATCGGCAGCTTCCATCCGTCGACCGAGGGCCGCGAGCCGGAGGTGGCCGAGGTGCTCGGGCACGCGGGCACGGTGGAGATCTCGGCCGACATCCGCTCGTCGAAGTGGATGAAGCTCGTCGTCAACGCCGCCGAGCTGGTGCCCTCGGCCATCCTCGACCTCCCCCTCGCCGAGGCCGAGAAAGTGCCGGGCATGCGCGCGTTCATGGTGGAGACCGGCAAGGAAGCGGTGCGCACGGCGGTCGCGCTCGGCAACCGCACCATCCCGATCTTCGGCATGCGGGCCGACGCGGAGGTCTCGCCCGACCGTTTCGCCGAAGAGCTGCTCGAGATCGTGCTCGACCGCTACACGCTCGCCGACACGATGACCACCGTGCTGCAGGACTGGCGCAAGCACCGGCGCTCGGAGGTCGACGAGCTCAACGGCCTGGTCGCCGCCGCGCAGGCCCGTCTGGGCGGAACGGCACCGAACAACCAGCTCGTGACCGCACTCGCGCGGCGCATCGAGAGCGGCGCACTCACCGCCGGGCCCGCGAACATCGCGCTGTTGGTGGCGGGCTCAGCGGGCTGATGGGAGTACCGTCGGCTGAGACCAGATCGGGGAGGACGATGCCCAGCGCGAGCACACCGAAGGATGCCGTGGCGAGCCACCGCATCGCCGCGACCCTGCGCGAGTCGATCCTGCACGGCGATCTCGCGCCCGGACAGCGCATCCGCCAGGAGATCGTGGCGGAGGAGTACGGCACGAGCCGCATCCCGGTGCGCGAGGCCCTGCGGGTGCTCCAGGCCGACGGACTGGTCACGCTCGTCTCCAACTCGGGCGCGTGGGTGGCGAGCCTCAGCCAGCAGGAGTGCTCGGAGGTCTACCAGGTGCGCGAGCGGCTCGAGCCGCTGCTTTTGCGCATGAGCCTGCCGGGCATGACCGACGAGATCGTGGCCGAGCTCGACTCCCTGGCCACGTCGATGGAACTCAACAACGATGTGGAGACGTTCATCCGTCTCGACCGCCAGTTCCACCTGCTGAGCTACAGCACCGCGGATTCGACCCTGGTCTCGGGCATGATCGCGAAGCTCTGGAACACCACGCAGCACTACCGGCGGGCCTTCAGCCGGCTGGTGGGCATCGGCGGCTCGGCGGTGACGCACATGGAGCACCATCTGCTCGTCGACGCGATCCGGCGGCGCGACGGCGACGACGCCGAGCGCCTGCTGCTGAGCCACATCCGGCGCACCCGGCTCGAGCTGGCGCGGCATCCGGAGATCTTCGCGCCACCGGCCGCCTGAGAACCGCGGGATACGCGGAGATCGCGGACAGAGGCCGCGCGTAGGCGACCATCGGCGGCCCGCCGGGTGGGTGCGGTGCGGGTTCTCCCTGCGGGGTCAACCCGAGCGAGGAGTAGAGCTTCTCCGACCTGCTGTTGCCGGCTCGACCCTGCAGTTCGACGGTGGAGCAGCCCAGTCGGGCCGCCGCGTCGATGGCGTCGACGATGAGGGCGCGCCCCACACCGCGCCCGGCGTCGCTCGGAGCGACGGCGAGCAGCTCGAGCATCGCGATGCGTTCCCCGGAGCGGATGCCGGCGTCCACGGTGAGGGCGAACGCCGACGGTTCGTCGCGAGCCCGCGCGACCGCCACCGCGAACCGCAGGAGGGGCCGATCGAACTTCGCGTGGGCTCGCGCGGCGACCTCGGGCCCTTGGTCCTGCTCGTCGCGCGCGCGGAGTGCCTCGAGCCAGACGGCGACGCAGGCGTCGCGCTCGTCGGATGCCCCGGCCCGGATGATCACGGTTCGACGATATCGCGCCGGGACGTCGGGGCAACCACTCGGCTCTCGCGGCTTCGCCGCCCCTTGACACACTCGCTGGGGAACTGTTTAATCCAGACTACGGATAAAGAGTCGAGGAGGACTCATGCACCAGGCCAACCATCGCTTCCCCACAACTCTCGCGTGTGTCAGGTCACGAGCGAGCATGGTCCTCGCCGCGCTCATCGCGGCGGCACTTCTGACGCTGGCCGGGGCGACCGCGGTGTCCGCGGGCGTCGACCAATCGAACACCCTCACCTCGTGGTCGCAGTTCGCCACGGGCGGCACGGACGTCACCGTCACCGCCGATGCGAGCATCCATCACTCTGGTTCCACGGCCGCGAAGATCGTGAGCACCACCCCGCAAGCAAACAACGCCTACGGCGGCATCGTTCAATCGATCCCCGTGCAGCCTTCGACTGCGTATGTCTTCGCCGTCTGGGTCAGGGGTGCCGCCGTGGCCTCAGCCTCGACGGCTCAGGTCGTGCTCAGCCCCGACTGGGCGACCCGACGCTCGTTCCCGTCGGGCACGTACGATTGGACCCCAGTGACGTGGACCTACACCACCACCTCCTCGCAGTCGACGCTCGACTACCGCTTCCTCCTGCAGAACGTAGGCACCGTCTGGCTCGACGATCTCAGCATCACCGCGCCCGGGTCCACGACGAACTTGCTGTCGAACCCCGGCTTCGAGGCCTTCAGCACGTCACCGCCACCATCCACGCCCACTCTGGGAATCACTACGCCATCGCTCGTGTTCACGGCGCCCAGCCGGTCGATCGCGTTGACCAGCAATCGTTCGGCGATCGCCTGGACCGCCACGGATGCCTCCGGGGCAGCGGCGGGATCGGGCACTCTGGCGGTCAGCGGCGGAACAGCGACGTTGAATCTGTCGTCCTTCGCCGAGGGGTACTACGGCCTGCAGCTCACGACCAACGGCTCGACGCCTCTGACCCGCACGACCTCCTTCGCCGTGCTGCCCGCACAGGACGACAGCGCCCAGGGCTCCGACAGCCGCTTCGGCCTGTCATACTCCGCCGCATTCCTCACTGCAGACCAGATGAGTACGATCGACCAGCTCGGACCGGCCTACGTGCGCTTCGACGTCTCCTGGGCCCGCGTGGAACCGACGCAGGGGCAGTACACGATGCCGCAGTTCTTCCGGGACAAGTTCGACGCGATCGTCGCCGCGGGCATGCGACCGCTGATCATCCTCGACTATCGCAATCCGTTCTACGACGGCGGACACACCCCCAGTACCCCGGCCGGTATCGCCGGCTTCGCGAACTATGGGCGCTACGTGGCCGGCCAGTTCGGAACCGCGGCCGACTACGAGGTGTACAACGAGTTCGACAGCACCGGCTTCAATGACGGAGCCTGCGGCCTCACGGCCGACTGCTACCTCGAGATCCTGAAAGCGGTGTCCGAAGCGGTGCACGACCAGGTTCCTGGCGCGAAAGTGGCCGGACCGGCTTTGGCCGGCATCGACCTCGACTGGCTGAAGCGGTTCTTCGAGATCGGCGGCCTGCAGTACCTCGACGCCGTGAGCGTGCACAAGTACGCACGCAATCTCGCCCCCGAAGGGGTGACGGCGCCGTTGCTCACTCAGCTCCAGGCGCTGATCAAGCAGTACTCCGATGGCCAGGATGCACCGATCTGGCTCACCGAAACGGGATACAACACATCGAGCGCGGGCGTCACCGAGCAACAGCAGGCCGACTATCTCGCGCGCGACATGGTGCTCAATCTGCAGACCGGTCTCGATCGTGAGTTCTGGTACGGCTTCGTGGACGCATGCGTCAGTTCCAGCGACAAGGAGTGCCGGTACGGGATGCTCCGCAACATGAACGAAGGACTGACGGTGGCCGCACCCAAACCCGTGTTCGTCACCTACGCCACCCTCACCCGCCAGCTGGCGCACTTCGCGCCGAGGGGGATGGAGACACTCGCTGAGGGCGCCTATTCGGGTGTGTTCGAGAACCCGGCGGGCGGCACGAAGCGCGTGCTGTGGGCGACCACTCCCGTGACCGTCGACGTCGCCGCCGACGGTCCGGTGACGGTCACCGATCAGTGGGGCGCGACGACGACGGTCACTCCGGTGGGCGGGGTGCTCCCTCTCACGCTCGGCGAGAAGGCGGTCTATCTCGCCGGCCCGGTCACGGCGGTCACGAGTCCTGGGGTCAACCCCGGTGGAGAGACGCCCGGAACACCGATTCCGACGTCTTGTGTCACGAGCGGCGACGAATACACGGCGGCGTTCCCCGCAGCGGCCCCGGCCGGCGAAACGATCGACGTGGCCGTCTCCGTCGACTGCTCGGGCATCGAGCACGCCGTCCCGACGACTGTCAGGTTCGCGACGCCCGACGGATCGCGCAGCATCCTCGTGCCATCCGTCTCGGGCGCCGTCACGACCGCGACCCTTCAGATACCGGCAGCGGCCGCAGCGGGCCCGCAAAGCGTGGTGGTGCAGGCGCAGGCGGGCGGCAGCACCGTCGCCGAGTTCTCGCACACCGTGTCTGTCGTCGACAACAAGGTGAGTCTGGCGATCGTACCCAAGGACGACATCGCCGGTCTGGGTGCCGATGTGGTGGTGACAAATCGGAGCACGAACACCACGCTGACGGCCACAGCGGTGAGCGCGGAGCTCGGCACAGCCGCGCTCGACACGACCGTGCCGACCACCGTGCCACCGGGCCAAGCCCTCTCGTTCCCCATCGACGTGGCGGGCCTGCCGGAGTGGAGCGATCTCGACGAGTCGGTCACGGTCGTCTTCGCCGACGGCATCACCCGCTCGATCACCGGCACGACGGCTCTCGCCCCCGCCTTCGCCGAGGGCACGCCCGATGCCCCGTCCGCGGACCTGCGTGAGGACGGCCGCGCGCTCAGCCTTGCTGGCGACGGGAATGCCACGCCCGAAGACCTGTCGGGGAGCATGTGGGTGGCCGACCAGGGAACCTCTGTAGTCGTCCACGCGGTGGTCACCGACGACGTACAGACCCCGAGCGCCACGGCCGCCGACATCTGGACGAAGGACTCCGTGCAATTCGCATTCGCGGCGCCCGGAGCCACCGCGGCGCAGCGCTTCGAGATCGGTGCCGGTTTGCTCACGAGCGGCAATACGGTGGTCTACGGTTTCGCGGGCGTCACCGGCACGATCGGAACGGCGTCCGCCACGATCACCCGCGACGACACGGCGCACACGACCACCTACGCGGTGACGCTTCCGAAATCGGTGATCGGCCTCCCCGAAGCGGCGAGCGTCGTCGACTACTCGTTCATCGTCAACGACAGCGATGGCACGGGGCGCACCGGCTACCTGGAATGGGGATCAGGGATCGGCGCCACGAAGGACCCGTCGATGTACCGCCCAGTGATCCTGGCCGGGTGACGTCGCCCAGCTCGAGTTCCTCGGCTGAGGGAATACTCTCAGCCGAGGAACTCGAGCTGGCGCAGGTCGAGAGCTTCACTGCCCGCCACCGTCAGGCGCACCCGCGCGAACGCGCCCTCCGCGGCGGCCTCGAAGGCTCGGGTCTGCTGCGGCCAGCGGAATCGCTGATCGAGCCTCTCGTCGACCACCCGCCACACTCCGTCGGCATCAGCGGCCTCGATCACCCAGGATGCACAGCTCACCGGATCGCCGAGAGTCACGGTGTAGAGGTCCAGCACCGCGGGAACGGGGAATTCGTGCTCGATGCTCTCACCTGGCTCCAGCACCACCCCGGTGCTGGAGTCGTCGTCGAACGGCGAATCCTCGACGCGGGCTGTGCGGTCGAGCAGAAGCGGGGGAAGACTGGCGGAGAGGCTGTGCGAGAACGGCGCGTCGTGCGGCTCGACGGCTCGCGAGACCGGCGTCGAGACGAGGTCGATGACAATCTCCACGCCCGTGCGAACCAGCGCGACCGGAATCGAAGCCTTCTCCCAGGGCTGCCCGTCGACAGTGACGCTCCGGATGAACGTCGCCGAGGGGCTGAGGCCTCGAGCCAGGATCGAGGTCTGCCGTCCGTCGGGAAGACGGATGACCGAGCGCTCCACCGCGGGGGCGGTGATCAGGTACTCGCCCGAAGCCGGCGTCAGAGGGTACAGGCCGATGCTCGCGAAGAGGTACCACGCCGACATCTCGCCGTTGTCCTCGTCGCCCGGATAGCCCTGCCCGATGTCGGAGCCAAGGAACAACCGTCGTATGCACTCGCGCACGATCGCCTGTGTCTTGTGCGGCGCATCCGTGAACGCGTACAGGAACGGGATGTGGTGCGCGGGCTGGTTGGACAGACCGAGCATGCCGAGCCGCACATCACGAGCCTCCGTCATCTCGTGGATCACCCGGCCGTACGATCCGGCGATCGCGGCAGCTCCCGACTCAGGAGTGGCGAAGAATTCGTCGAGTTTCGCCTCGAGCCCCGCACGACCGCCATGCAGATCGGAGAGTCCGGCGCCGTCGTGCGGCACCGAGAAGGCCATCCCCCACCCGTTCGTCTCCGTGTAGTCACCGCCCCAGACAGCCGGGTCGTACCCGCCCGCCTCGACGCGCGCCGATCCGTCGTCATCCCGGCCCACGAAGAATCCCGACTCGGGCTGGAACAGCCGCCGGTAGTTGCGCGCACGGTTGCCGAAGTACCTCTCGTTCGCGGCGATCTCCACGCGGCGAGCATGCCCGCCGGGCAGCCGCTCCAGCAGCGCTGCCGACAGTCGGGAGATGCCGAAGTCGTTCAGTGCGCTCTCCAGCGACCAGGAGAGTCCCTCGTGCACCGCCGTCGAGACGTAGCCGCAGAACACCGCACGGTGGTTCGCTGCGCGTCCCACCTCAGTGCGATCGCTCACCGTCGTGGCATTGCGCAGCGCCGAGTCGTAGGCGGCCTCCCAATCGGCGAGCTCGACTCCCGACGCCACGGCATCCGCGATCACGATGTCGCTGCTCGTGCCGACCATGCAGTCGGTGGCTCCCGGTGCCGACCAGCGCTCGATCCAGCCCGCCGCGCGGAAGTGTTCCACGAAGCCGTCCAGCATGACGGATGCCCGATCCGGTTCGAGGAGGAAGTATGCCGGCCACGCCGTGCGATAGGTGTCCCAGAATCCGTTGTTCACGAACGAGCGGCCCGGTCGTACCTCACAGCCCGTGTGCCGTTCGCCGTGGGCTCTCGGCGCGGAGCCGGCCACGTCGGCATACGCCCACCGGGGCTCGTGCGCCGTTCCGATGTTCTCACCGGCATGACTGGGGTAGAGGAACAGACGATACAGGCTCGAGACGAAGTCGATCCGCTGCGCCTCGCTGCCGCCGTCGATGGTGAGCACCGACAACTGGTCCTGCCAGCACTCCCGGGCGTCGTCGACCAGGTCATCGAATCCGGCTGAGGCCGGCGCTTCCTGGCCGAGCGCCGCCAGAGCCTGATCGACGCCGATGAACGAGGTGGCGATGCGCGCGACTACCTCGTTTCTCGCGCTCTCGAACTCGAACTCGAACTCGAACTCGAGCATTGCCGAGACCCGAGGACGCTCGGCGACCGCGGCTCGGCGCACGGCCGCGAGCGGCTGATCGAAGGCGATCGCGAAGTACATCCGGGAGGAGTTGGAGGGCACACGGTCGGTCTTCGAGTCCGTGTAGCCGGTGACCGGGGCCAGCCGATCCGCAGCGTCGAAGACCAGGGAGCCGCGGTCATCGGGCTGGTCGAGCAGAACTCCACCCCCACGGGGCAGGGTGAAGCGCATGATCACCACGTGATCGGTCGCGGTCATCTCGGCGGCGACACCGTCACCCAGCTCCACTGCATAGTAGTGTGCCCGGGCCGTCTCGTCCGCGTGCCGGAACGGGCGGCCACGCCGCGGCCCCGTTGCATCGGAGAGGGAGACGTCGGCCATAGGCATCAGCTGGACCATCCCGCGGTCGCCGATCCACGGGCTCGGGGTGTGGGACACGGCCAGCGCCTGCAGAGCAGGGCGGTTGTCGGGCCCGTTGCCGGCATGGTATTGATACTGCCACTCGAAGCTCGCGGCATCCGTCACCGGGATGCCCAGATTGAAGCCGTGCGGCCGGGCGACGGCCGGAACCGTGTTACCGCGCGAGGCCTCACCGGAGGAGTGCGATCCGCGGCGGGTGTCGACCAGGTCGGTGAGTCGGTCCGCCTGTGGCCGAACGGCCTCGATCGCGATGTCGCTGATCCAGCCGTGCACCGAATACGGTGCGGCGCCGACGGCCTCGGCGACCACCCAGACACCCGCCACCCGCCGCCCCGCCACCGCGTCGAGCGGGAAGGTACGACGATTCCACTGGTCCGGAGTCACACTGCGCGAGTCGAAGCGCTGCGCGGCCGACGGACCGTAGCCTGCCTCGTCCTCGACGGGGTGCCCGCTCAGCCAGCTTCCGTCGTCGAACTCGAGGTCGATGGCGACCGCCGTGGCCTCGAATCCCTCCCCCGCCGCCGCGCCGGCGCGGAAGGCCGGGAACACGGCGTACGAAAGACTCGTGCCGGGCACGATCAGCGCATCCGTCACCCCGGGCACCTCCACGGGCGCCCGCCAGAGGCTGCCGATGACCTCCTCGCCCACCCCCACGGCGTAGGAGAATGAATGCGTCGACAGCAGGCCGACGCCGGGTTTCGACGCCGGAGCCTGGTCAGGCCCGGGCGCCGGTGCGATGCGGAGCACCCGTCAGCCCTTGATCGCGCCGGCCTGGCCGGCACTGCGCAGGAACTGCTTCTGGAACACGAGGAAGAGCAGCAAGGGGATGATCACGGAGATGAACATCCCCGCGATCAGCACCGCGGTCTCGGCCGTGTTGGCCGCCTTGTACAGCACCACCGACAGCGGCTGCACGCCAGCTGACGGCAACACCAGCAGCGGCCAGAGGAACTCCTTCCATGCCGAGACCAGGGTGAGGAGCGAGACCACTCCAATGATCGGTTTCGACATCGGCAGCACGATGCGCCAGAACACGTCGAGGGCGTTCGCCCCGTCGACCCGCGCCGCCTCGAAGACCTCCTTCGGCAGGCCCTCGAAGAAGTTCTTCACCAGCAGCACGTTGAACGCCGTCGCAGCGGAGGGCAGCCAGACCGACCAGAACGTGTCGATCAGGTTGGCGTGGATCAGCGGCACGTCGATCACTGTCAGGTAGAGCGAGACGAGCGAGACGATGCTCGGAATGAACAGGGTCGCGAGCACCATCGCCGTGAGGACCCGCGCATAGCGCGGCCGGAGGATCGCGAGGGCGTATCCTCCCGTGAGCGCCACGAGCAGGCCGAAGAACCAGTTGCCCAGGGCGATCAGCACCGTGTTGGCGAGAGCCCTGCCCACGTCGATCCCGTTCCAGGCCTGCACGAGGTTGTCCCATTGGATGCCGCTCGGCCACCAGGCGAACGGCTCACGCAGGATGTCCTGCGTTGTCGAGACCGCAGACTTGGCCAGCCACAGGATCGGGCCCGCCGCCACCAGCGCGAGCGTTCCGATCACGAGGATGCTGAGCACCAGGAGCCCGAGACGCACGGACAGGCGGCTGCGTTCGCTGGGCGAGATAATCCCGCGGTCGATGTCGGGATCCGCGCCCTCAACGGGGTTCTTCGGGATCGTCATGTGCGGTTCCATTTCCTCGTCGCCCACAGGTACACCGCCGACAGCACGGAGAGCAGCAGAGCGAGCAGCAGACTCAGCGCCGTGGCCTTGCCGTAGTCGCCGATGACGAAGGCGTAGCGGAAGATCAGCATCAGCACCGTGAGCGTGCTGTTGTTCGGGCCTCCGCCGGTCATCACGAAAGGCTCTGTGAACACTTGGAAAGTGCCGATCACCTGCAGGATGAGCATCAGCAGGATCACGGTGCGCAAATGCGGAAGGGTGATGTGCCAGGCGCGCTTCGCGATACCGGCGCCGTCGAGTTCGGCCGCTTCGTACAGTTCAGGTGGTGCCGACATGAGAGCCGCGAGGTAGATGATGGTGGTCGTTCCGAAGCCGGCCCAGGTGGCCTGCACGACGATGCTCGGCATCGCCATCGCGGCGCTCTGCAGCCAGGGCAACGGCCCGATTCCGACCCAGCCCAGAACGGTGTTGAGCAGACCGTTCGGACTCGGATCGAAAATCTGCTTCCAGAGCAGCACAGCCACGACGGGTGGGATGATCACCGGGATGTAGACGAGCACGCTCGCGAGGCCTCTGGTGCGGCGCAGCTCGCCGATGAACACAGCCAGCAGGATCGGCACGGGGAAGCCGATCAGCACCGCCAGAATGGTGAACCAGAGTGTGTTCCATGCTGCGGTCGGCAGCAGCGGATCGGCGAACACACGCGCGAAGTTGTCGAAGCCGACCCACGTGGCCGGGGTCACCAGGTTCGTGTGCTGGAAGCTCAGCACGAGACTCCGGGAGATCGGCCACCAGCTGAAGAGGGCGAAGATCACCAGCAGGGGAAGCGTGAACAGCAGGTTGCCTGCTCCCCCGCCGCGGTACCAGCGCACGAGCGCGTGTGCAGGTCCGCGGCGTCGCCGCGTCGCTGTCGTCGGTCGGTTGGTCATTGTCCCTCGTCCATGGTCCCTCGTTCGTGTCGACGGGCGTGAGGGAGGATCGCCCTCCCTCACGCCCGGGCGTCGATCGGCCGTCACTGCGCCGAGTCGATGAGCCCTTGCACCGTCGTCTGGGCGCCGGTGACGACGCCCGGTATGTCCGTGCTCTCGTCGGTGAAGACCTGCTGCACCACGGCGTCGAGCGTGGAATAGGTCTCCTGCGCGGCGACCCTCGGCTCGCCGAGGATCGGTAACTGGCTCAGGCTGTCGAAGTAGGCCGTGAAGTGATCGCGATCGACCGTGATGTACGGGGCGATCCACTCCAGGTACTGGTCGTAGACGGCCGGGGTGAAGAGCTGCACTTCCGGAGCCCCGACCGGAAGCCCGCCAGCCTTCGACTTCTCGGCATACTGCACGGCCGCGTCCTTGTCGAGGAAGCGGTTGAGGTAACGGAACTTGTCCCACTGCAGGGCCGCAGCCGTCTCGTTCGCTGTCGCCGTGGGGCTGATCACCGAGATGTCGCCGCCGCCGAGCGTTCCGAGGCCATCGGCCTGCGGCAGGGGCGCGATGCCCAGATCATCGGCCGGCATCTTGCGGTTGCCCACCACGTCGCGGTAGAGGTCCGCCCCGAGCACGGTTTGGCCGATCTGGCCCGACGCGAGCGCGGTTCGCATGTCGTCGGCGCTCAGCAGGAAATTGCTGCCCGCGGCATCCATTTTCCACCGCACGTTCTGCAGGAACTGGAGTGCGTCGGTGACGCCGGACGAGTCGACGGTGGCGGTGACCGTGTCGCCCTTGGTCTCCTGCAGCTCACTGCCGAAAGAGTACGACATGGCCGACAGCGACCATCCTCCCGAGCCGTTCGTGGTGGGGAGCACGAAGCCGGCGGCGTCGGTGGCATCGGCGATCGCCTTGGCGTTCTTGGCGACGGCGTCCCAGGTGGTGGGCGGTGCGTCCGGGTCGAGGCCGGCACGGGTGTAGAGCGAACGATCGTAGATGAGCGCCATCGTGTACGCCGCAGTCACGACGCCGAACGACGCGCCGTCGGCGTTCTTCGTCTGGGCCTGGATGTCGGGGTCGAGCTGGGCGAGCACGTCATCGGCGGCGATCGCCTCGCTGATGTCCTTCACCTGGCCGTTCGCGATGAGCTGCTGGATGTTGGTGTACGGCACGATCATCGTCGTCGGCATCGAGCCGCCCGCCACCAGCGCGGAGAAGGTGGACGGGTCGAACTTCGTCTCGACACCCTGGACCGTGATGTTGGGATGCGCGGCCTCGAACGCCTCGACCTGATTGTTGAACAGCTCGAGGTTGGAGGCCTGGTCCTTGGTCGGCATATTACCGACCACGATGGTCACCGGCGCGGTGGGGTCGGCAGTCTCCGCCGCGGTGCCCCCGCCTGCAGAGCAGGCGGTCAGCGATACCGCTGCGAGCACGAAAGCGGTGACCCCCGCCGTCGCGCGTGTGCTGTGTTTCGACATCAATACTCCTTTGTACTCGGATCGTCCATGCAGGCGGACGTCTACATCGTCGTCCGCGGAAGCGACTTTGTCAAGTTTGCGGATAAATACATCACAGACGAGGGATCCGCACGGTCGCGAGCTGGAAAGGCCCCAGCGAGAGCGTGATGCGCCCCGGTCCGATAGCGACGGTCTCGCGACCGGAATCCCTCTCCAGCAGGTCGACGAGACGGGGCGTCCCGGCGTCGAAATCCGCCGTCACCGTGACCTCGGCACGAGCGCCCTCCGACTCGTACACCCGCACCACCACGTCTCCTCCGCCATCCTCGGCCAGCTTCACGCTGGAGACGCTCACGCCAGGATGAGAGACCGAGATCACCGGCGCGACGGGATGCTCTCCGCGCACGCGCCTCTGCGGCAGATTCAGGGCGGTCCCCTCCCGCACGGCATCCCGGATGCCCGCCCCGGGGCGCACAGCGAACCGGATCACGTGCTCGCCCTGATCGGCGCCGGGATCGGGGAACTCCGGAGATCGCAGCAGGGAGAGCCCCACCGCCACCACCGTGCGCCGACCGTCAACGGTGTGCCGCGTCACGTCGTGTCCATACGTCGACTCATTGGCGATCGCGACGCCGTAACCCGGCTCGGCCACGTGGATCCACCGGTGCGCGCTCACCTCGAAGCGCGCCGCATCCCAGGAGGTATTGACATGGGTGGGACGGAAAACATGCCCGAACTGCGTCTCGGCCGCGAACCGGTCGGCATGGACGTCGATCGGAAACACCAGTTTCAGCAGCTTGTGCTTCTCCTTCCAGTCGATCGTGTTCTCGATCGCGAGCGATCCGGCGCCGCGCTCGAGCCGCAGCACCTGACTGATCGACGAGGTACCGAATCTGCGCCGGATCGTCAGCGTCACCGCGTCCGGCTCACGTCCGGCCGCGATGGACTCGATCCCGTCGATCGGCCGGGCGGCCCGACGGTAGTGCACGTCGACATCCCAGGCGTCCCAGAGATTCGGGGTGTCGCGGTGCAGCATCAGCACATTGCCGGATTCGCCGGCGGGGATGGCCTCGCGGCCCGACGTCGTGTCGCGGAGGGAGGTGATGTGCCCGAGCTGGTCGACTCCGACCACGATCTGGGAGTTGGAGAGCACGAAGCCGGCCTCGGTCTCGCGAACGTCCAGCTCACCGCCGGCGGGAGCAGGCTCTCCCACCCCCAACGGGAGCACCCCGGCATCGGGGAAGGACCGCGCATTCGCGACGAGCTCCCGCTCCCCTGGCCCGGAGAGCGCGGCGAGCGCGGCGGCGATGATCCGCTCGAGCGTTCGCTCGACGTCCGCATTGGCCTCCTCCACCTCCTGATGCACCCACGCGATCGAGGTGCCCGGCAGGATGTCATGGAACTGATGCAGCAGAACCGTCTGCCAGGCCGCCTCGATCTCCCGGTAGGGATAAGACGCACCGGCGCGCACCGCCGCCGTCGCCGCCCACAGTTCCGCCTCGAGCAGGAGGTTCTCGTTGCGCCGGTTGCCCTGCTTCGTGCGGTGCTGAGAAGTGAGCGACCCCCGATGCAACTCGAGGTACAGCTCTCCCACCCAAACCGGCGGTTCGCCGTACTCGGCCTCTGCTCGCTCGAAGAAGGCCTCGGGTGAGTCGATCTCGACGGTCGGTGAGCCGTCGAGCGACCGGAGACGGCTCGCTGCCGCGAGCATCTCGCGGGTGGGCCCTCCGCCCCCGTCACCCCAGCCGAAGGGAACGAGCGACGACCCGGCGGTGCCCTTCTCCTTGAAGTTGCGCTCCGCGTGCGCGAGTTCCGCGCCGGAGAGCTCGGAGATGTACGTGTCCGCAGAGGGGAAGTGGGTGAACACCTGGGAGCCGTCGATGCCCTCCCATAGAAAGCTGGTGTGCGGCATCTCGTTGGTCTGGTTCCAGGAGATCTTCTGGGTCATGAACCAGCGCATTCCGGCCTCGCGGAGGATCTGCGGGATCGCTGCCGAGTAGCCGAAAGTGTCCGGCACCCAGGCCTCCTGGGAGTCGACGCCGAATTCCTCCAGGAAGAAGCGCTTGCCGAGCACCAGCTGGCGCGCCATCGACTCACCGCCCGGCATGTTCATGTCTGGCTCGACCCACATGCCGCCGACGGGGATGAACTGCCCGGTGGCCACCTTCTCCCGGATCCGCTGGAAGAGATCGGGGTAGTCCCGTTTGATCCAGAACAGCTGCTGCGCCGACGAGCAAGCGAAGCGGTACTCCGGATACTCGTCCATCAGCGCCACGGCGCTGGCGAAGGTCCGAGCGCACTTGCGGATCGTCTCGCGCAGCGGCCACAGCCAGGCGGTGTCGATGTGCGCATGGCCCACCGCGACCACGCGATGCGCACTGGCCACGGCGGGAGACGACAGTGCGCCGGCGAGTTCCTCGCGCCCCCGAGCGGCGGTGCCGGCCACGTCGTCCGGATCGACGACGTCGATCATCCGCTCGAGAGCGCGGAGGATCTGCCAGCGACGCGAGCCCTCGACGGGCAGCTCGGCCATGAGTCCGCGCAACGTCCAGATGTCCTGGGCGAGCTCCCACACCGTGGTGTCGAGCAAGCCGAGGTCGATCTGCCGCACGGTGTAAAGCGGCTCGGCGCCAGCCGTCTCACGATCGCCGAGAGGCGTCGGGCGGAAGGTGTACTCTCCCGCGACATCCGGATTCGCGGCTGCCTCGATGAAGAATTCGTGATCGCGCCGATCCTCAGGCCAGGGCACGTAGGCGCTGCGCGGAGCGATCCCCTTCACCAGGGAGCCGTCGGGCAGAAAGGCCAGCCCCTCGGCCTGGAAACCGGGCCGGTCTCCGTAGAAGCCGAGATCGACCGCCACTTCGAGCCGGGTGCCGGCCGGCAGTCGGCCGTCTTCGAACCACTCGGGCGGGACGGAGCCCCGTACCCGGAACCAGGAGGTCGACCACGGGGCACCCCAGGGGAAGGGCACCTCGACCGCGCGGTACTCGGCGGCGAGCGCCTTGCTGACGGGAACCGGTTCGCCCGGCACGTGCCAGGCCTGAACCTGCAACGGCTTCCGGCGCCGGTAGAGCGCGCCGGGAAGCACATCGTCGATGAAGCGGGTCAGCCGACCCTCGGTGAGCTGACGGTCGTCATGCACAGTGGAACTCCAGTTGTCGGGGATCAGGCGAAGACGCGGAGGGCGCCGACCATGGCATGCGGGTGCCCGTTGGTGGCGGTGACCACCAACCGGAGCCGGTCGGTCTCGACTGGTTCGTCGAAGAGGTGGACGCGGCGCCGACGACGGTTGTCCGTCACGGTCGTCATGGTCACCCAGCCCTCGGCCGTGCGGCACTCCACGTGGTAGTCGCGCACGAGAGTAGGGAGCACTCGTTCGGGAGTGCGATGGTGGTGCAGATTGATGAGGTCCTCGTCGACGTCGTCGTTGAACACGAGCTCAACGCGGCCGGCCCGCACGGGCGCGAGCCAGGCCAATTCCAGCACCGCGGCCTCGCCTGCCGGCAGCACGGAGGCCCAGAGGTCAGGGCCGTCGAAGGGCCGCTGCCCGCCACGGATCGCCTGCGAGGGAGAATAGGCCTCGGTCGCCGGCCGGGCCGAGAACACCACGCAGCGGCGACGCAGTTCGAAGGCCGACCAGGCGTTGGACTGAGCCGTGCCGTGCGCGAGCTTCGGGTCACGGCGGAGCAGCCCCATCACGCCGTAGGGCGCGGGACCGGCGACGGAGACGAGCGAGACGCTCGGGTGCGCGCGCAGTACGAGCACGACGGAGCACGGTCGCTCCGGCGAATAGCCGGTGGGGATGTCGATGCTCTGACGAAGTTCGCCCGAGACGCCGACCGAACCGCCCACGATCCGGTCGACGGGGATGTGGTTGAGGCCGTTCCGTGTGCTCCACAACTCCCAGGAGAGCGTGCCGGGCGCCGTGGCTACGACCTCGAACGTCACGGAGTCGAGCCGCGGATCGGCGGGGAGCACAAGTCCGAAGTCTCCTTCGGCGAGGGAGACCAGCTGCTCCCCTGAGGGCGAGCGCGGGACAGCGAGCAAGTCGACGACGCGCGTGGCGGAGGCCGTCGCGGTGCGTGCCAGATCGGCAGGATCGTCCCGGGCGACGCCCAGGATCGATGCATCCGAACGGAGCAGGTGCTGCTGCAACTCATCGATGTGCCTGTTCGCAACCTCACGCGGAGAAACGCCCAGTCGGGCAGCGAGCGCCGCCCCGGCCCCGGCGGCCTCGCCCAGCACCGCGCAGGTGGCCATGACGCGCGTGCTGCCGAAGGCCACGTGCGAGGCCGAGATGTCCCGACCCGCCATGAGCATGTTGTCGACGTTCACCGAGTACAGGGAGCGGAACGGGATCTCGTAGAGGCCCGGCCCGAACAGGTGCGCCGACGGGCCGTCCTCCGCGTACATCCCGCCGGCCGGATGCAGGTCGATTGACCACCCGCCGAAGCCGACCACATCCGGGAACCGCGTCTGGTCGAGGATGTCGCCCTCGGTGAGCACATGGTCGCCGAGGAACCGCCGGTATTCGCGCTTGCCGGGGATAGTGCCGACCCACTCCAGCGTGAGCGTGTCGGCGTCGAACTCGCCCGAGTTCTTGATGTGGTCCCAGATGCCGAACACCACGCCCCAGAGCTCGTCTCTGATGCTCTCGTTGTCGTCGACCGCGTCGAGCTCTCCGCCCCACTCGATCCACCAGTAGTCACAGCCGTTCATCGCCGTGTCGATCTGCCGCCGCACCGGGATGCCGGTGGGCACGATATCGCGCGCACTCTCCGGAGCCACGAACACGACTGGCTCGCCCGCATCCTTCGTGTAGAGCAGGATCGTGCTGCCGAGCATGTTGTCGTCGGCCACCACGGGCGCGAGCGACTCGCCGAACGACTCCCTCGGCTCGCGTCCTTTAGCGAACCGCGCGCCGGCGAGGGCGCCCACCAAGCCGTCGCCGGTGCAGTCGATGAACACCGGAGACTCGAAGGTGATCAGCCGCTCCGAGCCCATCTGCCATCCGCGCACGGAGCGGATGGTGCGCTGGCGCTCTTCACCCACGGCGTCTACCTCGCGCACATCCGTGTTGAGGTACAGGGCGATGTTTGGCTCCGCGCGCACGAGGTCGAGAACGACGTGGTCCCACAGGACCGGATTGCCTTCGGGGTTGCGCCACTGGTTCTCGAGGAAGAGCTCGCCCATGATGCCGGTCTCACGCGCGTACTTCTGAGCACCGTGAGCGGTGGCACCGACGACCCAGACCCGGATCTCGCTGGACGAGTTGCCCCCGAGAACCGGCCGGTTGTTCACGAGAGCGACGGTGGCGCCGCTCCGGGCGGCAGCGATGGCCGCCGCCACACCGGCGAGCCCGCCGCCGACGACGGTGACGTCGGACCGACACGTGACACGATTCATGTCGGGATGCCTTCCATACTAATTCCAGATTCCGGATCAACTAGCATCATCGTAGCGGACGCCGGATAAAGTAGGCGAATGACGATTCCTCCACCCGGAAGACCGAACGGCCTCCGCCGGGGCACAAACCTCGGGCATGTCGCCGGATTCAACGATTCCGTCATCTTGTCGTACATCCGCGCCGCCAAGTCCGGTACCTCCCGGTCGGACCTCCGGACGGCGACCGGGCTCGCACCTCAATCGGTCTCGGACATCTGCCAGCGCCTGCTCGATCAGGGGCTGATCGCCGAGACCGGAACGTCGACGAAGGGATTCGGCCGGCCCCGCGTCACGCTGGAGATCGTTCCGTCCAGCCGGTATGCCCTCGGCATCCACATCGACCCCGCGACCGTCACCTCTGTGCTGCTCGATCTCGCTGGCGGCCTCGTGGCCCACTACTCGACCGACATCGATCCCGACGACCCTGGGTTGGTGATCGAGCAGATGGCTCCCACCCTTGACGCACTCCTGGAGCAGACCGGAGTGGACCGGTCAAGAGTCGTCGGGCTCGGCCTGGCGGTCCCCGGGCCGATCGACGCCGAGGGCGGCACCATGGTCGACCCGCCCCACTTGCCGAAATGGCACCACGAGCGCCTTCGCGAGCGCCTCGGCGCGGCGACCGGCCTGAGCGTCATCGTCGACAAGGACGTGGTGGCCGCCGCCGTCGCGGAGCGCTGGGCGGGCGCGCTGGCCGGTGTCAGCGACGCCGCATTCCTCTATCTGGGCAGCGGCGTGGGCGTCGGCCTCATCACCGACGACCTCGTCGTGCGCGGCCACACGTCCAACGCCGGCGACATCGGTCATCTGATGGTCGACACCATGGGTCCACTCTGCGACCAGGGGCATCGCGGATGCCTCGGCACGCTCTGCTCGCCTCTGCACCTCGTGCGAGAGGGCGTCGCTCGTGGCGCACTCGACCCGACCCCGCACGACGGCGAGCTCGGCCACGCGGTGCGCCGATTGGCCGCGCTGCGCGAGCGGGTCGACGGAGGCAACTCCGCGGCCCGCGAGATCGTCGAGGAGACGGCGCACCGACTGGCTCGAGCGGTGGGGATCATCGCCAACATGCACGACACCCAGATGGTGGTGTGCGGCGGCCCCGCCTGGGCGCCGCTGGCCGACCTCTACCTGCCCACCCTGCACGAACAGGCCGCCCGCGCGTTTTCGATGTCGTCGTTGCACGAGCTGGAGGTGTCGGGCACCGACGTGGGGGCGGACGTCGCCGCCATCGGCGCCGCGTGCCTCGTACTCGACGAGCGGTTCGCAACTCGCCCGTCATCGCTGCTGCTCGGCTGAGCTCGCCCGTCAGCGGGGCAGCAGGCGCGCCACGAACCCTCCGCCCGCGCCAAGGGCGGGCCGCACGAACGGCTGAGCAGCGTCCCTCCGTTCCACCACGACGGCATCGCGGGTCTCCCCATCGCCCAGCACCTCCCACACCCCGGCGCCCAGTCCAAGCCGGGCGAGGTCCAGCACTTCGGGCTCCTTGGCCGTGGCGGCGTTGATTCCGGCGATCCACCACTCGTCGCCGGACCGGCGCGCGACGACCGCGCTGTCGCCTGGCTCCCCGGCGAGCCCGACGGTCTCATCCCAGACGACCGGAACGCCGCGGAGCTGCCGTCGCACCGCCTCGGGCGCCGAGAGATACGCCTCGGGTGAGTCAGCGAAGTGCTGCAAACCGCTCTCGAACACGACAGCGAGCGCCAGTTCGTGGGCTGCCGTGGTGAGGTGCGGCCGCACCTTGTCGCTGAAGGTGACCGGGGTGTAATCCATCGAGCCGATGACATTGCGCGTGAACGGCAGGATCGTGTTGTGCCACACCGCCTCCTCGGCGAAGCGGGGCTCGAACAAGTACCACTCCGCACCGCGCACCGCCTCCATGGTGAGAAGGTGTGGCCAGGTGCGGTCCCAGCCGCGCGGGATGGTGCTTCCGTGGAAGTTGACCATCAGACGGGCCTCGGCAGCATCCTCGAGGATGCCGAGGTAGTGCTGGATGCCGAGCTGTTTGTCCGAGTGGAAGAAGTCGACCTTGATTCCGGCGATGCCCCAGCCGGCGATCCTCGCCATCTCCGCGCGCCGCGTGTCAGCACGGTGCATGAGATCGCGTGGCTCCTCAGTGGAGTCGTTGTTGGTGCCGGCCGAGTTGTACCAGAGGAACAACCGAACGCCGCGTTCGGTCGCGTAGTCGACGAGACCGCGGATCTGCTCCTCGCTGTGCACCGTCCAGTTCGCGTCGACGAGCGAGTATTCCCAGCCCATGTCCGATGCCAGGTCCACGTAGCGACGCAGTGCATCGAGATCGCGAGGGCTGTCATTCTCCGACCACCAGCTCCAGGCGGCACGACCGGGCTCCACCCAGGAATCGTCGTCCACCCGCGAAGGAGTGGCGAGATCCCAGACGGCCATCGACTCCACCAGCTCCGGCGCGCTGTCGGCGAGGGCGATGAACCGCCACGGCATCGTCCAGGGCGCGCGAGACGTGGGGTGCACGTCGCCGTACCCCATGCCCTCCTCGGTGACGGACCCGGTGACCGAGTACTCCCGGCCGTCGGGCCTGGGAGCGAGGCGCGTACCCCGGAAGGTGCCGTCGAGGTCGGACTCCGAGATCAGAGCCCATTGCGCCCCCGACTCGAACACGGCCGGGAAGTCCCACGACGAGGCCTCGGTCGCCGTGCCGATCTCCACGCCGTTCGCATAGAGGTTCTCGTGGGCCGGGCCGCCGCCGTCCGCGGGTGAGGTGGGCTGCAGCCAGGCGCGACCGGGGTTCACGAAGCGGAAGGTGGTGAGCTCCTCGTCAAGGGTCACCGTCGCGCTCGCGCCGAGCAAGCGGTAGCGGAATGCGGCGGTGTCCGCCGACACACTGAGCTCCACCGCCAGACCGTGTCCTTCAGGATTCGTGACCTCGATCGTCGCCCGCACAGCTCGCACCCGGCGCGAGCGCTGTTTGCCGTGGCGCAGGGTGTAGTCCTGCTCGACGACGGACACCACCGGAGCATGCACCACGACGAGGCCGTCGCGGAACACACGGTCGCGGCAGACGAGCCCCCATCGCGAACGCTCCAGAACGGCGACGCCATTGCGGGTGATTCCATAGAACAGCGCGCCGGCGCCGTCGAGAGTCACGGTGATCGCGACAGAGCCGCACGGGCTCGCCAGAATCCACTCGGTCATGATGAGTATTCCCTTCGAAGCAGGCTTATCACCCTAATGCATTTATCCGCGCTCTGGAATAAGAAGCGAGCCGGTGATTCCGCGGAGGCCGCTCCGGTAGCGTGTTCGTGCGGGCACGACGACGAGGAGCGCGGACATGAGCACGATCGATCCGATTGACGCCCGACGCCGTCGGGAGGCGGCCCGGATCGGGTCGCCGGCGGCCCTGACCGGCGTGGTCATCGGACTCCTGATGATCGCGGTCGGCGCCGCCCTCGAGACACGCGCCCTGTTCGGTTTCGCCGAATTCGACGACATGGCCGCCACCGACCAACCGCCGCTGGCGATCTTCGGGATGATCGTGGGCCTGCCGCTGCTGATCATCGGCTTCCTGGTGCACACCGGCGCCAGCCGCCGCTTCACCGGAAAGCTGCTGTCGGCGCCCGTCGTCGGCCCGGGCTCGATCCTGTTCGTCGGCCTCGCCGTCGGCGCGTGGTGGGGCGTGCTCGCCCTCTCCTCGCCCGGCGCGTTCTGGCTGCTCCCGATCGGCCTCAGCATCCTGGCCGTCGTGTTGCTGCTGATCGGCGCGATCGCCCGCGCCCGCCGGCGCTCGCACAAGGACGTGCTCGCCCACCTGCTCACCCACGGCCGCATCGAGCAGGGCGTCATCGTGGAGATCCCCGAGATCGACCCGAGCTCAGGCGGCTTGCTGGGCACTGTCACCGTCAGATTCACGGATGCCGCGGGCACCGTCCGCTGGGTGCAGAAGACCGGTCAGTGGCCCCGCCGCGACCTCCCCGCCACCGGCGACCCCGCGAGCGTTCTCTACGACCCGTCTCGGCCGGTCGACACCTCCCGGATCTGGCTGGCGCCCCTCGGCTCCACCACCGCCGCCGACTTCACCCGCTGGCACTCCTGAATCCACTGGCCGCGGCCGAGGCCCCGGTTCTATGCTGGTCTCGCCGCGCATCCGGGGGGATGGCGGCGAGACCAGCATAGAAC
>SCNI01000110.1 GCA_005502775.1 Microbacteriaceae bacterium 3FA27C10
TGCCGGGGTGGCGGACTCGAGGGTGGCGGACCCGAGGGCGGCGGATGCCGGGGCGGCGAGAGGCTGCGCCGCGGCCGGGGCGGCGAGGGTGACGGGATGCGCGGCCGGTTCGGCGGCGGCGAACGCCGGTGTCGTCGTGGCGAGGACTGCGGTGGCGGCGACGACCGTCGCGATTCCCCAGCTCGTTGCGCGCGTGAATGTCGACATGGTGCCCCCCCCGGTGTTGCCGAACGCGCGCGTCGGCGCCGCATCCGTGTTCGATTTCCAAGGAGATGCTATCGGAGACGGTCGTCGAAGAGATCGCGCGGAGGGGCATCCGGTGTCGAACCCGGGTGCCCCTCCTACACGGTCGTCGACGCCGCCTCGATCAGGCGGCGGTCGGCAGCACGATGACCTTGCCGCGCAGGGTGCCGGCGGCCGACTGCTCGTGGATGCTCGCCAGCTCCGTGAGCGGAACCCGGCGGGCGACCTCGACGCGGAGCTCGCCGCTGTCGACGAGCGAGACGATCCGGGCCAGCTGTGCGGCGTCGTCGCGCACGAAGACGACCGAACTGCGGACGCCGCGGGCCTCGTCGGCCGGGGCGGGCATCCAGGCGGTCGTGCTCACGACCACCCCGCCGGAGCGCACGAGCGCGACGAGGGCAGCGAACTGCTCGGGCGTGATCGGCGCGAGATTGAGCAGCACGTCGACCGGCTCGGCGATCACGTCGAGCAGCTCGGATGCCGTGTGGTCGACCACCTCGTCCGCCCCCGCAGCGCGCACGCTCTCGGCGCTCCGCGGGCTCGCCGTGGCGATCACGTGGGCGCCGGCGCGCTTCGCGAGCTGCACCGCGTAGCCGCCGACCGCGCCGCCCGCGCCGACCACGAGCACGCGCTGGCCGCTCGTCAGCCCGGCGTGCTCGAAGAGCGCCTGCCACGCGGTGAGGGCGACCGAGGGGATGGCGGCGGCATCCGCCAGCGGGATGCTCGAGGGGGCCGGCACCAGCACGGCGGCCGGGGCGATGGCGTATTCGGCCGCGGCGCCGGGCGAGGTCATGGGGAGGAAGCCGACGACGGCGTCACCCACGGCGAAGGACGCGACATCCGTGCCCAGCGCGTCGACGGTGCCCGAGACGTCGTAGCCCGGGATGTGCGGCAGAGCCACCGGGAACGGCAGGGTGCCCGCGCGGATGCCGCCGTCGGCGGGGCTGAATGCGGCTGCGGCCACGCGGAGGCGCACCTCGCCCGGGCCCGGCTGCGGGATCTCGACCTCGTCGATCTGCAGGACCTCGGGGGTTCCGTGCTGGTGGAAACGGACTGCCTTCATGGTGTTCTCTCCTTCAGGGGATGGTGAATGCTTCGATGTCGAAGCAACTGAGAAGGACGCTAACACTGCTTCGACATTGAAGCAAGTAGACTGTGGGCATGACCGAAGAATCAGCCACCCTCGACCCCGTCGAGCTGGGCGCCTATTTCGCGCTGATCGAAGTGAGCAGCCTGTTGCGCCACGCCATCGAGCTGCAGTTGAAGGAGGCCGGCGGGCTCAGCTATGTGCAGTTCCAGCTGCTCGCGACGCTGGGGGATGCGCCGGCCGGCAGCAAACGGATGACCGACCTGGCCGACGGCGTGGTGTACAGCCGCAGCGGCCTCACGCATCAGGCCGGGCTGCTCGAGGCGGCCGGCCTCGTGACCCGCACCCCGTCGGTCGACGACGAGCGGAGCGTCACGGTGACGATCACGGACGCCGGGCGTGCGGTTCTCGGGCGAGTGTTCCCCGGGCACATCGCGGAGGTGAAGAAGCTGTTCCTGGCGCCGCTCGAGCGTGACGAGGTGGAGGAGCTGGCGCGGTCGCTCACGGCCGTGCGCGACCACATGCGCTCGACGCCGCCGCGCTCCGCGGCGCCGCGCCGGCGGGGGAGCGGGCGGGGGAG
>SCNI01000111.1 GCA_005502775.1 Microbacteriaceae bacterium 3FA27C10
GTCGTGGTCGATCTCGAAGGCACCACGAGCGCGGCCGGGTTCATCCTCGGCGACCTCTACGACTACGCCCGCCCGCGCCTCGCCGCGTGGATCGACGGGCACGCCGCCGACCCGGCCATCGCCGAGGCCCGGCAGCAGGTCATCGTCGACGCCTCACTGCCGACGGATGCCACGACCGACGCCGTGGTGGCCGTGCTGCACGAGTGGATGGAGCGCGACGTCAAGGCCACGCCGCTCAAGACCATCCAGGGCCAGATCTGGGCCGAGGGCTTCGCGCGCGACGAGATCTCGTCGCACTTCTTCGACGACGTCATCCCGAAGCTGCGCGCCTGGCACGCCGCCGGGGTGGGCCTCGCCGTGTTCTCCTCGGGTTCGGTGGCCTCGCAGGTGCCGTGGTTCCGGCACTCGCCCGACGGCGACCTCACGCCCCTGATCACCGACTACTTCGACACCATCAGTGCGGGGCCCAAGAAGGTCGCCGCGTCGTACGACGCCATCGCCGCTTCGCTCGGGGTTGCCGCCGGTGAACTCGTGTTCTTCACCGACAACCCCGGCGAGGTGAGCGCGGCCCTCGAGGCCGGCTGGCAGGTCGTGGCGTTCTCACGCGAGGGGGAGCCGTTCTTCGAGGCCGACTTCGGGGGCGCATCCGTGGTGTCGTCGTTCGACGACGTCGAGGTGGTGCTGCCGTGAGCGGGGCTGCCGGGCTCGACGCCGAGTACGCCAACGTTCTCGGCGACGGCGTGGTCTCCGCCGAGTCGGTGCTCGCGGCGGGCGGGGCGCTCGCGGCCGAGTCGGCGCGCTTCGCCGGATTCGGCTGGATGCCCGGCACCGCCGGCAACCTCTCGGTCACGCTCGCGCGCGACCCGCTGCGGCTCGCGGTCACGGCATCCGGTCTCGACAAGGGCGAGCTCGCGGCGAACGACGTGGTGCTGGTCGACGAGCGCGGCGAGTGGGTGCCGGATGCGGGTGCTGCGGACGCGGTCGCTCCGGATGCCGGCGACGGCCCGGCCGCGGGCCTCACCGCCCTGCTGGGGCTGGCCACGCGCCCCTCCGCCGAAGCAGGGCTGCATGCGCGCATCGCCGCCGTGACCGGAGCCGGAGCCGTCATCCACGTGCACGCCCTCGCCGCCGTGCGCGCCGGGCACGAGTGGCCCGGCGGGGTGGTGCTGCACGACCTCGAGATGCTGAAGGGCATCGGGCACTCGGCGCACGGGGAGCGCGTGGTCATCCCGGTGGTGCAGAACCACCAGGACATGCGGGTGCTGGGCGACGACTTCGAGCGCGTCTACCTGCCGCGCACGGCGGAGGTGGCCGAGGTTCCGGCGCTCATCGTGGCCTCGCACGGCATCTACGCCTGGGGCGCAGACCTCCGGCAGGCCCGCTGGCACCTCGAACTCACCGAGGCTCTGCTGCAGATCGCCCTCGCGACCCGCTGATCCCACCCACGAAGGAGCACCCCATGGCCGAGGCCCGCAGCGAGACCAGCGTCGACGACGAGCGCGTGCGCGTCACCACCTGGTCGTTCGAGAAGGCCGGTGACACGACCGGCCCGCACGTGCACGAGTTCGACTACGTGCTCGTTCCGGTCACCGGCGGCACGCTGACGGCGGTGTCCACGGCCGACGGCAGCACCCGAACGCTCACCCAGGTGGCGGGTTCGCCCTACACGGGCGTGGCCGGTCTCGCCCACACCGTGACGGCCGACGCCGACGGCATCGTCTTCGTCGAGGTGGAACTCAAGCCCCAGTCCTGACCTGCCCGGTCGTGCTCCGGTTGCTGCACCGCGCATCCGTCCCACGCTCCGCGAAACGACGGAGTCTCGGCCCGTTCCCCCGATACGACGGACTTCTGACCGGCGTGGTGCACCCGACGTCCGTCGTTTGTGGGGCTGGCCGGTGGGGGTGGGG
>SCNI01000112.1 GCA_005502775.1 Microbacteriaceae bacterium 3FA27C10
GGCTAGAGGGGGGCTAGAGGGGGCGGGCGAAGCAGAGGGAGAGTTCTGACCCCACATAGGCGCCGAAGAGAGGGATGGGGGTGTAGCCCTCGCGCTCGTAGAAGCGGATGGCGTCGGGCTGCGCGGTGCCGGTCTCGAGCAGCAGCCGGTCGAGACCCATGGCGCGGGCTTCGTCCTCGATGGCCCGGAGCAGGGCCACCGCGACGCCGGTGCCGCGCATCGAGGGGTGCACGAACATCCGCTTGATCTCGGCGCCGCCGCCCGGGAGCGGGCGCAGGCCGCCGCATCCGACCGCCGTCCCGTCGGCCGTGCGGGCCACCAGGAAGACCGGCACGCTCGCCGCGGTGGGCTTCTCTCCCGGCTCGTGGTCGTCGCGGCCGTAGCGAGCGTCGAGCTCGTCGCGCTGGGCCTGCCGCAGAGCGGCGGCGTCGGGCGCGTCGAAGTGCTCGCGGGCGATGGTGACGGCGACCTTCTCGGGCATGGTTCTCCACTTCCACCGGTGGTTCCGGGTTTCGTAACGAATATTACGGTAACACTTGTTATGCTTCCCGGATGGCCAGAACCCGAGACCTCGACGCCCAGCAGCAGCGCCTCTCCGAGGCCACCTGGTCGGTACTCACCGAGCGCGGCCTCGCCGGGCTCACCATCCGCGCCGTGGCCGAACGAGCAGGGTGCACGACGGGGCTCGTGATGCACGCCTTCCCCACCAAGGAGTCGTTGCTGCTGCACGCGCGCGATCAGCTGCACGCCCGCACGGCCGCCTCAGCCGACGGCGCAGAGGCAGCCGCCGGCCCCGCCGGCCCGGAGGGCGCGCTGCTCTCCGTGCTGCACAACGCCCTCGCGCTCGACGCGTCGAGCGACGACGAGGCCCGCGTGTGGGTGGCCTTCCTCTCGGCCGCCCTCGCCGATCCCGCGCTCGCGGCCCGGCACGTGGAGCAGAACCGTCGCTTCGTCGAACGGATCACCCGGCTCGTGGGCGCCTGCCGTCCCGAGTGGCCGGCCGGCCGCGCCCGCACCGAGGCGCTCGGGCTCGTGGCCCTCACCGAGGGACTCAGCAGCCTGAGCACCGCCGACCGCGAGACCTACTCCCCCGCCGCCCAGCGCCAGGCGGTGACGGATGCGGTCAGCCGCGCCCTGGGCGCCCCGGGGTCGCGCGAAGGCGCGCCGGGCAGGGCGGCAGGAGCATCCGGTGCGACCTCGGGCGAGGCGAGCGGCGCGGGTGAGGGCGGGATGCGCATCCGGCCGTTCGAGGTGGGCGAGACGGATGCGGTGGTCGCGCTCTGGGAGGCCGCCGGCCTCCTGCGCCCCTGGAACGACCCGCGCAAGGACATCGTGCGCAAGCTCTCGGTGCAGCCCGAGCTCTTCCTGGTGGCCGAGCTGGACCCGGCGGAGGTGTGGGCCGCCGCGGGCGCGGGCGAAGCCGCATCCGGTGCCGCCCCTCGGGTGGTGGGCACCGCCATGGTCGGCTACGACGGGCACCGCGGCTGGGTGAACTACCTCGCCGTCGAGCCTCGGCTGCAGGGTCGCGGCGTCGGCCGCGCACTCATGGCGGAGGCCGAGCGCGCGCTCGCCGAGCGCGGCTGCCCCAAGCTCAACCTGCAGCTGCGCGAGGGCAACACGGCGGCAGCCGCGTTCTACGACGCCCTCGGCTACCACCGGGACGCCGCCACGAGCTTCGGCAAGCGACTCATCCCCGACGCCTGACCCGGTTCATCCACCACCCCCGACCCAGCTCGCCCCCTCCCGGAA
>SCNI01000113.1 GCA_005502775.1 Microbacteriaceae bacterium 3FA27C10
GCGCCGGGGTGTCGAGCGCCGACGCGGAGCGTGGTGGGCGGGGGCTTCCGCCGGGCTCGGTGGTGCGGCTGAACCGGCGGGTGCGGGTGCGCGACGGGGGGCGCACGCTCGTGGGTGGGGCGCCGATGCGGGTGCTGCACCTGAGCGAGGCGGCGGTGGGGTTGTTCGAGGGGCGCGCCCTGCGCATCCGGGATCGGGCGACCGCCGTGCTCGCCGACCGGCTGCTCGAGACCGGCGTCGCCGACCCCGTGGTGGAGTCGCTGCCGGAGGGGGACCTCGCGGAGGTGACCTACGTCATCCCGGTGCGCGACCGGCCGCAGCAGCTCGCGCGCCTGCTCGAGGGTCTCGGCGGCGCCACCGGGCGGGTGCGCGTGATCGTGGTCGACGACGCCTCCGTCGACGCCGAGGGGATGCGCCGGGTCGCCGATGCGCACGGCGCCCGCTTCGTGGCGCTGCCGGAGAACGTGGGGCCGGCGGGGGCGCGCAACGCCGGCCTACGGCTCGTGACCACGCCGTTCGTGGCCTTCGCGGATTCCGACGTGGTGGCGCATCCGGAGGCCGTCGCGACCCTGCTCCGGCACTTCGCCGACCCCGCCGTGGCGCTCGCCGCGCCTCGGGTGCTCGGCCTGCCGCGCGAGCCCGGCCGGGGCTGCATCAGGAGCGGCCGCTCTGCCACCGCACTCAACGGCATCGGGCGCTACGAGGACGCGCGGTCCTCTCTCGACCTGGGTGAGGATCCGGCGGTCGTGCGCCAGCGCGCTCCGGTGTCGTGGGTGTCGAGCACCTTCCTCGTGGGGCGGGTGGCGCTGCTCGGCGAGGGCTTCACCGCGGGCATGCGGGTGGGGGAGGACGTCGACCTCGTCTGGACCCTCGCCGACCGTGGCCTCCGCGTACGCTACGAGCCCGCCGCGACCGTGTGGCACGAGCACCGCGACGAGCTGGGGCCGTGGCTGGCGCGCAAGGCGTTCTACGGCACGGGGGCGCATCCGCTCGCGCTGCGGCATCCGCACGACATCGCCCCGGCTGTGCTGGCGCCGTGGAGCGCGGGAGTGCTGGCGGCGCTGCTCGCGCAGCGGCGGTGGTCGGTGCCCGTGGCGCTCGGCATCTCGGCGGTCACGGTGTGGCGGCTGTCGCGGCGGCTGTCGAAGGGCGGGCATCCGGTGCGCCTGGCCGCGTGGCTCACCGCGAACGGGCTCGTCGCCTCGCTCGTGCAGGCGATGGCGCTGCTGCTGCGGCACTGGTGGCCGGCGGTGGCCGTCGGATGCCTGTTCTCGGCGCGGCTGCGACGCGCGGTTCTCGTGGCGCATCTGTTCGACGTGGCGATCGAGCACCGGCGCACGAAGGTGCGGCTCGATCCGGTGCGCTTCGCGGTGCTGCGCCGACTCGACGATCTCGCCTATGGCGCGGGTGTGTGGGTGAGCGCCTTCCGCGGGCGCTCCTGGCGGGCGCTCCTCCCCGACGTCCGCTCCTCCCGGCGCTAGGCGCGGCCTCCGCCGCCGCCGAGGGGTCGCAAATGGCCCCTACGGCGCCGGCTTAGGGGCCATTTGCGACTTCTCGGCGAGGGGTGCGGTGGGGCGGGAAGTCAGGGG
>SCNI01000114.1 GCA_005502775.1 Microbacteriaceae bacterium 3FA27C10
CCCCGACCCCGCGGGCTACGGCCACCCCGACGGCGACGCCCACTCCGCGGGCCACCTCGACGCCGCCGAGCACGTCGACCCCGATCGGCGGTGCGGGAACCGGCGGAGGTGTCGCGGTCGCCTCGGGCTCCGGGACGGGAAGCGCGCTCGCCAACACCGGCTCCGAGCCACTCGAGGCACTCGGGTTCGCCGGGCTGACGCTGCTGCTCGGTGCGGGTGCGACCGTGCTCATGCTCCGGATGGTGCGCCGGAGCCGCTGAGACGCGACCCGCGATGCCCGCGCCCCGTCCCCAGAGCGGTGGTGCGGGCATCCGGTGTCTCCGCGAAGGCGCCGCCCGGCGGGGACGGCGGAGAACGCGTCAGATGAGCTTGGAGCGCAACTGGTCGACGGAGTGCACGACGGCGATGGCCCCGAGAGCCTCGGCCGGGGAGCCGTAGCCCCACTCCACCATGATGGCGGGCACGCCGTGGGCGCCGGCCCCCTTCACGTCGTGCTCCCGGTCGCCCACCATGACGATGTTCGAGAGGTCGATCTGCTGCTCGCGCAGGCGGCGCAGGGCCTCTTCGACGACATCGGCCTTCGCACTGCGGGTCTCGTCTTCCGATGAGCCGCAGATCACGGCGAAGCAGTCGTCGATGTGCAGGTGGTCGAGGATGCGGAGGGCCTGCACCTCCGACTTCGAGGTGGCGATCGCCATCGGCACACCCGTGGCGTGGATCGCCCGCACCAGCCCCAGCATGCCGGGGAAGACAGCCGCGTCGTCTTGCGGACCCTCCTTCGCGGCGAGTCCGCGGTAGACCTGCAGTGCCTCCTTGGCCTCGTCTTCGTTCATCGCCGCGACATCGCGGAAGCCCTCCAGGATGGGCGGACCCACGAACGCGACGAGCTCGGCCGGCAACGGCACGGGGCGTCCCATGGCCTGGAGCGTGCGCGACAGGCGCCCGATGATGCCCGGGGCGGAGTCGGTGATGGTGCCGTCGAGGTCGAAGAGGATGCACGACCACGGCTTGGAGGGGGATTCGCGGGTCACCCGAGACATCCTATGGGTGGCGCGGGCGGGGCGGCGCGGGGGTGCAGATGGTGGTCCCGTCAGCCCGCCATGCCCGTGCCATCCGCGGTACGGGCGAAATCGGGCTGGATGGAGTGCCGGCGGGACCGCGCCGCAATAGACTCACCCGACGATGCACGCCAACG
>SCNI01000115.1 GCA_005502775.1 Microbacteriaceae bacterium 3FA27C10
CACGCATCCTGCACCACCCCCGAAACGACGGAGTGCGGCGCGGATCGCGGCCCCCGCATCCGTCGTCTCCGGCAAACGGCCCGGAACTCCGTCGTTTCGGGGGGGGACCGCACGAGCTCGCCCCCCGGCCCGGCGGGCGGGCGGGCCTCAGCGTCGGCGGTGCTCGACGATGGTCGTGACGATGTCTACGAGCTGCGGATCTGCCGGCGCCGAGCCGAAACCGAAGCGCACGGGCGGGTCGAGCGGCGCGAACCCTCCCAGCTCGACGCCGTCGAAGCACCCCGCGGCCCACACGATGCGCCGCGCCGCGGTGGCTCCGTAGTACTCGCGCCGACCCGAGCCGGCACTGCCGGCCGTGCGCAGCCCCGGGCCGGCCACCCGCGCGATCGGGTCGATGAACGTCGCCCACGCCGGGCTCGTGGCCAGCCCGCGCGGCACCGCCCGCAGCATCCGCCCGAGCCCCGAGAGCCGCCCCACCCGGATGCGCACGCGCAGCCAGTCCGCGCTCTCGCCCTGCGATGCGGCATCGCTCGCGGCCATGCTCAAGGCGAACCCCGAATCCGCCGCAGTCGCACCCACACTCGCACTTGGCCCCGCACTCGCACCCGCACTCGCACTCGCACTCGACGCGATCCTCGAACCCACCGCAGCCACCCCCGGGCCCGACGCGCGCCCCGAATCCGCCGCAACGACGACGGTCTCCGGGCCCTCGACTGCCGCATCGGCGATCGCGCCGCTCCGCCCGAGAGCGGGAGGGCGTGCCGGTCCGGCCCAGACCGCGAGGCCGCCGGCCACCCGGCGGTGACCGACGGCGCCGACACGCACCTCGTCGAAGGCATAGGTGGCCGACACGAACGCGGCCACCTCCTCGCTCGGGGCGAGCAGGATGCGGTGGCCGCGCGCATCCTCCACCATCACGTCGGCGAAGGCGCCGAGTGGCGACTCCTCCCACATCCCGACCACCACGCGAACCCCCGAGCTGCTGCCGAACCCCGCGATACGCCCGCGGAACCGCCACCGCAGCACACC
>SCNI01000011.1 GCA_005502775.1 Microbacteriaceae bacterium 3FA27C10
CATCCGAACCCTCCGCCCCCTTCTCCCGAGCAGCCGCCCGCCGCTGCCGCAGGTAAGCCACCACCGCCGACCCCACCGTGAGCACCACGATCCCGATCAGCACCCACTCCATGTACTGCTGCACCACCTCCGCCACGGCCGGGATGTTGCCCAGTGCGAACCCGAGCCCGATGATCGCCCCGCTCCACAGCAGAGCCCCGAGCGCGTTGTAGCCCGCGAAGTGCCAGTACTTCATCTTGCCCACGCCCGCCGCGACCGGGGCGAAGGTGCGCACCACGCCGACGAAGCGCGCGATCGTCACCGCCCAGCCGCCGAAGCGCTCGAAGAAGGCCTGCGTGCGTTCGACGTTCTTGCGGCTGAAGAAGCCCGAGTCGCGCTTCTCGAAGATGGCCGGACCGGCGCGGCGGCCGATGAGGAACCCCACCTGGTCGCCGAGGAAGGCGGCGACGAACACGGCGAGGATGACGACCGGCAGCGGCAGCGGAATGACGCCGGTGAAGGTGAGCAGTCCGGTGAAGAACAGCAGGGTGTCGCCCGGCAGGAAGAAGCCGATCAGCAGCCCCGTCTCGGCGAACACGATGGCGCAGACCACGAGGAGCCCCCAGACCCCCGCGCCTTCGATGGTGCTCTGCAGGTTGAAGAGGTCAGCGTGGGCCATGGGGCCGACCCTACTCCGCGGGCGCGCGGCATCCCTGCGGTTCGGCTGGACGCCGCAAGAGATGGCAGGCTGGGACCATGCAGTTCGGTCGCCGACTCTCACCCGACGAGTTCTGGTCGCGTGTCGATGAGACGGATGCACGCCTGCGGGCGACCTTCGAGCCGGTGGGGGCATTCGGGCTCGCGCGCTGGCCGGGGTTCGCGATGGTCACGGAATGGGACTACGGGGGCCAGGCGCGCGGCCTGTCCTACGCGCGCGCGATGCCCGAGGTGATCTCGCTCGGCGAGCCGGAGGCATCCGGTGACCCAGCCTCACGCGCGGAGCTGCTGCGGGCGCGGCCCGAGTCCTGGACGGGCCACGGTGGTGACTCCGGGACGGATGGCGCCGGCGGAGCAAGCGGCACGGGCCGCACGAGCAGCGCGGGTGGCGCGAACGGGACCGGCGGAACGAGCGGAACGGGCGGAACTGGTGACGCGCGCGACGCCAGTGGTCAGGGTGGCGCCCACCGGACTGACGGCGGGAGTGGCCTGGGCGGTTCGACCAGTCAGCTTGGGGCGCGAGGTACAGACCGCGCGAGGAGCACCGGCGACAGAGGGGGCGCGAGCTCGGAGAGCGGATCGGGAGGGAGCGGCAGCGTCGACGATGAGCCCGATTCCCCGCCGCCCGTCGCCGACCCCTTCGCCGTGCACGTGCACTGGCGCGAGGGCGGCAGCCGCGAGGTGGTGGAGCGTTTGCGCCGCCGTGCGGTGGCGCTGGCCAATCGCGGTTCGGTGCCGTTCGTTCGGGTGCCGCCGACCGATCGGCTACCCGACCGCATCGTCGATCTACGCGTCGACGACCGGCACGAGCCCTTCGAGGTGTGGGTGCGCGGGCCACTGTGGTGGGCGGCCACGATGCTCGGCGACCGCACCCTCGCGGTGCAGGCCCGTGACGTGCCGTTCGAAGACGTGGAACTCACGCGCGTACACGATCTCGAGCCCTACCTGGCCGGTCGCCGCGACTGGATCCGCCGCATGCGCGCCGAAGCCTGAGTGCGCCCATCCGCCGCTCCCCGAACGGAAGGAGATTCGGGCGAATTCGGGCGGTTTCGTCGACGAGAGTGCCGAATCTCATTCCGTTCGGCGGGCGAAGCTACAAAGCGCCGAGGAGGTGACGGGTCACGGCTGCTGCGGCGCGCGCGCCGGCGCCCGCGGCGACCACGAGTTGCTGCGGGCCCGGCGGCGTGATGTCGCCGGCGGCGAAGACGCCGGGCACCGAGGTGGCGCCGCGCGCGTCGACCACGACGTAGCCTTCCCCGTCGACCTCCAGATGGAGCCCCGAGGCGTAGCCCAGCGGCACCGACCAGAGCGGGCGAACGAAGCCTCCGGTGCGGGCGACGACGGTGCCGTCTTCGAGCGCGACGCCCGTGAGGCCCGAACGGTCGCCCACCAGGTCGGCGATCGGGCGGCGCTCGACGGCGATTTCACGCGCGGCGAGCGCGGCCTCCTCGGCGGGGGTGATCGCCTCCGAGCCGTGGGTGAAGACGATGAGGTCGTCGGTGACCTGCGAGACGAGCAGCGCCCGCTCGGCGAGGTCGGACGTCGTGCCGATGAGCGCGAGCGGCGCCCAGCTCTTCTCGAAGAGGTCGCACTCGATGCAGCTGTGCAGACTCGTGCCGTAGTAGGCGCGCATGCTCGGCAGCGCGGGAAGGGTCTCGGTGAGACCGTTCGCGAGCACCACGACGGGCGCGGTGACGACCCGGTCGGCCGAACCGCGCACGCCGCGCGCGTTCACGACGAAGCCCGACACCGCCGGTGCGGGCTCGAGCGACTCCACGAGCCCCTGATGGAACTCCGCCGTCGGGTAGGCTGCGAACTCTTCGCGCCCGAGCGCCCGCAGCTCGAGCGGCGAGACGCCGTCACGCGTGAGGAAGCCGTGCGACACCAGCGTGGCTGAGTGCCGCGGCCGGTTGCTGTCGAGGATCAGCACGCGCCGCCGGGCGCGCACGAGATTGAGGCCCGCAGAGAGCCCGGCCGGGCCTCCGCCGATCACGATCACGTCGTAGCGGTCGGTCAGATCCTCGGTCGGACGAGGAGCCGCTGCTCCCTCTGCGCTCATCGCTCGTTCACGAGGCGGTCCAGCCGCGCGATCGTCTCCTCTTTGCCGAGGATCTCCATCGATTCGAACAACGGCGGCGAGATGCGCCGGCCCGACAGCGCCACACGCAGCGGCCCGTAGGCCACGCGCGGCTTCAGGGCGAGCCCCTCGATGAGCGCATCGGCGAGCGCCGACTGGATGCCCTCCGCCGCCCACTCCGACAGCGGAACCTCCTCGAGCGCACCGATGGCCGCCGCGAGCACGAGCCCGGTGTTGTCGGGAAGAGTGGCCAGCGCATCCGGAGCGTATTCGAGCTCGGTGGCGGCGACGAAGAAGGAGCCGAGCAGTTCGGGCGCCTCGCCGAGCAGGGCCATGCGCGTCTGCACCAGCGGAGCGACAGCGGCGAGCAGCTCCTCCTGCGACGGCGACAGCGGCTCGCTCACGACGCCGGCCGCGACGAGGTACGGCACCATCCGCCCCGCGAAATCGGCGGGCTCGAGCAGACGGATGTGGTCGCCGTCGATCGATTCGGCCTTCTTCAGGTCGAAGCGCGCCGGGTTCGGCAGCACGTCCTCGACATCGAAGGCCGCGATCATCTCGTCGAGCGAGAACACGTCGCGGTCGGGCGCGAGCGACCAGCCGAGCAGAGCCAGGTAGTTCACGAGCCCCTCGGGGATGAACCCGCGGTCGCGGTGGTGGAACAGGTTCGACTCCGGGTCGCGCTTCGAGAGCTTCTTGTTGCCCTCGCCCATCACGTAGGGCAAGTGGCCGAAGCGCGGCACGAAGGTGGTGACGCCGATGTCGATGAGCGCGTGATACAGCGCGATCTGGCGCGGGGTCGACGAGAGCAGGTCTTCGCCGCGCAGCACGTGCGTGATGCCCATCAGGGCGTCGTCGACGGGGTTCACGAGCGTGTAGAGCGGATGCCCGTTGGGCCGCACCACCACGAAGTCGGTGAACGAACCGGCCGGGAAGGTGATCTCGCCGCGCACCAGGTCGTCGAACGAGAGGTCGGTGTCGGGAACGCGCAGGCGGAGCGCGGGCTCGCGCCCCTCGGCGCGGAAGGCCGCGCGCTGCTCCTCGGTCAGGTCGCGGTCGAAGTTGTCGTAGCCGAGCTGCTTGGCCCGGCCGGAGGCCTCGTTGCGCGCGTCGATCTCCTCGGCGTTCGAGTAGCTCTCGTAGACGTGCCCCGACTCGATCAGCTGCGCGATGACACCACGGTAGATGTCGTAGCGCTCCGACTGCCGGTAGGGAGCGTGCGGGCCGCCGACACCGACGCCCTCGTCCCAGTTCAGGCCGAGCCAGGTGAGGGCGTCGACGATCTGCTCGTAGCTCTCCTCGGAGTCGCGGTTCGCATCCGTGTCTTCGATGCGGAAGATCATCTTGCCGCCGGTGTGGCGCGCGTAGGCCCAGTTGAACAGGGCCGTGCGCACGAGGCCCACATGCGGGGTTCCGGTGGGCGAGGGGCAGAACCGCACGCGCACGTCGGTGCCGGATGCGGTGGAGAACGGATGCGGGGTAGTAGCGCTCATGACCCGTCGATTCTACGGGGCGGCGGGCCGGGAGAACGGGACTGTGGACTCGTCATGACTTCTCCACAGGGGCTCCGGTGCGGGCTCGCCGCAGCCGTGCCACGCTGAAACGATGACCCCGAACCCGAAACGCGCGGCCCGAGACGTCTCGCAGAGCCGCGTCTTCCGCGGAGTCGCCCGCAGCGGCTTCGCCGTGAACGGCCTCATCCACGTGCTGATCGGCGCCATCGCCATCGGGGTGGCCGTGGGCGGCGCACGTGGCGCCGGAGGCTCGGGTGGCTCCGGCGGCGGCGAGGCCGACCAGTCGGGCGCCCTCAAGCAGCTCGCCGCGACTCCCGGCGGCCTCTTCGTGCTCTGGGCCGCCGTGGTCGGCCTCTTCGCCCTCGGGGTGTGGCAACTCGTGCAGGCCGTCGTCGTCAGCGATCCGGATGCGAAGAAGAAGTGGGGCCGACGGGCGAGCGAGGCGGGCAAGGGCGTCGTCTATCTCGCCATCGGCGTCACGGCGCTCGTGTTCGCGCTGGGCGGCTCGTCGAACTCCTCCGACTCCAGCAAGACCCTCAGCGCGAATCTTCTGAGCACCCCGGGCGGCGTCTTCCTGCTGGTGGCGCTCGGCCTGGCGGTGCTCGGCGGCGGCATCGGCTTCGTGGTGATCGGGGTGCGACGCACCTTCCGCAAGCAGATCCGGGTTCCCGCCGGCACCGCCGGGCGGGCCGTCACCGTGCTGGGCATGGTGGGCTACATCGCCAAGGGCATCGCGCTGGCGGTCGTGGGCATCCTCTTCGTGGTCGCGGCGCTCACGGCCGACCCGCAGAAGGCATCCGGGCTCGACGGCGCCCTCAAGGCCCTCGCCTCGCTCCCCTTCGGCATCGTGGTGCTCGTGGCCGTCGGCTTCGGCCTGATCGCCTACGGCGTCTACCTCGGAGCCCGCGCCCGCCTCGCGAAGCTCTGACCGCTCCCCCGCCGCCGAGCCGTCGAAATCACGTCCATCCTTCCGGGCTTGTACGTCGTTTCGACGGGTCGGCGGCGGGGGCACGCTACGCCGCGCCGCGCTGCGACTTGAGACGCACGAGCAGGTCGGGCGCCCGCCGGTCGAGCTCGGCCCCGCCCATCCGCACGCCCAGCACCAGGAAGACCGCGCCGAGCCCGAGCCCCACCACGAGCGTGAGCCAGCCGAGCAGCGCCGAGTCGAAGACGAGGCTCAGCACGCCCACCACGACCGCCGGGATCACCAGCAGCAGCGAGACGCCCCAGATGGCGAAACCGCTCAGCATCGTGGTGAAGCCTGCACCGGGCGCCGAACGGAACGGGTTGTCACCCGCCGCCGGAACCGGCACCACGACCCGTGCCGACGACACGCTCGACACCCCGAAGCCCGCCAGCAGCGCCGCCGCCGAGAGCCCGAGCAGCATCGGCAGCAGGTTCCACGACCCGCTCAGCCAGACCGAGGCGATCGTGAGCAGCAGCACCAGCGGCACCGCGATCACCGCGAGCGCCGCCACCCGCCCGATGCGGTCGTCGCGCCCGCGCACGCCGTCGGCGATGTGCGTGGCGAAAGCGGTTCCGTCGTAGGAGATGTCTGTGTAGATGGCCAGCGCGAGCAGGAACGCCACGATCGGCCCGGTGGCGTTGAACAGCGCGAAGGAGTGCAGGTTGTTCGAGTAGAACCACAGCAGCACCGGCACGAGCGGCACGATGATGAGCTGCCGCGCGTAGCGCGGGTCGCGCCGCCAGTAGGTGAGGCAGCGTGCGGCGATGGCGCCCGCCGGCGTGGCCGGCAGCACCCCGAACAGACCGGTCTTGCCCCGGGCCACGCGGTGGCCCCCGGATGCCTTGGGCGTCACGAGCGCGAGCGCGAGGCTCCGGCGCCACACCAGCACGAGCACCGCCAGAGTGGCGAGCGCGATCAGGAGCTTCAGCGCGGCCGGTCCGTAGTCGCCGATCGCGAGGTCGGCCGGGATCGACCACGGTGCGCCGAGCGGCGACCAGCTGAGTGAGCGCGCGAGGCCGGGCAGCGCATCCGACGAATTCCGGATGCCCTGAGCGAGCCCCGCGATGAGCGGCCCGAGCAGGATCAGCGGAATGAAGATCAGGATGCCGCTGAGCTCGCGGAAGCGCCGCCGCGACTGCAGGCTCGTGCTGAGCGCGGCCATCGTGCGCGAGCCGATCACACAGATGAGCACCCCGAGCACCGCCCCCACGAACGCACCGATCGCCGTGAGCACGTCGAGGCTCCAGGTGGCGACTGTGGCGAGCGCGGCGATGGAGGTGACGATGCCGGGAACCCCGAGGACGCCCGCCACCGTGAGCCCCACGAGCAGCTTGCCCATCGGCAGCGGGAACACCACGAGCCTCGCCGGGTCGAGGGTCTGCTCGATGCCGAAGGTCACCAACGGCAGCACGATCCAGCCCAGGATGAGGGCCGAACCGGCCAGCACGAGGATGGTCGAGGCGAGCTCGACCGGCGCGAACCGCAGCGCCACGAGCCCGATCACGGCGAAACCGAGCACGCCGAGACCGTAGAGCCCGCCGATGATGACGGCCACCAGTTGCCAGACGCTCCGCTTCAGCGAGTTGCGGAGCACCAGGAAGCGCAGCTTTACGAGCGTCGCAACCATTCCGGCCCCTCTGCGTGGGTGCGGCCGCCGACGAGTTCGACGAAGCGGTCTTCGAGGGTCGAGGCGCCGCGCACCTCGTCGACGGTGCCGGCCACCAGCACGCGGCCGTTCGCCACGACGGCGACGTGGTCGCACATACGCTGCACCAGGTCCATCACGTGGCTCGACACGATCACGGTGCCGCCGTTCTGCACGTAGCCGGTGAGGATGTCGCGGATGTTCGCAGCCGACACCGGGTCGACCGACTCGAACGGCTCGTCGAGCACGAGCAGGCGCGGGGCGTGCACGAGGGCGCAGGCCAGAGCGATCTTCTTGGTCATGCCGGCCGAGTAGTCCACCACGAGGGTGCCGGCCGCCTGCTCGAGGTCGAGCAGCGCGAGCAGGTCGGAGACGCGCTGGGCCACCTCGTCGCGGTCGAGACCGAAGAGCAGGCCGTTGTAGGTCACCAGCTGCTCGCCGGTGAGGCGGTCGAAGAGCTTCACGCCGTCGGAGAGGTTGCCCACGAGGGCCTTCGCCTTGAGCGGTTCCTGCCACATGTCGACGCCGTGGATGAGGGACTGACCCGCATCCGGCCGCAACAGCCCGGTGGCCATCGAGAGCGTGGTGGTCTTGCCGGCGCCGTTCGGGCCCACGAGCCCGTAGAACGAGCCCACGGGAACGGTGAGGCTCAACTGGTCGACGGCGAGCTTGTCGCCGAAGCGCTTGACGAGCCCCGTGAGCTGCATCGCGGGAGGGGCCGGCTGGCCGGGGGCCACCGGGGCCGCAGCAGGCTGCGGGGCGGGGGCCGGAACGGGAATGTCGGTCATGGCTCCCACTCTGCTGTGGTCGACAGCCGACGACAACCGAACGCGCCGCATTCAGCCACACTCGTTGTCGTTCTCCATCGTTGTAGTCTTCGGCCATGTCGATTACGCTCCACGACGTCGCCCGACTGGCCGGGGTGTCGATCAAGACCGTCTCCAACGTCATCCACGACTACCCGCACATCCGTCCCGACACGCGCGAGAAGGTGCTCGCGGCGATCGCCGAGCTCGACTACCGACCGAACCTCTCGGCGCGCGGGCTGCGCTCGGGGCGCAGCGGCGCGATCGGCCTGATCATCCCCGACCTGCGGAACGCCTATTTCGCCGAGCTCGCCGACGCCGTGATGACCGCCGCGCACAAGCGCGGGCTCTATGTGCTGATCGAGCAGATGGGCGGCGCCGACAAGCAGGCCGAGCTCGAGATCCTGCGGGGGCCTCGGATGCAGATGGTCGACGGCATCCTGTACAGCGTGCTGGCGCTCGGCCAGGAGGATGCCGGTCTCCTCGACATCTCCACGCCCCTGGTGCTGCTCGGCGACCGTATCTACAACGGGCCCACCGACCACGTCACCATGCCGAACGTCGACGGCTCGAGGCTCGCGACCGAGCACCTGCTCTCGCTGGGCCGGCAGCGCATCCTGGCGCTCGGCGCCCACGAGGACGAGGTGATCGGATCGGCCGGCCTGCGTCTGCGGGGCTACACCGAGGCCCTGGAGGCGGCCGGCGTGCCGTTCCGCCCCGAGCTCGTGGTGAACGTCGGCAACTGGCACCGCTTCGACGGGGCGGAGGCGATGCGCGCGACCATGGCGTCCGGCATCTCCTTCGACGGCGTGGTCGCCTTCAACGACTCCCTGGCCCTCGGCGCGATGCGGGTGGTGCAGGAAGCGGGGCTGCGGGTTCCCGATGACGTGGCCTTCATCGGCTTCGACGACATCGACGAGACCCGCTACTCGCTGCCGACGCTGTCGACCATCGATCCCGGCCGGGCCGAGATCGCGGAGGTGGCCGTCGGCTGGCTGCTCGAGCGCATCTCCGCGGAGCCCGGATCGATCGCGCCGCGGGAGCACGAGACCGCGATCAGGCTGGTGCAACGCGAGTCCACGACCTTCGCCTGAGGGGTCGACGACCACCCGCCGGGGCGCCTCGCGCGGCTCGGTCACGACTCGGTCGGCAATTCGGGTCGCGCACTTGACAGCGTCGTCGGGCCTCCAGCAAGATGTGGCTACAACGTTTACTGTACAACGTTGTAAAACACAGAATCAAGGAGGATTCGGATGGCTTCGACGATGAAGAACCTGCTGGCCGCAACGAGTGCAGGCATCCTGCTCGTCGCTCTGGCAGCATGCACGCCCGATGTGAGTTCCGGCACGAGCACCGACTCCGCCGCCGGCGGCGACGCGGGCTCGTGCAGCAACACGATCGTGCACCCCGACGCACCGCAGGTGTCGGTCTGGGCGTGGTACCCGAACATCAACACCGTGGTGGACATGTTCAACAAGTCGCACGACAACGTGCAGGTCTGCTGGTCGAACGCCGGCCAGGGCGGTGACGAGTACGCCAAGTTCTCCACGGCGATCGCCGCCGGCACCGGAGCCCCCGACGTCATCATGCTCGAGGCCGAGGTGCTGCCGGGCTTCGAGATCCAGAACGCGCTCGTCGACCTCAGCCAGCACGGCGCCGACAAGGTCAAGGGCAACTTCAGCGACGGCGCCTGGAAAGACGTCTCGAGCGGCAGCTCGGTCTACGCCATCCCGGTCGACGGCGGCCCGATGGCCATGATCTACCGTGCCGACATCTTCAAGAAGTACGGCATCGCCATCCCCACCACCTGGGACGAGTACGCCGCGGCCGCGCAGAAGCTCAAGGATGCCGGCGGCCCCTTCATGGGCGACTTCGGCAGCAACGTGCCCGCCTGGTTCACCGCCCTGATGACCCAGAACGGCCAGACCGCCTGGAACTACGACTCCTCGAACCCGCAGTCGATCGGCATCAAGCTGAACGACGCGGGCAGCCAGAAGGTCGCCAGCTACTGGCAGGACCTCGTGTCGAAGAAGCTCGTCGACACGCAGGACCAGTTCACCACCGACTACGTGGCCGGTCTCGCGAACGGCTCCTACGCCACCTACGTCTCGGCCGCCTGGGCCCCCGGCTACCTCACCGGTGCCGGTGGCGCCGCGACCGGTGGCGCCGAGTGGCAGGTCGCCCCGCTCCCCCAGTGGGACGCCTCGAAGCCCGTCTCGGTGAACTGGGGCGGCTCGACCTTCGCGGTCACCACGCAGGCCAAGGACAAGGACCTCTCCTCGACCGTGGCGATGGAGCTCTACGCCTCGCAGGAGGAGCTGCAGGACGGCATCGACACGCAGACCATCTTCCCGCTGAACCAGCAGGTGCTCACCTCGCAGTCCTTCGCGGATGCGCCGATCGCCTTCTTCAACGGCCAGAAGGCCAACGGCGAGGTCTACATCCCCGCGGAGAACGCCTACCCCGGCTACACCTACAGCCCCTTCACCACGTACTACTACTCGGAGCTGACGAAGTCGATGGTGTCGATCATCGACGGCAGCAAGACCGGCCCGCAGGCGCTCGACGATCTGCAGAGCACGATGACGGAGTACGCGAAGAGCCAGGGCTTCACCGTCAAGTAGCCCGGCGCATCCGGCGCCGGATGCTGCGGGGCGTCGGCACAGACGCCCCGCAGCATCCCCTCCCCACACCGGTCGACAGTAAGGACTGACCATGACCAACCCCGCCGCCGCGGTCGCTTCCTCCCGGGCGCACCCGGATGCCGCGACGAAGGCCGAGGCGACGTCGCCGAAGCCGCGCCGCCGGCGCTCGATCAGAAGGGCCTGGATCGGCTGGCTCTTCATCGCCCCCTTCGGGGTGGTGTTCCTCGTCTTCCTCGTGGCACCGCTGCTCTATGCCTTCTACCTCAGCCTGTTCTCGAAGGGCCTCGCCACCGGCACGGTCTTCAGCGGGCTCGGCAACTACGTGAAGGCGTTCAGCGACCCGGAGTTCCTCGGCGGCGTGTGGTTCGTCATCCGCTTCGCCGTCGTGCTCATCCCCATCCAGATGGCGGTCTCGCTCGCGGCCGCCCTGGTGCTCGACTCCCTCACCACGCGGCTGGCGAAGTTCTCGCGCCTCGCGATCTTCGTTCCCTACGCCATCCCCGCCGTCATCGGCACGCTCATGTGGGGCTTCCTCTACAGCCCCGTGTTCGGGCCGCTGACGAGCATCTTCGGGGCCTTCAACCAGTCGGCGCCCGACATCCTGAGCTCGGGCAACATCTTCGGCGGGCTGCTCAACGTCGTGGTCTGGCAGTGGGCCGGCTACTACATGATCATCATCTACGCGGCGCTCCGCGGCATCGACCCCAGCGTCTACGAGGCCGCGCGCATCGACGGCGCCAACCCGCGGCAGATCGCACTGCGCGTGAAGGTGCCGATGATCTCGAGCGCCCTGGTGCTCATCCTGGTGTTCGCCCTGATCGGCACGCTGCAGTTCTTCACCGAGCCGCAGGTGCTGAAGCCGATCGCCAACGGCGCCATCACCGCCAGCTTCACGCCGAACATCTACGCCTACAACCTGGCGTTCCAGTTCTCGCAGTTCAACTACGCGTCGACCATCTCGTTCGCGCTCGGCATCGTGGTGTTCGCCGCGGTGTACATCTTCCTCTTCACCACCCGCAAGCGCCGGGGAGGGTTCTCATCATGACCGCCGCACTCGTCACCCCGTCCTCCGACGGTCTCACCGCCGCCCGCGAACGCTCCCGGGAGTTGCGCCGGCCGAAGCCCCGCCGCAACATCACGGCGCACATCTTCCTCGTGGCCCTCATCCTGTACTTCCTGCTGCCGCTCTGGTGGCTGTTCGTGGCCTCGACGAAAGACCCCCAGGGCCTGTTCACCGGCACCGGCGGCGCGCTGTGGTTCGACAAGAACTTCTCCCTCTGGGCCAACCTGCAGGAGCTGTTCACCTACAAGGGCGGCATCTACCTGCGCTGGCTCGGCAACTCGGCGCTGTACTCGCTGGTCGGGGGCGTCGGCGCGACCGTGCTGGCCGTGCTCGCCGGCTACGGCTTCGCCAAGTACCGGTTCAAGGGGCGCGACTTCTCGTTCGCCATCCTGCTCGGCTCGGTGATGGTGCCGCTCACGGCCCTGGTCATCCCGACCTTCATGCTGATGTCGCAGCTGCACCTCACCAACACCATCTGGGCCGTCATCCTGCCGTCGCTGCTCAGTCCGTTCGGCGTCTACCTGATGCGGGTGTACGCCGCGGATGCGATCCCCGACGAGCTGCTCGACGCCGCCCGCGTCGACGGGTCGGGCGAGTTCCGCACCTTCCTGCGCGTGGGGCTGCCCCTCATGCGACCCGCGGTGGTGACCGTGCTGCTGCTCTCGGTGGTGGGCACTTGGAACAACTACTTCCTGCCCCTGGCCGTGCTGAGCGACCAGAACCTCTACCCGGTCACGGTCGGACTCGGCGGCTGGCAGGCACTCGCCGCCTCGAACAACGGTGGAGGCACCTCGCTCTACACGCTGATCGTCGTGGGCTCGCTGGTGTCGATCATCCCGCTGATCATCGCGTTCCTGTCGCTGCAGAAGTACTGGCAGGGCGGCCTCTCGCTCGGCGCCCTCAAGTAGCAGTCCCTCTCCTCTCCCTCTTCTCTCCTGCGTCGCTCCCGACGCCGACTCCGAAAGACACCCATGGTCAACGCACGCCTCACCATCGACCCCCACTTCACCGTCGGAAAGGTCAACCGCCGCCTCTTCGGCTCCTTCGTCGAACACCTCGGCCGGTGCGTCTACGACGGCATCTACGAACCCGGGCACAGCACCGCGGATGCCGACGGCTTCCGCGAAGACGTGATCGCCCTCGTCAAGGAGCTCGGCGTCTCGGCCATCCGCTACCCCGGCGGCAACTTCGTGTCGGGGTTCCGCTGGGAGGACAGCGTGGGCCCGGTCGCCGACCGCCCGCGCCGGCTCGACCTCGCCTGGCACTCCACCGAGACGAACGAGGTGGGACTGCACGAGTTCTCGAACTGGCTCGGCAAGGTCGACAGCGAGCTCATGCTCGCCATCAACCTCGGCACCCGCGGCACGCTCGAGGCGCTCGACATCCTCGAGTACTCCAACATCGCCTCCGGAACCGCGCTCAGCGACCAGCGGGTGGCGAACGGCCAGAGGGATGCCTTCGGCGTGAAGATGTGGTGCCTCGGCAACGAGATGGACGGCCCCTGGCAGCTCGGCCACCGCTCGGCCGACGACTACGGCAAGATCGCCTCGCAGACCGCCAAGGCGATGCGCCAGATCGACCCCACGCTCGAACTCGTGGCCTGCGGCTCGTCGAGCGCGCACATGCCCACCTTCGGCGAGTGGGAGCGGGTGGTGCTCACCCACACCTACGACGACGTCGACTACATCTCCTGCCACGCCTACTACGAGGAGAAGAACGGCGACCTCGGGAGCTTCCTGGCCTCGGCCGTCGACATGGACCACTTCATCGAGACCGTCGTCGCGACGGCCGACCACGTGAAGGCCGTGCTCGGGAGCTCGAAGACGATCAACATCTCCTTCGACGAGTGGAACGTCTGGTACCTCGACCGCTACCACCAGGTCGACAAGATCGAGGGCGTCGACAACTGGCCGGTGGCCCCGCGCCTCCTCGAGGACTCCTACTCCGTGGCCGACGCCGTGGTGTTCGGCAACCTGCTCATCTCGTTGCTGCGGCACGCCGACCGGGTGACCAGTGCATCCCTCGCCCAGCTCGTGAACGTGATCGCCCCGATCATGACCGAGCCCGACGGCCCGGCCTGGCGCCAGACCACCTTCTTCCCCTTCGCCGTCACCTCGCGGCTCGCCACCGGCGAGGCGCTCTCGGTGAAGCTCGAGACCGACAGCTACGAGACCGCGGGCTACGGCGTGGTGCCGCTCATCGACGCGGTGGCCACGCACGACCGCGAGACCGGGCTCACCTCGGTGTTCCTCGTCAACCGCAGCCAGACGGATGCCGCCACGGTCACCATCGACACGGCTGCGCTCGGCGGGGTCGCCGTTCTCGAGGCGCTGACCCTCGCCGACGACGACGTCTACGCCAAGAACGTGCTGGGCGACACGGAGCGGGTCGGCCTCGCCGCGAACGACAGTGTCGTGGTCGGCGAGGGAACCCTCACGGTCACGCTGCCGCCGGTGTCGTGGACGGCGCTCTCGCTGCGCTGAGCACCAGATCCTCGCCGGCCGCAGCCGTTTCGACGGCCGGCGAGCCGGTAGAGTCGTCTCAGACACGCGCGACCCGACCCGGCCGCGCCACTCGAGAAGGAGCATCCGCCGTGACGACCGTTGTTCTGCCTGAACCGCCGGTGAAAGAACTGCCGAAGCCGCTGAAGGGCGGCGTGTTCGTGCTGTTCTGGGTGATCGCGATCGTGCTGTGGATCATCGCACCGCACATCGCCGACCCGCGCTGGGGCGCCCTCGTGGTCGACACCGGCCTCGTCTTCGCCTCGGTCGGCTTCGCCGCCACGGCCATCACGAGCCTGCGCGCCTTCACCAACTCGCTGATCGCGGGCGTTCTCGCCGTCGTGCTGTTCGCAGTGGGCGACCTGATCGAGATCACCGCGCTCGTCTACTTCCTGCGCATGTTCGTGCCGTTCCTGGCCCTGCTCGCGCCGCTCTACTCGACCATCGGCAAGATCAAGGTCTGGTACGCCTGACCCACCACTAGCGCCGCGCGCCGCGCGCGGGAGAGGGATCAATGGCGACCCCGCACATCCGTGACTTCCACCCCGACGACCTCGACGGCATCCTGCATCTGTGGGAGCAGGCGAGGGCATCCGGGGCCGAGCCCGTCTACGCGCTCTCGGAGGTGATCGCCTCCTGCCAGTTCGACCACGCGGTCGTGGCGGTGGAGGGCGAGCGGCTGGTGGGCGCCGCCGTGGGGCGCGCCGCGCACGCGCAGGGCTGGATCGTGTTCTTCGCGACCGACGACTCGGTGCGCGACACAGGCGTCGGGGCCCGGATGCTCGCCGCGCTCGAACGGCACATGGCCCCGCTCGGCCTCGCCAAGCTCTCCGCCCTCATGCCCGAGTCGCAGACCCGGCTCGACGACTTCGTGGCGCAGGGCTTCGAGCTGAAGAAGAACCTGCGCTACGTCGAGCGCGAGCTCCCGGTGCAGCGCGAAGAACTGGTGGTGCTGCGCGAACTCGGCGGCCGCATCCTGCCCCGCGGGCTGTGGGAGGGCGTCGGCGGCATGCAGACCGAGAAGGAGATGCTCGAGCTGCGGCTGGTGACCCCGCTCGCCGAGCCCGGCCTCGCGGAGCGTTTCGGCGTGGTTCCGCCGCGCGCGGTGATGCTCTTCGGGCCGCCCGGCACTGGCAAGACCACCTTCGCGAAGGCCGTGGCCTCGCGTCTGGAGTGGTCGTTCGTGGAGGTGTTCCCCTCGCGGCTGGCCGGCGACCCGAAGGGGCTCGCCGGGGCGCTGCGCGAGACCTTCCAGAAGATCTCGGAGCTCGAGCACGCCGTGGTGTTCATCGACGAGGTCGAGGAGATCGCCTCGCACCGGCAGGGCGAGCCGCCGTCGCCCACGCAAGGGGTGACGAACGAGCTGCTGAAGCTCATCCCCGAGTTCCGGGAGCAGTCGGGGCGGCTGCTGATCTGCGCCACCAACTTCATCCGGGCCGTCGACACGGCGTTCCTGCGCCACGGGCGCTTCGACTACGTGGTGCCGATCGGGCTCCCGGATGCGGATGCGCGCCGGGCCATCTGGTCGGGCTACCTGCCCCGGGAGGTCGCGGCCTCGGTCGACGTCGACGAGCTCGTGGCGCACACCGAGGGTTTCACGCCCGCCGACATCGAGTTCGCAGCGCGAAAGGCCTCGCAGGCGGCGCTCGAGCGGGCGCTGCACGGAGCCGGCGGGGCGGGTGGGCCCGGTGCCGACGGGCCGTTCACGAGCGACTACCTCGAGGCGGTGCGCTCGACCCGCCGCACGGTCTCCGACGAGGTGGCGGCCGAATTCCTCGAAGACATCGCGCGCATCGCGCGGCTCTGACGGCGGCGTCATCTGCCGGTCATAGGAATGTCATAAACTCTGCCTGGCGACACTTGTCGACAGGGCACGCGGTGCCCGGGTGCGCCGGATCCCTTGGGGGGAATGCATGCAGACACGTCCCGGCGCGCGCGCCATCACAGCACGGATTCGACGCGGCGCCACAGCCGTCGGGGCGGTGACGATTCTGGTCGGCACGCTGCTGGCCATCCCCGCACCCGCGAACGCCGTCGCCGCCAACTCGTTCCCTCCGGCGCCCTCGCCCCTGTCGACGTCGCCGTCGGGTGGATCCGGAGTGCATCCGCTGATCGAGCCCGATGGCTCGTTCTACTACGTTCAGTACGCCGGCACCGACCGCTACGACGTGGCCGCCCAACTCGATCGTGATGTCTTCGACCCGGGTGTCCCCGTCATCTACATCGCCAGTGGCGAGAAGTACCCGGATGCGCTGAGCGCTGGACCGGCCGCCGCCAAGGAACAGGGTGGCCTGCTCCTCGTCACGCACGACAGCATCCCGGCGACCACGCTCGATGCGCTGAACTACCTGCAGCCTCACAAGATCGTCGTCGTCGGTGGCTCCGCCACGATCTCCGACGCCGTCTTCACCCAGCTGGCCGGCATCCAGTCGTCGATCCTCCGCATCGGCGGCGCGGACCGCTATGAGGTCTCCCGCAACATCGCCGACTACGCGTATTGCGGGCTGGCGCCCGACGCCCCCCGGAGCGCTTGCGTCGGCGGCGCCGAATCTGTGTTCGTCGCCACCGGATCGAACTTCCCCGACGCACTCGCAGCGGGGCCTGCCGCGGGCACGGCGAACAGTCCCGTGCTGCTGGTGCCCGGGTCGAGCAGCGACCTCGACCTCGCCACCCGCGAGTCGATCAGTCGGCTGGGTGCGCATTCGGCGTTCATCGCCGGTGGATTGAACACCGTGAGCGCCGGAATCGAAGCGGCCCTCGATGAGGCCTTCTCGCAGCAGGTCCTCCGGTTCGGAGGCCAAGACCGCTTCGCAGTCGCTGCCGCCATCAATGCATCCTTCTTTCCGGGGTACCACAAGTTCGCGTTCGTCGCGTCCGGCAGCGGCTTCGCCGATGCCCTCTCGGGGGGCCCGGTCGCTGCAGCGATCGGCGCACCGCTCTTCCTCGCCCGGCAGTACTGCTACCCGCAGCCCTCCTGGGACGGGATCTTCAACAGTTCGTTGGACCCCGACATCCTGATCCTCCTGGGCGGCCTCAACAGCCTGGGCCTCGGGGTGTCGGAGCAGGCGAACGAATGCCAGTGACCACTCGCGTCTGAGGAACGGGGTGTCGGCCGATCGGGCCGGCACCCCGTTCCTCTTGCTGTCTCAGGGGCGCTGGTGGCGCGGGAGGCCGGCCACGACGAGGTCGTAGGAGTTGACGACGAGGTCTTTCACGAGCTCGCCATCCGCATCAGGGCCGAGGGTCACCGTCACCCAGTGGCGCTTGTTCATGTGATAGCCGGGGATGATCCAGGCGTGATCTCGCACGAGAGCCTCGGCGTGAGCGGGAGCAGCCTTGAGGGTCACGCTTGCGGGCTCTCCATCGAGCGGTGTGATGGCGAACACCTTGCCCACGACCTTCGCCACCGCCGTCTCGGGCCCGAACGGCCGCTCGTCGGTGGTCGCCGGCAGCTCCTGGCACACCTGCAGCACGTCGTCACGGGAGATCGCTTCACTCATGCAGCCACCGTAGCGCCGCCCGCCGACGCGGGCCCTCGCCCCCGCCTCCTGTGGACAACGGATGCGCTCTCCACAGATCGCGCGGACGGCCCGTTTCGCTTCCAGCCGCCGCATAACCTGGCCTTCCATTGGAACTTCTCCATCGACATTATGTCTGATCAGATATAATCTGACTGACCCAAGGAGCACATCATGACCGCAGCTGCCCTCCTGCGCGCGGGCCGACACGGCGGCAAGATCACCCAGGCCGCGCTGTCCGCACGAGCGCAGACGAGCCAGGCTGAGATCTCGCACATCGAACGCGGCGCGAAGAACCCGAGCGTCAGCACGCTCGAGCGCCTGCTCACCACCGCGGGATACTCGCTGATCGCCGTTCCCGTGATCGCGCCGGATGCACCGACGACCGCCGAGGGCATCTCCCGCTCTCTGCGCTCGGGCGTCGACAAGCGCGAGAGCGCCCTCCGGCGACTCCTCGACTACTCCGACGGGCTCCGCAAGGCGCACGGGGTGAATCGAGTGGCCTTGACCATCACCGAACCTTTCCCCACCGGATCGGTCGCTTGGGATGCCGCGATCGCCGGCGTGGCCGAGCACTGGCTCAACGAGGAGGCGCTGCCCGCCCCGTCATGGTTGACGGACGGCAGCAGAACGCTCGCGTCCCCGACGGCTCCGCATCTCTCGCACTACGATCTCGAGCCGAAGACGGAGCAGATCCCTCGGGAGTTGCTCCGACGCAACGTGCTGCTCGAGTATGCCACGCTGGCTGGCGTTTGATGGCCGGACTCCTCGATCGCGACGACCTCGACCGGGCTCCGCGAGGTGGTGCTCCGCGCCCACCAGGCCGGGCTGCCGCAGACGAGCATCCGCCTCATCGGGGGCGCGGCTCTCCGTCTCGCCTATTTCGAGCGCGACACGACGGCCGACATCGACGCGGAGATCACTCCGCTGGACGACATCCGGAAGATCGCCGCCGCGATCGGCGCCGACCGCCATTGGCCGCCTGATTGGCTCAACGCGGACGCGGCGATGTTCATACCGCGCTGGGGAAAGGAGGTCGATTGGCTGACCCTCTACGACGACGGGACGGTCTCGATCTCCGTCGCACCGGTCGAAGCCCTGCTCGCGATGAAGTTGCTCGCCGGTCGCCCCGGGCGCGACACCGACGACATCGCCCGCCTGCTCGCCCTCGTCGGCATCACCACGACAGCGGGCGCCGAAGCTCTATTCGAGGCGTACTACCCCGGCGACTCGCTGACCGAGCGAACAGTGCGTTTGATCGATCGCATCTTCGACATCGGGTTACCCGAAGCACCTCCGACGCCGCCGCGTCCGCAGATCTGACGGATCGGATCGGCGGACGCGACAGTCGAACAGAAGCTCACTGGTGGCTCAGTGGCCCGCGAACGGCGCCCCTTCGGCGCCGACGCCGGCCTCTGCCTCGAGGGCGCGCTCGTCGTCGGCCGAGACTCCCGACGGGCGGCGCACGAAGAAGGCCGCCACGACGCCGATCGTCGAGATGATCGCCCCGCAGAGGAAGGCCGCCTGGATGCCCGAGGCCGCCGCCGTGATCGGCGCGGCGCCCGCGGCCTGCTGCGAGGCCGTGACGCCCGCCATCACGGCGATGAACAAGGCCGTTCCCGCCGCGCCGGCCAGCTGCTGCACGGTGCCCACGATCGCCGAGCCGTGCGAGTAGAGCTTGGGGCGCAGGGAGCCGAGGCTCGCCGTGAACAGCGGCGTGAACATGAAGGCGAGACCCGCCGAGAGCGTCACGTGAGCCGCGAGCACGAACCACATCGAGGTGGACTCGTTCACCATGGTGAGGCCCCACAGCGCCGCGCTCACGACGATCGCGCCGGGCACCACCAGCGGCGTCGGGCCGAACCGGTCGTAGAGCCGCCCCACGAGCGGCGCGAGAGCCCCCATGACGAGGCCGCCGGGCAGGAGCAGCAGACCGGTGGTCAGCGCATCCAGCCGCAGCACGTTCTGCATGAAGAACGGCAGCACGATGATGGTGCCGAACAGGGCCAGCATGCTGATGGCCATCAGCACGATCGACAGCGTGAAGGTGCTCGAGCGGAAGGTGCGCAGGTCGAGCAGCGCCCGGTCGGCGCGCTGCAGCACTCGCTGACGCAGCACGAACACGGCGAGGGCGACCAGCCCGACCAGCAGCGGCATCCAGCTCGAGAGGAAGGTGGCCGAGGCCCCGCCGAGGTTGCTGAGCCCGTAGACGAGCCCGCCGAAGCCGAAGGCCGAGAGGATGATCGACACGACATCGATCGGCACGGCGCGGGGCGTGGTGACGTTCTGCACCCGCATGGCGCCCAGCACGAGGGCGCCGACGGCGATCGGCAGCACGATCAAGAACATCCAGCGCCAGGAGAGCGTGCTCAGGATGATCCCCGAGATCGTGGGGCCGATGGCCGGGGCCACCGAGATGACGATCGAGATGTTGCCCATCTTGCGCCCGCGCATCGCCGGCGGCACGAGCGTCATGACCGTGGTCATGAGCAGGGGCATCATGATGGCGGTTCCACTGGCCTGCACCACTCGGGCGGCCAGCAGGATCTCGAAGCCGGGGGCGATCGCCGCGATGAGCGTGCCGAGGGAGAACAGCGACATCGCCGCGATGAAGATGGGCCGCGTGTTGAACCGCTGCAGCAGGAAGCCGGTGATCGGGATGACGACGGCCATCGTGAGCATGAACGCGGTCGAGAGCCACTGCGCGGCCACCGCCGTGATGTTCAGGTCGACCACGAGGTGCGGGATGGCGACACCCATGATCGTCTCGTTGAGGATCACCACGAAGGCGGAGACGAGCAGGAGGTTGATGACGAGCGAGTTGCGGCGCTCGAGCCCGGCCCCGGCCGGGGCGGCCGCAGCGGTGAGTGAGGAGGTTTCGGTCACGGAGGATCCCGTCGGCGTAGTGGCGAAATGTGCGGAGGAAGGAGGGGACGGTCGGCGCGAGGCGCGAAGCGGCGTACCTCGAGGTCAACGTCGGAACGAGTCTTGCGTATTCCACCGACAGAGGAGATCCCCCGCCGCCCTCGTCGATGTGAACAGTGTACACATCGGCGGCGACGGGCACGAGGGGTCAGCGTTCGGCGAGCGCCTTCAGGCTCTCGAGCAGGTACTCCCAGCCCGGCGCCGTCTCGTGGTCGAGCACGCTGCCCGGCACGAGACCCGAGTGCCGCAGCCTCACCTTCGTGCTCTCCGGGTCGGCGGCCCCGTCGGCGATCCTGAGCATCCAGTCCACGCGCGTCTCGACGTGCCGCGCCGCCTCCTCCGACCACACCGGCCGGAACGTGGTGGCGAGGTGCTCGGGCGGCGAGCACTCCAGCACCACCCCGGCCACGGAGGCGAGGCCGTCCTCATCGAGGTAGGTCACGGGCGCGCCCGCCTCCCAGCTCGACTCGACCGTGTTCGCGAACCACCACTCCGTGGTGTATTCCGGCGAGAGGAGCGCCTCCCAGACGCGCGCGGGCGGCGCCTCGACGACGATGGCGAACTCTCGCGTGACGGACTCGGGCGAGGCGGGCGACTCAGGCGACGGGGTCATCCCCTCATTCTCCTCAGCCCGGGGGCGCCGGTCTATGCCGCGCGAGCATCCGGATGCGATGGCGGAGACGAGAGGGACCGTCGACGCTGAATGAACATTCGTTCTCCCACTTGTGCGGGGCCCGCCGGCGCGGATAGCGTCACGACTACCGACCCGACTTTGCCGCCCTGCTCCACCGAACAGTTCGAAAGGTCACCATGAGCACCCTCACCGACACCGAGATCAGCGAGATCGAGAAGGCCAACGCCTCGGGTCTCCAGCCCGTCGTCTTCATTCACGGACTCTGGCTGCTCTCCAGCAGCTGGGCGCCGTGGCGCGCCCTCTTCGAGGAGAACGGCTTCAGCGCCATCGCCCCCGGCTGGCCCGACGACCCGGAGAGCGTCGAGGAGGCCCGCAAGGACCCCGACGTCTTCGCCCACAAGATGGTGAAGCAGGTCACCGACCACTACCTCGAGGCGATCGACGCGCTGACGCTCGCGCCCGCCGTGGTGGGCCACTCCTTCGGCGGCCTGATCGCCCAGAAGATCGCCGGCACCGGCGCCTCCGAGGCGACGGTCGCCATCGACCCGGCCCCGTTCCAGGGCGTGCTTCCGCTGCCGGTCTCGTCGCTGAAGTCGTCCGCCCCGGTGCTCGCCAACCCGCTGAACTTCGGCAAGGCCGTCGCCCTCACCCTCGAGCAGTTCACCTTCGGCTGGGCGAACAACCTCGACGCCGCCGAGGCCGAGGAGCTGTACACGAAGTACCACGTGGCCGCTTCCGGGGTGCCGCTGTTCCAGGCGGCGACGGCGAACTTCAACCCGTTCACCGAGACCAAGGTCGACTCGAAGAACCCCGCCCGCGGCCCCCTGCTCATCATCGCCGGCGAGCGCGACAACACCGTGCCGCCCGCCATGACCGAGGCCGCCTACAAGATCCAGTCCAAGAACCCGGGCACCACGGAGTACCTCGTGATCCCCGGCCGCGGCCACTCCCTCACCATCGACAGCGGCTGGAAAGAGGTGGCCGACGAGACCCTCGTCTTCCTCACGAAGCAGACCGCGAACGACTAGCACGGGATCGCACGAGCGGATGCGGTCATTTAGTTAGCCGATGTAAACTAACTGGGTGACCGCATCCGCCCGCACCCCCTCCCGCTTCCTCAGCAAGGACCACCCGCGCTACAAGTGGGTGGCCCTCAGCAACACCACCCTCGGCATGCTGATGGCCACGATCAACTCCTCGATCGTGATCATCTCGCTGCCGGCCATCTTCCAGGGCATCGACCTCGACCCGCTCGAGGCCGGCAACATCAGCTACCTGCTCTGGATGCTGATGGGCTACATGCTCGTCACCGCGGTGCTCGTGGTGAGCTTCGGGCGCCTCGGCGACATCTACGGGCGAGTGAAGATCTACAACCTCGGCTTCGTGGTGTTCACGGTGGGCTCGATCGCCCTGGCCCTCGACCCCTTCCAGAGCGGCGCGGGCGCGATGTGGCTCATCGTCTGGCGGCTCGTGCAGGGCGTCGGCGGCGCGATGCTGTTCGCCAACTCGACCGCCATCCTCACGGACGCCTTTCCCGCCAACCGGCGGGGCATGGCGCTCGGCATCAACCAGGTCGCCGCCATCGCGGGCAGCTTCATCGGCCTCATCGTGGGCGGCCTGCTCTCGGTGATCGACTGGCGCGCGGTGTTCTTCGTGAGCGTTCCCGTGGGCATCATCGGCACCATCTGGTCCTACAAGTCGCTGCACGAGGTGGGCGCCCGAAACCCGGGCAAGCTCGACTGGCCGGGCAACCTCGCCTTCGCGGTGGGCCTCACCGCCGTGCTGGCCGGCATCACCTACGGCATCCAGCCCTACGGCGACAGCTCCACTGGATGGGGCAACCCCTGGGTGCTCACGGCCATCGTCGGCGGCATCGCCATGCTCGCCCTGTTCGTGGTGATCGAGCTGCGGAGCAAGGCGCCGATGTTCGAGATGCGCTTGTTCCGCATCCGGGCGTTCGCCATGGCGAATCTCGCCGGCCTCCTCGCCTCGGTCTCGCGGGGCGGCCTGCAGTTCATGCTCATCATCTGGCTGCAGGGAATCTGGCTCCCGCTGCACGGCTACGCCTACGAAGACACCCCGCTCTGGGCCGGCATCTACCTGCTGCCGATCACCATCGGCTTCCTCATCGCCGGCCCGCTCTCGGGCGTGCTCTCCGACCGCTTCGGCGCCCGCTTCTTCGCCACCTTCGGCCTGCTGCTCACGGCCGCGAGCTTCGTGGCGCTGCTGCTCATTCCGGTGGACTTCGAGTACTGGCAGTTCGCGATCATCACGGGCGTCTCCGGTATCGGCTCCGGGATGTTCGGCGCCCCGAACCGCACCGCCATCATGAACAGCGTGCCCGCCAACCAGCGCGGCTCGGCCTCGGGCATGGCCGGCACCGTGCAGAACGCAGGCACCTCGCTCTCGATCGGCATCTTCTTCTCGCTGATGATCGTGGGACTCGCCGCCACGCTGCCGCAGACGCTGCACGACGGCCTGATCGCGCACGGCGTTCCGGATGCCTCGGCCCAGCAGATCGCGTCGCTCCCGCCCGTGGGCAGCCTGTTCGCCGCCTTCCTCGGGTACAACCCCATCCAGAGCCTGCTCGGCCCCAGCGGGGTGCTCGACCAGCTCTCGCCCTCGAACGCGGCGGCGCTCACCGGGCAGGAGTTCTTCCCGCAGCTCATCTCGGGACCCTTCCATTCCGGGCTCGTCGTGGTGTTCCTCGCGGCGGCGGCGATGTCGGTGATCGCCGCCGTCGCCTCGTTCAGCCGGGGCAAGAAGTACGTGCATGTGGAAGACTCGTCGGTACCCACGCACCAGCTGACCGAAAGCCAGCCTCGATGACCTCACCTACCGGCTCTGAACGCGCCGACGTCGCCGCCCGCCTCGCCCTGGCGGTGGGCCGGCTGAACCGGCGCATCCGCGCCACCAGCGACACGCTCACCCCCGGGCAGGTGTCTGCGCTCTCCACCATCGTGCGGCAGGGCCCCATCCGGCCCGGCGATCTCGCCCGGGTCGAACGGGTCGCCGCCCCCACCATCACGCGCCTGCTCGCCGACCTCGAGACGCGCGGCTTCGTGGCGCGCACGGCCGACCCCGAGGACGGCCGCTCCTTCTTCGTGGGTGCCACCGCGGCGGGGGCCGAGGCCATCGAACGGGCCCGGGCCGAACGCGCCGACCGCGTGCTCGAACTCTTCGAAGACCTCGAGCCCGAGCAGATCGACCGGCTCGCCGCCGCGCTCGACGGGCTCGAGAAGGCCGCCGGGATGTCGGGGCCGGGCGAGGGCTGAACGCTCCGCCTTCATAGACTCCTCGTAGGCCGGTCAGGGGAACCCCACTGATCGTGCCCAGAGACTGGCCTCTCCGCGACCGACAACGGAGGCCAGAATGAGCAGAATCCCCGAACCCGAACAGACCCCCGAGGGGCCCGCCTACGAAGGCCGCCTTCTCGACCGCGCCGACGAGGAGGTGGTCGACCAGGGCGTCGCGTTCGACATCCGCACCCTCGTCAATCGGCGCACCGTGCTGAGCCTCGTGGGATTCGGCGTGGGCGCCGTGGCGCTGGCCGCGTGCACCACCGGCGGTGGGAGCACCGCTGCGGCCGGCGGCGCCGCGGCCACCACCGCCACTCCCACGCCCGCCGCGACGGGAAGCGGATCGACCGCATCCGGAACGCTGCCGGCGGCCGAGATCCCCGACGAGACCGCCGGCCCCTATCCGGGCGACGGATCGAACGGCGCGGACGCCCTGGCCGACTCCGGCATCGTGCGCAGCGACATCCGTTCGAGCATCGGCGGCGGAACCACGGCCGCCGGAGTGCCGATGGCGCTCACGTTGACCATCCTCGACATGGCGAACGGCGACGCGCCCTTCACCGACGCGGCCGTCTACGTGTGGCACTGCAACGCGGCCGGCGGGTACTCGATGTACTCCTCGGGCATTGAGAACGAGACCTACCTGCGCGGCGTGCAGGTGGCGGGCAGCGACGGCTCGGTGTCGTACACCTCGATCTTCCCCGCCTGCTACTCCGGGCGCTGGCCGCACATCCACTTCGAGGTCTACCCCACGGTGAACGACATCTCCGACTCCGCCAACGCCATCGCCACCTCGCAGGTGGCCCTCCCGCAGGATGTCTGCGAGACGGTGTACGCCCTCTCCGACTACTCCGGGTCGAGCGCCAACCTCGCCCAGGTGAGCCTGACCAGCGACAACGTGTTCGGCGACGACGGCGGGGTGCTCCAGCTCGCCACGGTGAGCGGGGATGCGACATCCGGCTACCAGGTGTCGCTCACCGTGCGCGTCGACACCTCCACGACGCCGACCGCGGGTTCGGCGCCCAGCGGGGGCGGCGCCCCCTCGGGGGGTGCCCCGGGCGGCAATCCGCCCGGCGCCTGACCCGGCCACCACCCCTCACCCACCAGAAAGGGAGACCCCATGGGAATCCTCCAGAACCTCACCGGATGGCACGCGCTCATCCTCCTCGCCGTCGTGCTGCTGTTCTTCGGCGCCACGAAGCTGCCGGCCCTGGCCCGGAGCCTCGGGCAGTCGGCGCGCATCCTCCGCACCGAGGTGGCGGCCGAGGAGCCGGCGCGCGCCGCGGCGCTCGAGCCGGAGCCGGCATCCGCCGGGGCCCGCGATGCCTAGCCGACCCTCCCGCGGGAGCTCGCCGTGTTCGGGCTGACCTTCGAGAAGCTGCTGCTGATCGGCGTCATCGCGGCCTTCCTCGTGGGACCGCAGCGCCTCCCCGTCTACGCCGCGAAGCTGGCCGCGATCGTCAGAGCCGTCCGCGGCTTCGCCGACACCGCCCGGGAGCGGGTAGTGGCCGGGATCGGCGTCGACGACACCGACTGGAAGGCCCTCGACCCGCGCCAATACGATCCGCGGCGCATCGTGCGGGATGCGCTGGCCGACCCGGCCTCGGAGCGCGCGACGGTCTCGCCGGGCTCGCCGGCCCTCACGGCATCCGGAGTGCCCGCATCCGATGTCTCCGCCTCCGCGGACCGCTCATCGGCACCGGCCACCGCATCGGCACCGGCCACCCGCGGCTGGCAGGCCGCGCTGCTCGCCCGCGTGCCCGCCGGGGGCCCGGCGCGGCCGCTCGACGCGGCTCAGAGCACCGGGTTCGAGAGCACTCCGATGCCCGAGATCTCCACCTCGACGGTGTCGCCGGCCTCCATGAAGCCGATGCCCGCCGGGGTTCCCGTGAGGATCACGTCGCCCGGCAGCAAGGTGAACACCGCCGAGGCGTAGGCCACGATGTCGGCCACCGAGTGGATCATATCGGTGAGCGGGGCGCTCTGCTTGAGCACGCCGTTGAGCCGTGTCTCGAGGTTCGCCGCGGAGAGATCGAACTCCGTCTCGATCACGGGCCCGAGCGGACAGAAGGTGTCGAAGCCCTTGGCGCGCGCCCACTGGCCGTCGCTCTTCTGCAGGTCGCGGGCGGTCACGTCGTTGGCGATGGTGTACCCGAAGATCACGCTCGCCGCATCCGCCGCCGCCACGTTCTTGGCGATCGAGCCGATCACGATGGCGAGCTCGCCCTCGTAGTCGACCCGGTTCGACTGCGGCGGGCGCACGATCCGGTCGCCCGGGCCGATCACGGCGGTGTTCGGCTTCAGGAACAGCAGCGGCTCGGCCGGAGCCTCCCCGCCCATCTCCGCGGCGTGGTCACGGTAGTTCTTACCCACCGCCACCACCTTCGACCGCGGGATCACCGGAGCCAGGAGGGTCGCCTGCGCCAGCGGCACGCGCTCCCCCGTGGTGTCGAACCCGGCGAACATCGGGTCGCCGTTCAGCACCACGAGTTCGGTGCCGCCGCCCTCGGAGTCGTCGAGGATGCCGAAATTGATGGCGCCGTTGTGGCTGAACCGTGCGATCTTCATGGGAGCCTTTCCTGCCTAGGCGTCGAGCCGGGTCAGCCAGCCGTGACGGTCGGCGATGCGGCCGTACTGGATGTCGGTGAGCTCCTGGCGGATCGACATGGTGAGCTCCCCCGCGGCGGCGTTCTCGTCGCCGATGGTGAAGTCGGGCGACTTGAGGGCCGAGATGGGCGTGATCACGGCGGCGGTGCCGCAGGCGAACACCTCGGTGATGTCGCCGGATGCCACGCCGTCACGCCACTCGTCGATCGTGACGTCGCGCTCCTCGACGGTGAGCCCGCGGTCTTTGGCCAGCTGGATGATGCTGTCTCGGGTGATGCCCTCGAGGATGGTGCCGGTGAGCCGCGGAGTCACGATCTTGCCGCCGGCGTGCACGAAGAAGATGTTCATGCCTCCGAGCTCGTCGACATGCTCGCCGGTCTCGCCGTCGAGGAAGAGCACCTGCGCGCATCCGTTCTCGTAGGCCTCCTGCTGCGGCAGCAGCGATGCGGCGTAGTTGCCGCCGCACTTGGCGGCGCCCGTTCCGCCACGCCCGGCGCGGGAGTACTCGGTCGAGAGCCAGATCGACACCGGGGCCACGCCGCCCGTGAAGTAGGCACCGGCGGGGCTCGCGATGACGTAGTAGCCCACCTTCTGCGAGGGGCGCACGCCGAGGAACGACTCGTTGGCGATCATGAACGGGCGGATGTAGAGGCTCGTCTCGGGAGCATCCGGAACCCAGGCGCCGTCGACGGCGATGAGCTGCTTGAGCGACTCCACGAAGTCCTCCACCGCGAGCTCGGGCAGGGCGAGGCGCCGGGCGGAGCGCTGGAGGCGTTCGGCGTTCTTCTCGGGGCGGAACGTCCAGATGGAGCCGTCGGCGTGACGGTAGGCCTTCAGACCCTCGAAGATCTCCTGCGCGTAGTGCAGCACCGCGGCGGAGGGGTCGAGCAGCAGCGGCCCGTAGGGGATCACCTGGGCGTCGTGCCAGCCCTCGGCGACGGTCCAGTCGATCTGCACCATGTGGTCGGTGAAGTGCTTGCCGAACCCGGGGTCGGCGAGGATGACCTCCCGCTCCGCCTCCGCACGCGCATCCTGTGACGGCGTGAGCTCGAACTGGAGGGGGAAGGTGGAGGCCGGTGCGATGGTCATGGGTCTGTCTTTCGTCGAAAGTGGCTAGTCGAGTGCAGGAGCGCCGATGGCGGAGGCGATCGCGTCGCCGATCTGCGCCGTGGTGCGGGCCGAGCCGTCTCGGGCGGCGATGTCGGCGACCACGGCGTCTCGCACGCGGGTTGCCGCGTCGGCGAGACCGAGGTGGTCGAGGAGCATGGCCACGGAGAGGATCGCGGCGGTGGGATCGGCCTTCTGCTGTCCTGCGATGTCGGGAGCGGATCCGTGGACCGGTTCGAACATCGAGGGGAACGTGCCGTCGGGGTTGATGTTGCCCGAGGCCGCCAATCCGATTCCGCCGCTGATTGCGCCGGCGAGGTCGGTGAGGATGTCGCCGAAGAGGTTGTCCGTGACGATCACATCGAATCTAGCAGGATCGGTGACGAAGAAGATCGTGGCGGCGTCGACGTGCAGGTAGTCCACGGCGATTCCGGGGTATTCGGAGGCCACTCTGTTCACGGTGGACTGCCAGAGGCTCCCCGAGAACACCAGCACGTTCGTCTTGTGCACGAGGGTGAGCTTCTGGCGCCGGCTCGCGGCCTTCTCGAACGCGTAGCGCACGACGCGCTCCACCCCGTAGGCGGTGTTCACCGAGACCTCGTTGGCGATCTCGTGCGGGGTGCCCACGCGGATGGCGCCGCCGTTGCCGACGTAAGGACCCTCGGTGCCCTCGCGCACCACCACGAAGTCGACGTCGCCGTGCTGGGCGAGCGGGCTGGGCACGCCGGGGTAGATCGTGGTGGGGCGCAGGTTCACGTAGTGGTCGAGCGAGAAGCGCAGCTTCAGCAGCAGACCGCGCTCGATGTTCGCGTTCTTCAGGCGCGGGTCGCCGGGCACTCCGCCGACGGCGCCGAGCAGGATGGCGTCGTGCTCGGAGATGGCTGCCAGGTCGGCGTCGGTGAGAACGTCGCCCGTCTCGAGGTAGCGGGCCGCGCCGAGCGAGAAGGGCGTCTTCGCGAACTCCACGTCGCTCCCCGCGGTGGCGGCGTCGAGCACCTTCACGGCCTCGGTGACGACTTCGGGTCCGATCCCGTCGCCGGGAATGAGTGCGAGCTTGATCGTTCGTGCCATGGGTCGAGTTTAGCTGTGTCGGCTGCCGGGCCAGGCGTGCTGCGCGCGGCCGGCCCGGGCGACGCCGGTCCCCGCCCGGCGCCGCGCGACATGTTCCCGTGCGGTCGCTGTCGCGGCCGCGCGCTCACCCTGGGTCGTCGAGTACGGCCCGCGGCTTTCACTCACGGCAGGCCCCGGATGCGACGCTCGAGGAAATCGCGGATGGCGGCGTTGGGTTCCCCGGCGAGGGCCGCTTCGTAGGCGGTACGGGCGGCATCCGGGTGGCCGGAGCGGCGCAGGAGGTCGGCGCGCACCGCATCCGTCTGACGGCGGAGGGCACCCTCGGACGAACCGCTGCCGGCCGCGGCGGCAAGGACGTCGAGCTCGGCCAGGGCGGCGCCCGGGCCGACGGCGGGCAGATAGCTGCGGGCCACCAGGCGGTTGAGCAGCACGGCGGGCGAGGGCCAGGATGCGGCGAGAACGTCGTACAGCGACACGATCGACACCCAGTCGGTCGCCTCCCAGCTCGGCGCCTCGGCGTGCAGGCCGGAGATGCCGGCCTGCAGGGCGAACCGCCCGCGGCCGGCGAGCGCGATGGTGGCCAGGGTGAGACCCTCGTCGATGAGGGCGCGGTTCCAGAGCGAGCGATCGGCGTCTTCGAGGCTCACGGCGGCCCCGTCGGCGTCGACGCGGCCGGGCGCCCGTCCCTCCGAGAGCAGCAGCAGGGCCAGCAGGCCGCGCGCCTCGAGGTGGCGCGGCACGAGTCGCACCACCGAGCGGGCGAGCGACACCGCGGCGCGGGTGGTCACCGAGCGGCTCAGCTCGTGCCCGGCCGGCGCTGTGTGACCTGAGGTGTAGAGCAGGTAGATCGTGGTGAGCACGTCGCCGGTGCGCTCGGCGAGCTCGACCGCATCCGGCATCTCCAGTCGGATGCCGGGGCCCGGGCTTGCTCCGGCATCCGCGGAAGAGCCGGGGCCGCCCTGGATGCGCTTCTTCGCGCGCGTCAGCCGCGCCGCCATCGTGGACTCCTTCACGAGGAACAGCTCGGCGATCTCAGCGGTCGGCACGCCGCACACCGCCCGCAGCGCCGTGCACAGACGCGCCTCCTCGCTGAGGCCCGGGTGGCACACCATGTACAGAAGTTGCAGTCGGTCGTCGTCGAGCGAGACCGCGAAAGGATCGGCGCCGGACTCTTCGGCGGCCCGGGCGGAGGCATCGGCCGCCTCGGCAGCGAGTCTGCCGAAGTTGCGGGCCAGGCTCGCCTCGCGGCGCAGCTGGTCGACCGCGAGGTGCTTGGCGGTCGTCGTGATCCACGACGCGGGATTGCGGAGTGGCTCGGCGCGCTCGGCAGCGCGCCGGCCCACCTCCGCTGCGGCACGCGCGAAGGCCTCCTGCACGCAGTCCTCGGCGAGCTGGAGGTCGCCCGTGAAGCGCAGCACGCTCCCGAGGATGCGCGGCCACTCCTCCCGGAAGGCGGCCTCCAGCTCGCTCCGGCCCTGCGGCATCCGCGTGTCAGCCCTGGTTGGCCTGGCCGCCCGTGTCCATCACGGGGAACAGCTCGAGCCACCCGCCCGTCGGCACGAGCGCCGCGAGCTCGCGAGCCTGCGCCTCGCTCTCGACGCCGATCTTGTAGAAGCCGCTCACGACCTCTTTCGTCTCGGCGAACGGGCCGTCGGTGTAGACGGCGGGCCGCCCGTCACGGGCGGGTTCGATGCGCACGGCCTTGTCGCTCGACTCGAGCGCGTCGCCGCCGAGCAGCTGCGCTCCGGCGGCCGCGACGGCCTGCATGAAGGCGCCGTGCTGCTGCATCGCCTCGGTCCACTGCTCCTCGGTGACCTCCGAGGAGTTCCACTCCGGCTCGCGGATGAGGATGATGTATTCCTTGGTCATGATGTCTTCTCCCTGATCGAGGTGTTGTGTCATGCGACACCCCTACGACGAACGGTAGCCGCCGCAATCGACAGCCGGGGGAAGAATTTCCCGCCCTCCTGATCGACTCCGCCCGAAACGACGGACTCTCACGCGAAGACACAGAAACGACGGAGCGTCCGCCCGTCAAGGCGCACAAGCTCCGTCGTTTCGCGCAGGAGGAAGGACGCGGTTACTCCTCGACGATGTCGATCTCGCGCAGGAGGTCGGCCTCGATGGCCACGCGCACGGTCTCGAGCAGGCCGTCGGGCACCGGCGAGTCGACGGTCAGCACGCTGAGGGCCTTGCCGCCGGCTTCGTGGCGGGCGATCTGCATGCCGGCGATGTTGACGGAGGCCTCGCCGAACTCCTTGCCGTAGATCGCCACGATGCCGGGGCGGTCGGTGTAGAGCATCACGATGAGGTGCTCGGCGAAGGGCACCTCCACGTCGTAGCCGTTGATCTCGACGATCTTCTCGATCTGCTTGGTGCCTGTGAGCGTGCCCGAGACCGAGATCTGCGAGCCGTCGCTCAGGGCGCCGGAGAGCGTGATGACGTTGCGGTACTCCTCCGAGACGGGCTCGGTGATGAGGCGCACGGTGACACCGCGCTGCTCGGCGAGCAGGGGGGCGTTCACATAGGAGACCGTCTCGCTCACGACGTTGGTGAACACGCCCTTGAGAGCGGCGAGCTTCAGCACGCTCACGTCGTAGTCGGCGAGCTCGCCCTTCACCACGACGTCGATCGAGGTCAACGGGCTGCCGGCGAGACCGGAGAACACCTGGCCGAGCTTCTCGACCAGCGGGATGCCGGGGCGCACATAGGGGTCGATGACCCCGCCGGCCACGTTGACGGCATCCGGAACCAGCTCGCCCGACAGTGCGAGACGCACCGACTTGGCCACCGAGACACCGGCCTTCTCCTGAGCCTCGTCGGTCGAGGCGCCGAGGTGCGGTGTCACGATGACGTTCGGCAGCGCCAGCAGCGGCGAGTCCTTGGGCGGCTCGCTCACGAACACGTCGAGGCCGGCGCCGGCGATGACGTTCGCGGTGAGGGCGCGGTAGAGGGCATCCTCGTCGATCAGGCCGCCGCGGGCCACGTTCACGATGAACGCGGTGGGCTTCATGAGGGCGAGCTGCGCATCCGAGATCATGCCCGTGGTCTCGGGGGTCTTCGGCATGTGGATGGTGATGAAGTCGCTCTGCGCGAGCAGCTCGTCGAGCGTCACCAGAGTGACGCCGAGCTGCTGGGCACGGGCGCTCGTGACGTAGGGGTCGTAGGCGATCACGTTCACGCCGAAGGCCTGCAGGCGCGCGGTGATCAGCGCGCCGATGCGGCCGAGGCCGATGATGCCGACGGTCTTCTCGTAGAGCTCGACTCCGGTGTAGGCGGAGCGCTTCCACAGGCCCTGCGCGAGCGCGGCGTGCGCGGCCGGGATGTGACGGGCGAGGCTCAGGATGTGCCCCACGGTCAGCTCCGCGGCCGAGATGATGTTCGAGGTGGGGGCGTTCACCACCATCACGCCGGCGGTCGTGGCCGCCTTGATGTCGACGTTGTCGAGGCCCACGCCCGCACGGGCGACCACCTGCAGCTTGGGTGCGGCGGCGATGGCCTCGGCGTCGACCTTCGTGGCGGAGCGCACGAGCACGGCGTTCGCGTCGGCGAGCGCCGCGAGCAGAGCCGGGCGGTCGGTGCCGTCGACGTTGCGCACGTCGAAGTCGGGCCCGAGGGCGTCGACGGTGGCGGGTGAGAGTTCTTCGGCGATCAGCACGACCGGCTTCGACACGGACGGATCCTTTGGTTCTGCGTGGGGGGAACGAATCCACTGTACTGGGTGCAGGATGAACGGATGTCCCCCGCGACGCTCGACGTCATCCTCACGGTTCTGCGCATCCTGATCGCCCTGGTGTTCATCGGCATGGGCGTCAACCACTTCGTGCCTCGTTCGGCGCGCACGATGGCGGCGATGATCCCGCCCTGGCTGCGGCCCGACGGCCGCGTGACGCCGCTCACGCTCGTGTACGTCACCGGGGTGTGCGAGATCGCGGGCGGCATCGGCCTGCTGGTGCCGCAGACCCGGCTCGCGGCGGGCATCGCGCTCGTGCTGTTCCTCGCCTGCGTGTTCCCGGCGAACGCCTACGCCGCCGGGCGGCGCGACAGATTCGGAGCGCTCGCCATCCCGTTCTGGCCGCGCCTCGCGGGGCAGATCGTGCTCGCCGCGCTCGTGCTGCTGGTGGCGCTGCCGCTCAGCTGAGCGTGAGCAGGTCCTGCGAGATCACCGAGACCACGGCGAAGCCCACGGCGAACACGACGATGCGAGCACCGGTCGAGAGCGTGCGGCCCACGAGCAGCGCTGCGACATACACCAGCAGCGGCACCGCGGCGTAGGCGATGAGCAGCGCCCAGATTCCCCCGGTCACGTCGACCCCGAAGCTCGAGAAGCTCGAGACCACGCCGAGCAGGTTCGCCACGCCTCCCCACAGGTGATAGGCGTAGAGGAACGCGAAGACGAGAGCCACGGCCCAGCCGGAGCGGCCGTAGGTGCGGAAGCCGCGTTTGGGAGAGCCGGTCGCCGGGTCGATCTTGGCGGGCTTCGCCGGCTTGGCGGCGGCTCCGGATGCGGTCGTCACGTCAGAACCCCCTCAGGAACGGCCAGGGCACGAGCACGAGCACGCCCACCACGAGCCACAGGAAGCGGTAGGCCGCGTGCCGCTTCTGGGTGAGCAGCAGGGTCGCCACGAACCAGAGCGGCGCGGCGGCGACGGCGAGCGACTGCGCGATGCGGGCGCTGACGACGGTGAAGTCGACGGTGATCGGCACGGAGTAGCGGGCGAAGCTGATGATCCAGCCGATCGTGTAGAGCAGGTAGATCCCGCCGAGGATGCCCAGCGAGATCAAGGCCACCGAACTCATCTGCGCGGCGGCGGCTTCGGCCTCCTCGAGTTCCCTCTCGGCGGCGCGGTCGTCGGCCTCCTCGGCCTCGTCGAGCACGGTGGGCCGCGGGGCCGCCGCGGTGGTGGCGACCGCCGCGGCGCGCGCGTCGGGGCGGGAGGGCCGTGTCGCAGCGGGCGCGGATGCCGCCGCCACGGGCGGAGCCGGCTCGGCGCGCGCGGAGGCGGCCGTCACGGGCGTGGCCGAGGCAGCGCCCGGCGCGTCCGTCTCGTCGACCTCGTCGACGGCGTCGAGCTCGTCGTCGCCCGGCACCCCCACCGGGTCGAGCGTCGGGTCGTCGTCGCCCGCCCACCCGAGGGCGTCGCGGTCGCGGGAGTCGCTCATCCCCTCACCCTACCGCGCGCGTCCGTCCACCTCACCGACGTGCACCCGGCAGTATCCGCCCGCCAGACCGTGCAGAGGGGCGCCGGAGACGACGGACTTTCGGCCACGAACCCAGAAACGACGGAGCCTCGCACCGTTTCGGGTGCGAGGCTCCGTCGTTTCAGGGCGCGAGACTAGCGGGCGGCGGAGCCGTCCGTGTAGTCGGCGTCCTGCTGCTTCCAGGCGAAGAGGGCGCGGAGCTCCTTGCCGGTGGCCTCGATCGGGTGCGCGGCACCCTTCTCGCGGAGGGCGAGGAACTCGGGGGCTCCGGCATCCTGGTCGGTGATGAAGCGCTCGGCGAAGGCGCCCGACTGGATGTCGGCGAGCACGGCCTGCATGTTCTCCTTGACGTGCGGGTCGATCACGCGGGGGCCCGAGACGTAGTCGCCGTACTCGGCGGTGTCGGAGACCGACCAGCGCTGCTTGGCGATGCCGCCCTCCCACATCAGGTCGACGATCAGCTTGAGCTCGTGCAGCACCTCGAAGTAGGCGATCTGCGGCTGGTAGCCGGCCTCGGTGAGGGTCTCGAAGCCGTACTGCACCAGCTGCGAGACGCCGCCGCAGAGCACGGCCTGCTCGCCGAACAGGTCGGTCTCGGTCTCTTCGGTGAAGGTGGTCCTGATGCCGCCGGCGCGCAGGCCGCCGATGCCCTTGGCGTAGCTCCAGGCGAGGTCCCAGGCGGAGCCGGTGGCGTCCTTCTCGACGGCGACGATGACGGGGACGCCACGGCCGGCCTCGTACTCGCGGCGCACGGTGTGACCCGGGCCCTTGGGGGCGACCATGATCACGTCGACGCCCTCGGGCGCCTCGATGTAGCCGAAGCGGATGTTGAAGCCGTGGCCGAACAGCAGCGCCTTGCCCTCGGTGAGGTTGGGCTGGATGTCGGCGGCGTAGATGCCGCGCTGGTGCTGGTCGGGCGCGAGGATGACGATGACGTCGGCCCACGAGGTGGCCTCGGCCACGGAGAGCACGGTGAAGCCCGCCTCTTCGGCCTTGGCGATCGACTTCGACCCCTCCTTGAGCGCGACGACGACCTCGACGCCGGAGTCGCGAAGGTTCAGCGCGTGGGCGTGGCCCTGCGAGCCGTAGCCGATGACGGCCACCTTCTTGGACTGGATCAGGGACAGTTCGGCGTCCTGGTCATAGAAGATCTCGGTCACGTGTTTTTCTCCTTGTTCGGTGACTTGTTCAGTTCGGGGGTTCGGATGTTCGAGGTTCAGTTCTTGAACACGCGCTCGGTGATGCTCTTGCTGCCGCGGCCGATCGCGAGCAGACCCGACTGGGCCAGCTCCTTGATGCCGTAGGGCTCGAGCACACGCAGGAACGCCTGGATCTTGCCGGAGTCGCCCGTGACCTCGATCACGAGAGCGTCGGTCGACACGTCGACCACGCGGGCGCGGAAGAGGTTCACGGCCTCGAGCACCTGCGAGCGCGTGGTGTTGTCGACGCGCACCTTCACGAGCAGGTGCTCGCGCTGCACCGACTGCGCCGGGTCGAGCTCCACGATCTTGATGACGTTGATGAGCTTGTTCAGCTGCTTCGTCACCTGCTCGAGCGGGAGCTCTTCGACGTCGACCACCACGGTGATGCGCGAGAGTCCGTCGATCTCGGAGTGGCCCACCGCGAGCGACTCGATGTTGAAGCCGCGGCGTGCGAACAGGCCGGCGACGCGGGTGAGCAGACCCGGCTTGTCCTCGACGAGGAGGCTCAGAACGTGTGTCGACATGGCCTACTCCTCATCCCACTCGGGTGCGTGTTCTTTCGCGTACTGCACGAAGCTGTTGCTGACGCCCTGCGGCACCATCGGCCACACCATGGCGTCGGCCGACACGACGAAGTCGATCACCACGGGGCGGTCGTTCGTCTCGAGCGCGAGCTTGATGGCCGCGTCGACGTCTTCGGCCTTGGTGACCCGGATGCCCAGGGCGCCGTAGGCGTCGGCCATCTTCACGAAGTCGGGCACCATGCGCGTCTCGTGTCCGGTGTTCAGGTCGGTGAAGGAGTGGCGGCCGTCGTAGAACAGGGTCTGCCACTGGCGCACCATGCCGAGCGAGGAGTTGTTGATGATCGCGACCTTGATCGGGATGTCGTTGATCGTGCAGGTGGCGAGCTCCTGATTGGTCATCTGGAAGCATCCGTCGCCGTCGATCGCCCACACCACACGGTCGGGCTCGGCCACCTTGGCGCCCATCGCGGCCGGAACCGCGTAGCCCATGGTGCCGGCGCCGCCGGAGTTGAGCCAGGCGTGCGGGCGCTCGTACTTGATGAACTGCGCTGCCCACATCTGGTGCTGGCCGACACCCGCGGCGTAGACGGCCTCGGGGCCCGTGAGCTCTCCGATGCGCTGGATGACGTACTGCGGCGCCATCAGCCCGTCGGTCGGCTCGGAGTAGCCGAGGGGGAACTCGGCCTGGAGTCCGTGGAGGTACTCCCACCAGGCGTCGAGGTCGAGCTTCGCCCCCGCCGAGGCGTCGGCGTAGGCCTTGATGAGGTCGGCGATCACGTCTTTCGCGTCGCCCACGATCGGCACGTCGGCGATGCGGATCTTCGAGATCTCGGCCGGGTCGACGTCGACGTGCACGACCTTGGCGTTGGGCGCGAACTCGCTCGCCTTGCCGGTGACGCGGTCGTCGAAGCGGGCGCCGAGCGAGATGAGCAGGTCGCTCTCCTGCAGTGAGAGCACCGCGGGGACGGTGCCGTGCATCCCGGGCATGCCGAGGTGCTGCGGGTGGGAGTCCGGGAACGCGCCACGCGCCATCAGCGTGGTGACCACGGGCACGCCCGTGGCCTCGGCGAGCTCGAGCAGCTCGGCGGTCGCACCGGCGCGGATCACGCCTCCGCCCACGTAGAACACGGGCTTCTTGGCCTCGACGAGCAGCTGGGCGGCGGCCTGGATCTGCTTGCCGTGCGCCTTCGTGATGGGCCGGTAGCCGGGCAGGTCGATCTTCGGGGGCCAGACGAAGGGCGCCGAGTTCTGCTGGGCGTCTTTCGTGATGTCCACGAGCACCGGACCGGGGCGGCCGGTGGTGGCGATCTGGTAGGCCGCCGCGATGGTGGCCGGCACGTCTTCGGCGCGCTTGACGAGGAAGGAGTGCTTGGTGATCGGCATCGTGATGCCCACGATGTCGGCCTCCTGGAAGGCATCGGTTCCCATCAGGTGGGAGAAGACCTGGCCGGTGATCGCGAGCAGCGGCACCGAGTCCATGTAGGCGTCGGCGATCGCCGTCACGAGGTTCGTGGCACCGGGGCCCGAGGTCGCGATCGCGACGCCGACCTTGCCCGATGCGGCGGCGTAGCCCTCGGCCGCGTGGCCGGCGCCCTGCTCGTGGCGCACCAGGATGTGGCGGATGTCGTCTTGCACCATCAGCTCGTCGTAGAACGGGATGATGGCGCCGCCCGGCAGGCCGAAGACATCGGTGATGCCGAGCTCTTTCAGCGAACGGAGAACGGCGCCCGAGCCCGTGAGCATCTCTGGCTCGATGGTCGGTGGATTCTTCTTGGTTGGCACGGGGAAAGCGTCCGTGGACATGTGTGTTTTCCTCAGATGAGAGAGCGCGGTTGATGGATGCGCGGATTACCCGGTGATCGCGCCCTCTGCGGCAGAGTGCACGAGCTTCGAGTACTTCGCGAGAACGCCACGGGTATAGCGCGGGGGAAGTGGAGCCCAGCCGTCTCGGCGAGCTGCAAGCTCAGCGTCGTCGACAAGTAGATCGAGCGAGCGAGCGGCGATATCGACCCGTATTAGATCACCATCGCGCACGAAGGCGATCGGACCTGCGTCGACCGCTTCGGGTGCTATGTGGCCGATGCACAGGCCGGTTGTGCCGCCTGAGAATCTGCCGTCGGTCAAGAGTAGTACATCTTTGCCGAGCCCCGCACCCTTGATCGCCGCGGTGATGGCGAGCATCTCGCGCATGCCCGGGCCGCCCTTGGGGCCCTCGTAGCGGATGACCACGACGTCGCCGGCGTTGATGCGGCCCTCGGTGAGCGCATCCATCGCCTCGCGCTCGCGCTCGAACACCCGCGCGGGGCCCTCGAACACGTCGGCGTCGAAGCCGGCCGACTTCACCACGGCGCCCTCGGGGGCGAAGGAGCCCTGCAGGATCGTGAGCCCGCCCGACTTGTGGATCGGGTTGTTCAGGGGGCGCAGCACCTCGCCGTCGAGCGGCGCGATGTCCATCTCGGCGAGGTTCTCCTCGATGGTCTTGCCGGTGACAGTCATCGCGTCGCCGTGCAGCAGGCCCTCGTCGAGCAGGGCCTTCATGACGGCCGGAACGCCGCCGTGACGGTCGACGTCGTTCATGACGAAGCGGCCGAAGGGCTTGAGGTCGCCGATGTGGGGCACCTTGTCGCCGATCTTGTTGAAGTCGGCGAGCGTGAGCTCGACCTCGGCCTCGGCGGCGATGGCGAGCAGGTGGAGCACGAGGTTGGTGGAGCCACCGAAGGCCATGCCCACGGCGATCGCGTTCTCGAGCGATTTCTTGGTGATGATGTCGCGGGCGGTGAGGCCGAGGCGCAGCATGTTCACCACGGCCTCGCCGGAGCGGTGGGCGAAGTAGTCACGACGGCGGTCGGCCGCGGCCGGGCTGGCGGAGCCGGGCAGGCTCATGCCCATCGCCTCGGCGGCACTCGCCATGGTGTTCGCGGTGTACATGCCGCCGCAGGAGCCCTCGCCGGGGGCGAAGGCACACTCGATGCGGTGTGCGTCCTCCATCGACATGCGGCCGGCGCGAACGGCGCCGACGGCCTCGAAGGAGTCGATGATCGTGATGTCCTTCTCCGTGCCGTCGGAGAGCTTCACCCAGCCGGGCGCGATCGAACCGGCGTAGAGGAAGACGGAGGCCAGGTCGAGGCGGGCCGCTGCCATCAGCATGCCCGGCAGCGACTTGTCGCAGCCGGCGAGCAGCACCGAGCCGTCGAGGCGCTCGGCCATCATGACCGTCTCGACGGAGTCGGCGATGACCTCGCGCGAGACGAGCGAGAAGTGCATGCCCTCGTGGCCCATCGAGATGCCGTCGGAGACCGAGATGGTGCCGAACTGCAGCGGGTAGCCGCCGCCGGCGTGCACGCCCTCCTTAGAGGCCCGGGCTAGTCGCTCGAGCGAGAGGTTGCAGGGGGTGATCTCGTTCCACGAGCTCGCGATACCGATCTGGGGCTTCTCCCAGTCGCCGTCGCCCATGCCGACGCCACGGAGCATTCCGCGGGAGGTGAGGGCTTCGATTCCATCGGTGACGGTGCGGCTCCGCGGCTTCATGTCTATTTCCGGCATGTTACGAGTTTAGAGCCGCCCGGAGGGTGCTCATGCACTGGCGGCGAAGGCCGTGGAGAACGCCCGGCGAACGCCCGGCTGTGCAGAACTCAGCCGCGCAGACCGGCGAGCAGATGGAGAGCGGATGCGACCTCCCGCGGCTCCCCCACCCGGAACCCCGCGAGGGTGTCGCCGGACCCGACCTTCAGCCCGAGATCTCCGGGCGCGAGAGACGCGAAGCCGTCCTCGTCGGTCACGTCGTCGCCCGCGAAGAGCGCCGCCGTCGCGCCGGTGTAGTCCTTCAGACGTCGCACGGCCTCGCCCTTGGTCTCGTGCCGCACCGAGAACTCGAGCACGTTCTTGCCGCGGCGCACGGAGAGCGCGGCCAGCTCGTCGTCGCCGGCGAGGGCGTCGAGCGCGGCCTGGTCCGCGCGTTCGCGGTCGTGCGGCGTCGCGAGCCGGGTGTGCAGCGCGAAGCCCGCGGGCTTCTCCTCCACCCAGGCCTTCTCGTACGGGGCGGCAGCCTCGTCGAGGAGCCGGCGGAGCGCATCCACCTTCCTCCGCTCGGCGCCGTCGAGCTCGAGCGAGGCCGGGCCGTCGAGCCGCACCTCCACGCCGTGCGAACCCACCAGCAGGATGCTGTCGGGCACCTCGGCCACGTGCTCGAGGCTCGCGAGCGAGCGACCCGAGACGAGGGCCACCCGCGTGCGCGGCAGCGCGGCGAGCCGCAGCACCGCCGATCGCGCCTCGGGGATGGCCCGCGCACTGCCCGGGGCGTCGACGACGTTCGAGAGCGTGCCGTCGAAGTCGAGCGCGACGAGCAGGATGTCGGTGCCTGCGAGCATCCGCAGTGCCTCCGTCAGCGCCGGGTCGAGCTCCGGGCCGGCCGCAGTGGCGTGGCCCTGCGCCTCGACGCCGGTCACCGCGCCTCCTCCATCGCGCGCGCCTCGGCGCGCTCCTCGGCCCGCGCTTCGCTGCGCGTGACCCGGGAGCTCACCCGCGGCAGCGCCAGGTCGTCCGACGGCGTGGCCAGCGTCGCGAGGAACGTCGAGGACCAGCGGGCCACGTCGTTCTCCTGCACCCGCTTGCGCATGGCGCGCATCCGGCGGGCCCGCTCGCTGCGCGGCATCGCCTGCGCCTGCAGGATGGCCTCCTTCAGGCCCTCGATGTCGTGCGGGTTCACCCGCAGCGCCGTGCGCAGCTCGTCGGAGGCGCCCGCGAACTCGCTCAGCACCAGCACCCCGTCGTTGTCGAAACGGGAGGCCACGTATTCCTTGGCCACGAGGTTCATGCCGTCGCGCAAGGCGGTGACGAGCATGATGTCGGCGGCGAGGTAGAGCGCCACCATCTCCTCGCGCGGGTAGCCGTGGTGCAGGTAGCTGATGGCGGTGTGGCTGATGGTGGAGTAGTCGCCGTTGATGCGGCCCACCGTGAGCTCGATCTCGTCGCGCAGGATCTGATAGGTGCGTACGCGTTCGCGACTCGGGCTCGCCACCTGCACCAGCGTGACGTCTTCGACCTTGAGGGCGCCGTCGGCCAGCAACTCGCCGAAGGCCTTGAGGCGGTGGCCGATGCCCTTGGTGTAGTCGAGGCGGTCGACGCCGAGCATCACGACGGCCGGGTTGCCGAGGTCCTCCCGGATCTGTCGCGCCCGCTCCTGGATGTCGGGGCGGCGGGCGAGCTCCTCGTAGCTCGCCGCGTCGATCGAGATCGGGAAGGCCTTCGCCACGACGGCGCGCACGAGCTTGTCGTCGCGCACCGTGGCGATACGGTGCTTCGCGCTGGCGACCTCGGCCTCCGCCGTCACCGGCACGTCGATGACGGTGCCGCGGGTCTGGAACCCGGTGAGCCGGCGCACCGCGCGGGTGAAGTTGCCCGCATCCGCGGTGCGCTGGAAGCCGATGACGTCGGCGCCGAGCAGGCCCTCGATGATCTGCCGGCGCCACGGGAGCTGCGAGAAGATGCCGTATGCCGGAAAGGGAATGTGATTGAAGAAGCCGATGGTGAGGTCGGGCCGCTGCTCGCGGAGCATCCGCGGCACGAGCTGCAACTGGTAGTCCTGCACCCACACCGTGCCGCCCTGGGCGGAGACGGCGGCCGCGCGGTCGGCGAAGCGCTGGTTCACGATCACGTAGCTGTCCCACCACTCGCGGTGATAGGCCGGCGGCGCGATCACGTCGTGGTAGAGCGGCCACAGCGTGTCGTTCGAGAAGCCCTCGTAGTAGAGCTCGATCTCCTCGGCCGAGAGGGCCACCGGGATGAGGTGGATGCCGTCGTTCTCGAAGGGATCGACGTGGTCGTCGGCCGAACCGGTCCAGCCGATCCAGGCGCCGTCGGCCTCGCGCATGACCGGCTCGAGCGCCGTGACGAGGCCCCCGGGCGAGGTGCGGAACGACGGATTGCCGTCGTCATCCGTGATGCGGTCGACAGGAAGGCGGTTCGAGACGACGACGAAGGGGAACTCGCCCCCGATCGGCGCGCCGGGGGTCTCGGAGGAGGCGGACTGACTGTCTGAAGAAGGCATGTTTCCGTTCGGCTGAGCCCGGGTGAAGGGCGGTTTCGCGGAGATTCCGGCCCGAGCGTCCAGCCCCGAGTCTACCAGGGGCACGCTCCGGCGCGATCGGGGGCCGAGCGCGGTACCGTAGTGGCAACGACGCGAGAGGACGGGGAGATCGTGCGCAAGTACATCCTCAACAGCAGCATCATCGGAGCGGTCATCGGCGGGTTCTCCGCCGTGCAGGCCACACGCAAGGGGCCGCGCGACTGGCGGCTCATCCTGATGTGGGTGAGCTGGGGCATCACCGTGGCTCTCGCCGTCGGCAGCGTCCTCCAGGCCGACGACGACGCCCGCGAGCTCGAGGAGGCCTGATGATGTACGGCGGCGGGCCCGGCATCCTGCAGCTCCTGCTCAGCGTCGTCGGCGGCGTGATCTCCGTGGTCGCGGCTGCCGTGGCGTTCATCGTGGTGGTGGGGCTGCTGTTCCTCCTCGTGCGCTTCCTCTGGTTCGGCACCCGCGCCGCGCAGCTCTACCTGGTGAAGAACGGCGAGCCGGCGAAGTTCCACTGGCCCGTGACTCCCGTGGGTGAGCCGACAACAGGCGTCCCCGCCGAGGCGGGTGCCGCAGGGCCGGTGGCGGATGCAGCGCCCCCGGTTCCCGACAACGCGGCGCCGGTTCCCCCGGCGGCCGCGCCGAGCTCCCCCGCCCGCGCCCCGCGCAAGCCGAAGGCGGCACCGGAGGCCGGCGAGTCGCCGGAGACGCCCGGCGCGTAGCAGCCGCTACGGCCGCCGTTCGTCGCGCCCGGCCGTCTCGATCGGTCCGGTGAACAGGGTCGCGCGCCTGTCGGCGTCGCGGTCTCCGTGGAACAGGCCCGAGGCATCCGGGTCGCCGGCGTGCGCCCGACGCGCGATGTCGGGCTCCTCGTCGATCACCCGCACCCGCTGCCGCGGAATGGACTGCGGCGAGCTGCGGTAGAGCCACGCGATCATCTCCTCGCGGATGAAGCAGCGCAGGTCGAAGAGCGTCGGGGCGTCGACCGCGGTCACCAGGATGCGCACGCGCACGAAGCCGCCCACCGCATCCGTCACCTGCAGCACCGAGACCCGCTGGTCCCACAGCTCCGTGCGGGCGAGGACGCGCTCGAGCTCGGACCGCATCTCCCCCGGCGTCACCCGCCAGTCGAGGTCGAACTCCACCGAGCCGAGCAGCTCGGAGTTGCGCCGGGTCCAGTTCTGGAACGGCTTCGAGGTGAAGTACGTGCTCGGCAGCACCATGCGCCGGTCGTCCCAGATGTGCACGACGACGTAGGTGAGGGTGATCTCCTCGATGCGGCCCCACTCCCCCTCGACGATCACCACGTCGTCGACGCGCACGGCGTCGCTGAACGCGATCTGCATGCCGGCGAAGACGTTGCCGAGGGTCGACTGGGCCGCGAGCCCCGCGATGATCGACACCAGGCCCGCCGAGGCCAGCACGCTCGTGCCCACCGCCTGGGCTCCCGGGAAGGTGAGCAGGATGGCGCCCAGCGCGAGCACGACGACGACCACCATCGCGAGGCGGCGCAGGATGAGCACCTGCGTTCGCAGGCGCCGGGCGATGCGGTTGTCGGGCCGGTCGATGGTGTAGCGCACGAGCGCCACGTCTTCGAGGAAGAGCACGAGCGCGCAGAGCAGCCACGCGCCGATGGCGATCGTGACGATGAGGAAGGCCTGGTTCACCGCCGGCAGCCATTCGCCACCCGGGAGGGTGACCGACACCGCCGACCAGAGGAGCACCACGAGCAGGAACAGCCGGAACGGCACACGCGCCCGCCGGATGAGGGCGTTCGGCCACCTCGTCTTGCGTGCGGCCAGCCGCACGATCAGGGCGACGATCGCGGTCACCGCCAGGGCGAGCACGAGGGCGAGGGCGGCGGCGATCGCGAGGGCGAGCCAGGTTCGTTCGACGGGCATGGTGTCCTTTCCGGAAGAGCGGATGACGACTCGGGCTCCGGTGACCGAAATTCCAGCCTAATCAGCCCATTGCTCATCGCAACGCGGCGTGTCGATTCCCCGCAGGCAACCCCCAGGACGCACACTGTTCACACGGCGGGGTTGAGAGAGGAGCGGCGATGATCGGCTGGAGGCGGCGCGCGAAAGCGGCACGTGAAAGCACGGTCAGCCCGGAGCGGCTCTACGAGCTCGTCAACCAGACGCTGATGGAGAACTTCGGGCCGCTCGGCTCCTACGCCATCACCATGCGCAGCGTCAGCGACACCGACGACATCTTCCACACCGCGCTCGCCAAGTCGGTCTCCCACGACATCGTGGCGAACCTCTCCGAGCACGGCATCACGATGCGCGCGGCGAGCGCCCACGCGGGGCCGGCCCCGCTCCCGCTCGCGCCGGTCGAGAACGTCTTCGTGCCGCGCCAGCTGGCCCGGGCCGTCTCGCGAGCCGTGCCCGCCTACCCTGCGGTGGCACCAGGGATCGCGATCGGTGCCGCCCCGCTCATCGACGGGCCCGACCCGCGCGACGACGACGCGCTGCGCTCGCTCGTGGCCCACCATGCCGAGGTGACCGAGGCGATGGCTCAGAAGGCCGCCGTCTCCGACATCGCCATCTGAGGCCGCCGAGGTCTCTCAGCACGGCGCTCTCGCAGCACGGCACGCTGCAGCCTGGCGGCGCGGCGCCCCGCGCTCACCGCCGGCGGCTCAGCCGACCGTACCCCAGGCATCCGGCCCCTCGCTGCCCGCGGGGTACTCCTCGAGCGGCACCTCGTCGGCCTGCCAGGCCGCGATGACCGGGGCCAGGATGCGCCAGCCCTCCACGGCGGAGTCGCCGCGCACGCTCAGGGTCGGGTCGCCGTCGAGGATGCCCGCGAGCACTTCTCGATAGGCCAGGAGCTGGCCGTCGCCGAAGGTGGCGTCGAGGCTCACCCGCTCGAGTTCGTAGGGGTCGCCGGGGCCGTTGATGTCCAGCTCGAGCGACATCGCGTCGGGCGCCAGGAAGATGCGGAGCACCGTGGGCGTATTCGCGCCGGTGAGGCCGACGGGCAGCTGGGGCGAGGGCTTGAAGGTCACCACGATCTCGCGGCGCCGCTGGCCGAGCGCCTTTCCGGAGCGGAGCAGGAACGGCACCCCCTTCCAGCGCCAGGTGTTGATCTCGAGCACGACCTCGGCGAGGGTCTCGGTCTCGCGCGCCGGGTCGACGCCCTGCTCGTCGGCGTAGCTCGGCAGCTCGCGGCCGTCGATCGTGCCCGCGGTGTAGCGTGCCCGCCGGCTCGAGGCCTTCGGGTCGTCGTCGTAGAGATGGGTCGCCCGCAGCACGATCTCCTTCGCGTCGCGCAGATCGGCCTGTCCGAGGGTCGAGGGCGGCTCCATCGCGAGCACGGCCATCACCTGCAGCAGGTGGCTCTGGATCATGTCGACGAGCGCACCGGCCTTGTCGTAGTAGCCGGCGCGTCCTTCCAGACCCAGCTCCTCGTCGTAGATCACGTCGATCGAGGCAATGTGGGAGGCGTTCCACACCGGCTCGAAGATGCGGTTGGCGAAGCGCAGGCCGAGGATGTTGAACACCGTCGAGCGGCCGAGGAAGTGATCGACACGGTGGATCTGGTTCTCGGGCACGAGCTTCGCGAGCTCGGCGTTGAGCTTCTCGGCGCTCGGCACGTCCATACCGAACGGCTTCTCGAGAGCGAGGGTGATTCCGGCCGGGAAGGGCACGCTCTGCAGCGTCACGACCACCTCGGCGGCCACCGCGGGCGGCAGAGCGAAGTAGATCGCGGGGGTTCCGGATGCCAGGCCCAGCACCTTCTCGAGCTCGGCCGGGTCGGTGACGTCGGCGTTCACGTAGCGGGTCGACGCCAGCAGCGCGTCGACCGCGGGGCCGGATGCCTGGCACTCGCCGAACGACTTCGTCACGAGCGCCCGCCACTGCTCGTCGGTCCAGTCGAGGCCACCGACCCCGATGAGTTCGAGGGTGCGCTCGGGCTGCGCGGTGAGCAGCTGCCCGAGACCGGGGAGGAGGAGGCGGGCGGTGAGATCTCCGCTCGCGCCGAAGATGAGGAGCGTGTCGACCCGTTGCGTCATAGCAGTCACAGTAGCCCAGCAGGCAAGACCGCCGGGTGAACACGCGGACGGGCCGGCGGGCCGGCTCGGAGCACGAGCAGAGGCGACCACCCGAAGGCCGCCCCTGCTCGCTGATCATCACTCCGGGAGCCGGCAGGAGGAACTGACGAGTGAACCAACCGAACGCGACGAACTCCCGGAACCGTGATGATCTGGCACAAGGCCGATGTCATTCTCCGCGCCCCGCACCGCCCACCGTGATGAGTAGTTGCTACTCAGCGACGCGCAGCTCGGTGAGCTCCGCCATCAGCTCGCGCCGGCCGGTGATGCCGAGCTTCTTGTAGATGCGGGCCAGGTGATTGTCGACGGTGCGCACCGAGATGCCGTACTCCGCAGCCAGCTCCGCGCTCGTGCGGTGCGCCGCTGCGCCCGAGGCGAGCTGCCACTCGCGGTCGGTGAGCGGCATCACCCGCGGGTGCGACGAGCCGCGCCGGTGCGACATCGAGACCCCCGTGCGCACCGTCCACGAGTCGGCCAGCCGGTGCGCGTGCGAGGCTCGAACCAGATCGGTGCCGGAGTGCTCCGCCACCCAGCGCGCGGCGTCGATCGCGGGGCCGAGCAGCCCGGCCTCGGCGAGCTGCTTCGCGATCGGCAGCACGTCCTGCCTGGCAACGATCGCGCGGGCGTGCGACTCGCACAGCGGGAAGGCGTGCCCGGCCGCCATCAGATGGGGAAGCATCACCGCGGCTCCGACCGTGGGGTCGATGCGCACCGCCTCGTAGGCCGTGAGAGCCGCGAGGTAGAGGTGGCCGTTCTCGACGGCGCGGTGCAGCGCCGGCCCGAGACTCCGGATGGCGAAGCCCGGCCGGCCGGCCGAGGCCGACACCCACGCCCGGGCGAGGGCCGCGTAGAGCTCGACCTTGGGATCGACCGTCTCGGCCGGGGTCACCTGGTCGAGCCAGCTGCGCGCGATGGCGAAACGGCCGGTGCGGGCCGCGATCGCCGCGGAGAGCGCATCCGCCGAGGGCAGCAAGCCGGCGATGTCGCGCCAGACCAGGTCGCGGCGCCCCTCGGAGATGAGCTTCCAGGCGCGGGCGGGCGAGCCCGTGTGCAGCTCGATCATGGCGAGCACGAACTTCCACATGCCGCGGGCGCTCGGGTTCACGTCGTCGGCCCGGCGCAGGTTCTGCCGCGCCTCGGCCCGCGCCTCGGAGAAGCGGCCGGTGAACGAGAGCACGAGCACCTCCGAGAGCTCGAGCAGGTCGCGCGCGTTCGGCAGCACGTCGAGGAAGCGGTCGCACTCGCCGAGGCCGCGCTCGACGGCCTGCCCGGCCAGGGCGAGGTTGCCGCCCATGGTGTGGATGGTCGCCGTCATGATGAGCAGGTTCAGGTCGCCCGCCGTGGCGACCGGGCCGAGCACCGAGAGCTCGCCGACGTCGGCCGGCACCCCGTGGCCGGCCATCAGCCGCCATTTCACCAGGTCGGATTCGAGCTGCGCCCGCAGCACCTCGTCGGCGACCTCGTCGAGCAGCGGCTCGATCCGCGCCACGGCGAGGTCTGGCCGCAGCATGCGGAACGCGAGGTGGTTGCCCTCGGCCTGCGCGAGCCGGGCGAGGAAGCCCTCGTCGGGCTTGTCTCCGGCCGCGGCGAGCGCTGCCCAGGCGGCCGCGAAGTGCTCCGAGGCGTCGCCCGCGCGGCCCACCTGGGAGAGCGACTGAGCCTGCACGTATTCGCCGGCGGCACGCAGCATCGCGTCGTCGTCGCAGGCGCCGACGGCGTGCCGGCCGAGCGCGATCGCCGTGGTGTAGCGGCGGTCGCGCAGCTCGCCGTGGGCGAGGTCGAGCAGCAGGCGTGGCGCAACGCGCTGGCCGGCGTTCAGCTGCAGCAGCGACCGCCGCACCCGGTGCTCCGGGTAGCCGTCGAGCATGTCGGCGCCGGCGGCGCAGAAGTTCGACCGCCAGAGCGCGGAGAGCGTGGCGAGCACCACGGGCGAGTAGAGCGGATGCGCGAGGCCCACCCAGATGCGGCCGTCCTCCAGGCGGGTGGTGACGAAGCCGGCCTCCTCGGCCTGCTGGGTGCCGCGCTCCGAGACGCCCGAGGTGCCGCCCTGCTCCACCGGCAGGTCGCCGGCGACGGCGAGCACCGTGATGAGGTCGGCCACGAGCGGGGGCGTGTGCAGCGGATCTCCCGGCAGCGACTCCACCACGGCCTCCGACACGTAGGGCCAGCTCTCCCGCCAGGCGCCCGCGTCGTCGCAGAGGTCGGTGGCGCCCACGGCGGCGTCGGCCAGGTGCACGAGCGTGCGGGTGCTGCCGGCGGCCAGGCGCACCATCTCGTCGGCGGCGAGCGGGCCGACGCTCGGGCCGAGCCGGTCGGTGATGACGGCGTGCGCATCCGAGGCGGCGAGTGGCGGCAGCTCGATCGTGACGCCGGCGTGGCGCAGCAGGGCGGAGCTGCTGGCGCACGGCTCGCCGCCGATGCCGCGGGCGGCGCGCACCACGAGCATGCCCGCCACCCCGGTGGCGGCCACCTGCTCGAGCACGCCGAGGCTCGCGGCGTCGAGGAGCTCGACGTCATCGACCACGAGCAGCACCTCGGGGCGGCTGAGCGCGCGATGCAGCCGCACGATCGCGGGCCCGTCCATCTCGCTGCCGCCGAGCGAGGCGAGGTGAGGCGCCAGCGCCCCGATCGGCAGCTCCGCCAGATCGGCGTTGCCGCGCACCCAGACGATCTCCCGACGGTCGGCGAGGGAGGCGGCCAGCGCCTCGGCGAAGGCGGTGCGGCCCACTCCGGGGCGCCCCGACACGAGCACGACCGCCCGGGGCGAGGTGCGGTCCAGGCACGCGAGTGCCTGCTTGAACTGCTTGTCGCGGCCGTGCAGCCGGCGCCCGCAGGAGATCTTCGGAATGGGTCGGTGGGACATGGGATGAGTTCTTTCTCTTCACGTCGCGACCGGGTTCGTCGCGACCCATCGGGCAGAGGAGCCCGGGGGTCGGGGCGTCGGGTCGACACGTGCTCCTGAGTAGGTTTTACTCACGAATCGCACCGCGATGCTGCTCCCACCATCGGAATACGTAGTGCATCGAAGATGGGTACGTAGTCCCGACCCCTCCACGGGGTCGCCAGGGTCAGGAGCGCGAAGGTTCGGGTGTCCGGCGCTCGGCCCGCAACGAGAACTGCGCCGGGGCCCGCACGCCTTCCGTGAGGTCGGCGAGGTAGCGGCCGACGACCGGGGTGAACTTGAACCCGTGCCCGGAGAAGCCCGCACCGACGGCCACGGGGCCGACTCGATCGATCACGAAGTTGCCGTCGCGGGTGGTGGTGTAGGTGCAGCTGATCTCGGTGAACGCGTCGGGGTCGGCGCCCGGCAGCCACTCCCGCACGTAGCGGCGGAGGGCCGCAAGCTGCCGCGGCTCGCTCGTGAACGTGCGCGCATCCGGATCAGTGATGGGCCCGCTGCCGTGCCAGCCGGCCTTGATCCCCTCGCCCGGGGTCTGCATGCCGTAGACCGGTGAGCGCCAATACCCGTAGGAGGCGTCGTCGGGACGCGGAGCGTGGTTGAACCCGGGCCAGATCGACGCGCCGCCGTCGCGCTCGGCGAAGTGCGCGGGCTGCTCCTGGGTGACGGTGAGGTGCGGCAGGACGAGGGGTCGCCCGAGCAGCCGGGTGGTCCAGGCACCGAGGGTCACGACCAGCCGGCGGCTCTCGTAGGCCTCGGGCTCGCCGAGCGGCTCGCCCCGCGCATCCGTGCGCTGCACCTCGATGCGCGCCAGCTCGTCGCCGAGGATGCGGATGCTCGTCACCCGCGCGAGATGGTGGACGTCGGCCCCCTGCGCACGGGCCGCGTTCTGGAAGGCGGCGACGGCGGCATCCGCGTCGAGGCGCCCGGCCTGCGGGGTGTGCAGCACGCGCCCGTCGAAGCGGATGCCCGGCCACCGTCGGCCGGCCTCCACTGCATCGAGGACCTCGGCCTCGAAGCCGAACCCCGGAAGGGATCGCGCGACGCGGTCGAACTCCGGCAGGTGCCCGTGGTTCACGATGCCGACCTGCTCGAGCAGCCGTGTGCCGGTCTCCGCCTCGAGCTCGCGCCAGGCCGGGAGCGCCTCGGCGAGCATCCGCAGGTAGACCGGATCGGGGTAGGAGAGGTTGAAGTTGCGTGAGGCACCGTGCGACGCGCCCTGGCGGTGCCCGGGGGTGAAGCGCTCGAAGAGCGCCACCTCGATCCCGCGGCGCGCGAGCTCGTAGGCGGCGGCAGACCCCATGGCTCCGCCGCCGACCACGATGGTGTCGAGGTACTGCGTCATCGTCAGCCCTCCCCGGGCTCGGAGCCGACCAAGGCCGGGTGGGCCGCGAACTCGACAAGTCGGGAATCGCGGATGGCGGCCGGCTCGGCCTGCGAGTCGTGGTCGCCGCGCTCGCTCACGAGGCCGGCGAGCCGGCTCAGGAGCGCACGCGCGACCCGGTCGTTCTCACGGAAGGACACGGCATTCGTGCGCGGCCGCGAGAACGCCCCCACGAAGGGCGAGTTCGTGTAGGGGCCGACGGCGTAGCTGCGCTCGGCGGCGTCGCCGGAGCCCTGCACCACCCGGCGATCCCGCTGCCGCACCGTGAGGCGTCCGGTGGGAACGGCGTACTCGGCGTCGCGGGCGATCTCCTCGAGGGCTGCCCCCGATTCCACGAGCACCCGGAGCAGGGCGTTGTCGCTGCGGGCGATGCTCGTGTCGGGCAGCCTCGCGTCGACCAGGGCGGCGGCCGTGACGACCTCGCCGTGGTTCGCGCTGCGGGCGCGGAAGCATCCGTTCTGCGGATCGGTCTCGACCGTCATCTCACCGCCGAGGAAGCGCACCACACCGGCCTCGGAGAGCGCGAGCAGCTCCTCGAGCCGGTGCGCGGGCGGCCCGCTCGCGATGAAGCTGAAGTAGCCGAGCCACCAGCCGTGGATGTCCTCGACGCGCGAGCGTGCCGTCCACTTGGGCGAGGCCACGAGGTCGGCGAAGGCGAAGAGGGCGTTCAGCAGGGCGACGAACAGCCCCAGGGTGGCGCTGTGCTCGGGGAGGGTGCGGAGCTCGAGGTCGCGTTCGATGTACTCGCGCACCGCGGACTGGAGGGCGTCGACGCCGTCGAACACGGCACCGGCGAGAGGGCGGTCCAGCTCCGGCAGGAAGAGGCGGTCGATCTCGTGCGTGACGGACTCCTCGATCAGCCCCGTGAGCACCGCCGCATCGGCGAGCACCCTCGCCCGCTCGCCGTCGGAGAGCTCGGGCAGGGCGTGGCCCCGCGTCGCCCGGTGCGGGCCGGGGGCCACGGACCGGTTGGAGGCGGGACCGGCGTGCGCGAGGATGGCCGCTCGGGGGTCGAGGCGCTCGAAGCGGGCGGCGAACTCCTCCCAGCCGAGCGAGACCCGCTCGGGGTGGCCCGTGAACAGCTCGCGGTAGTAGCCCCAGAGCATCTCCTGGGCGATCAGCGGCCACACGTCGGCGGCGAAGTCGAGCGAGTCGAGCTCGTCCTCGAGCCGTGCGGCGACGGCGGGCGTGAAGAAACGGGGCGCTGGCGGCGCACCGGCAAGGGAGGAGCCGATCTTCGAGTGGTAAGGCACTCCGCGGCGCGACCCCACGACGATCCGCGGCTCCGCGCCCGACGGACGGTACCGCAACCGGCCGCCCTCGCGTTCGAAGCTCCCGCCCCGGCCTTCAGTGAGCAGCACCACGAGATCGACCGCTGCGAGTCCGAAGCCACGCACGAGCACCTGCTGGCCCGGCGCGAGAGCGCGGGTGTCGGCATCGGCCGTGAAGGCGGGCGGCAGATAGTAGAGCTCGTGCCGGCTCGCGAAGTCGATCAGCCGGGCGTGCTCGGGCTCGGGGTCGGCGCCGGTGTGGCCGAGGGAGTAGAGCACGAGGTCGACTCTCAGCTGCTCCCCCGAGTCGAGCTCGACCAGCTGACTGCCGTCGGGCGCCGTGATCACGGCATCCGCCGAGGCCCGGTGCTCGTGCACCTCGACGCGGTCGCCGAGCAGCTCGAGGGCGTGCTCGTGGAACCAGCGGAGGTAGAGACTCTGCAGGCGGCGGGTGGGGAAGCTCGAGGGCTGCAGGTGCTCGAGCTCGGCGCGCAGGCGCTCGTCGAACTTTTCCGCCGGGATCTCGATGCGCCCGGCGCGCACCTCGGCCGCCCAGTCGACGAGCGAGGGGCCGGGCAGCACCGGGCCGTCGATGACCGAGCTCTCGTCGGTGAACATCGTCACGTCGGCGGCCATCGAGTTGAGCTTCAGCAGCGGCGACTGCTCGTAGCGCCAGATGCGCCCCGGGCCGGCCGGATGCGGGTCGATGAGGTGCACGGCGAGTGGCTGCCCGCTCGGCCACAGCTCCTGCAGGTTGGCCGCGATCCGCTCGAGCACGCCCACTCCCCGGGGACCGGCGCCGACGACCGCGATGGAGGGAGTGGGTGGGGCAGGGGCGAGCGAGGGCGAGAGTGCGTCGGGCATCCCACAACTGTCGTCACTGCTTCCACCCGGCGTGGGCTATGTGACAGAGCGTGACGCGCATGACGAATTGTGAACCTCCGCCGTTGGCGCCGAGGCGGACGCCGACCTAGCGTCGGGCAATCGATCCCGCCGGAGACCCCTCGGCCCGCCGGCGGTCGCCACCCATGGAAAGGAGCGCACCGTGCCCATCGAATTCCTCGGCATCGCCGCGACCAACGACGGAAGCGAGACGCGCGCACGCAGCGGCCCGAGTTTCGACAAGGACTACACGCTGCGGCTCGCCCGGGCCCACGAGGACAACGGCTGGGACCGCATCCTCTTCGCCTACCACTCCGGCTCGCCCGACCCGGCGACCGTCGCCGCATTCATCGCCACCGAGCTCGACCGTCTCCAGCTCCTGCTCGCCCACCGCCCCAACGTGTCGGCGCCCACCCATGCCGCCAAGGTGGTCGCGACCCTCGACCAGCTGAGCGCGGGCCGGGCCAACGTGCACATCATCACCGGCGGATCCACCGCGGACCAGGCGGCCGAAGGCGACCACCTGCCCAAGGACGAGCGCTACGAGCGCACGGGCGAGTACATCCGCATCCTCAAGCAGGCCTGGACGAGCCGCGAGCCCTTCGACTTCGAGGGCGCCCACTACCGGCTCGAGAACTTCGTGAGCGACGTCTGGCCCGTGCAGCAGCCGCGACCGCAGGTGTCGTTCGGCGGGTCCTCCGCCGCGGCCTACGCGATCGGCGCCGCCGAGAGCGACATCTACGCCCTCTGGGGGGAGCCGCTCGCCGACACCGCCGAGCAGATCGCCACGATCACGGATGCGGCCCTCGCGGCCGGCCGGCCGTCGCGACCGCGCATCCAGGTGGCCTTCCGCCCCATCCTCGGCGCCACCGAGGAGCTCGCCTGGGCGAAGGCGGAGCGCATCCTCGGCCGGATCGAAGGGCGCACGCAGGCGCTCTCCGCTCAGCTCGGCGACCTCCGCTCGCCCGAGAACGCCGGCTCGCAACGGCTGCTGTCGATCGCCGACCGCGGCGACCGCTTCGATCGGGCGCTCTGGACGAAGGTCTCCGCCGCATCGGGAGGCCGGGGCAACTCCAACGCCCTCGTCGGCACCCCTGAGACCGTCGCCGCCGCACTGCTGGACTACATCGACCTCGGTGTCGACATCATCTCGGCCCGCGGCTACGACTACGTCGACGACACCATCGACTTCGGACGGTACGTCATCCCGCTCGTGCGCGAGGAGGTCGCCCGCCGCGACGCCGCGGCGGCCGCGGAGAGCGCGGAAGCCACGGGCGTCGCGAGCGAGAAGGAGCCGGGTCGTGTCGCTGCTTGAGAACCGGCCGGCGCGGAACGCCGGGTCGCCGACCGAGAAGCCGGAGCATCCGCCCGTGACCGACGAATTCGTCTACGTCGCCGCCGACGACCCGCTGGCGCGCCCCCTGCTCGAGCAGCTGGCCGAGGAGTACGACTCCCGCTACGGCAGCGCCTGGGGTGAACCGGCGTCGGTGGAGATCAACCGCTATCCGGTGGAGGAGTTCGCCCCTCCGCGCGGCGCCTTCCTGCTGCTGCTGCGCGACGGCGTGCCGGTCGCGGGCGGCGCGTTCAAGACCTTCGACGAGAACACGAGCGAGCTCAAGCGCATCTGGACCTCGGCGCAGCACCGCCGCCAGGGGCTGGCCCGGCGCGTGGTGCGCGAGCTCGAGGAGGAGTCGCGGCGCCGCGGCTTCGGCGTGGTGTACCTCACCACCGGCCCTCGGCAGCCCGAGGCGCAGCGGCTCTACTTCGAGTCCGGCTACACGCCGCTGTTCGACATCACGCTCACCCCCGACGAGGTGATCGTGCACGGCTTCGCCAAGTCCCTCACCGAGGAGCCCCTCGACGTGAGCGGCATCCAGCGCCGCCACGACGAGTCGCTCGCGGAGTTCTACGCCGGCCTGCCCGGTTCGCAGAAGAGCTTCCGCGACGCCCTCCCGGGCCGGCCGGAAGGAGACCGCTCATGACCTCCGCCCTCGAGCGCCCCGAGATCGCCGATGCCCCGCCCGAGGCCGGCACCGCGGCATCCGTCCCTCCCGGCATCGACCTCCGGAAACTGGCCGAGCGCAAGGTGGTGCCGCTGCGGCATCCGCTGCGCTGGGTGGTGACCGCGCTCGTTCTGGTGCTGCTGCTGAACTTCGGCCAGACACTGTTCACCAACCCGTCCTGGGAGTGGCAGAAGGTCGGCCAGTGGCTGTTCAGCCCCGCCATCCTGAAGGGCCTCCAGCTCACGCTCCTGGCCACCGCGATCAGCGCCGTCGTGAGCTTCGCGGGCGGCATCGTCGTGGCGCTCGCGCGGCTCTCCGGCAACCCGGTGCTCAGCACGCTGAGCTGGCTCTACATCTGGCTGTTCCGCTCCGTGCCGCTGATCCTGGTGCTGATCTTCCTGTTCAACCTCGGCAACCTGTACCCGACGGTGGGCATCGGCGTGCCGTTCGGCCCGCAGTGGGCCGTGCCCACCTTCACGGTGCTGTCCCCGCTGGTGCTCGGCGTGATCGGGCTCAGCCTGTCGGAGATCGCCTACAGCGCCGAAGTGGTGCGCGCCGGCATCCTCGCCGTCGACCAAGGGCAGCTCGAGGCCGCGAAGGCCCTCGGGATCCCCAGCCGCCGTCAGTTCTCGCGCATCGTGCTGCCGCAGGCGCTGCGCTCCATCGTGCCGGCCTACGTGAACCAGATCATCGGGCTGATCAAGGCGAGCTCGCTGCTGTTCTACGTGTCGCTGCTCGACCTGTTCGGCGTGGTGCAGAACCTCGGCAGCACCTACCCGACCGACATCATCCCGCTGCTCGTGGTGGCCACCATCTGGTACCTCGTGCTCACCAGCGCCATCTCGATCGTGCAGTTCTACATCGAGCGGTTCTACGCCCGCGGCTCGGTGCGGGAGCTGCCCCTCACGCCGCTGCAGCGCGTGCGCCGCAGGCTCGCCGGCATCCGCAGCACCGTTCAAGGGAACACCCTCGCATGACCGTCGCCATCGACATCCACAACGCCACCAAGCGCTACGGCGACAAGACCGTGCTGAAGGGCGTCGACCTCACCGTCGACGCCGGGACGGTGACCGTCATCCTGGGGCCGTCGGGCTCCGGCAAGTCGACGCTGCTGCGGGCGATCAACCATCTCGAGAAGCTCGACGAGGGCTACGTGGCGCTGAACGGCGAGCTCATCGGCGTGCGGGTGCACGGCGACCGGCTGAAGGAGCGGCGTGAGAAGGACATCCTGCGGCAGCGCGCGAAGATCGGCTTCGTCTTTCAGAACTTCAACCTGTTCCCGCATCTGACGATCATCGAGAACGTCAGCGAGGCGCCGATCTCGCAGGGCGTGAAGGCGAAGGATGCGCGGGAGCACGCCCGCACGCTGCTCGCCCGCGTGGGCCTCGCCGACAAGGAGGACGCCTACCCCCGGCAGCTCTCGGGCGGCCAGCAGCAGCGCGTGGCCATCGCCCGTGCCCTGGCGCTGGAGCCCGAGGTCATCCTCTTCGACGAGCCCACCTCGGCGCTCGACCCGGAGCTCGTCGGCGAGGTGCTGAGCGTCATCCGCACCCTCGCGGGCAGCGGCAAGACCCTCATCGTCGTGACGCACGAGATCGGCTTCGCCCGCGAGGTGGCCGACCGCGTCGTGTTCGTCGACGAGGGTGTGATCGTCGAGGAGGGCACCCCCGACGACGTGCTCTCGAACCCGCGGCACCGCCGCACCCAAGACTTCCTGAGCAAGGTGCTCGCCTGAGCCCTGCGTTCTGAAGGCGCGCGGAGCCCGCGCGCACCGTCCATCCCCCACACACAGCAAGGAACCACTCATGACCATCGTCACCGCCTCCCGGCTCCGAACGATCGGAGCGCTCGCCACCGTGGCGCTCCTGGCCGGCGGCCTCGCCGCCTGCTCCGGCTCGGCCTCGGCCACCGACGAGACCGCCGCCGCCTCCGGCACCGTCACCGTCGGCGCGCACTCCAACGGTGCCGCCACCGAGACCGAGATCTCGGTCTCCACCGTCGACTCGATCCGCAAGACCCTCCCCCAGGCCGTGCTCGACAGCGGCGAGCTCACGATCGGAGTCGGCGCGCTCCCGTCCGGCTTCCCCCCGCTCGCCTTCACGGGCGACGACAACGAGACCCTCACGGGCTCGGAGCCCGACCTCGGCCGACTCGTCGCCGCGGTTCTGGGTCTGAAGCCCGTCGTGAGCAACTCCACCTGGGACAACCTCTTCGTGGGCATCGACACCGGCGCCACCGACGCCGGCTTCTCGAACATCACCGTCACCGAGAAGCGCAAGGAGAAGTACGACTTCGCCTCCTACCGCGGCGACAACCTCGCGTTCCAGGTGCTGGCCTCGAACAAGTGGGAGTTCGACGGGAACTACGAGAACCTGGCCGGCCTCACGGTGGCGACCAGCTCCGGCACCAACCAGGAGAAGATCCTGCTCGCCTGGAAGACCAAGCTCGAAGCCGAGGGCAAGACGCTGAACGTGGTGTACTTCCCCGACGCGAACTCCATCACCCTGGCCCTGAACTCGGGGCAGATCGACGCCCAGTTCAACCCGAACCCGGGCATCGCCTACCAGAACACCCTCTCGCAGGGCGGCGCGAACCCCACCCGCACGGCCGGCGTCTTCTCCGGCGCCGGTGAGACCCTCGACGGCCTCATCGCGGCGACCACCAAGAAGGGCTCGGGTCTGGCGCAGCCGATCGCGGACGCGATCAACTACCTGATCGAGAACGGCCAGTACCAGCAGTGGCTGGAGGCCTACGACCTCAAGAACGAAGCGGTCAAGACCTCGCTCGTGAACCCGCCCGGACTCCCGCTCGACAACAGCTGAGCGCAGCGTTCGTCAGTTCGCGAACAACCCCACGACCCCGTCGAAGGCACCGGCCCTCGGCGGGGTCTCGTTCGTGGCGGTCGCGGACCCTGCGGCCGGCCGCGGTGCGACGCGCTCCGGATGCGGCGCCCCGAGATGACCGCGCAGGGTGCGGGTGTCGTAGTCGGCGCGGAAGAGGCCCCGTTCCACGAGCAGCGGCACCACCAGACGGGTGAAGGCCTCGAACTGCTCGTGCAGGTAGGCGCTCTGCACGGTGAATCCGTCGGCGGCGCCGGCGCGGAACCAGGTCTCGATGTGGTCGGCGATGTCGGAGGGGGAACCGACCACGATCGGCAGGGCGAACAGGCGCGCCACCAGGAGATGCCGGTAGCTCACCGGCCGGGAGCCGCCCGGCGTGCGCCCGGAGCGCCGACGTGCCGTCTCGAGAAGGCGTGCCCCCGCCGCGTTGAAGCGTTCCGCATCCGCGGCGCTCACCACGTCGTCGAGCTCGCGTGGCAGCAGGGGCACGCCCACGATGCGCCGGATGTGCGAGGCCGTGCGATCGGCCGGCACCTCCGGCGGAGCGCCGGCCTCCACCACGGGCACGAGAGCGACCAGGTGGTCGTAGATCTCCCAGGCCTCAGCGCGGCTGGGCGCCACCACCGGCAGGAGGGGCACGACAACGGTGACGGCGCCGGGCTCGCGCCCGGCCGCGGCGGCCGCGGCGTGCACCTCCCGCACGATCGCGGCTCCTTCTCGCAGGCCTCCGGGGGAGATCATGTGCACCTCGGCGTGCTCCGCGGAGAACCGCCGGGCGCGCGAGGAGATGTCGGCGTGCACGATCGGCACCTGCCCCTGCAGCGGGCGGAGCGCGAGCCCCGGGCCCGCGACCCGGAAGTACCGGCCGGCGTGGTCGAGCGCGGACACGCCGGCCGGGTCGACGAGGGTCGCGGAGGCGGCGTCGGCCACGAAGGCGTCGTCGCTCCAGCTGTCCCAGAGCGCGCGCAACACGGCCAGGTACTCCTCGGCGACGTCGTGACGGTTGTGCCCCGGGCCCGTCGGCGCCTGGTCGGCGGCCTCGCCGTGCTCGGTGCCGACCGTCAGGTTCAACCCGAAGCGGCCGGCGCTCAGGCGGTCCAGCGACGCCGCCGTGCGTGCCGTGGCGACAGGGTCGCTGTGGCTGGTGTTGACGGTGGCGACCAACCCGATACGGCTCGTCGTGGCGGCGAGGAATCCGGCCGAGGAGAGGGGGTCGACCCGCCCGAGGAGGTAGGGGTCGGTGAACGCGAGATCGAGGCTGCCGGAGAGCCAGTCGCCGAAGAACAGGTAGTCCAGGTGGGCGCGCTCGGCCTCCTTGGCCAACCGCTTCAAGGCCTGGGGATCTCTCGCCGGGTCGCGGTGGGCGCCGTCCATGCGCCACCCCGAGGGGAAGGCGCCGAGGGTGCGCACGGCTGCGCCGAGCACGAGTCGGCCCTCGCGCGGTGGAAGGGATTCATCGACGCTCATGCTGAACCGGCCTTCTGGACTCGACGTGCGCGGGGCAAAACGCACACCCCGGACATCGAGCATGCGCAGATCATCGGGCTGCCGGCGCGAATGTTTCAGACTGTGGCGTCATGTTCCGATTCGTTACCGCGGGGCTGCCGTGCGCATCCGGAGCCGTGGTCGGCTCGTTCCATGACACGGAAACTGCATCTCGCCGTCGCCCTCGACGGCACGGGCTGGCACCCCGCATCCTGGCGCGAGCCCGCCGCCCGGCCGAGGGAGCTCTTCACCGCGGGATACTGGCTCGACCTCGTGCGCACCGCCGAGCGGGCCGGCATCGACTTCGTGACCATCGAGGACTCCTTCTCGCTGCAGTCGTCGGCATTCGGGGCCGCCGACGACCGCAGTGACCAGGTGCGCGGCCGGCTCGACGCCCTGCTCGTGGCGTCGTACCTCGCCCCGCTCACGCACCGCATCGGGCTGGTGCCCACCGTCACGGCGACGCACACCGAGCCGTTCCACGTCGCCACCGCCCTGCAGACGCTCGACTACGCGAGCGAGGGGCGGGCGGGCTGGCGGGTGCAGGTGTCGTCGTCGCCCGTCGACGCCGCGCTGGTGGGGCGCCGCACCGTGGAACCGCTCGATCTCGAGGCGTACCGCCGCGGCGAGGGCCAGGATGCGGTGCGCGCGCTCTTCGACGAGGCCGGCGAGGTGGTCGAAGCCGTGCGCCGCCTCTGGGACAGCTGGGAGGACGACGCGATCGTGCGCAACGTCGCGTCGGGTCGTTTCCTCGACGGCGACAAGGTGCACTACACCGACTTCGAAGGCCGGTTCTTCAGCATCAAGGGCGCCTCGATCGTGCCGCGCTCCCCTCAGGGCCAGCCGCCGGTGACGGCGCTCGCCCACACGACGATCCCCTACGAGCTCGCGGCCGCGCACGCCGACGTGGTGTACGTGACGCCGCAGTCTCCCGAGCACCTCGACGCCATCCTGGCCGAGGTGCGCGACGCCGAGGCGCGACTGCGCCCGGCCGGCCGGCCTCCGCTGCTCGTGTACGCCGACCTCGTGGTGCTGCTCGACGACACCGCCAGCGGCGCCGAGGCGGAGCTGGCCGCGCTCGACGAGCGGGCCGGGGAGCCGCTGAGCTCCGATGCGCTCGTCGTGGCCGGGACTCCGGCGGCACTCGCCGAGCGGCTGCTCGACGGGCAGTGCCACGGCCTCGACGGCTTCCGGCTCCGGCCGGCGCGGCTGCCCGCCGACCTCGACGCGATCGCCGACGCCCTCGTTCCGGCGCTGGAGGCCGCCGGGGTGCGTCCCGCGTCCGCGGCGAGCGCCGGCGACGGCGCCACGCTCCGCGACGCCCTCGGCCTCGTTCGACCCGACAATCTCTTCACGACACAGGCCGCCCTCTCGCGCGGCTCGGAGGTGCCCGCATGACCACGTCATCCACCCGGAGGCTCCGCCAGGTGCACCTCGCCGCTCACTTCCCCGGGGTCAACAACACCACGGTGTGGAGCGATCCGCGCTCGGAGAGCCAGGTGGCCTTCTCCTCCTTCCGACACTTCGCGCAGAACGCGGAGCGAGGCTTCTTCGACTACCTGTTCCTGGCCGAGGGTCTGCGCGTGCGCGAGCACAAGGGCCGCATCTACGAGGCCGACGTCGCGGGCCGGCCGAACACCCTCGCCATCCTCGCCGCGGTCGCGGCCGTCACCCACGACATCGGTCTCGTGGGCACCCTCAGCGCGACGTTCAACGAGCCCTACGAGCTCGCGCGTCAGCTCGCCACCGCCGATCATCTGAGCGGCGGCCGCATCGGCTGGAACATCGTCACCACCTCCGACGCGTTCCACGGGGCGAACTTCCGGCGCGGCGCCTACCTCGACCGCGACGACCGCTACCGTCGAGCCGCCGAGTTCCTCGAGGTGGCGACCGGGTTCTGGCAGAGCTGGGCTCCGGATGCGGTGCTCGCCGACAAGGAGGCCGGCGCCTTTCTCTCCCCCGACGGCATCCGGAGGGTCGAGCACCACGGCCCGCAGTTCGACGTGGCGGGCCGGTTCACCGTGCCGCGGAGCCCGCAGGTGCGCCCGCTCATCGTGCAGGCCGGCGACTCCGCCGACGGGCGCGACTTCGCGGCGGAGCACGCCGACGTGATCTTCTCGCTGCACAGCGAGTTCGCCGACGCCCAGGCGTTCTACGCCGATGTGAAGGGGCGTCTGCCGGCCCTCGGGCGCGACGAGGACTCGCTCAAGGTGCTCCCGGCCATCGGCTTCGCGCTCGGCAGCACCCGGGCCGAGGCCGAGGAGAACGCCCGCGAGATCGCGCTCGCGCAGACCTCCGGCGCGACCGCGATCGCCTTCCTCGAGCGCATCTGGGGGCGCGACCTCACGGAGTACGATCCCGACGGGCCGCTCCCGGAGATCGACCCGGATCCCGCGGGCGCCGGCATCACCCAGGGCCGCGCCAACAACGCGGCCGACCCGAAGGCCACCGCCGAGGCCTGGCGCGCCCGGGCCGAGGCGGAGAGGCTGAGCATCCGCGAGCTCGTCATCGCGCTCACCGCACGCCACGCCCTCGTCGGCACACCGGGGCAGGTGGCCGAGGAGATCACCCGTTTCGTGCAGGAGCGGGCCTCCGACGGCTTCGTGATCGTGGGGCACACCAACCCGTACGGCCTCGACGAGTTCGTCGACACCGTGGTGCCCGAACTGCAGGAGCGCGGGGTGTACCGCGACTCCTACGGCGCAGGAGACTCGCTGCGCCACACACTCGGCGTGCGCGAGTACGCCTGAGCCCGGGCAACCGGTGATGACCGGCGGCGGCCGAAGAGATGGGGGGCGGCCGCCGCCGGCATGCACGGCCGGGCCGGGCTGCCGTTCAGCGCGCCGCGCCCGCCCCGGCGGTCAGCGTCGCTCGCCGAGGAAGGTGCGCACCACATGGTCGAGCGCGGTGACGGTGAGCGCGAGCGACTCGAGATCGATGCGCTCGTCGTTGCCGTGGAAGAGCCGGCGGAAGGTGCCGTAGTCCCAGCGCCGGCTGAGCACCCCGAAGCCGTAGGCCGGCACGCCGCGCCGCCGGTAGGAGCGGCCGTCGGTTCCACCGACGCCCAGCATCGGCACGAGCTCGGCTCCCGGCTGAGCACGCTGCACCGCATCCTGCAGCACCTCGTAGAGCGGGGTGCCGGTCGGCGACGCCGACGACGCACCGAAGTGGTCGCCCTCGATGGTCACGTGTTCGAGCAACTCGCCGAGTGCCTCCCGGAGGTAGCCCTCGACGTCGTCGGCCGAGACCCCGGGCAGGATGCGGATGTCGAGCACGATCTCCGCCTCGCCCGGAATGACGTTTGCCTTCTCTCCCGCACGCACGATGTTCGGTGAGATCGTGGTGTGCGTCGAGGCGTGCGCGAACCCGGCCAGAGCCCCGAGAGACGGCAGCTCGCCCACCAGCCGCTGCGGATCGAGCAGCCGCTCGCGCGCCGCCTCGTCCACAGCCAGCGCCTCCACGTAGGCGCGCCAGTGCGGCGTGATGACGGTGGGCGTCGGGAAAGCGGCCACCCGCCGCACGGCCTCCGCGGCGAGCACGGCGGCGTTCTGCGCGCCCCTCGGTGAAGTGGTCCACGGTCGCCACGCGACGGGCCAGGTTGTAGGGGTGGTCGATCTCCGGGGTCGCCGCGAGCAGGAACCCCCATTCGGGCAGCACCCGGTGGCGCGCTGCAGCCACGGCGCCCGGCTCCACGAGCGTCCGACGCGAGGGACCGCCGGCGCCGGTCTGGTCCCCATCGGCTGCGAAGCGCTCGGCGCCGAAGACCACGAAGCTCACCGCACCCTGCTCATGCAGCGCACGCAGCGCATCCGTGGCCTCGCTCTCGCCCCGCGCGAAGCCGGCGGCGAGATCCCCCACCACCGACACTGCCAGCGGGGCCGTCACCGCCGCCGGCGGAACCGAGGGGGTGCCGCGCGACTCCGTGTCGCGCACGATCACCGCCGCCGCTCCCCGGCCTCAGTGCTCGTGGGCACCCGAGAGCTTGAACGCGAGGCGCCCGTGCGCATAGCCGCCACCGGCGCGGATGGCCGTGGCCACCCAGGCCGCCTCGGCGAGCTCGCCCTCACTGGCGCCGGCCTTCACCGCGTTCTGGCTGTGTGCGTCGATGCAGTAGACGCACTGCGTGGTGATGCCCACCGCAAGCGCGATGAGTTCGCGGTACTTGAGCGGGATCTCCCGGCCCTCGGCCTGGAAGACCGCCGAGTCGAAAGCAGAGAACGCGGCGAGGATGTCGGGCGTCTCCTTCTTGTAGACGGAGGTGTACTTGCGGTCTTCGGTGCGGTCGAAGTAATCGGACACGGAGTTGCCTTTCGGTTCTGTGGGGTGGTGTTCAGGCGAGTGCGCGTTCGAGATCGGCGAGCAGGTCACCGACGCTCTCGGTGCCGATGGACAGCCGGATGAGACCCGGCGTGATGCCCAGCCTCGCCCGCAGCTCGCCGTCGAACGAGGCGTGCGTGGTGGTGGCCGGATGCAGGGCCATCGAGCGCACGTCGCCGATGTTGGTCATCCGACTGAAGACCCGGAGTCGATCGGTGAAGCGCCGGGCTCCGGCCTCGCCGCCGCGCACGGTGACGGCGAACACCGAGCCGGTACGGCCGCCGTAGAGCCGCTCCGCGAGCGGCCGCTGGACGCTCGACGGCAGCCCCGAGTAGTCGACCGACTCCACGTTCGGATGCTGCTCGAGCCAGGCGGCGATCGTCGCCGCGTTGTCGAGGTGCCGCTCCATCCGCAACGACAGCGTCTCGATGCCCTGGTGCAGCAGGAAGGAGGTGAAGGGCGACAGCGCGGGCCCGATGTCGTTGACCACGGCCTCGCGGGCCGCCCGCGCATAGGCGGTGCGGCCGAAACGCTCGAGCAGAGACCGCCCGCCCGGCACCGGCGGCTCGGTGATGAGCGGGTACGGCCGCGGCGCCCCGGCCCAGTCGAAGGTGCCGGCGTCGACGATGGTGCCCGAGATCGCCGCCCCGTGACCGGAGAGGAACTTGGTCGACGAGTGCACCACGACGGCCGCGCCGTGCTCGGCGGGGCGCACGAGATAGGGCGTGGCGATCGTGTTGTCGACCACGAGCGGGAGCCGGTGCCGCGCCGCCACGGCGGCCACGTGGTCGATGTCGACGATGTCGTTCTTGGGGTTCGGGATGGTCTCCGTGAAGATCGCCTTCGTGTCCGGCCCGATCTGCCGTTCCCACTCGTCGTCGTCGAGCGGGTTCCAGACGTAGTCGACCCCGATGCCCATCCGGGCGAAGCTGCGCCCGAACAGGATGCGCGTGCCGCTGTAGATCGACGCGGTCGACACGAACCGCTCCCCCGACCGGGCGAGCGCGAACAGGGCCGCGGTGATGGCGGCCTGCCCCGACGCCACCACGATGACCTCCGCGCCGCCCTCGAGAGAGGCGATGCGGCGCTCGGCGACCGAGCCGGAGGGGTTGCGCTGGCGCGAGTAGATGAGGCCGTCGCTCTCGCCGGCGAAGCGCTCCCGGCCGTCGTCCCACGACTCGAAGCGGTAGCCGGCCGTCAGCGCGATGGGCGGGATGCGCGCTCCTGCGACGGGGTCGGCGTATTCGCCGGCGTGGATCTGCCGGGTGTCGAAGCCGTAGTCGGCCCAGTCGTACTCGGGTTCGAGGTGCGACTCGTCGGGGGTGTCGGTCATCGGTGCCTCTCAGGGATCGTCGCGAAGGCCGCGGCGATCGCGATCACCGCTTGCTGCAGGATGGGGCGCGGCATCGCGAACACGAGGCGCACGAAGCCCTCATAGCCCGCGCCGCAGAGTGCGCCGTCGGTCACGGTGACACCGGCGTGCTCACGCAGGAACGTCGCCGGCGAGCCCTCGATGTCGAAGGAGCGCACGTCGAGCCAGGCCAGATAGGTGGCCTCGGGCACGGCGTATCCGACCCCAGGCAGGTGCTCGTCGAGTAGTTCCCGGATCAGGAGTCTGTTGCCGTCGAGGTAGTGGAGCACGTCGCCGAGCCATGCCCGTCCGTCGCGGTAGGCGGCGGTCGAGGCGATCACGCCCGGGGTCGCGGCGCCGTGCTGCACCGCGAAGCCGAAGCCGCGGTACACCTGCTCGTCGTGCTCATTGGAGGTGATCAGCTGCGCCGCCTTGAGGCCGGCGATGTTCCAGGCCTTCGAGGCGCTCGTGCCGGTGATGGTGTGAGCGGCCGTGGCCGGCGACAACGAGGCGTACGGGATGTGCGCGCTGTCGCCGAAGCGGAGGGGCGCGTGGATCTCGTCGGCGAAGACGCGGCCTCCGCGCAGCTCCACCACCGCGGCGATGTCCTCCAGTTCTGTGCGGGTGAGCACCGTGCCGGTGGGGTTCTGCGGGTTGCAGAGCACGAGCGTGCCCGCACCGGCGCGGAAGGCGGCATCGATGGCCTCGAGGTCGTGCCGCCACCGGCCGCCCTCCTCGATGCCGGGCACCTGCACGACCGAGCGTCCGAGAGTCGGCGGGTAGCTGAGGAACGGCATGTAGGCCGGGGTCGGCACGATCACGGCCGAACCCGGGGGCGAGAACTCCGTGACGGCCACGCCCAGCGCGGCCATGACGTCGGACACGGGATGCACGTGGCCGGGGTCGATCACCCAGCCGTACTCGTCGCGCATCCATGCCGCCGTCGCCTCCGCGAGCTCGTGCGCCGTCGGGGGCGAGAGATAGCCCAGCACGCCCGCGTCGACGGCCCGGTGCAGCGCCTCGGTCACCGCGGGTGCGGTTCCGAAATCCATCTCGGCGACCCACGCGCCGATCGTGCCCGGATGCAGACTCCACTTTCGGCTGCTCGGCACGTCGAGCTCGTGGGTCGGGATTCCGTCGAACTGGTGCATGTCCCCGTTTCGTGGTCGGCTGCGCGCCCGGGCGGGCACTGAGCATCCTCCCCCGTTCCACTCGCGCGGGCCGCGACTGTTTCAGAATGCGTCGTTGTCGCGGCGGCGAGGATCGAGACCCCGAAGCGTGCCTGCGTCATATTTCGACGCTGTGTGACAGCCGGATGACACGAGTCGGATCGCACGCCAGGCGACTGACTACCGTTCGAGGACTGCGTGAAAGGAGAACGACATGGAGAACACGATCCTCGGCACGGTGAGGGCGGGGGCCCGCCGCGTGAAGGCCTGGTACAGAGCCCCGTCGGGAGACGGGTCGATCTCTGAGCGTTCGAACTGGGTCGACGACGTTCTGGCCCGATACGTGTCAGCAGACACGCGGTCGATCGTCTGGTAGTGGTGCACCCCCTGGGACTTGAACCCAGAACCCACTGATTGAAGCTCAGCTATCGATCGATGTTGACTGGTACTGCCTGATGTGGCCTAAATCGCAGACCAGCTGGGCTTTTCACGAAGTCCACTGATGCTTGGTGTTGACAGAGTTGGATTGGAATTGCATGCCAAGTTGCTCCAATTCGTCGAGTAAGCGATGAATTAGCTCGCGAATCTCTGGAGCACCAGACTCGAATCCGCGACGAGCACAGCTCGCTCGCTGTAGTGATCCTCCGTCACTGAGACGCTCGCGTGCCCTAACTGATCGCGTGCCCGCTCAATCGAAATCTCGTTGGCCACCAGCGTCGCCACAGCCTTCCGGAACGTCTTCGGCGTCATCCAATCCGGATAGTTGTGAGCGCTCCGGAAGTCTCGCCACTGGCGCCGGAAGTTCGCCGGGGAACGCAGGGTGAGCGTGTTCGAGGGGAAGACCAGATCGCTTCCGCCTGCTGCGAGCCTCCGCTCGAGCACCTCGACTGCGAACGGAGGGAGGGAGAGGCTGCGCCTGGACGCCGACGTCTTCGGGTGTTCCTGGATTCGATAGCCTTCGCCCGTCGCAAAGACGACCGTTCCTGAGACCTTCAGCTGCGGCGGCGTCGCAGCTAGGTCGATGTTCTCCTTCTTCCGAAGCGCGAACAACTCGCCGGTGCGCAGCCCGGTTCCGAGGAAGACGTCGACGGGATCGGCGAGGTCGCTGTATCGGGGATGGCCGTTGACGTATTCGCCGGCGTCCCACTCCGCGAGGCGATCGCGGAGGAGTCGCACCTCTTCCAGGCCGATGGTGGCCACGACCCCCTTCTTCGACTTCACCGAAGCGACGTCTCGAACTGGATTCGCCGCTATCGCGCCGTGCCTGGTGGCCAGCCCGAGCATGTGGCTCAGGACTACTTTGGCGCGCTTCGCTGCCGCATCCCCCGAGCTCTTGCGGGTCGCCTTGATGAAGCGATCGAGATACGGCACGGTCGCTTCCCAGAGGCGCACCTTCTGCATTGCCGGGAGTATGTGGAGCCGCAATGCGTCGTGGTACGCGGCCTTCGTTCCGGCCGCGGCGTCTGTGGCTTCGAACTCCAGCAACCAGTGCTGTGCGAGTTCGTGGATAGTTGACTCGCGGGTGAGGTTCTCGCCTGGCAGGTGCGAGCGGTCCTTGAGTACTTCGATCAGGTTGCGAACAGCACCGGCCGCCGTGGCGCCCGTCTTGGTGACGGTCCGGGTGACGCCATCGTAGTCGCGGAAGCGGGCGCTAGCCGTGTACGTGCCGGCGGCGTTTTTCGCGCGCGGCTTGTTGATCTCTCCCCAGGTACCGAGGAGGAGTGGAGGTCTCGCCACGGGCTCACACTGCCCTGGCGAGCTCGCGGCGGAGCATGGACTGGAAAACTTCGACGAGTTCCGCTGTGACATTCAGGTCGAAGGCCATCGATGCGAGGTGGCCGTCGCGTCGCCGCTCCGCCTCACGGTAGGCCTCGATCGTGATCAGGTGCCCAGCGGCCCACTCGTCTGCCTGGCGCTCTTGGCGCCGATGCTGTGGTCCGAATGGGGTCGGGACGTGCCCGTAAATGGCGTGGCCGAGTTCGTGCGCGAGCACCGAGCGCGCGGTTCGTTCGGTCATTCCTCGATGGAGTCGGATGATGCCACGGGCATGGTCGTAGCTGCCGTCTTTTCCGGTGAGCTTCGTCTCTACGATCTCGATCCCCATGTCGGCTGCGAGTTGCGTTAGTTGGCGCATGCCGCCCCTTTCGTCATTCGTACTGATCATCTGAAACCTCTTCTTCGGCGTACTTCGGGGTGTGCGCCACTGCTCTTAGGTTTGCATCTTGATCGACACGTGCGACATTGGGACGGATGCGGGTGATCGGTGCCAGCGGAATCTTCTGCTCTGCAACTATCTGCTCAGCGCGCTCGATCACGTCGACGATCGAGATCTCGAAGATCTCGCAGAGCGCGTTGAGCTGGTCGATATCGATCCCTCGCTGACCGTTGATCACGCGAGAGAGCAGCGGCTGAGAGACGTAGCCGACCCTCCCCACGTTGCGGCGGCCAACTTCGGATTGGCTGATTCCACGAGCCGGGTCATCGGTCAGGTCCCGGAGGATGAGTCCAATGGCTCTCGTGAGCGGGGCAGGTGGCAGCTTTTTTCCAGTAGGCACTATTAAACGGTAGTCCATTTGGCATGGCTATGCCATGTTTTCAAATTAACAGCGCGTTACAGGCGCTAATCCATTCCATATGGCATAGAGTCGCTGCATGGCAACCGCAACAGTCGCTCCCGAAGCCCTCGCAGCAGCTCTCCGAGCACAGCGCGCCGTCAGCCGGATAACGGTTGGCGAGCTGGTCGAGGCCACAGCGTCCCTCTCTCATGTCTCCCCGCGAACCCTCCAGCGGCGACTCGACACGGGTGCGGGCATCACCCTCGACGAGGTCAACGCCTTCGCCATGGTGATGTCTGTTCCCACGAGCCGCATCTTCAAGCTGGCGCAGGTTCTGCAAGAGAGCGAAGACGACTAGTGGCCGAGATGCTCTGGACCGAGAACAGAGTCGCCAAAGAGACCGGGTTCACCGAGTCCACTCTTCGCACATGGCGCTCGCGCAATCGAGAAGCGGGTCCTCCGTTCGTCAAGTTCGGCCGCGCAGTCCGGTACCGCCCCGAAGACGTGCGCGCCTGGGTTCAGGCCCAGGCCGCGCTCACCGCACCAACTCAGCCATTCGATTGAAGGGAATTCTCATGGCAACCGCACTCGCACACCGCAATGACCCCGACACCTCGCACTTCGCCGCCGAGAGCCTCAATCTCGACGACAGCAGCGAGATCAAGGGCGCGATCCTGAGCATGCTCGCGGAGCGACCTCGCGCGACCTACGAGCTCACCGGCACGTACTTCGCCCGCCGCGAGGCGAAGGGATGGCCGCTCGTCAAGACCGACTCGATCGCGAAGCGGCTCAGCGAGCTGCGCGTCGCCGGCCGGGTCGTTGACTCGGGCGATCGGGTCAACGGCCAGTACGGCAAGCCCGTCGCCGTGTGGCAGCTGCCCGAACCCGACGCCGCGTAGCCACCACCTCATCCTCGCGGCCCATCCGCCGCGCCCGTCTTGTCTTTGAAGGGAGACACCGCCGATGGCGAAGACACTCGAAGTGAAGAACTACAAGGGCCTCAGGCACGTCACGTTGACGCCCGGTGACCGATCGCTGATCGTCATCGCTGGCGCGAACGGTGCCGGGAAGAGCAGCTTCATCGATCCGATCAAGGAGCTGTTCCGTTACAAGGGCGTGAAGGAGACCCCGCACCCGATCCGCGATGGCGAGGACTCGGCGTTCTCCGAATTCATCGACACGGACCTCGACATTCGGTTCCGTCGCGACTGGAAGCGTTCGGCGGCCGGGAAGATCACGTCGACGTTCTCGGCGTACGGCCTGGATGGCGCCAAGCATGACTCCGCGACAGCGATTCTCGCGCAGCATCTCGGCGGTGAGTTGATCGACCCGGTGGAGTTCACTCTGCTCGATGAGAAGAAACAGCGCGAGGTGCTCCTGTCGAAGGTGGAGCTGCCGTTCGACCTCGACAAGCTGGCCGCCGAGAAGAAGGGCGCGGAGGAACGTCGCCTCCTGGCCGGCCGCGAGGTGGAGCGGCTGCGCGGCGCGCTCGCCTCACTGCCGAAGGGCGCGGGCGACCCGGATGCCACGCCAGTGTCGGCGACGTCGATCCTCGCTGAGCTGGACGCGGCGAACCGTGCGAACGCCGAGCGGTCCCGTGCGATGGAGCTTCGCGAGAAGCTTGACGTCGAGATCGAAGACCTTCGCGCCCGGCTGGCAGATGCACTTGTTCGGCGCCAGTTCGTGGCGAACCAGCTGGTCACGCTTCCGCCCATGGTGGACACCGTGGCGATTCGGGCGCGGCTCGCGACCGTCGAGGAGACGAATGCCGCCCTGGCCGAGACGCGTGCCTACGCCGAGGCGCAGCAGCGGCTCAGCGAAGCGGTCGCCGCGCACGCGAAGGAGCAGGCCGAACTCGACCACATCGTGAAGGTCAAGGCCGACGGTCTCGCGGAAGCTAAGTTTCCCCTCGCCGGCCTCAGCGTGGACGACGACGGGGTTACCTTCCGCGGCGTCCCGTTCGTGCAGCTCAACTCGGCACAGCAGATCGTCGTGGGCTTCGACATCGCCACCTCTGGCAACCCGGATCTGAAGCTCGTCTTCATCAAGAACGGCGACCTCCTCGACGACGACACCCTCGCGGTGCTCGGCGAGCGCGGTGAGGCACGGGGCTACACAATCATCGTCGAGCGCGGCCGGGACAACTCGGAGGAGATCGGCTACACGATCGACGCCGGAGAGCTGGTGAACGCATGAGCTGGACTGGCGGTCCCCACCTTGCTGCAATGCGCAAAGAGCGGTCGCTGACCCAGGATGACCTAGCCGAGAGGTCTGGAATAGGTCGATTTGTCATCGCGAACATTGAGTCCGGGCGCAAGGCAGATCTGTCCGTCGGCCAGCTGGCCGCGCTGGCGTCGGCTCTCGGAGTGAACGCATCTGATATCGATAGGCGGGTCGCGAGCAAGGCGGATTCCAAACTTCGCCAGGTGCGTCTGGACCTCATCTCCCTGGCAGCAGGTGCGGCATGAGTCTCTCCATCCAGGACCCGTACGAGCCCAACGACCCGAAGCGCCCTGGCTACGTCGACTGGCTCCTCGGGGCCGCCGACACGATCAGAGACGAGCCGCCATGCTGACTCACCTCGAGCGCATCCTCGACGACGGCACCGACCGCGACCGCTGGAAGAGAACCCGCCGCGGGAAAATCGGCGCATCCAACGCGGCCAAGTTCTCGAAGATCGAGTCAGTCGACCTCTATGTCGACGACATGCTCGGCGACGGAGGCTGGGCTGGGAACGAGTTCACCAAGTCCGGGCACCGCTGGGAGCCCATGATGCTCGCCTACGCCGGCATCCCCCAAAATCTCGCCCTCTTCCACTCCCCCGACGAGCGCGGCTACGTCGCGACCCCAGACGGGCTCACGACCGGCCGCATCCGCCTCGCCGAGTGCAAGGCGAAGCACGACCGCATCGTGAAAGGCCCGACGCTCGCCGAGTGGCGGCAGATGTCGTGGCAGTTCATCGTCGTGCCCGAGGCCGAAGAGGTCGAGTTCATCTGGGCCGAGATCGTCGACGGCAAGCTCCGCAACGACGAGCCGAAGTCCATCACCATCGCTCGCACCGACCCGAAGGTCATCGAGCTCCAGAACAAGATCCTGCCGATCGCCCGCGAAGTCCTCGTGCGGCTTCAAGACGCGATCGCATTCGAGAAGGAACTGAACGCAGCATGAGCACCGAAATCGCCATCTACCAGAACTCCAGCCTCGACGAGCGCTACCGCTACGCGAAGGCCATCGCCGCCGGCGGCGAACTCCTCCCCAAGGGACTCTGGGCCAACGTGAAGAACCCCGAGACCGGGCTCATGGAGAACCGCCCCAGCCCCGGCAAGGTCATGCTAATCACCGAGACCGGCCTGATGCTCGGCCTGCACCCGATGGCAGCCCTGCGCGGCATCGACGTAATCGAAGGCAACCCGACCCTCAAGCCCGCCCTCATGAGCGCGCTCATCCGAGACGCGGGCCACACGCTCCGCATCCAGCAGACGGGCTCGGTCGACGGCGGCGACCTCGCCGTGACAGTGACCGGCATCCGAAGCGACGACCCCGACTTCCCCTACACCTACACGTGGACGCCACACGACGCGCTGCGCGCCGGCCTGCTCGACTCGTACGCCCCGAACGACAAGGGCGTCTGGGTCGCCAAGGCGCGCGACGACAAGAACCGACCGAAACCGTGGGAGAAGTGGACTGCGCGCATGTGCCGCTGGCGCGCCGTCGGCGACGTCGGAAGCGCTGGCTTCGAAGACGTGCTCATGGGACTGCACTTCACACCCGAAGAGTTCGGCGCCGACGTCAACGACGCCGGCGAGCTGATTCCATCCACCGACACCGCCGCTCCGCCGGCCGAACAGCCGAACTGGGCAGCGCAGCTCAAGGCATCAATCACCGTCGACGGGCTCAAGGATCTGTGGGCCACCGTCCCGGAGGCAGCTCAGACCGACGCGCTCCGCGCCGTCATGCTGGCCCGCGGCGGAGAGCTGCGGCGCGCCGAGCGCGCAGCCGATCCCGAGTCTGCCGGACAGCCTGCCCCAGGGGCGCCCCGCGAGTCGCCCGCCGAGCCTGAGCCGATTGAGCCCTCGCATACTGACCCCGAAGTCATCGAGGCCGAGCTGGTCGACGATGCCCCGGCCGGCAGCGACGACTACGAGACCGAGGCGCAGCGTATCGAGCGCGAGCGCATCGATGCCGAGGAGTTCGCCCGTTGGAAGGCCACCCAGGGCGGTGCAGCATGACCGAGTTCATCGACCAGGGCACCGGTGAAGTGCACGACGGCGACGATGTCGAATTCGCCCGCAACGAGTTCGTGATCAAGGCCGACCAACTCCGCAACTCGAATCCGACGAACCCGGTCGAGATGGAGTTTTTCATACGCGAGGCGAACTCGCTGCTGGAGCAGCTGCCGCCCGTGCTGCTGGAAATCAACAAGCGCCGCTACAAGGCAGAGCGCGCCTACTCCGCGCGCAAGAACCTTCAGATGGCGTTCTACGGGCGCGAGGGCTACGCCGTGACCTTCGCCCGAGCCCAGGCCGAGATCGACGCGCAGTCGGAGCTGGAGGCGTGGCACGGAACGAAGGCCGAGTATCACTACGCGGAGGACACTGAGCGCGCGCTCCGCACGAAGATCTACTCGATGTTGAACATCAACAAGGCTGTCACCGCCCAGTACAACTCCTACGGGGGCGGCCAGAGATGATCACCCCCAAGCGTCAGATCGTGCGACTGACTGGCGCGAAGCTCACCAAGTTCTACCGGCGCATCGACGAACGCGACGAGCGACGCGACCAGTACACGGGCATGGACCTCGCTCTCAGCGCCGAGCATCACCACCGGCAGTTCAAGTCGCGTGGTGGCCAGGATGTCGCCTCCAACGTGGTGACGCTCTTCGGCCCCGGAAACACGCAAGGGTCGCATGGGTGGGCGCACAGCAGCCCGGAGGCGCGCAAGTACGGCTATGCCGTGCCGGCCTTCATTGAGAACGTCGAGGACGTTCCGATCAAGATCCTGCACCCCGTCGGCGGTCGCGTGTGGGCGCGGTTCTTCAACGACTTCACCGTCGGCTTCATGACCGAGCGCGACGCGCGCGAGCAGATGCAGCGTCTCGGCATCTGGGAAGAACAGGAGATCGCCTGATGGAAGAGATTGCAGATGATGAGGCCGACCAAATTGCCTTGATCATGCAAGACATGTTCGGCGACGGGATGTTCTTCAAAATGACAGAACTTCACTGGCTCGAAATGAGCTTGCTCATCAAGATTGGCGTGCGTCTAGGGGACGTGCAGTTGGCAGTGAGCGACTGGGGCAATACGCCAGAAGATCTTCGGGATCACTGGCGTTACTTCCGCGATCTGCTATTCGAGCGCGAAGCCTCCAAGCTCGCGTTCTCCCTCGCCGAGAGGTTCGGACGGAGGGACAACGAACATGACTGAACGCTTCAAAGCGCTCGCTCAGATCGCGCGTGGTGAGCGCGACGCCGTCGACAGGTTCGGAGACTACGTCATCGCTTGGCACACGGTCGAACAACTGACGGATTGTCTGTTCGATGTCCTCAAGGTTCTCGACTCATTTGAGGGGGCCAATGACGTATCCGTCCGCAGGCTGCTGAATGCCGCATACGCGGCGGCGGCCGGCGGTCTCATCGACGAAGGAGTCTTCGATGATGACCCCGAGGGAGGTGCCTAGTGGGCTACCCCTGGTACCGCGCCGACACGAATTTCCACACTCACGACAAGGTTTTGGATCTCGTCGCGCACGGCTCAAAGGGTAAGGCCGCCGGCTTCGTCTATCACTGCTCGCTCTCCCAGAGCGTCGGAGTCGGCACCGATGGGGTCATCAAGAAGTCCGCGCTCCCGTTTGTTCATGGGACGCCGGCGGATGCTCGTCTGCTCGTCGAAGTCGGCCTCTGGGAAGTGGTCGACGGCGGTTGGCGAATTGCCAACTTCGGCACCAGACAGGTCGTCGGGGCCATGCAGCAGGTCATCGAAGAAGGGCTGAGAGAAGCACGTTCAGCCGGAGGCAAGAAGGGAGCTGAGTCACGGTGGAGCCAGTAGCTGAGCCATGGGTAAGCCATGACCGAGTCAGTAACTTGACAGATGGCAGTACCCTAACGGACGGACGGACGGACGTAACGCCTCCAAGACCGAGGATTGAATCTCTCGTTCCTGATGCGCCGACCCCTGGGGATAAGCCCGAATCCACCCGTCCCCAATACTCCGAGCGACTGCTGCTCGCGGCCGTGGAACGGAAGTTCTCCTCTCGCGGCGTCTTGCTTCGGCAGGTCACGCTCTGGGATCAAGAAGCATTCGATGAGTGGGAGCGTGCGGTTGACGCTCATGTCGCCGCCCCCAACGTGCCGCATACACGCCGGATCGATGGGCTGCTGCTCATCGGATGGCAGCGCACCGCGATCGAGGTGAAGGTCAGCCGTTCTGACTTCACGAACGAGACTCACGAGAAGACGCGGGCATGGAAGGGCCACTCTCACAGGTTCGTGTATCTCACGCCTCCCGGACTCCTGTCGCCGATCGAGGTCGGCGACGCTGGTCTCTGGGAGACCGACGGGCGACGGGTCGACGTCATCAAGAAGGCGATCGTCCGTCGCGAAGTTCCCGATTTCCCCGACAACTTCGTCCGAACCTTGATCTGGCGCACCGCGATGGCGGAGGTGACCCGATGACCGGCGCACCGATCTCCATTGGCTATGTTCGCGAGTTGCTGGTCTGGCTCACGCAGCGGGATGGCCGCGACGTCTCAGACGAGATGGTGAACGACTGGCATGACCGTCTTCGGCACCTCGATGAGGATCTCGCACGGCGGGCGTTCGAGGCTGCTGCGCAGAACAAGACGATCGAGGTCGTCGAGTGCGTGCATGTTCGGGCGCATGCTGAGGCGATCGTTGCTCGCGATTCGGATAGTGCTCGGGCGAGCACGGTGAATGCGAAGGTCTACGGCACGGCGCCGAAGCCCGCCAACTTCGAGGAGCTCGCCGCGGCGGCAGCGGCTGGAGATCCGATCGCGATTGCGCGGGAGAAGGCGGTCTACAACCAGCAGCTCATCGACGGCGGCTACGCGCCGCTCTACGAAGTGGGGCGCGAGCAGTGACGGTCCACATCAATTTCGGTATCCCGGACGGAACGTACCGGCGCCTCGCCACTCGGGCAGAGGTGGCCGGCGTCCAGGTCAAAGAGGTGCTACGGCGCGAGCTTACACACGCGGCCGGGGAGCTGAGCGACTTCGAAGTGTGGGCGGCGACTCTGGACGCCAAGAAGGTGCGGCGTGAGCGCCTCCAGCTCCCGATGCGCGAGTTGGAGGCCCGGTTGTACGACGCCAAGACCCGTGAGCTGAGAGCCGTGCTGGGCCAGCTCGTGAAGGAGTCGCCGAACAGATGTCTAGATTTCCGCGCAGATCGCGCGGATGGAAAGGAACTGAGATGACCGACGAAGTGATCCCGCTCGAGGGGGTGGATTTTGGGCCGAGCAAAGCGGCTGTCTTCGATCGGCTGCTTTCAGAATCTCTCAAGCAGGCCATCGTCTTAGAAGATCGGGCAACTCTCCCGCAGCATTCCGAATACGCCACAGGCGCGGACCTCGAAGCCGCGTACACAGGCTGGTTCAGAGACACCTATGGGTTCCTGTTGAACGCTGTGACCGCGCTGCAGGAGAACGTCCCGCGAATCGCCGAAGCCATCGCTTCCGAGGTGAACGACTATCTGGAATCCGGCGATGCCTATCCCGAGTGGATCTGGGAGTGGGCCGCTGAGCGCGGCATCGACACGGAGGCCCTGCGTGACGAAGAGCGCGCACGGTACGCGACATGGCTCACACTGCCGCCGCGCCCATACCAGGCCGCAACGAACACCACAGATAGTGAGGTTTCGGGATGATGGCCAACACTCCTCGGGTGGTCGCAATCGACCTCTCGCTCACGGGCACGGGCCTCGCGTTCCCCGGCCCCGGTGGCACCGTCATCGTGGCGACCGTCGGCGAGAAGGACACCTCACCGAGCGTCGAGCAGTTCTTCTCCCGCGTCGACCGCCTCACCCGCAAGATCACGACCACCACGCAGCTCTGCGCCGGCGACACCGTGATCATCGAGGGTCTATCGCTTCACTCGAAGTCGAGCAGCCTCGACCGGATCTTTGCCTCATGGTGGCTCGTGGTGAAGCAGCTGATCGCAGTCACGGGGACCGCGCCGGTGGTCGTCACGCCGCAGCAGCGCGCCCAGTATGCGACCGGCAAGGGCAGCTCATCGAAAGATGCGGTGCTTCTCGCCGTGGCGAAGCGCTACCCCGAGGTCGACATCACGAACAACAACGAAGCCGACGCGCTCGTGCTCTACGCCATGGCGCAACGCCAGCTCGGACAGCCGCTCGAGACCTCGTTGCCGCTGACCCATCTCAAGGTCATGGCGAACGTCGCGTGGTGGGAGACCGCCGCGTGAGCGACATGAGCGATGCCCTGCAGCGTGCGAACGACCAGCGGGCGGACCTGCGCCGCTGGGACCACATCAACACCGAACCGGCACGACTGGCCCAACAGGAAGAGAGAAACCAGAAATGAGCGAGACAGTCGCCGTCCGCGTGACGCTCTTCTGGGCGAGCGTGCAACACGGAAAGCCCGACGAGTGCTGGCCGTGGCTCGGCTACCTCGAGAAGGACGGCTACGGCCAGTTCTTCTGGGAAGGCCGGATGCGTCCCGCCCACGAGCTCGCGCTGACATTCACAACCGGTGAGACGAGGGCTCAGGGCCTCGACACCTGCCATTCGTGCAACAACCCTCTGTGCTGCAACCCCGGACATCTGCGGTTCGACACCCGCGCTTCGAACGTCGCAGATGCTCGCGCCGCCGGAACGATCTTCGGACGCACAGGCAAGCTCTCGGAGACCGACCTGGCCACGATCCGAACCCGTCTCGCCCACGGGGCACGCCAGCAGGATCTGGCCGACCAGTACGGGGTGAGCAACTCGCTCATCTCAATGATCAAGACAGGAAGAAGGCACGCCGCATGAGCGGAGAAACAGTAATCACATTCGTCGGCAACTTGGTAGCGGACCCGGAGCTGCGTTACACGCAGAACGGGCTGGCGGTCGCGAACTTCACGATCGCTTCGACTCCCCGCACTTTCGACCGTGCGTCGAACGACTGGAAGGACGGCGAAGCGCTGTTCCTCCGGGCCTCGGTGTGGCGTGAGTTCGCGGAGCACGTCGCCGGTTCGCTCACCAAGGGCAGCCGCGTCGTCGCGACCGGTCGCCTCCGTCAGCGTTCCTACGAGACGAAAGAGGGCGAGAAGCGCACCTCGATCGAGCTCGAGGTCGACGAGATCGGCCCCTCGCTGCGTTACGCCACCGCCCAGGTGACCCGTGCCACACGAGATAGCCAAGCCAGCCCGGCCCAGGCTGCTGCGCCCGCCGGCGAGCAGTGGGCCGCGGCCCCTCCGCCAGGCGGCGACGTCTGGAATCAGCCCGGCTCGTACAGCGACGAAACCCCGTTCTAAGGACCACCGTGACCATCACTTGGGAGAATCCCCCGCCGCCGGCCGCGCCCTCGCGCCGCGAATCGAAGTACGCCCCGATCGCTGAAGAGCTTCGAGCGAACGAAGGCATCTGGGCCTTGATCGCCGAGGACGGATGGCTATCTCTGAAGAGCCAGATCGAGAGCGCCACGCTCGCCGCATTCCGCCCTCGCGGCTCATTCGAGGCCCGCGCCGTTCGCGGTGATGACCCGGCAAGGGGCCGCGTGTACGCGCGCTACATCGGCAAACCCACACCGGCTGAACCACTGCCCGCCGTCGAGTTCCCCGACCTACCCGAGACCGACCAGATCCGCCGCCTTGAGCGCGAGCACATCGCACTCGCCCTCGAACAGCACAGGCAGCAGACATGGACCGGAGATCTTCGCCGGGTGTCCAATTTCGATGCCGCCGCCGAGTTCGTGAGGAGGCTCCCATGAGCGAACTGGTCTGCGCCACCAACTTCCGCGATCTGCTCCCCCGAGGCGTTCGCGCATGCACGGTGGGGGATCTGCACCTGGAGACATGCATGGATGATGAGTGCACAGGGTGCCAGCCTCGGCGTGCGTCTCGCGGCTACCTCTGCCAACACTGCTTCGAGAAGTTGGAGGAGGCTCTACGCCTCACGGTCACACTTATCGAGCACCTGAGGTCCGCGACTGTCGGGCGGGCCCCGGCCGAGGATCGAGTGTCTGCGTCGATGAAGTGGACGCTCCCCGGGCCCGAGGAGTGGCGCGCGGCTGACGAGCTAGTGGAAGCGCTCGGCGCACCGCCGATCCCCTCAACGGCCACGGCCGCCCAGTCGCGCGCAGCAGCAGCGGAGGCGGTGGCATTGTGGTCCGACCCGGAGCGCAGCGTCTCCACGATCCTCGGCGCCGTGCGCGCGGTCGAGTACATCCGCCGCTTTCAGACCATCTACCACCGGTGGCCCGACAGCGAAGCGGAACGAGACGTGCCGATGCGCTGCCACAACTGCAGTTCGCGAGGCCTCGTGCGTAAGTCGCCCGTGGAGTACCTCGACGACATCGAGGTGGTCTGCCTGAAGTGTGGGCACTCGCACGACTGGTGGCAGCTCGGCTTTCAAATCAGTGCGGCGGCCGCCGCCCAACAGGCCGCGGATGCGGCAGCGAAGAAGGTATCGAAGTGACGAAGTCGCAGTGCGCACGCGTGGGCCTGGCAGAGTTCGAAATCCAGAATGAGTTCGGGGTGTATCGGCTGTACGCGAGCGGCTACGGCCGGCCGCGGAGGGTGGTGGCCACGGTCACAACCGAGGTCGATGCATCCGTTCTGCTCGATCTGCTGCGCCGCGGCGGCGAGGATGCTCGCTCGGTCAGGATCGGTCCCCTGGACAGCTCGGCCGCCATACTCGAGGGGCCGATCGATGCACGCCGCTGGGCTACCGGTGGCGCACCTATGCCAACTTTGGCAACCTAACGCCCATTTTGATGTGGTCAACCATTCCATATGGAATAGTTATGCATAACGAATTTGAAGGGATTCGAGAACATGAGCCTCCCCGAAGACGACCCGTTCGCCACTCAGCACCCGCCAATGACCTTGGCGTGGGCCGCCGGTATGGCGGCTGTCATCGCTCTCGCTGTCGCCGGCTTCGCGCTGGTCGTGGTGCTGTGAGCATCGGACAGCTGCTGCGGATCGCGATGCCGCAGGCAGACAGCATCCCGACGAAGTGGGCGGTGTTCCACTACACGCGGCCGAACAACTCGGACGACGAGCCGGACCGGGAAGAGACCGGCTACGTCTTCGAGACCTTCGATGAGGCCGCCGATAAGGCCGAAGATCTCGACGCCGGCGAGACCCGCTCGGGCCACTGGTACGGCGCCGATGAGATCGAGGCTTTCGAATGATCCTCGACCGCCTGCTCTGTGCCTCCATCGTGTTCCTGGCCATCGCCACGATCCTCTCCGCAGTGTTCCTCACGTTCACGGGCATCTCGCCCATCCTCGGCTTCCTCACTGTCGCCGCCGCCGCGCTTCTCTGGCTCGTGCGCAAGACGATCGCCGCCACCCTGAAAGCGAACCACTCGTGACCTTGCTCACCCTCACCACCAACGCCGACCCGGCGCTCGACTACGACGCGTTCATCCGCGAGAAAGTCGCCTTCGACCGTACCTTCGGCTTCGACGTCAACGACGCCGACATCAGCCCCATCCTGAAGCCCCACCAGCGCGCCCTTGTCCGCTGGGCTGTCAAGGGCGGCCGGCGCGCGATCTTCGCGAAGTTCGGCCTGGGCAAGTCGATCATGCAGCTCGAAGTACTCCGGCTCGTACTCACTCAGAAGGCATCAGCTGTGCGCGGCGGCCGGGCGCTCATCGTCGCCCCGCTCCGGGTGCAGCGCGAATTCATCCGCGACGCTGGCGCACTGCTCGGAATCGAGGCCCGCTTCATCAAGCGCACCGAGCAGGTCGACGAGAAGTGGTCGGGGATCTATGTCACCAACTACGAGAGCGTGCGCGACGGCAAGATCGACGTCGACCTCTTCGGCGCGGTGTCGCTCGACGAAGCCGCAGTGCTCGCCGCCTTCGGTTCGGACACCGCCCAGGCCATGCTGGCCATGTTCGAGCAGACCACCTACCGCTTCCTCGCGACCGCGACACCCTCGCCGAACGAGTACCTCGAGCTGGTCAACTATGCCGCGTTCCTGGGCGTCATGGACCGTGGCGCCGCACTGACCCGCTTCTTCCAACGCGACAGCTCGCACGCCGGCAACCTGACGCTCTACCCGCACAAGGAGGCTGAGTTCTGGCTTTGGCTGAACACCTGGGCTTGTTTCCTCCAGAAGCCGTCCGACCTCGGGTTCTCCGACGACGGATACGAGCTGCCCGAGCTGATCGTGCACTGGCACGAGGTCGAGGTAGACATCGCCGCTACCCGCGCTGACCGCGACGGCCAGGGCCTGATGTTCCGCGGCGGCGCGATGTCCGCCGTCGACGCTGCCCGCGAGAAGCGCGACACCGTCGACGACCGCGTCGCCGAGCTGATGGGCATCGTGCGCGCGCACCGCGCGACCTCGCCCGACGATCAGATCATTCTCTGGTGCGACCTCGACGCCGAGCAGGCCGCCATCGAGAAAGCGCTCAACGCAGAGGGCCTGACGTACTCGTCCGTGCACGGCAAGCTCACCGACGATGAGGCCGAGCGGCGCCTCGACGAGTGGTGCGAGCGGGGCACCTACGCGCTGATCGGGAAGCCCGTGATGCTCGGCCAGGGCATGAACCTGCAGCAGGCCTGCAAGGCGGTGTTCGTCGGTGTCACATACAAGTTCCGCCACACCATACAAGCCGTCCACCGCCAGCATCGCTTCGGCCAGACCCGCCCCGTCGAGGTGCACCTCATCCTCGCCGAGACAGAGACACAGGTCCGCGACCGGCTACAGGAGAAGTGGGCGAAGCACGACCAGCTCACCGACAAGATGAGCGCGATCATCCGCTCCTACGCACTGTCGTCGTTGGCCGTCTCGCAGGAACTCACCCGCGCAATGGGTGTCACCCGCGAGTTCCACACCGGCGACGGCTGGACGATCGCGCTCAACGACTCTGTGGTCGAAGCCCGCGATCACATGGAGTCCAACTCCGTCGGCCTGATCGTCACGAGCATCCCGTTCGGCAACCACTTCGAGTATTCGCTGAACTACGCCGACTTCGGCCACACCGAGGATGCCGCCGAGTTCTGGTGGCAGAACGACTTCCTGACCCCGTCGCTGTACCGGGTGCTGCAGCCGGGCCGCATCCTCGCGGTGCACGTGAAGGACCGCATGCTCTACGGCAAGGGCACCGGGAAGGGCCGCTACACCGTTTCCCCGCTCCACGCGGAAGCGATCGCTCACTACTCGGGCCACGGCTTCGACTACTACGGCATGATCACCGTCACGACCGACGTCGTGCGCGAGAACAACCAGACCTACCGCCTCGGCTACTCGAAGATGCTGAAGGATCACACGCCGATGGGCGTCGGATCGCCCGAGTACATCCTGCTGTTCGGCAAACCGCAGAGCGACCGGTCGAAGGGCTGGGCAGACGAGCGCGTCGAGAAGGACCGCGAGAAGTACTCCGTCGGCCAGTGGCAGATCGACGCGGCCGGCGAGTGGCGCACGGGCGGCGACCGCGTGCTGGGTCTCACCGAGCTCATGCAGCTCGACCCGGAGTCCCGCACGCGCCTGTTCACTGAACAGTCGCTCCGCACGGTCTACGACTACGAGGCGCACGTGCAGCTGGCCACCGAGCTCGCCGCGAAGAAGGCGCTCCCGTCGACGTTCGCCGCCCTGGTGCCGGGCTCGTGGCGCGATGACGTGTGGACGGACATTCTCCGCATCGACACTCTGAACTCGGACCAGCGCCGTCGCAACGTCGAGCAGCACATCTGCCCGTTCCCGCTCGACATCCCGCGCCGACTCATCAACATGTACTCGAACCCGGGCGACCTCGTCTACGACCCGTTCAGCGGGCTCGGTTCCACGGTCCTCACGGCCGTCGAGGCCGGGCGCCGCGGCTACGGCTCCGAGCTGAACCCGGCATCTGTCGCCGACTCGCTCGTCTACCTGCGCCGGCACGATGCGCGCGCATCCGTCCCCACCCTCTTCGACCTTCTCGACCTGGAGAAAGCATCATGACCGACATCTACTATTCCCCCGAAGCTTTCGACCTCGAGACTGTCGCCGAGTTCGATGTCACCGAACCCGACTACAGCTTCGACCTCGTTCTTATTCAGCAGGACCGCACTACGAAGAAGTTCTACGTGAACACGGATGCAGGGCGCTCGTGCCCATCGCCATTCGAAGGCTTCACCACCAAGGCTTCGCTGGGGCAGCCCCTCGACGCCCATGGGGCGGTCAAGGCCATCGGCGACCTCGTGAGCGGTAACGCGTACGCCGCGGCCTCGGCCGCCGATGCGATCGCGAAGGTGATGGCACGATGACCTCCCACAAGAGCCGTGCACGCGACGCGCTGCACGAAACCGGCATCGACGTGAACGACACGTACCGCGACAAGCAGGGAGAGACGAACGCTGACCTCATCGCCATTGCTCAGGTCCACGCGACCCTCGAACTCGCTGAGCAGCAGCGCATCGCAAACCTGATCGCCGTATTCGCAAGCCCCGGCCGGTTCGGGCTCGATTACCCCCCGGTCGACCCCCGTCTGGATCAGGAAGAAGATCGGCGCCAGATCGAAGCTCGCGCAGATCGTGTTGTGGCCGACGTCCGGAACGGGCTGGGCCTCGCATGAAATCGCGAAACCGGATGCACCCTCGAACGAACTGTCGTGACTGCGGCACCGAACTCACGACCGCCAATGGCTACCTGCAAGCTCGGGCTACGACGTTCCGATCCCGGTGCAAGGTCTGCTATGGAATCGAGCGTCGCGCGCGGCGTGATGCGGCGGAGGCCGAACGAAGGTCCCTTGTTGAGCGCGATGTCTGCGACATCTGCGGCGAGCAGGAGTCGGTCACTCGCAGCGGAGCCGTCCGTTTGCTCACGAAGGACCACGACCACACGACGGGGGTCTGGCGCGGCCTCCTCTGTTCCCGCTGCAACCTCGCGCTCGGCTTGTTTCGCGATCGACCCCAGGTCATTCGCGCTGCCGCGGACTACCTCGAGAGCCCTCCTGGACTCGATCTGCTGCTCACATCGGAGGCCGCGTGATGGCGGATCGGATGGATGGTCCTCGCATTGGCTCACTATTCAGTGGGTACGGGGGCCTCGACATGGGCGTGCAGTCCGTCGTCGGCGGCGACATCGCGTGGCACGTCGAGTTCGACGAGGCGCCGTCGAAGATCCTCGCGCACCACTGGCCAGACGTCCCCAACTACGGCGACATCACTGCCGTGGACTGGTCGGCCGTGGAGCCGATCGACGTGCTCACCGGTGGATTCCCGTGCCAGGACGTGTCGCTCGCGGGTGGCCGTGCGGGTCTCCGCGCCGGCACCCGCTCCGGACTCTGGTCGGAATTCGCCCGGGCCATCGACGCGCTGCACCCGCAGCTCGTCGTCATCGAGAACGTAAGGGGGCTACTCAGTGCCGAAGCAACTGGCGTCGTGGAATCCGACGCGTGGGGTCTGGGAGACAGACCGTCACGACCTACTCTCCGAGCACTCGGAGCCGTTCTCGGCGACCTGGCCGACCTCGGGTATGACGCGGAGTGGTGTGGCCTTCGAGCTGCCGACGCCGGAGCTCCCCACGGCCGCTTCCGGGTCTTCATTCTTGCCTACCCCCATGGCGAGCGACGGAGAGAAGGGTGGGCCGAATCAGCTGGGCGGGTCGGGCGATCTGAGGTTGTCTTCAGCGGCGGCGCTATTGAAGACGCCGACGTCACAGCTGGCGGTGAACGGCGGCAGCCAGCACCCGGACAAGCGGAGAGCGGGCGGGCATGGTCCGACGCTGGCCGACGAGGTGGAGCATCTGCTGCCGACGCCGAACGCGTTGAATTCGAACGATGGGGAGACCACAGAGACGTGGATGGCTCGCCGCGAGCGGATACGAGCGAAGGGGATCAACGGGAACGGGATGGGGATGCCGCTGTCGATCGCGGCGCAACTGATTGGGGAGCCTACGAGCCCGCCATCCGACGGTGGGAAGTCGCCACTTACCGAGTAGCTCCTGCCCCAACCGAGGGCACGGCGCGGAACGGTGCGCAACGGCTTTCGCCGCGCTTCGTCGAGTGGATGATGGGCCTCCCCGATGGCCATGTCACCGACCCTGCCATTGGCCTCACAGGCAACGAGCAACTCAAGGCACTCGGCAACGGTGTAGTCCTGCAACAGGCCGCAATGGCCGTCAAGTACCTCATGCTCCCGGTCGTCGACCTCACGGGGGCGTCGGCGTGAGCGGCCGTGTGGCGGCGAAGATCTGGGCGCCGCGCATCCGAAAGATCGCGCTCGCCCCCACGTTCACGAATCCGCGCGAGGACAAGACCCCGCAGCCAGAGCCGATCGTCGGCCACTTCTACGGATGGACCACCGACTGGTGGTTCGTGAACGTCGACGGCGAGACGAAGCTCTACTCCCAGTCGCCGACTGGGCAGAGACCACCGAAGGGAATCGAAAGTGAAGCAGATCAGCAAGAGGCTCATGAACTGGGCATCCATCCTCGACGATCAGACGCTCGCGCAGGCCGAGCGCACGTCCGGGATGCCGTTCATCTACCCGCACCTGGCCTTGATGCCGGATGCGCACCTGGGGAAGGGCGCCACCGTGGGCTCGGTGATTCCCACCGACGGCGCGATCATCCCCGCCGCCGTCGGCGTGGACATCGGCTGCGGCATGATCGCCGTGCGCACCCAGTTCACCGCCGACCAACTGCCGGCCGACCGGAAGCCGCTCCGCGAGGCTGTGGAACGCGCCATCCCCCTCTCGGCCGGGAACTACAACGCGGCCATCTCGCCGACGGCAGAGGCTCGACTCGACGCGCTCGACGAGCTGGCGGAGGCAGCGGGATTCAACCCGGGCAACTACGCCAAGAACTGGGAGCTGCAGCTCGGCACCCTCGGGTCGGGGAACCACTTCATCGAGGTCAGCCTCGACGAGGATGACCGGGTGTGGCTGTTCCTGCACTCGGGTTCGCGCGGCATCGGCAACAAGATCGCCCAGCACCACATCCAGGTGGCGCAGGAGTACTGCGCCCGCCACTTCATCACCCTCCCCGACAAGGATCTCGCCTACCTCGTGGAGGGCACCGACGAGTTCAACCGGTACATCGCCGAGCTGCGGTGGGCGCAGACGTTCGCGCTCCTGAACCGTGAGGAGATGATGGACCGTCTAATCCGCCGCTTCGAGGACTGGATCGGGTCGACCATCGTCGAGACGGAACGGGTGAACTGCCACCACAACTACACGAGCCGTGAGGGTCACTTCGGCCGCAATGTGTGGCTGTCCCGCAAGGGCGCCATCAACGCTGAGCGCGGCCGCCCGGGCCTCATCCCCGGATCGATGGGCACCCGCTCCTACGTCGTCGTCGGCAAGGGCAACCCGCTCTCCCTGAACTCGTCCCCGCACGGCGCCGGCCGGGAGCACTCACGCTCCTCGGCGAAGCGAACCTTCACGATGGAGCAGCTCGAGGAGAACATGCAGGGCATCGAGTGGTCGCACTCGGCGGCGTTCCTCGACGAGATCCCGGCCGCGTACAAGCCGATCGACGTCGTGATGGAGGACGCGGCTGACCTCGTCGAGGTTGTGCACGAACTCCGCCAGATCATCAACGTGAAGGGCAGCTGATGCAAATCCACCACTTCAAGATCGACGAGCTCGAGCGTGGCGCGCGGCCGGGCCGCTACCACCATCTGCGCCGCTTCCTGACGATCTACCGCGGCAAGGGAGAAGGGGATCGCAAGCTGTTCGCCGGCCATATCGAGACGATCGTGCAGCGGCCGCGCGCCGAGTTCAGTGTTCGCTTCCACGTCGGCACTGCCGGCAGCGAGACGCCGTTCGACGGCCACCTGCTCATCTTCGGCACCGGCTTCTACTGGGGTATCGAGAACGGCCGCAAGCTTGCCGACCGAATCACCCGTGAGAAGGCTCACAAGTACGAGGGCCGCGACCTCGCGCTCCGATTTCACGACGGCCGCCTGTGGGTCACCGCGTGGGTGCACCCCGACCACTGGTCGCGAGGAGAGTTCGCGAGGTGGCGCAGCGCCAGCATCCGGCTGAACCTCCTGGACCGTATCCTCGGCGAGCGCCGCTATACCTACGAGAACCTCGAGTGGGCACTGATCGCAATCGAGATGCCCGAGGGCACCTATCCGGTGCGCGCCACCCTGCAGCAGGTCTCCTACGGCCGCCCGAAGAGCAAGCGCAGCATCAAGTCGCTGGCCGTCGACATCGAGGCACCGAAGGGCATCCCGGATCGGTTCGACCCGTCCGGCGGCTGGAAGGGCGATCGCGTGTACGGGTTCGGCGTCGAGCTCAAGGAGCGCCGGCGCGACTGGGCGTTCGATGCGGAGAACGCGATCAAGGCGCGCATCTACAAGACGCGGTCCGAGCGCGGATTCCGCGAAGCGCAGGAAGTTGAGCCGGGCTGATGGCCGAAGTTGACGAGGTGCGGGCGGTGCGCGAGCTCGAAGCACAAGCCGCCGCAGCGCGCCACGATGTGACCGCGGGCGCTCCCGGCTGGGAGGGCGACTTCCAACTCGACGGATCGCACCTGATCACGGGTGTCTACCGAGGAGAGGCGCACTGATGGCTGTCTACGTCGACAACTTCAAGGCCAAGGCAGACGTCCCGAACGGCAACCGTGTGGTGCGCGGCGTCTGGTGCCACATGACTGCCGACACCACCGAAGAGCTGCTGGAAATGGCCGACAAGATCGGCATGAAGCGCTCCTGGATTCAGTACCCCGGGACGTGGAAAGAGCACTTCGACGTGACGCTCTCGAAGCGTGCGCTTGCCGTCGCGGCCGGCGCCGTCGAGGTGGACGTGCGCGACAGCGTCATGGCCATGCGCGAGCGCTGGGAAGCGAGGCAGCCGTGAAGCCGGCAGTGATTGTCGACGTCGACGGCACCCTCGCGGATGTCTCGGGCATCCGGCACTACGTACTCGATGACCCGCACCGGAAGCTGTTCCACAAGTTCCACGCCGCCTCCGTGTTCGTCGAGCCGATCGCTGAAGTCGCCGCGATCACGAAAGCGCTGCACGCCACCGGCCTCACGATCATCATCCTCACGTCTCGACGCGAGCAGTGGCGGCACATCACCCGCACCTGGCTGAACAAGTGGGAGATCCCCCACCACGCCCTCGGGATGCGCGCGGACCACGACGACCGCCGTGACGACGACGTGAAGCGCGACCTCCATGACCGCATGTGCGAGCTCTACGGCGTGACCGCGGTGCTGGCCATCGATGACAACCCGACCGTTATCGCATTGTGGCGATCGATGAACATCCCGACCGTGCGTGTGCCCGGCTGGGAAGAGGAGATTCCAAAGCCATGACAGAGATGCGCATCCTCACCGTGAAGCAGCCCTTCGCGTGGGCCATCCTCCAGGGTGGCAAGACGGTCGAGAACCGGTCCCGCTCGACGAGCTACCGCGGGCCCGTCGCGATCCATGCCGGGCTCACCTGGGATTATAGCGGGGTCTTCACCGTCGCGAACCTCGCGCCGGCCAATGTCTCCCGGTCCCGTCAACGGCTCCTCGAGGTCGTGGGCGCGATCATCGGCGTCGTAGACCTCGTGGGCGTGCACCACTGGGAGGACTGTCGTCGTGGCGCGCTCGGCACCTGCTCCCTGTGGGCTGAACGTCAGGGCTACCACTGGCAGCTCGACGACCCGCGCCCACTGGTCGAGCCGATCCCCTACCGGGGCGCGCTCGGCCTCCGCCGCCTCCCCGCCGACATCATCCAGCAGATCACCGACAAGACCGGAGGTGCCTGATGGCACAGATCGAAATCCGTCTCTTCACCGACGACGGCAGCCAGTACCACATCGCCCGCACGATCCCTTCCCGGGAGACCTATCAGAGCCTGCCACTCGAGCACGGCGGCGATGAACAACAACGAAGAGAACCCCCGATGGAGGAAGCATCATGACCGAGAACGAAGAGAAGCCACAGATCGACCGCGCAGAGCTAACGTCCCTGGTCGCATACTCCCTCGGCTGGGAATGGGAGCCTGCCGAAGGTGTGCCGTCGGTTGCCGAGTGCCTGAGTGACACGATCGACGCTCTCGAAGAATGGATCGCGGCCCGCGACGCCGCCGAGATAGCGATCGCCCGCCAGAAAGTCCTTGCTCTCCGACTGCTCGCCACCCCCGGGGAGGTTCTGTGATGGACGACGAGAAGAAGCCTTATTGCGGTCTTGGGTCGTGTACCGCGCTGGCAGGCCATGACGGGTCGTGTGCTGAGGCAAGCGGATGGGAGACGGGAGAGACCATGACCGACGACGAGAAGCGGGTCGCGGAGATCCGAAAGCGGGCAGAAGCCGCAACCGAGGGGCCGTGGAACGCAGGCGACTACACCGACCTGCCCGACGACGAAGGATGCGGGATCACGGCAGGGCCAGAAGGGACGATAGAGGAGCGGATCATCGCCTACGCCATCGAGTACCCCTGGACCACCCCAGAGTCGTGCACCGCCGACGCCGAGTTTATCGCCCACGCCCGTGAGGACATCCCGTGGCTGTTGGCCGATCGCACCGCCCTGTTGGAGCGGCTGCGCACCACAGAAGCCGAACGAGGTGATCGCGAGTTCCTGCGCCGCGTCTGGAAGGCGATGGGCTGCGAGCAGAACCCGGATGATTTCAAGGCATCGGTCCGGGACCAGATGTGGCAAATGGTGGTCGAAGATGCAGCTGCAAACGCCGCAAAGAACAACTGGCTCTACCGGGAGAACGTCACTTTGATGGAGCATCTGCGCGTCGCTGAGGTCAGGGCGGCAGAAGCGGAAGCCGCTGTGCAGGACGCGCTCAATGCTGTGAGTGAGGCAGACGAGGCTGTTAGCGCAGAGATCGCGCGTCGAGCAGCACTCGAAGCCGTCATCACGGAAGCACCACACGATCCGGACTGCACGCACCGCTGGGACGACCCGAAGGGGCTGCAGCGGTGCGAGTGCTACAAGTCCGCCGCCACCTCTGAGGTTCTTGCTCGCGTCAAAGCCGAAGCCGCCGCTACCGCTCTCGACGAAGCGGCCGACCACATCCGCCACAAGCAGCACGCCGAGTCGGTGAGGTTGGATCTCGCCCACCGGGCTGCTGCCTACCGGGCAGGAGCTGAGCGGTGAAGTGGCATCGGGCGGGCGGAACGATCGAGGTCGAGGATCGACGCGAGGTTGTCGCAGTCATCAACCCGAACGGCATCCGCTACTTCGCCCGCTACGCGAAGCACCTCCCGGGGAGCACCATCTGGGTGCTCGGCCGGCACCAGCAGGAGTCCGACCTCATCGCCCGAGGCTGGCAGATCATCAAGGAGAACACACGACCATGACTGGCCGGAATATCACCACCGAGGTCGTGAAGGATGCGGTCACGTTCCCCCGCACTCGTCTGGGTGAACCCCGCACGATCGAACCGGAGGACTTCGACCGGTGGCTTGCCAGGGTCAAGAGGGAAGCCGCCCGGGACGCATGGGATGAGGGTGCACGGTGGGCGTTCGAAGAGATCACTGGTGAACCAGAGAAACGATTCGGTCTCGCACCAGGAGACAACCCGTACCGAGAAGGGAACGACTGATGCCCAGGAACACACGAGTAGCCGGCCACAGCCTCTGGTGGGAGGGTGCACCTCACAACGACTACGGGCACCGGATCGGTGGCTTCCGCGGAGGCGTGACTGGTGTTGGCCGCGGTACGTGCACCTGCGGTGAGATGTCCGACGCACTCCCGAGCGGCAACGCCCGACGCGCGTGGCACGACGAACACAAGGCCGCTATCCGAGAGCAGGTGAAGTGATGGCCGAACCGAAACCCCACGTCTACATCCAGTGGAAGGGCACAAACGTGTGCCTCGACCTGCACTGCGAGTGCGATGCCGAGGACTTTGGCCACTTCGACGGCATCGGCGCCTACGCGATCGAGTGCCACAATTGCGGCCGCAAGTGGACCCTTCCGATGGATCTCGAACTGATCCCGTGGAACGGAACCCACGAGCCCGTACTGACCAGAGGAGACAACTTCTAGTGCCCGCCATCGACACCATGTTCGACAGCCCCGGAGAACCCGAGCTGCATATCACCCTGTCGTACCCGCGAATCGAAGGGAACACCAACACCATCCGCCTCGAGCTCGGCGACGTGCGCGCCGCAGACGACCTCATCATCACCTTCGACTTCGAACGCAACGGCTGGCGCATCGGCATGGACACAACTCGGCAGACGACCTTCGGCATGGACACCATCGACCAGGACCAGGAAGTCGCGTTCATCCCGGCCTGGAACGAAAGGACGGCGCATGACGAGTGAGAGGACCCTCGACCCGAACGTCTGGGTGACGGTAGCCCAGGCAGCCCCGCTCATGGGCCGCACCGAACGCACGATCTACCTCTGGATCGACGACCACAAGGTCACCCCGAGGAAGAACGACGACGGTCTCCTCATCATCCGCTACGGCGCACTCCTCGCTGCCGAAGCAGAGATCAAGCGGGGCCGCCCCAGATCGTAGACACACCCCGCCGACTCAGAAAAGCTTCAAATCCTTCACTGGCGGCACTATAGATTCAGGGCTTCGGCCGCGAGCTGAGCCCCCACCCCCACACTCGGCGCAGACCATCGGTCGCGTCTGAGGACCGGCCCCTTCACCGGTTCAGCCGGTCGGCATGCGCGTGCCGACCGGCCACACTCTTCCACGCACCCTGGAGGCACTGTGCAAGACCCCTACCGCTGTGGCGTCTGCGGAGCAGCCAAGGTCGTCCCGTCGCTCGCTCGACGCTGCGAGCAGAAGCACAAGGCCTAGCCGACGATCCTCGACCCGGGACGCAGCTGCTTCGGGTCAGGCTGAGGCAGCACACCACCATTGGCTCGCTTCGCTGCCGTCTGGGTCGCCTGGAAGGACAGGCCAGCCTTCGCCGCGATGTCCTTCCACGCGTGACCGCTGACGCGCAGCTCAACGAACTTCCGGTCACGCTCCCCCTCGGCAGCCTTGCCGTCGACGATGCGCTCCGTGATGGGGTCCAGCTCATTCAGCTCGGTCATAGCATCCGAGTTTAGCAAGCCGCTTGCGTCATCCCGATCAGCCAGAGTGCGCCAGTTCACAGCTCGGCACCCGCGACTCCGAACCACACCGTACGGCCATTGACGACGAGCTGCAGGCGTTGGCCCTCGCCAATCTCGACATCGATGACTGGGGCACCTTCGGCATCAGGGCGCACCAGCAGGGTGAGCACGGTGGTCTCATCGCTGTTGTCGAAGTCGACCTTCCCGTAGCGGTGCTCCTCGCCAACCTCATGCCAGGGCTGAGGGCGGTAGACGGTGTCATTGTCATAGGGAGTCAGTGGTGATGTCATGCTCCAAATCTAGCAAGTCACTTGCGTTAGCGCAAGGTGCTTGCTACAGTGAATGCATGCAGAGCACATCGAACCCCCTCCTCACCAAGCTGCGCCGCACCGCCAAGGTGCTCGGCAAGCCTCAGTCGACCGTCGCGGCCAACTGGCTCGCCACGCCGGCAATGACCCAGGGCTACTCCCCCAGCCGGCACCTCGGCATGACCCGCGCCGAGTACGTGAAGGGCCAGGCCATCGTCCGCCGCCTCGCGGGGTGCGCACGATGAACGCGACTATCAAGGCGTCGAGCGACTCCGCCAAGCGCGACCTCGAACTGATCTGCGACATCTGCAACGATCACCTCTGCGACGTGCAAGACGGCTGATCCTTCTCGCAAGCGTCGCCGCCGACCACGAGTACAGCTGCAGTCCTGAGCCTCTCTCCATGACGCGGCAGGCACTGAGCGGCTCGGCCGCGGCATCACGTCTCGCCGTTGGCATGGGCTTGCTTCCGCACCGCAAGCTCGCCGCGGCGATCACCTCTCACCTGAACGACAGAGGCATCCACTTCAGCACTCACACAAACATCGTGGGCACGCTCACGTACAGCACCAGCGCACGCCAGGCGATGACACCCCAGCAGGCAGCCGACACCTTCCTCGGCCACCTCGGTGGATTCGCCGGCGTGATGGACAGCTTTGCCTCAGGGGGCTGACATGCGAGAGAAGCACCTCGACTCACCCGCACCCGACCGGCCCATCATGCACGCACCCTGGCCCGGCCCGATGTACTGGGACTGGCGCTGCCGCATCTGTTCCGAACCCGTCATCGATCACGCACCCTGGTGGCTGCGCATCTGGCACAAGCTCACTGCGAGCACGTAGCAACACCCCGAGTACTCGAAGCCCCTGACGCAGTCGACCCACGTAGGTCGGGTCTGCCGGGGGCTTCGTTCTTTCCCACTGTCAGAGCCAGGCGCTCCGATGGTCGCCCCCAAGTCCGAAGCCGAGGTGATCCTTGTGGCGCATCGCGGAACATTCGATACCAAACGCGCGAGGGCACGTGAGCTGTACGACCTGGGGTTGTCGTGCAATCAGATCGCGAAGCAGCTGGGTTGTTCGCCGTCGACGGTGTCTCGGTGGGCGAAGAGCGAGGGGCTGTCGTTCGATCGGTCGAAGACGGCTGCTGCTGTTGAGGCGCACACGATTGATCTTGCTGAGGAGCGGGTGCTGCTGGCGAAGGATTTGATGGTTCTCGCTCGAGCGGAGATCGCGGGGCTCAAGCGGCCTTACCTTGTCTTCAACTTCGGCGGCAAGGACAACACGTACGCGGAGCACACGCTGCAAGAGGCTCCGATGGACGTGAAGCGGTCGGTCACGATGATCGCTGGTGTTGCGTTCGATAAGGCGACGCGGATCGTGGAGAAGGACAACGGCGGTCTCGATGATGCGGTCGGCGTGATCGACGCGTTGGCGGGGAACATGGCTGCCGCGGCTGAGCTGCTGCGTGCTCGAGGAGAGACGCCGACCGATGGATCTTGACGCGATCCTGAAGCAGGTGTCGAAGGCGCAGCTGCTGTCGATCGTGGATAGCGCGTCGAAGAAGATCGCGGTGTGGTTCGGGTCGGTGTCGGCGGGCAAGACCGTGGCGTCGCTGATCGCGTTCCTGATCGCGGTGCGTCTCGCACCGCGCAAGGGCTTGATCATCATCGTCGGGAAGACGCTGGCCACGATCTACGCGAACGTCTTCGTGCTGCTGCAGGACCGCGACATCTTCGGCGCGAAAATCTCTTCGCAGGTCATCTACACGCCCGGTGCGACGTCGGCGATCATCCTTGGCCGCGAAGTACTCCTGATTGGCGCGAACAACGCCGAGTCGGTCGGGAAGATTCAGGGCAAGACCGTGGTGCTCGCGTACGTCGACGAGGCGGTGCTGCTGCCCGAGGCGTTCTGGAACATGCTCGTGTCGCGACTCCGCGTCGACGGCGCCCGCCTGCTCGCAACGATGAACCCCGCATCCATGAATCACTGGATGCGCAAAGAGTGGATTCTGAAGGCCGCGCAGAAGAACCTCATCGCGTTCCATTTCACGATGAAGGACAACCCGCGGCTCCCCGCCGGCTACGAAGCCGACATGGAGGCCGCGTACACGGGCGTCTTCTACGACCGCATGATCAAGGGCGAGTGGACGAACGCCGCCGGCGCTGTCTACCCGATGTGGGACGAGAAACGGCACGTCATCCGCTTCGAGGACATGCCTCGCATCGCGCAGGTGCTCGCTGATGGCATCGACTTCGGTGTCTCGAACGCGTCCGCTGCGCTCCGGGTCGGGATCACCCGCGAGGAGCGGCCTCGCTTGGTGTTGATGGATGAGTGGCGGTACGACCCGCGCGATCACCATGGGGCGACCCTCGCCCCGTCCGATCAGGCGGCGATGTATCGGGCGTGGCTGCGGGAACAGCACACCCCCTATGAGGCCTTCCAGACGCCGACCTACAACATCGTCGACCCGGCAGCGCTAGCGTTCACCGCCGAGCTCCGCAAGTTCGACGAGATCACCGTGCAGGGCGCCCACAACAAGGTGCTGCCCGGCATCGCGACCGTGTCCCGCCTGCTCGCGAATGATCGCCTGATCGTCACCGACCGGTGCAAGGGCTTCACCACTGAGGTCACCGAGTACCGCTGGGACCCGAAGGCCACAGCCGAAGGCGAAGACGACGTGATCAAGGAAGACGACCACTCGCTCGACGCCGCCCGTTACGGCATCCACACGACCCGCTCGATGTGGCAGTACGACCTCGAAGCAGCCTGACCCCCGCACTGTCGGGTCACAACCCCGATGGGAGCGCCGTGCCTTCAGACGTGTTCCCGCCGGAGCCCTTCGACATCGCCTACAAGCAGTTCGCGATCTACGACGCCTGGTACCAGAACGACCAGTTCGCCCTCGGGCTGCTGTCGCCCACCTATGGGGACCCGGCGACGCACACCCGCAACGGCCGCCCGTATTCCGGTGGCGCGATGGGCCTCATCTCAAGGGCCACGTTCGGCACCCCGGTGTCGGAGAACCGGTCGTCGCTGTCGATCCCTGTCGCCGGCGACCTTGCTCAGCTGTCCGCGGACCTGCTGTTCGCTGAGGCCCCGGAGATCACCCTTCCCGGTGCGGAGGAGGATGACGCCCCGAAGGAGCTGGTCGAGGCGCAGAAGCGCATGGAGCTGATCATGTCCTCCGATGAGGGCCACGCCGAGCTCCTTCGTTCTGGCGAATACGCGGCCGCGCACGGCGGCACCTACCTCGCGGTCACGTGGGACAAGTCTTTCGTCGATCACGTGTGGTTCCGCGCCTACCGCTCCGACTGCGCCCTCCCGAAGTACCGGTACGGGAAGCTCTCCGAGGTCACCCTGTGGACGGAATACGCCAAGGGCAAGGATGACGTGTACCGGCTGCTCGAGAAGCAGGAGCCCGGGTTCATCACCTACTCGCTGTGGAAGGGCGAGAACGGCACCCTGGGTCGCCAGGTCGACGTTCGCAGCATCCCCGAGACCGAGCATTACGCCGGCATCGTCGATGTCACGGAGAAGGAGATCCTGCCGCAAGCGGAGTCCCTCGACGTTGTCGTCCGCACTGGTGTGCCGTGGCTGGCGGTGGAGTTCTACCCGAACATGCTCCCGCACCCGGCGTGGGACAAGAAGGGCACCCTCTCGAACCTGGGCCGCTCCGACTACTTCGGTATCGAGCCGCTGTTCGAGCGCATCAACGGGATCTGGTCGTCGCTGATGCGGGACTTCGACAACGGTGCCGGCCGCCTGACCGTCCCCGAGTCGTATCTGAAGCTCAACGGGCCGGGCCGCGGTGCCGAGTTCGACATGGGCCGGCAGGTGTACTCGCCGGTCGCTGGGCTTGTCGATGACGGCAAGGGCGGGCAGATCACGATCTCTCAGTTCCTGATCCGTGTCGATGAGCACCTCGGCGCGATCGAGGGGTTGAAGCGGGAGATCGCACAAGCCACCGGCTACTCGGTGTCGCACTTCGGCATCCACGACGTGGGAACGAAGACCGCGACTGAGGTGAACGACGACCGCACGGACTCGGAGCGCACCCGCGACAAGAAGGCGCTGTACGTTCGCCCGGCCCTGGCACGGTTGACGCGCACGGCTCTGGCGATCGATTCGCTGGTGTTTCCTGGGGCGGGCGGGCAGATCATCAACGAGCTGTCTGAGGTGGAGTTCGCGGAGGTGTCGCAGGTCGACCCGTTGGTGCGGGCCACGACCACGCAGATGCTGGTCGCGGCGAAGGCGTACTCGATCGAGACTGCGGTGCGTGCGGAGCAGCCTGACCTGTCGAAGGACGAGGTCGATGCTGAGGTTGCGCGTATCCGCTTCGAGAACGGTCTCGGCCCGGCAGCTGATCCGACGATGGTCACGGGGCCGCTCGGTGGCGATGTGATGCCGCCGGCACCGGGTGTGGCTCCTGATCCTACGGTGACGCCCGTCGATGAGCAGCAGGTGCCGCAGTGATGGCGTTGGTGTTCGTCGGCATCGCCGTCGCCACGGTGATTCTCGCTGGTCTGATCGCGGTGGCTCTGCTGCTGCGCGACTCGGACGACTGAGCGGTGTTGACGTGTGCACGGTGCGGTGAACAGCCCGCACATGTGGAGCGCGCCTACCGCGGCGGAGTCACCGGGTACTACTGCTTCGACGAGACCGCCGACGTCGACTGCTTCACCCTCTCGAAGTGGGCCGGGTTCCCCGAGCTCGAACTGGACTGACAGGGAGGCCATCATGCAGCTCACGACGGAAGAGCGTGTCTACGCGCTCGACACTCTGAACTCGCGCGGCCTCGGCGGGGACGACTCGATTACCTCGCTCGACACCATCTGTCGAAAGGCTGACGATGCGTCGCTGCAGTCGCTCCTCTTCCGAGTGCGTCGGAGCAACGACCGCGGCCTCGCGGCTGAGTTCGGTCACGACGCTGTCCCCGCTATCCGCATGCTGCTCGCCGGCCCGCTGAAGGAGCGAGTCTGTTGATTACGAACAGTGTTGCCGCCGCATGGCTGGTGTGCGTGCTCGTCCCGATCCTCCTGATGATGGCCGCGGCGAGCCCTCGCCGTCGTCTGCCGGGCCTGTCGTGGTTCGATGTGCTGCCGACGCTGCGGGAGTCGAAGAAGGCTCGTGGGCGCGCCCAGCAGCGGAAGGGTCGGCGCCGTGCGTGAGGCGTGCGCGTGTGGCGGGTACATCGCGTCGCTCAGTCGCCGGCAGGTGCGCGAGTGGCGTCGCTCCCACGTGTGCCCGCCGCGTCCGGAAGATCCGGGCCCGCAACGGCAGGGTGCATTCGCGCATGTCGAGCAGGCGAATGAGCCCGACTACATCCCTGGAACAGGCAACCCTGTGCCGACCGCGAAGATCGGCTTCCAGCGGGCCGAGTGACTTCCTCCCGCGAGGGGAGGCAGGCCGCGCGATGCGGCTAAGTAGAGAGGGCCACCATGCCCAGAGAACGAATCAACCACCCGCGGCTGCGGACCATCACCACCCCGAACGGGATGAACGGTCTACGGGACGACGAGTGGGGCCTGCACTTCGAGCCTGACGACCAGCGCCCGCTGGACCGCGGTGAGTACCGCGAACCCAGCATGGTCGTCTCCCTTGTGTGGGTGGCCGAGACACCCCACCCCACTGGGTTGGGGGCGCCGCCCAGCAACTACCTCACAATCGAGGTCGAGGTCGCCGCCGACGAGGTGTTGCGCGAGGCTGACGCGATCCGCGCACGCCGCGCACGGGCCGCGTTGCCCTGGGCCGAGGCGAACCCGGGCGTGCCCGAGCCGCTGACCAAGCCCGAGCCGACGTATGAGACATCGATCTTCTCGACGGTGGCCATCAGCCGGCACAACGCGCAGAAGCTCATCGCGATGACCCGCCGCGCACGCAACGCCGTGTTCGGCGGCGACGAGTAACCACTTCGGATTCGCTACCGAAGGAACAGCCCTGGCCCATGGCCGGATCAAGCGGATGCACGGTGACGGCCACAGTCGCCTGTCCCGCCAGGGCCCCACCCTCTTGGCGGGCGCGTTCCAACGAAGGACGCCCAAATAGCGCGGTCAATGACTCCTGCCGCGTGGCGCACCTGCGCGCCCGCCGAACACCCCAGGGAGGCGGCATGGCCCTCTACCTCCCCGACACACAACTCACCTCCGATGACCTCATCGACGACCTCGGCCGGCTCCTCGCGGAACGGTACGCGACCGCCGAGGACGAACTCATCCGTGAGGTCGCCGTGCGCGCCTACCGTGACCTCGACCTGCAAGCGAAGATCCGCACCGCCGTCGAAGCTGACCGGGCAGGGTTGCAGTACGCACTCGAGCGCAACCGGCAACTCGCCGAACTTTCTCGCACCCGTGCGACGGCGCTGAACGAGCTTCAGTTCAAGGCTGTGCAGGTTGTCGGCCGGCTCCGCGACGAGAACCTCTCCGCTGAGATCATCCGGGTCGCCGCTGTGCAGGGTGAAGCGGAGGCCGCGGCCCGCATCGGCATGGCCGACAAGGTCACCTCGGCCACGACCCTGAACGGGACGTCGACGCAGGCGACCGCCGAAGTGGCGCTGTCGCTGCAGTCGCGACTCGAAGAGCTGCATCTGCGCATCACCCGCTACCCGCAAGATGCGTTCCAACGGATTGTGTCCACGACTTCCCCGAACGTGCTTCTCGGTGTCTCCACCCAGTTGCGCGCGCAGCAGGCGGCCGTGCAGTCGTTCCTGGCTGAGGGCATCACCGGGTTCGTGGCCCGTGACGACCGCAGATGGCGGATTGGCACGTACGCCGAGATGGCCGGTCGCACGTCGGTCGCGCGCGCGTTCAACGATGCGGGCATCTGGCGGATGGAGCAAGCCGACCTGAACCTCGTGACCCCAGTCGGGTCGCTGTCGTCATGCCGACGGTGCGCACCGTGGGTCGGTAAGACGCTGTCCACGGACGGGCAGACCGGAACGATCACCCTTTCGGACTCGACCGGTGACGGGTACGTGACGGTCACGATCGATGGCACTGTCGACGGCGCTCGAGCGGCGGGCCTCGGGCACCCGAACTGCTCGCACAAGTTCGTGGCTGTCCTTCCTGGTCTGCCAAATCCGCAGGCCGGATTCAAGTACGACGAGGCGGCCGATAAGGCGCGGGAACGGCAGCGCGAGATCGAGGTCGAGATCCGCGCTGCGAAACGCGACCTGTCGGTGGCGCCGAACGCTGTCGAGGCGCGTGCCGCGCGCGAGGACATCAAGGCGGCACAGCAGAAGCTCCGCGACCATCTTGCCGCGACGGGTCGGAAGCGGAACTCGGCGCGCGAACAACTCGCCTTCGCTGACGGCTAAACGTCCAGGGGTTCCTTTCGCCCCTTGTTGAGGGCTGCTCGCCCAAGAAGACGAAACCGAGCACACGAAGAGCGGCCGCCGGGCTTCTCAAACTCGCTGGCTGGTATCCGCGCCTTGATGCGCGTGAGTCAGCCCGGCCGTTCTTCCCTCTCATCTCTCGCGCCCGTGGGCGGACCCTGCGACCCCCGCGGGCGTGAGACCAACTTCCACCGCAGGGGTGGAGGAACCGACAGCGGCCAGGCGCCGCGAAGGAGAACACCATGACCATCCGCACCGGCCCCGTCTACGGGCCCGCCGAACGCACCCGCCTCGACCTCATGGGTGTGCGATTCTTCGCCCCCGAGGCCC
>SCNI01000012.1 GCA_005502775.1 Microbacteriaceae bacterium 3FA27C10
CCCAAGCCGTACCCGACCCAGCCCAATACGGAAGAGCGCTCACCGGCCTCCTAAGCGACGGCCTCATCATCGCCCTCGACGACGACATCTTCGCCCTCCCCTGACGCGGCCTGCAACGCAGCCGGTGGGGGCGGATATCGCTTCGGCGCGCCTTTGAGCTCCGCTCAACCGAAGCGCCGAAGCGATATCCGCCCCCAGCGGCGTCCTCCTTAGTCTTCGCCGTCCTCGCCAACGACCCGCGGCTTCACGTAAGGATCTTCCTCCCCCGCGTACTGCGCCGTCTTCGCCAGCCCTTCCACGGCCGCATCCCGCGCCCGCGCCTCGGCCAGCAGCCCTTCGAGCGCCTGGGCGTTCTCCGGCAGCGCATCGGCGATGAACTCCAGCGACGGCGTGAGCCGCGCGGTGATGTTCTTGCCCACTTCGCTGCGCAGCATCCCGGTGGCCGACTTCAGGGCGGCGGCCGAAGCTGCCCGCTCCTCGTCGTCGCCGTAGACGGTGTAGAAGATCGACGCGTGCTGCAGATCTCCCGTCACCCGCACATCCGTGATGGTCACGAAGCCGAGCCGGGGATCCTTGATCCCCCGCTCCAGCCGCTTGGCCACGATCACCTTGATACGATCCGCCATCTTGGCGGCCCGAGCCGGATCAGCCATCTTCTTACCTAACTCTCTCTACCTGTCCCGAGTGTAAAACGCGAGGGATCCCGGGGGGATCTTCGCTCCCCGCCGCCTTTGAGCTCCGCTCAACCCCTAGGCGGGGAGTGAAGATCCCCCCGGGATCCCGACCACAGGCTTACACCCGCGGCTTCTCCTTCATCTCGATCGTCTCGATCTCGTCGCCGATCTGGATGTCGTTGAACTTGCCGAGACCGATACCGGCCTCGAAGTCCGTACGCACCTCGGTGACGTCGTCCTTGAAGCGGCGCAGCGACTCGATGGCGAGGTTGTCCCCCACCACGACACCCTCGCGGATGACGCGCGCCTTGGCGTTGCGCGTGATCGTTCCCGACCGCACGATGACGCCGGCGATGTTGCCGAACTTCGAGGAGCGGAAGATCTCGCGGATCTCGGCCACACCCGACTGCACCTCTTCGAACTCGGGCTTGAGCATGCCCTTGAGCGAGTTCTCGATGTCGTCGAGCGCGTTGTAGATGACCGAGTAGAAGCGGATGTCCACACCCTCGCGAGCGGCGCGCTCGCGCGCCTTCGTGTCGGGCCGCACGTTGAAGCCGATGATGATGGCGTTGTCGACGGTGGCCAGGTTGACGTCCGACTCCGTGACCGCACCGACACCACGGTGGATGATACGCAGCTGCACGCTGTCGTCGACCTCGATCTTGAGCAGCGACTCCTCGAGTGCCTCGACGGCACCGGAGACGTCACCCTTGATGATGAGGTTGAGGGCTTCGACCTTGCCTTCTTCGAGGGCACGGGTGAAGTCCTCGAGCGAGATGCGCTTGCGGGCCTTGGCCAGCTGGGCGTTGCGCTCGGCGGCTTCGCGCTTCTCGGCGATCTGCCGCGCCGTGCGGTCCTCCTCGGTGACGAGGAAGGTGTCGCCGGCGCGAGGAACCGTCGAGAGGCCCTGCACCTGCACCGGACGCGACGGGGTCGCCTCGGTGACGGTCTCGCCGTTCTCGTCGACCATGGCACGAACACGCCCGTAAGCGGTTCCGGCCACGATCGCGTCTCCGACGCGGAGTGTTCCCGACTGGATGAGCACGGTCGCGACCGCGCCGCGGCCCTTGTCGAGCTTGGCTTCGATCGCCACACCGCGCGCATCCTTGTTCGGGTTGGCCCGCAGGTCGAGACCGGCGTCGGCGGTGAGGAGCACTGCGTCGAGCAGGTCCTGGATGCCGATGTCGTTGCGCGCCGACACGTCGACGAACATGACGTCTCCGCCGTACTCCTCGGCCACGAGGCCGAACTCGGTGAGCTGCTGACGGACCTTGGCGGGGTTGGCGTCGGGCTTGTCGATCTTGTTCACCGCGACCACGATCGGCACGTTGGCCGCCTGGGCGTGGTTCAAGGCCTCGATCGTCTGCGGCATGATGCCGTCGTCGGCGGCGACCACGAGGATGGCGATGTCGGTCACCTGCGCACCACGAGCACGCATGGCGGTGAACGCCTCGTGACCCGGGGTGTCGATGAAGGTGATCGGGCGCTCGATGCCCTCGTGCTCGGTGACGACCTGGTAGGCACCGATGTGCTGGGTGATGCCACCCGCCTCACCGGCCACGACGTTCGCGTTGCGGATCGCGTCGAGAAGGCGCGTCTTACCGTGGTCGACGTGACCCATGACGGTGACGACCGGGGGACGGATCTCCAGGTCTTCGTCGGTCTCGTCTTCCAGCTCCTGGTCGAGGTCGATGTCGAAGCCCTCGAGCAGCTCGCGGTCTTCCTCTTCGGGCGAGACCACGAGGATCTTGTAGCCGAGCTCCTCGCCGAGCACCTGGAAGGTGGCCTCGTCGAGCGACTCCGTGGCCGTCGCCATCTCACCGAGGTGGAACAGCACGGTCACCAGGTTGCCCGGGCTCGCGTCGATCTTGTCGGCGAAGTCGGTGATGGATGCGCCACGACGCAACCGCACGACGGTGTTGCCGTCGCCACGGGGAACGCTCACGCCACCCAGCGACGGGGCTTCGCGCAGCTCGAACTCTGCTCTCTTCGTGCGCTTCGACTTACGCGCCTTGCTCTTGCCGCCGCCGCGACCGAAGGCACCGGCGGTTCCGCCGCCGGGGCCACGGCCACGACCGCCCGCACCGGGGCGCGGAGAGGTGAAGCCGGTTCCGGGCGCTCCGCCCGGACGGTAGCCGGGCGTGCCGGGAGCGGGGCGTGCGCCGCCGCCCTGGGCCGCACCCGGGCGGAAGCCGCCCGCTCCGGCGCCGCCGGGACGGAAGCCACCGGGGCCGCCGGGACGCGGGGCGCCCGGACGGGGTGCACCCGGGCGCGGGGCGCCGGGGCGAGGAGCACCGGGGCGCGGGATGGCGGAGTTGCCGCCGGCGCCGCCGGAAGCCGCGCCGCGGCCCATGCCCTGCTGGCTCGCGAAGGGGTTGTTGCCGGGGCGCGGAGCGCCGGGGCGCTGCATTCCCTGCTGGCTCGCGAAGGGGTTGTTGCCGGGGCGCGGGATGCCGGGACGGGGGCCGCCGGGACGCGGTGCCGCGGAGTCGCCCGATCCGGAGGCCGGGGTGGCCGAGGAAGCGGGAGCCGAACCACCGGACGCGGCCGGAGCTGCAGGGGCCTCGGTCGACGCGGCAGCGGCGGGTGCCTGCGGCGCGGCGGCAGCAGGACGCTGAGCCTCGGCCGGAGCCGGCGCAGCAGCGGGTGCCAGCGCAGCGGGGGCGGCCGGAGCTGCCTCCTTCGCGGCGGCGGGTGCCGTGGCAGCCGGGGTGGGAGCCGACGGACCGGGACGAACGCCCGGGCGCGGTCCCGACGATGTGCGGGGGGCGGCGCTCGGTGCCGCGGCGGGTGCCGCAGCACCCGACGATCCGGCGCCGGCCTTGATCAGGGCCTCTTTCAGTCGACGAGCCACGGGGGGCTCGATCGACGACGACGGGCCCTTGACGAACTGGCCCATCTCTTTGAGGGTTGCAAGGGCGACCTTGCTGTCGACACCGAGCTCGGCGGCGACTTCATGTACACGTGGTTTTGCAGCCACAATTCTCCTGTCTGAGGTCTACCCCAGACAGGGCAGACCGCTAAAAACGGACGGGTCTCATTTCGAGCCGCTCATCAGTTGTCACTCATGGGTTCACGGTGCCGTTCAGCCTGTTCTCTAATGTCGTCGTGTCGAGGATTCCCTCGACCCGGAGCGCACGCCCGAATGCTCTCCGCGTGACCGCGGTGCGCAAACATTCGGGTGAGGGATGCAACCATGCGCCTCGCCCAGGAAGAGAGGCCGCCTCGTCGACGACCAGAGCATGTTCCTTGGCTACGACCCTCAGAAGTGAGGACCGTGTGGCGCGCGCACGACATCCGACGCACGTTCTAACGGGTTCCATGCTACTCCATATTCCCTGGGCGCCCGTCTAACACGGACGTTTGAGGCGGAGCCGCATTCGAGGTGTCCGGGCAGCCATGAACGCGATGCGTTCCCAGCCCGGCGCGAAAATCGCCATCCAGCCCGATCAATCCCCATCCAGAATGCTGTCGGGCTGGATGTCGATCTTCGCGCCCGTGAGTTTCGCGGCCAGACGGGCGTTCTGCCCCTCCTTGCCGATCGCGAGCGAGAGCTGGTAGTCGGGCACGAGCGCGCGCACGGCCTTGAGCGACTCGTCGATCACGAAGGCGCTCGACACCTTGGCCGGCGAGAGGGCGTTGGCCACGAAGGTGGGGAGGTCGGCCGAGTAGTCGACGATGTCGATCTTCTCGTTGCCGAGTTCGGCGGTGACGGCGCGCACACGCTGACCGAGCTCGCCGATGCAGGCGCCCTTGGCATTCACACCGGGCTCGGTGGCCCGCACGGCGATCTTGGTGCGGTGCCCCGCCTCGCGGGCGAGCGACACGATCTCCACGACACCGGAGGCGATCTCCGGCACCTCGAGCGCGAACAGCTTGCGCACCAGTGAGGGGTGGGTGCGCGACACGGTGATCTGCGGCCCCTTCGCCCCCTTCGCCACGCTCGTCACGTAGACGCGGATGCGCGAGCCGTGGGTGTACTCCTCGCCCGGAACCTGCTCCTCGGGCGGCATGATCGCTTCGATGGTGCCGAGATCGACGTGGATCATCTTGGGGTTCGGCCCCTGCTGGATGACACCGGCCACGATGTCTCCCTCTCGGCCCTTGAACTCGCCGAGCACCTTGTCGTCGCCGATGTCGCGCAGCCGCTGGTTGATGACCTGCTTTGCCGCGAAGGCCGCGATGCGCCCGAAGTCGCTCGGGTTCTCCTCGGCCTCGCCGATGAGAACGCCGTCCTCGTCGTACTCGGGCACGAAGACGCTGATGTGCCCCGACTTGCGGTCGAGGTGCACGCGCGCCGAGGGCGTGCCGTCCTCGGCGGTCGCGGGGCGGTCGGTGTGCTTGAGGTACGCCGTCAGGATGGCCTGTTCGATGATCTCCACGAGCTCCTCGAAGGGGATCTCTCGTTCGCGTTCCAGGAGACGTAAGACGCTGAGGTCGATGTCCACTTCCGGCCTCCTCTGTTCAGATCTGTGACGCCGGATGCTCCGGCGGTCAAACGAAAAGACTACCCGAAGCTGGCGCCGACGGCATCCAGAGCGAGCTGCGTTCGCTCTCCGCTTGCGCGATCCCACAGTTCCACGACCCCGTCGGCCACTCCGCGGCCCACGATCACGATGCGGGGAACCCCGATCAGCTCGGCGTCGCCGAACTTCACACCGGGCGACACCTTGGGGCGGTCGTCGAAGAGCACGTCGAGGCCCTTGGCCTCCAGCTCGGCCACCACCGTCTCGGCCGCCTCGTAGATCTCGGCGTCCTTCCCGGTGGCGATCACGTGCACGTCGAAGGGCGCCACCGCGGGGGGCCAGATGAGGCCCTTCGCGTCGTTGTTGAGCTCGGCGATGATCGCCAGGATCCGGGTCACCCCGATGCCGTAGGAGCCCATCGTCACCGTCACGAGCTTGCCGTTCTCGTCGAGCACCTTGAGGCCCAGCGCCTCGGCGTACTTGCGGCCGAGCTGGAAGACGTGGCCGATCTCCATGCCGCGGGCGAGCTCCACCGGCCCCGAACCGTCGGGCGCCGGGTCGCCGGCCTGCACCTCGGCGACCTCGATCGTGCCGTCGGCGGTGAAGTCGCGCCCGGCCACGAGGCCGAACACGTGCTCGCCGGGAACGTTGGCTCCCGTGATCCACGAGGTTCCGTCGACCACGCGCGGGTCGACGACGAAGCGGATGCCCGTGCTCGAGTCCTCGCCGAGCACCGCGCCACCGCGCGACCAGGGCCCGATGTAGCCCTTCACGAGTCCCGGGTGCTTCGCGAAGTCGGCGTCGGTGGCCGGTTCGATCTCGGCGGGCGCGAACGCCACCTCGGCGCGCTTCAGGTCGACCTCGCGGTCGCCGGGCAGCCCCACGACGACAAGCTCGCGCGAGCCGTCGAGGTGGGTGAGGGCGAGCACCACGTTCTTCAGGGTGTCGCCGGCCGCCCAGGGACGGCCGTCCTCCCGGGGGTGGTCGGCGTTCGCCGCGTCCACCAGGGTCTGGATCGTCGGGGTGTCGGGCGTGTCGTGCACCTCGGCCGCGGGGAGCCCGTCGAAGGGGATGGCCTCGGGTACGAGGGTGGTGAAGGCCTCGACGTTCGCCGCGTAGCCGCCGGCCGAACGCACGAAGGTGTCTTCGCCCACGGGGGTGGGGTGCAGGAACTCCTCGCTCTTGGAACCGCCCATGGCGCCCGCGTCGGCCTTCACGATCACGTACTCCAGGCCGAGCCGCGAGAAGATGCGCTCGTAGGCGTCGCGCTGGGCCTGGTAGGAGGCGTCGAGCCCGGCATCCGTGTAGTCGAAGGAGTAGGCGTCCTTCATCGTGAACTCGCGGCCGCGCAGGAGGCCCGCGCGGGGGCGCGCCTCGTCGCGGTACTTGTCCTGGATCTGGTAGATCGACAGCGGCAGGTCCTTGTAGCTGTTGTAGAGGTCCTTCACGAGGAGCGTGAACACCTCTTCGTGCGTCGGCGCGAGCACGTAGCCCGCGTCCTTGCGGTCGGAGAGCCGGAACATCCCGGGACCGTACTCGGAGTAGCGGCCGGTGACCTCGTAGGGCTCCTTCGGCAGCAGGGCGGGGAAGTGCACCTCGAAGGCGCCCGCGTTCGCCATCTCCTCGCGGATGACGGCCTCGATCTTCGCCTTCACCCGCAGTCCCAGCGGCAGCCAGGCGAAGATACCCGGCGCCTGGCGGCGGATGTAGCCGGCGCGCACGAGCAGGCGGTGGCTGGCCACCTCGGCGTCCGAGGGGTCTTCGCGGAGAGTACGGAGGAAGTAGTTCGACAAGCGAGTAGGCACGACTCGAGTTTAGCCAGCCCGCCCGGCGATGCCGTCTCCCGCCCTGGACGGCGCCCGGTTCTCCACAAGGCGACGCGGGCACGCGTTTCTCCACAGATCGCCCGCCGACCGGATGCGCCGCGGCTGCGGCTGCTTAGCGTCGTGCCATGGACACACTCACTCAACTGCGATCGGCGTCGCCGTATCTCCAGCGGGCCACGACGCCCATCGGGCGCATCGAGGTCACCAGCGACGGCGAGGCGGTCACCAGTGTCGCCATCGAGCGCAACGGCGTGCTCCCCCACGACGGGCTCGCCTACGACTCCAACTCGGTGGCCGACGAGGCCGTGGCCCAGCTGCTCGACTACTTCTGCGGCTACCGCAAATCCTTCTCGGTGCCCCTCCGGCACCGGGGCACGCCCTTCCAGGTGTCGGTGTGGCAGCGGCTCGCCGCGATCCGCTGGGGTGAGGTCACCACCTACGGCGCCATCGCGTCCGCCGTGGGCAAGACCGGGTCCGGGCGGGCGGTGGGCGGCGCCATCGCCTCCAATCCCACGCCCCTCCTCGTCGGCTGCCACCGCGTGCTCTCGGCGCAGGGGCGGGTCACCGGGTGGAGCTGGGGCGAAGGCGCGGTCACCAAGGCGTGGCTGCTCGATCACGAGAGCATCGGCCACTCCTGAGCCACGGTCGCGGTCGCACGAGCCGGCAGCTCAGACCTCGAGCAGGAGCTCCCCCGAGGGGTCGAGCGACAGCGGGTGACCGGATGCGCTCCCCCAGGCGACGAGGGCGTCGACGTCGGCGAAGTCCTCGCCGTGCAGGGCGAGAGCACGCACGAACTCGCCCTTGCCCTTCTTGTTGAAGTGGTTGAGCGCGCGCACGGAGCCGTCGGGGCCCGTGGTGACGACGCGCACGAAGTATCCGTGGTCGGCCGGCAGCGGGCCGAGCGCCGCGTACCCCTCCGAGCGCAGATCGAGCACGAGTTCGTGCCGGTGCGTCTCGAGCTCCTTCGCCACCGCGCGGCTCCAGCCCGCCTTGAGCGTCTCGCCCTCGAGCCGCGAGTCGTGCGACAGCCGGTACGCCGGGATCGGGTCGTCTGCGCCGAGCAGGCCGAGAAGAGCCGAGTGGATGCGCACGTGCTGCGCCGCGAAGGCGCGGGCCTCCGGGGGCAGGCTCGGGGCATCCAGGGCTTCGTAGAGCACGCCCGTGTACCGGTCCATCGCCGGCATCGTGGGGGCCTTCGCGAGCATCCGGTTGCGTTCCACCTCGAAGGCGAGCTTCTGTCCCAGCTTCAGCCGGGTCATCATCTCCTCCGGCCGCCTCGCCAGTTGACTCACCCGCCGCACGAGAGCACGCCGGTGCTTCGTGAGCGCAGGATGCGAGAGCGCCGCGTAGTCGAGCGGGCCGCCCGCTCCCCCGTCGCGCTTGGTCTCCGAGGGAGGCAGAAGAATGAGCACGGTGTCGCCGTCGCCCCTTTCCGGCCACCGTCGCCCGACGGCCGTCGTGAAAACGAAAAGCCGCCGCATCCGTCTGCGAGCAGAGCGGATGCGGCGGCGAGGATTCGAACTAGGCCAGAATCCGACCTAGGAGACGAGCTCCGCGTCACGCGCCACGATGGTGACGGTGTCGTTCTCGACCGAGAGGAAGCCGTCGTCGGCGCGGGCGACGAGTCGCTCGCCGCTCGTGGTGTTGACGCGCACCTCACCGGCGGCGAGGATCGCGAGCATCGGCTCGTGACCGGCCAGGATGCCGATCTCGCCCTCGACCGTCTTGGCGACGACCATCGAGGCCTCGCCGGCCCAGATCTGCTGGTTCGCCGACACGACGCTCACGTTGAGAGGGGAAGCCATGACTAGCCGTTCTCCTTCTGGATCTGAGCCCACTTCTCTTCGACGTCGGTGATCGGGCCGACGTTGAAGAACGCCTGCTCCGCCACGTGGTCGAACTCGCCCTTGGTGATCGCGTCGAACGACTCGATCGTGTCCTTCAGCGGAACCGTCGAACCCTCGACACCGGTGAACTTCTTCGCCATGTAGGTGTTCTGCGAGAGGAACTGCTCGATGCGGCGCGCCCGCGACACGGTGACCTTGTCTTCTTCGGAGAGCTCGTCGACACCGAGGATCGCGATGATCTCCTGCAGCTCCTTGTTCTTCTGCAGGATCTGCTTCACGTTCGTGGCGACGCGGTAGTGGTCCTCGCCCAAGTAGCGGGGGTCCATGATGCGGCTGGTCGAGGTGAGCGGGTCGATCGCGGGGTACAGACCCTTCGACGCGATCGCACGGGAGAGCTCCGTGGTGGCGTCGAGGTGCGCGAAGGTGGTCGCCGGCGCCGGGTCGGTGTAGTCGTCGGCGGGCACGTAGATCGCCTGCAGCGAGGTGATCGAGTGACCGCGGGTCGAGGTGATGCGCTCCTGGAGCACACCCATCTCGTCGGCGAGGTTCGGCTGGTAACCCACCGCCGAAGGCATGCGACCGAGAAGGGTCGACACCTCGGAACCGGCCTGGGTGAAGCGGAAGATGTTGTCGATGAAGAGCAGCACGTCCTGGTTCTGCACGTCGCGGAAGTACTCCGCCATGGTCAGAGCCGAGAGGGCCACGCGGAGACGGGTTCCCGGCGGCTCGTCCATCTGGCCGAAGACGAGGGCGGTCTTGTCGAAGACGCCCGCCTCCTCCATCTCGCCGATGAGGTCGTTGCCCTCACGGGTGCGCTCACCGACACCGGCGAACACCGACACACCACCGTGGTCCTGCGCCACGCGCTGGATCATCTCCTGGATGAGCACGGTCTTGCCGACGCCCGCTCCACCGAAGAGGCCGATCTTTCCACCCTGCACGTAGGGGGTGAGGAGGTCGATCGACTTGATGCCGGTCTCGAAGAGGTTGGTCTTCGACTCGAGCTGGTCGAACGCCGGCGGGCGGCGGTGGATCGGCCAGCGCTCGGTGATCTCGATCTTCTCGCCGGGCTTGGCGTTCAGCACCTCGCCGATGACGTTGAAGACCTTGCCCTTGGTGACGTCGCCGACGGGCACCGAGATGGCGGCACCGGTGTCGCGCACCTCCTGGCCGCGCACGAGACCGTCGGTGGGGTTCAGCGCGATGGCGCGAACGAGGTCGTCACCGAGGTGCTGCGCGACCTCGAGCGTGATCTCGTGCGACTCGCCCGCGATGGAGATCGTGGTCTTCAGCGCGTTGTAGACCTCGGGGATCGAGTCGTGCGGGAACTCGATGTCGACCACCGGGCCCGTGACGCGCGCAATACGGCCGACGCCGCCGGGCGTCTCCTCCGCCTGGACTGGCGCGGTAGCAGTGTCAGTCATGTGCTTTCTCTTCTCTTCGGTTACTTCTTGGCGGGGGCCAGTGCGTCGGCCCCACCCACGATTTCGGAAATCTGCTGCGTGATCTCGCTCTGGCGAGCGTTGTTCGCCAGGCGGGTGTAGTCACGGATCAGGTTGTCGGCGTTGTCGCTGGCCGATTTCATCGCCTTCTGGCGAGCAGCGTGCTCGGCCGCGGCCGACTGCAGCATCGCGTTCCAGATGCGGCTCTCGACGTAGATCGGGAGCAACGCGTCGAGGACGGTCTCGGCGTCCGGCTCGAACTCGTAGAGCGGGTAGACCTCGGTGGATTCCGTGGCCTCCCCTTCGACGACCTCGAGGGGCAGCAGGCGCACGATCTCGGGAACCTGGGACACCATGCTCACGAAACGGTTGTAGACCAGGTGGATCTCGTCGACCCCGCCCTCGGCGTCGTCGAGGTTGTAGGCGGTGACCACGGCATCCGCGATCTCCTTCGCCGTCTCGAACACCGGCTGGTCGGTGCCCCCGGTCCAGACCTTCTCGCTGTCGCGCTTGCGGAAGCTGAAGTAGGCGTTCGCCTTGCGTCCGACGAGGAAGTAGACGACCGACTTACCCTGGCTGCGCAGCAGCGCGGCCAGGCTCTCGGCCTCCTTCAGCACCGACGACGAGAACGCACCGGCGAGACCACGGTCGGAGGTGAAGATCACCACGGCCGCCGTGTCGAGCTTCTCGCGCTCGACCGTGAGCGGGTGCTCGACGTTCGAGTGCGTGGCCACGGCCGAGACCGCACGCGTGATGGCTCGCGAGTACGGCGTCGACTCAGCGACCCGCTGCTGGGCCTTCTGAATGCGCGAAGCCGAGATCAGCTCCATCGCCCTCGTGATCTTTTTGGTCGTCTGGGCCGACTTGATCTTCGACCGGTAGACCCTGAGCTGGGCGCCCATATGCTACCGGCGACCTTTCACGATCTTCTCCTGGCCGACCTCGTCGGGGCTCGCGGCCTCGAACTTCTCGCTGCCGACCGAGGCGAGGGGCTTGCCCTCACCGGTCTGGAACTCGAGCTTGAAGTCCACGACCGCCTTCTCGAGCGCCTCGACGATGCCGTCGCTGAGCACGTTGGTGTCGCGGAGCTTGGTGAGCACCGTGGTGTTGCGGTCGAGGAAGTCGTGGAACTCGCCCTCGAAGCGGAGGATGTCCTCCACCGGCACCTCGTCGAGCTTGCCGCCGGTTCCGGCCCAGATCGAGACGACCTGCTTCTCGACCGGGAACGGCGAGTACTGCGGCTGCTTCAGCAGCTCGGTGAGGCGGGCACCACGGGCGAGCTGGCGACGGGATGCGGCATCCAGGTCGGACGCGAACATCGCGAAGGCCTCGAGCGAGCGGTACTGGGCGAGCTCGAGCTTGAGCGTGCCGGAGACCTTCTTGATCGACTTGACCTGCGCGTCACCACCGACTCGCGAGACCGAGATGCCCACGTCGACCGCCGGACGCTGGTTGGCGTTGAAGAGGTCGGACTGGAGGAAGATCTGGCCGTCGGTGATCGAGATCACGTTGGTGGGGATGTACGCGGAGACGTCGTTCGCCTTGGTCTCGATGATCGGCAGACCGGTCATCGAGCCGGCGCCCAGCTCGTCGGAGAGCTTGGCGCAACGCTCCAGCAGACGCGAGTGCAAGTAGAACACGTCGCCGGGGTATGCCTCGCGTCCCGGCGGGCGGCGGAGCAGCAGCGACACGGCGCGGTAGGCCTCGGCCTGCTTCGACAGGTCGTCGAAGATGATGAGGACGTGCTTGCCGCCGTACATCCAGTGCTGGCCGATGGCCGAGCCGGTGTAGGGGGCGAGGTACTTGAAGCCGGCCGGGTCGGAGGCGGGCGACGCCACGATGGTGGTGTACTCCATCGCTCCGGCGTCTTCCAGCGCACCCTTGACGGAGGCGATGGTGGAGCCCTTCTGGCCGATGGCGACGTAGATGCAGCGAACCTGCTTGTTCTCGTCGCCCGACTCCCAGTTGGCCTTCTGGTTGATGATCGTGTCGATCGCGATGGCCGTCTTACCGGTCTGGCGGTCACCGATGATGAGCTGGCGCTGGCCGCGGCCGATCGGGATCATGGCGTCGATCGCCTTGATGCCGGTCTGCATGGGCTCGTGCACCGACTTGCGCGCCATGACGCCGGGGGCCTGCAGCTCGAGCTCGCGGCGGCCCTCGGAGACGATCTCGCCGAGGCCGTCGATCGGGTTGCCGAGCGGGTCGACCACGCGGCCGAGGTAGGCGTCGCCGACCGGAACCGAGAGCACCTCGCCGGTGCGGGTGACTTCCTGGCCTTCTTCGATGCCGGTGAACTCGCCGAGCACCACGACGCCGATCTCGTCTTCGTCGAGGTTCTGCGCGAGACCCAGCGTGCCGTCCGCGAAGCGGATCAGCTCGTTCGCCATCACACCGGGGAGGCCCTCGACGTGTGCGATGCCATCGGCGGCGTCGATCACGTAGCCGACCTCGGTGGTCGCAGCCTTGCTCGGGTCGTAGGCCGCGACGAAGTCCTTGAGGGCATCGCGGATCTCATCGGGGCGGATCGTAAGTTCAGCCATCGTTTTCCCTTTTCTGATGGGGATGTTCCCCAGTGCGTTCCTGTGCGCGCCGATCAACCGGCGAGCTGAAGTCTCAAATCATTGATGCGCGTCGCCACGCTGCCGTCGATGACGTCGTCACCGAGCTGGATGCGCACGCCGCCGATCACCGAGGCGTCGACGATCTGGTTGAGCCTGACCGGCCGGCCGTACTGCTTGGTCAGCGTCGTCTCGAGCCGTGCCAGCTGAGCGGCGGCGAGCGGGGCCGCAGCGGTGACCGTGGCCACCGCCGAACCCGACTGGTCGGCCACGATCATCGAGGCGTAGCGGATCAGCTCGCCGATGCGGCGGCCGCGCGGCTGAGTGACCAGCTGGCGCGCGATCGCCACGGTGGGAGCGGAGGCGCGCCCGCCGAGCAGACGCTCGACGAGTGCGCGCTTCTGATCGGTGGATCCGAGCTTCGACCCGAGTGCGAGCTCGAGCTCGGCGTCACTCGTGACCGCCCGGCCGAACTCGAAGAGCTCGGCGTCGATCGCCGCGGAGGCGGGCGCCGAAGAGGCGATGGCACGGATGCCGATCTCCTCGATGCCGGCGAGGAGATCGCCGTGGCTCGACCAGCGACCGGAGACGATGCCCGAGAGCACCTCCACCGTGGTCGCGGCATAGCCGTCGCTGAACAAGCGCTTGACGAGAGCGACCTTCGCCGCTGCCGCCGCTCCGTGGTCGGAGAGTGCGCTCAGCAGGTGCGACGAATCTCCGATGATCCGACCAGCGGCGAAGAGCTCTTCTCCCGTGGCCAGATCCACCTGGGAGCCGAGGGCCGCCAGGCGGTCCCTCGCCTCCACCAGGGCTACTCTGGTCGCGCTACCCATCGGCTACTTCTTTCCCGAGGTGTCGGACGCCGCGGTGTCAGCGGCCTCCAGGTCGGCGAGGAAACGGTCGACGAGCGCCGTGGCCTTCTTGTCATCGGAGAGCGACTCCCCGATGACGCCCGAGGCGAGGTCGATCGCGAGGCTTCCCACTTCGGAGCGCAACGAGACGAGCGCCGCTTGGCGCTCGGCTTCGATTGCGACCTGGGCGTTCGCCTTGGCGCGGTCCGCATCGGTGTGGGCCTGCGCCGTGATCTCGGTGCCGATGCGCTGGGCGTCGACGCGAGCCTGCTCGCGGATCTTCGCCGCTTCGGAGCGCGCTTCGGCGAGCTGAGCGGTGTACTGCTCGAGAGCGGCCTCCGCTTCGCGCTGCGCTTCGTCGGCCTTCTCCATGTTGCCTTCGATGGCCGCCGATCGCTGGTCGAGCAGCGTCTTCATGCGCGGCAGAACGAGCCGCCAGAAGAAGAAGAGGATCACGACGAAACACACGGCCGACCAGATGATGTCGTAGGGCTGCGGGAGCAGAGGGTTCTGCGCCTCCGCTGCTGCGACGAGGGTGGTCTGAAGCATGGCGCCTCCTTCCTAAGAGTGAAAGAGGATTTAGAAACCGAAGATGAAGCCGGTCGCGATACCGATGAACGCGAGCGCTTCGGTGAACGCGATACCGATGTACATCAGCACCTGGAGGCGGCCGGCCAGCTCGGGCTGACGGGCGACGCCCTCGATCGTCTTGCCGACGACGATGCCGACGCCGATGGCCGGGCCGATGGCGGCGAGGCCGTATCCGACGGTCGCGATGCTACCGGAGATCTCGGCGAGGATGGCGGTGTCTGCCATTGTTGTTCCCTTTCGTGATGGTGGACCAGGCGGGCGCCTGAACCGTTAGTGTTCGTCAGCCAGCGCGAGCTGGATGTAGACCGTTGTGAGGAGAGCGAAGACGTAGGCCTGAAGCACGGCGACCAGGATCTCGAACAGCGTGAAGACGAAGCCGAAGGCGATGGTGCCGACACCGAACAGACCGTAGAAGATGCTGGTCTGGGTCGCGGTGAACAGGAAGAACGACGTCGCAGAGAAGAACAGCACGAGGAGCAGGTGACCCACGATCATGTTCATCAGGAGTCGGAGCGTCAGCGTGATGGGCCGCAGGATGAAGGTGGAGACCAACTCGATCGGGGTCACGATGATGTAGAGCGGCCACGGCACACCCGGCGGGAACAGCGCGTTCTTGAAGAACGCACCCGGGTGCTTGCGGAGGCCGGCGTAGATGAACGCGATCCAGGCCACGATGGCGAGCACGAGCGGCATGCCGATGGTGGCGTTGCCCGAGATGTTCAGGAACGGGATGACTCCCGTGATGTTGAACGAGAACACCAGAATCAGGATCGTGGTGATCAGCGGGAGGAAACGACGACCGTCCTTCTTGCCGAGCAGGTCTTCAGCGATGTTGACCCGCGCGAAGTCGAGGCCCATTTCGACGACGCTCTGGAAGCGGCCGGGAACCACCTTCATGCGCCTCGTGCCCAGCCAGAAGATCAGAACGATCGCGATGACCACCAGGAAGCGGATGAGGATGATGCGGTTGATCTCGAACGGCGTACCGGCGAGGAAGATGGCTGGGGGAAAGAACTCATCGATAGACGGCCCGTGGAAGCCGCCGTCATCGGTGGCAGCCACGAGGGCTAGCAGGTTCACAGCGTTAGCTATCAGCGCTATCTCCTGTTTCGGGGCGTGAAACCTTCTACGGTTCTCGCGACGACGAACGGGTGGGGGTTTTGTTGTCTCGGGCTGTAGCAGCTCAGCGCGGCAAACACACTGTAGGACAACGGAACGATCAGGAGAACACTATCAAGAGTGAGGGCATCCTGACTAATCGGGGAGCGCTCACTCGTCGTGCGGCAGGCGCACATCGGAGGCGTACGGCATCCGATTGCGGGCGATGACCACGACGTCGACCGCGAGGCTCCCCACCACGCCCACCACGATGCTGAGGAACAGCGCCATGTCGTTCAGCCACGGCTGACCGCGAAGCAGGATGACGAGCACGATGAAGAGGATGAATTTCACCATCCACGAGCCCAGCACCACCACGAAGAACAGCGTCGTGTAGATCGGCGAGGCGGTGTAGCGGTTGGCGATCAGGATGCTCGCCGCGGTCACGCCCACGAACACGAACACCATGGCGGCGCCAACGAGGGCGCTCACGGCGCCGGGCCAGCCGACGGCGAGGTAGCCGATCACTCCCCCGATCACCGCGATGGCGATGGCGAGCAGGGCGTCGAAGCGCAGGATCTTGGAGAAGACCGGGTTCGAGGACGGGGTCGGGTAGTTCCCGCGCAGCAGGGGGTCGGTCACGTTCTAGGGCTCCTTGATTTCGTCGGCGGCCGCATCCAGCGGGTCGTCGGCGGCGAGGTCTTCGGCTTCGAGGGTACCCGCATCCGCTGACTGGGCCTCGATCTCGCGCCTCTTGGCGCGGCTGAGGGGGGCGAGGGTCACGGCGGCGCAGACGATGATGCCCACCCCGAGGAACGGGAACGCTAGCCAGTACGGCTGCAGCACGAACAGCAGCAGGCAGCCGACCGAGATGACGGCGGTCCAGGCGTAGAAGATCAGCACGGCCTGCAGATGGGTGTGCCCCATGTCGAGCAGACGGTGGTGCAGGTGCTTGCGGTCGGCGCTGAACGGGCTCTTGCCGGCGCGCAGCCGGCGGAAGATCGCGAGACCGAAGTCGAGCAGCGGGATGACCAGGATGGCGAAGGGCAGGAGGATCGGCAGGAATGCCGGGAACAGCTGCGAGCGGCCGAGCTGGGCCGGGTCGATCTGCCCGGTCACGGCGATGGCGCTGGTGGCCATCAAGAGTCCGACCAGCATCGAGCCCGCGTCGCCCATGAAGAGCTTGGCGGGGTGGAAGTTCAGCGGCAGGAAGCCCGCACAGGCGCCGATCAGCACCGCGGTCACGAGCGAGGCCAGGTTGAAGTAGTCGGTGGGCGAGGTGTCCTGCGCGAGCAGGTAGCTGTAGAGGAAGAACACGCCGTTGGCGATGAGCGCCACCCCGGCCACCAGGCCGTCGAGCCCGTCGATGAAGTTGATGGCGTTCATCACGAGCACCACTGTCAGGATGGTGATCACGAGCGACATGCCGCTCGACCCGATGGTGAGGCCGCCGATCGGCAAGGACACGATCTGCACGCCCTGCCAGGCGAGGAGGAACGCGGCGATGATCTGGCCGGCGAGCTTGGTGAGCCAGTCGAGATCCCAGATGTCGTCGGCCACGCCGATCAGCACGATGATGAGGGCGGCGCCGAGGATGGCCCAGACCTTGCCGGGTTCCGCGAACACCAGCCGGAACCAGCTGATCTGCGAGGCGATCGCGATCGCGATCACCACGCCCAGGAACATCGCGATGCCGCCGAGCCGGGGAGTCGGCCGCGTGTGCACGTCGCGCTCGCGGATCTTCGGGTACAGGCGGTAGCGGTTGCTGAGCTTGTAGATCACGAACGCCAGCACGAAGGTGACGACGGCGGAGACGGCGGCGACGAGGAGGTAGAACCGCATGACTCAGGCGCCGGAATCCGGGCGCAGGAGATCGCCGGCGATCTCGCGGATGCGCTCGGCGGGCACCGCGCCGTGACGCACGATCACGAGCGTGCCGTCGGCGGCGGTGGCGTCGACGATGGTGGAGGCGGTCGCCTCGGGCCGCGCTCCCCCGTCGAGGTACACGCTGATGCTGTCGCCGAGCATCCCGAGCGCCTCGGCCGCCGTGGTGGCGGCCGGCTGCCCGGTGAGGTTGGCGCTGGAGACCGCGAGCGGGCCCGTCTCGGCCAGCAGTTCGAGCGCGATCGGATCGTCGGGCATCCGGAGCGCCACGGTGCCGCCGGTCTCGCCGAGGTCCCAGGCGAGCGACGGCGTGGCCTGCAGGATGACGGTGAGGCCGCCGGGCCAGAACTCGGCCACGAGGGCGCGCACGATCTCGGGGATGTCGGTGGCGAGCGCGTCGAGGGTCGGCAGGCCGGGGATGAGCACGGGCGGTGGTGACTGCCTGGTGCGCCCCTTCGCGTCGAGCAGGCGCTGCACGGCCTTCGGGTCGAAGGCGTCGGCCGCCACCCCGTAGACGGTGTCGGTGGGGAGCACGACGAGCTCGCCGCGTGCGAGTGCTGCCCGCGCGAGCCGCATTCCGGTGAGAAGCTCCGTCGGCGCAGAGCAGTCGTAAGTGGCAGCCATCTCGCCCACCATGATAGCCGGGATGGCGCGCGGGCTCGGGACGCCGCGAGCGCCGGTGTGCGCCGCGACGCCGGTCGGGGTCAGCGGTTGACTCGGCCCCGCCCGAAGATCAGCCAGAGGATCGAACCGAGGATCGACAGGAAGAACGCCACCAGGATCCAGACGAACTTGCCGACGCCGCCGTGGTTGGGGTTCCGCACGATCGACACCACCGTCACGATGAAGATGACGAGTCCGACGACTCCGAAAGTGAAGGAGATGGGTTCCATTGGGTGCCTCCTGGGCTCGGGTGGGTGCTGTTCGATCGTAGTGGGGTCGGCGAGGGGCGGGACGTGGGAACGGGTGTGAGGGTCTCGGGCCGTTCTCGTTGACCCAAGGTGAGCGTGCGGCGCCGGGCAAGGACCGGCGCCGCCCGCGGACGCCGAGCGCAGCCCGGCGCCCACGGCAGCTAGCACAGCCCCGTGGTTGCCCGATCGCGCAGGGTGAGATCCCGATGGGTGGCGACAGCGTGCCACCCGTCGGCGATCAGAAGCTCCCGGATCTCCGGGCCCTGGAGGTCTCCGTGCTCGATGGTGAGGGAGCCGCCGGGGCGGAGGAGGCGGCGGGCGGTGGGGGAGACCTGACGCACGACGTCGAGGCCGTCCTCGCCGCCGTAGAGGGCATGTTCCGGGTCGTGCAGGCGCACCTCGGGGTCGCGCGGGATGGCGCCGAGCGGGATGTAGGGCGGATTCGACACCACCACGTCGACGGTGCCGTCGAGCTCGGGCAGGGCGTCGGCCAGGTCGACGAACACCAGGCGGGCGTTGTCGGCCCCGACGGTGCGGAAGTTCTGCTTCGCCCAGATGAAGGCGGCCGTGGAGTTCTCGACCGCGGTCACCTCGGCGTACGGCACCTCGGTGGCGAGGGCCAGGGCGATGGCCCCGCTGCCGGTGCCGAGGTCGACGGCGCACGGGGCGCCATCCGGTGCGGGCACCACGGCCCGCAGGGCGTCGATCGCGAGCTGGGCCACGAACTCCGTCTCGGGCCGCGGCACGAAGACCCCGGGGCCCACGGCGAGCTCGAGCGAGCGGAACCACGCCACCCCGGTGATGTGCTGCAGTGGCTCGCGCGCGGCACGGCGCTCGACGGCCTCGACGATGGCGAGGGTCGCTTCCGGGCCGATCGGCGCATCCGTGACCGCCAGCGACTGCACGCGGCCGCGCGAGGCTCCGAGCACGTGCCCGATCAGCAGCTCGGCGTCGGCCTGCGGGTCGAGGATGCCGCTGGCGGCGAGGATGCCGACCGAGCGCTCGTAGAGCGAGCGCACGGTCACGGGCCGGCCCATGGTCTCGATGCTCATCGGTTCTAGGAGTCGGTTCCCACGGCGGCGAGGCGGCTCTCCTCATCGGCCGTGATGGCCGACTGGATGATCGGTTCGAGCGCGCCGTCCATCACCCGGTCGAGATCGTAGGCCTTGTACCCGGTGCGGTGGTCGGCGATGCGGTTCTCGGGGAAGTTGTAGGTGCGGATGCGCTCGGAGCGGTCGACCGTGCGGATCTGGCTCTTGCGTGCGGCGCTCGCCTCGGCGTCGAGCTCCTCCTGCTGCTTCGCGAGAATGCGGGCGCGCAGCACGCGCATGCCGGCCTCGCGGTTCTGCAGCTGGCTCTTCTCGTTCTGCATCGACACCACGATCCCGGTCGGGAGGTGGGTGATGCGCACCGCGGAGTCGGTGGTGTTCACCGACTGACCGCCCGGGCCCGAGGAGCGGAACACGTCGATCTTGAGGTCGTTGGGGTTGATCTCGACCTCTTCGGGCTCGTCGACCTCGGGGAACACGAGCACGCCAGCGGCGGAGGTGTGGATGCGCCCCTGCGACTCGGTGGCCGGCACGCGCTGCACGCGGTGCACGCCGCCCTCGTACTTGAGGTGCGCCCAGACGCCCTGCGCCGGGTCGGTGGAGTTGCCCTTGACCGCGACCTGCACGTCTTTGTATCCGCCCAGGTCGCTGTCGGTGCGCTCGAGGAGCTCGGTCTTCCAGCCCTTCGACTCGGCGTAGTGCAGGTACATGCGCAGCAGGTCGGCCACGAAGAGCATGCTCTCCGCACCGCCCTCGCCGGCCTTGATCTCCATGATCACGTCGCGGGCGTCATCCGGGTCGCGCGGGATGAGGAGCCGCCGCAGCTTCTCCTCGGCCTCGGCGAGGCTCGCCTCGAGGGCGGGCACCTCCTCGGCGAACGACTCGTCGTCGGCGGCCAGTTCGCGGGCGGCCGCGAGGTCGTCGACGTTCTGCTGCCAGGCGTCATGGGCGGCGACGATGCGGCTCAACTCGGCGTAGCGCCGGTTGACCCGCTTCGAGCGCGCGGGGTCGCTGTGCAGCGCCGGATCGGAGAGCTGGCGCTGCAGATCGTCGTGCTCGGCCTGCAGGGCGGCGACGGACTCGAACATCACTCGCCCTTGTGGGCCGCGTGTCCGTTCGCGTGACCGTTGTGACCGTTGCCGTTCACCGGAGTCGGCATCGACTTCTGCACCTGCATGAGGAACTCCACGTTCGAGGAGGTCTCCTTGAGGCGGCCGAGAACGATCTCGAGCGCCTGCTGCTGGTCGACGCCGGCGAGGGCGCGACGCAGCTTCCAGGTGATCTTGGTCTCGTCGGCGCCCATCAGCAGTTCTTCGCGGCGCGTGCTCGACGCGTTGACGTCGACCGCCGGGAAGATGCGCTTGTCGGCGAGCTGACGCGAGAGGCGCAGCTCCGAGTTGCCGGTGCCCTTGAACTCCTCGAAGATCACCTCGTCCATCTTCGAGCCGGTCTCCACCAGGGCGGTGGCGAGGATCGTGAGCGATCCGCCGTTCTCGATGTTGCGGGCGGCTCCGAAGAAGCGCTTCGGCGGGTAGAGCGCCGAGGCGTCGACACCACCGGAGAGGATGCGGCCCGAGGCCGGCGACGCCAGGTTGTAGGCGCGGCCGAGGCGGGTGATCGAGTCGAGCAGCACGACCACGTCGTGACCGAGCTCCACGAGGCGCTTGGCGCGCTCGATGGCGAGCTCGGCGACCGTGGTGTGGTCTTCGGCCGGGCGGTCGAAGGTGCTTGCGATAACCTCGCCCTTGACGGTGCGCTGCATGTCGGTGACCTCTTCGGGCCGCTCGTCGACCAGAACGACCATGAGGTGCACCTCCGGGTTGTTCGTCGAGATCGCGTTGGCGATCTGCTGCAGCACGATCGTCTTGCCGGCCTTGGGCGGCGCGACGATGAGGCCGCGCTGGCCCTTTCCGATCGGGGCGACGAGGTCGATGATGCGCTGCGTCAGCTTGCCGGGCTCGGTCTCCAGGCGCAGGCGCTCCTGGGGGTAGAGCGGCGTGAGCTTGCCGAACTCGACGCGGTTCTGCGCCTCCTCGACGGGCAGGCCGTTGATCGACTCGATGCGCACGATGGCGTTGTACTTCTGGCGGCCGGCCTGGTCGCCCTCGCGGGGCTGGCGGATCGAGCCGACGACGGCGTCGCCCTTGCGCAGGTTGTACTTCTTGACCTGGCCCAGCGAGACGTAGACGTCGCTGTTGCCGGGCAGGTAGCCGCTCGTGCGCACGAAGGCGTAGTTGTCGAGGATGTCGAGGATGCCGGCGACGGGGATGAGCACGTCGTCTTCGCTGATCTCGGGCTCGATCTCGTCGCCGCCGGTCTGGCCACGGCGCTTGCGGTCGCGGTAGCGGCTGCGGGCACCCCGCTCGTTGCGGTCGTCCTCGGCCTGCTCGGCCTGGCCGCGCTGGTTCTGACGGTTGCCCTGCTGCGCATCCGCACGCTGGCTGTCGCGCTCGCTCTGGGCCGGGCGGTCGGCGTTCTGGCTGCCGTTGTTCTGGCCATTCCCCTGGTTGCCGTTGTTCTGGCTGCCGCTGTTCTGGCCGTTGGCCTGGTTGCCGCGCTGGTTCTGCGCGCGCTCGGGCTGCTCGGCGGCGCTGTCACCGGCAGCGGCGTTCGCGTTCGCGTTGGCATTGCCGTTGCGGCTCCGGCGGTTGCGGTTGCGGCCCTGGCGGCCCTCGGCGCGCTCGCCGGGTTCGTTCTGCTGGCCCTCGCCCTGTTCGGTGGCGGCGTCGACGGACTCGTCGGCGGCCACGGGAGCGTCGGCCGGCAGCAGCTCGTCGGCGGTGAGGCCGGCGTTCACATGCCCACCGGCACCGACGCGCTCGGCGGCCTTACGGTCGGTGGCGATGCGCTCGGTGGAGTCGCGCTCGGCCGCACGGCCGGCGACCGGGCGCTCGATTGCGAAGCCGCCGTCGGCCGAGGTGACCCGGCGGGAGCGGCGCTTGGGCGACACGGGGCCCTCGGGCAGCTCGATGACGATCGGCTCCTTGGGAGCGCTGTGCGCGGCGGGAGCGGCGAGCAGGAGCTCGTCGGGGATGATCGGGCTGCTGGCGTCGACCGGGGCCTCGGCGGCGACCGGTGCCGCAGCGGCTTCGGGAGCGCTCGGCGCCGAGGCTTCGGGGGTCGCCTCCGATGCCGGCTCGAGGTCGAGGAGCGTGTCGGTGCTCACGACGGCGGGGAGCTCGGCTCCGGCCTGAGCGAGGCGGATGGCCTCGATCAGCTCGCCCTTGCGGAGCTTGGAGGCGCCGGCCATGCCGAGCTGGGCGGCGATGGCCTGGAGCTCGGAGACCTTCAAGGTCGAGAGCTCGGCGCTGATGTTGACGTTTGTCACGGAGATGGTGTCCTTCCCCTGTCGACTACGAAAAGCCAGGCAGAGAACTGTCCGCGCAAGGGTACGCAAGCGGGATGCTGTCGATCACACTGTGAGGGTTCACACTGGACTTCTCGCAAGGGCCGATACGTCTCTGCACGCGGCAGGAATGAGTTGGAGGAAATGCGGCCGGGACGGGATTCGAAGCAGAGGCTCTAGAACCTAGAGGCCTTGGGAACCTGAGGTCTACTTGACTTCGTCCGGGTGCAGCACCACTGTAGCACCTTTGAAGTCGACGGCCAGAACCAGCGCCTGCCAGGGTGTCGCGGCGGCGGCGGCCACGAGATCGGCGGCCGCCTGACGCTGCCCGGGGTCGCTGCAGAGCACCAGGATGCTGGGGCCTGCCCCCGAGACGACGGCCGGGAAGCCCTCGGCGCGCAGCGCCTGGATGAGCCGGTCGGTCTCGGGCATGGCGCTCGCCCGGTAGCTCTGGTGCAGCTTGTCCTCCGTCGCCGCGAGCAGCAGTTCGGGGCTCTGGATCAGAGCCGCGATCAGCAGGGTCGACCGGGAGACGTTGAAGATCGCATCCGCGTGGGGCACCGATTCCGGCTGGAGGCTCCGCGCCAGCGCGGTCGACATGGTCTCCTGCGGAACGAGCACGAGCGGCGAGACGCCCCGGTGCACGATGAGCTTCTTGAACTGCGGGCCCTCGGGCGTGACCCAGGCGATGGTGAGCCCGCCGAAGAGCGCGGGCGCCACGTTGTCGGGGTGACCCTCGAGCTCGGTGGCGAGGGCGAGGAGGCCGAGCGAGTCGATCTCCACCGCATCCGCCAGCAGGCCCTTGGCCGCCATGATGCCCGAGACGATAGCCGCGCCCGAAGAACCGAGGCCGCGGCCGTGCGGGATGACGTTGTGTGCCTCGAGGTGCAGGCCCGGCAGCTCCTGCCCGTAGTGCGCGAAGGTGTGCGCGATGGCGCGCACCACGAGGTTCGTCTCATCGGTCGGCACCTCGCCGGCGCCGACGCCGTGCACCTCCACGAAGGCGCCGGGCTCGTCGCGCACCGTGACCGTGAGCTCGTCGTAGAGCGCCAAGGCGAGACCGAGGGTATCGAAACCGGGGCCGAGGTTCGCCGTGGTCGCGGGCACCCGGACGGTGACCGAGCGGCCGGCGAGCGTCACGAAGCAGCCTTCGCGAGTCCGAGCACTCCAGCGATCTCAGCCGCGTCGACCGGCACCACCGTGGGGGTGATGTCGGCGCCGTCGGCCGTGCGGAGAGCCCACTGGGGGTCTTTCAGGCCGTGGCCGGTGACGGTGAGCACCACGGTGGCGCCGTTCGGGATGGCGCCGGCGGCCGAGCGCTCGAGCAGGCCCGCGACCGAGATGGCCGAGGCGGGCTCCACGAAGATCCCGACCTCGGCAGCCAGGATGCGGTACGCCTCCAGGATGTGCTCGTCGTCGATCGCGCCGAAGTAGCCGTCGGTGGCCTCGCGCGCGGCGAGAGCGAGCTCCCACGAGGCGGGGTTGCCGATGCGGATGGCGCTCGCGATGGTCTCGGGGTGGGTCACGACGTGGCCCAGCACGATCGGCGCCGATCCGGCGGCCTGGAAGCCGAACATCCGGGGCAGCTTCGTGGTGACGCCGCGCTCGAGCTCTTCGGTGTAGCCGCGCGAGTAGGCGGTGTAGTTGCCCGCGTTGCCGACGGGGAGGATGTGGAAGTCGGGGGCGTCCTGCAGCACCTCCACCACCTCGTAGGCGGCCGTCTTCTGGCCGTTGATGCGATCCGGGTTCACCGAGTTGACCAGGTGCACCGGGTAGTTCGCCGAGAGCTCGCGGGCGAGGTCGAGGCAGTCGTCGAAGTTGCCCTGCACCTGGATCAGCTGCGCGTTGTGCGCGATGGCCTGGCTGAGCTTGCCCATCGCGATCTTACCCTCGGGCACGAGCACGGCGGCGGTGATGCCGGCGTGGGTGGCGTAGGCGGCGGCCGAGGCCGAGGTGTTGCCGGTGGAGGCGCAGATGACGGCCTTGGCGCCGTGCTCGACTGCCTTGGAGATGGCCATGGTCATGCCGCGGTCCTTGAAGGAGCCCGTGGGGTTCATGCCCTCGTACTTGACGAACACCTTCGCGCCCGTGCGGGCGGAGAGCGCCGGCGCCGGGATGAGCGGGGTGCCGCCCTCGCCGAGGGTGATCACCGGCGTCGCGTCGGTGATGTCGAGTCGGTCGGCGTATTCGCGCAGCACCCCTTTCCACTGGCGGGAGGGGATGCGTTCGGTGCTGTCGGCCACTAGGGCGTGTCTCCTTCAACTCGTAGGACTGATTCGACCGCAACGACGGCGTCGTTCTGCGAAACAGCCGCCACCGTCGCCGACAGGGCGGCGTCGCTGGCTTCGTGCGTGACAATGACAAGGGTAGCGGTGAGCGGTTCCCCGGCCGACCGCGAGGGGTCGGCGGAGGAGACGGTCTGCTGGAGCGCCTCCACCGAGACGCCGTGCTCGCTGAACAGACCGGCGATCTGCGCGAGCACACCCGGCTTGTCGGTGACCGTGAGCGTGATCTGGTACCGCGTGCTCACCGCGCCGATGTCCAGAACCGGCAGGTTCGCGTGGGTGGACTCCCCCACCCCCGGGCCGCCGGCGACGTGCCGGCGGGCCGCCGACACGAGGTCGCCGAGCACGGCCGAAGCCGTCTCGAGGCCGCCGGCGCCGGCGCCGTAGAACATGAGGTCGCCCGCGGCCTCGGCCTGCACGAACACCGCGTTCTTCGCGTCGTGCACAGCGGCGAGCGGATGCCTTCGGCTGATCAGCGCGGGATGCACGCGCACCGAGACGCCCTCGACGCCGCTCTGCGCATCCGTCAGCCGCTCGCAGATCGCGAGCAGCTTCACCACGTAGCCGGCTTTCTGCGCCGACTCCACCTGGGCGGCGGTGACGGAGGTGATGCCCTCGCGGTGCACCGCCTCGACCGGCACGGCGGTGTGGAAGGCGAGGCTCGCGAGGATGGCGGCCTTCTGCGCCGCGTCGTAGCCCTCGACGTCGGCGGTGGGGTCGGCCTCGGCGTACCCGAGCGCGGTGGCGATGGCCAGGGCGTTCTCGAAGGTGTCGCCCTCGACGTCCATGCGGTCGAGGATGAAGTTCGTGGTGCCGTTCACGATGCCCATCACGCGGCGCACCCGGTCGCCGGCGAGGCTGTCGCGGAGCGGGCGGATGATGGGGATCGCCCCACCGGCCGCGGCCTCGTAGTAGAGCTGCGCGCCCACCTGCTCGGCGGCGTCGAAGAGCTCGGGCCCGTGGGTGGCGAGCAGCGCCTTGTTGCCCGTCACGACGTCGGCGCCCGAGTTGATGGCGAGCAGGATGAGCTCGCGGGCCGGCTCGATGCCGCCCATCAGCTCGATCACGATGTCGGCCGAGCGGATGAGCGCGTGCGCGTCGGTGGTGAAGAGGTGCCGCGGGATGTCGGTGTCGCGCGGAGCATCCACGTCGCGCACGGCGATGCCGATGAGCTCGAGCCCGGCGCCCACTCGGGAGGCGAGCTCGTCGCCCTGCTCCAGCAGCAGGCGTGCCACCTGCGAGCCGACGGAGCCGGCGCCGAGGAGGGCGATGCGGAGGTTGCGGTATTCGATCATCGAGATGCTCCCGGGTAGGCGGCGTCGCGGGCGAGGAGGTCGTTCTCGGTCTCGCGGCGCACGAGCAGGTGCGCCTCGCCGTCGCGCACGGCGACGACGGCGGGGCGGCCGAGGTAGTTGTAGTTGCTCGAGAGCGACCAGCAGTAGGCACCGGTGGCGGGCACCGCGACCAGGTCGCCAGGCTCGACGTCACCGGGCAGGTAGTCGGCGTACACCACGATGTCGCCGCTCTCGCAGTGCTTGCCGGCGAGCCGCACCAGCACGGGCTCGGCCGCGGAGGCGCGGCTCGCGAGCCGCACCGAGTAGTCGGCCCCGTAGAGGGCCGGGCGGGCGTTGTCGCTCATGCCGCCGTCGACGCTCACGTAGGTGCGCACGAGCTCGGTGGCACCGGAGCCGCCGTCGCCGGGCTCCTCGGGCACCGTGACGAGCACCGGCTTGACGGTGCCGACCTCGTAGAGGGTGGTGCCGGCGGTGCCGATGACGGAACGGCCCGGTTCGAAGGCGAGCGCGGGGATCGGGATTCCGAGGCGGGCGCACTCCCGGGCCACCGAGTCGACGATCGCGGCGGCGAGCTCGGCGATGGGCGTGGGGTCGTCGGCCACGGTGTAGGCGATGCCGAAGCCGCCGCCGAGGTTCAGCTCGGGCACCGGGCCTCCGGCGAGCAGGCCCGCGTGAGCCTCGAGCAGGCGCGCGGCCGACTCGGCAAAGCCCTCCGAACCGAAGATCTGCGAGCCGATGTGGCAGTGCAGGCCGAGGAACTCGAGCCCCGCCTCGGCGCGGATGGCGGCGGCGTACTCCGCCGCCTGGTCCAGGCGCACGCCGAACTTCTGGTCTTCGTGGGCGGTGGCGAGGAAGTCGTGGGTGTGCGCGTGCACGCCGCTGTTCACCCGCAGCCGCACCGGCTGCACCCGGCCGTGACGCGCGGCGGCCTCGGCGATGCGGCCGATCTCCACCGCGCTGTCGATCACGAGCACGCCGACGCCGGCGGCGACCGCACGGTCGATCTCGGCGGGCGACTTGTTGTTGCCGTGCAGCCCGACGCGCGCCGGGGCAACTCCGGCGGCCAGCGCCACCGCGAGCTCTCCGCCCGAGCACGTGTCGATGGCGAGCCCCTCCTCCGCCACCCAGCGCGCCACCTCGATGCTGAGGAAGGCCTTGCCGGCGTAGTAGACCTTGGCGCTCGTGCCGACACGGGCGGCCTCGGTCTCGAAGGCCGCGCGGATCTCGCGGGCCCGGCCCCGCGCATCCGCCTCGTCGACGACGTAGAGCGGGGTGCCGAAGCGGGCGGCGAGCTCGGAGGCCGGGACGCCGCCGATCGAGAGCATGCCCGAGGACTCGCGCACGGCATGGCGCGACCAGATGGGCGCGGGCAGGTCGTTGGCGTCGGCCGGGAAGGCGAGCCACGCGGGAGCGAGCGGGCTGGAGGTCATGGGCTGTCCTGGATGCGTCGGAAGGGCTGGGTGTCGTCGTGATGCTGCACGGCCGGCGGCCGGTGGGCACGAGAGGGCGAGCGGACCCGGCTTGGTCCCTGAAGCCTGCCCGAGGGGCGAACACCCGGACGTACCGACGATCTTAGCGGCTGCACACATGCCGCTGCCCGCCTGTTACGTGCGCTAGGGGCAGGTGCCGAGGGTGCGGAGACTGTCTTCGCTGAGCACGAACTGCTGCGCGGCGAGCGAGGCGGAGACCTGCCCGCTCGTCACGTCGATCGACTGCACGGTCGCACCCTGGGGCAGGTACTGCGCGACGCACACGGTGATCGGATTCTTCGTGAGGCCGCCGAGCACGCCGCTGAGGTCGATGAGGTTCGAGCCCTGGGTGAGGGCGGCCGACTGCGGCTGGATGACGACATCCGTTCCCGAGGCCTGGACGGTGCCGGTGATGCGGTAGCCGATGGTGAGGCCGAGCACCGTCACCTGGCCGTCGTACGACACCGCGCCGTCGCCGAGCACGAGGCTCGCATCTCCCGGCAGCGCGACGATGGAGTCGACGGCGGCCTGATCGAGCGTGACGGTGGCCTGGATGTCGCCGACCGGCTTCGAGAGGTCGGTCGGCACATCCGTCGCGGTGACGTGCGCTGCGAGCGGCACGCCGTCGACGGTGAGAGCGGGTGCGTCGAGCTGCACCTCGTGGAAGGAACCCGCGACCAGCTGGCTGAGGAACGAGAATCCGCCGATGGAGACGGAGACGTCGCCCTGCAGGTTCGTGGGCAGCTGCGAGCGGATCTCGGATTCGGCGCGACCCTGGGCATAGGCCCGCGCGCCGATGTCGGCCACGACCAGCAGCACCGCGAGCAGCACGAGGCCTCCGAGGACCCACCACGGCCAGCGCCTCCGGCGCTTCTGCCGGGACTGCGCCGGGGCGGGTGCGACGGGCACGGTGGGGTACTCAGCGGTCATGCGACCATCCTGACATCGCGCCGCCGAGGTGACGAGAACTCTCCTCCGCGGCGGTGGCGTCAGCGGATGCAGAAATGACGCGTACTGACGTCGTATTCGGGGTTGCTCCACGTCATTTCTGCATCCGCTAACCACATGCCGCAGTATTTGAGCATGCATCATGTTACAGAGCTGCTCGACCGCGAGGGCGGCATCGCGTCCACCATGCAGCTGCAGATGCAGGGCGCGCAGATGGCTGACATCACGCGCGCACTGCGCTCGGGAACGATCGACCGCGTGCGGGTGGGCTGGGTCGCCCTTCCCGGCGCTCCGGCGAAGGTCGTGCGCGCGGTGCGGGTGGGCGGTCGCCTGAGCTGCCTCTCCGTGCTGCGCGAGGAGACGATCTGGTGCTCTCACGACCGGCGGCTGCACGTGCGGGTGGCGGCGGGCGCTCGCGGACTCTCTTCACCGCACGACCGCGCCGTGCCACTCGGGAACCCTGAACGCTGGGGTGTCGTCGTGCACCGCACGCTCCCCGGCTCCGGCCTCGACGAGCCGGAGGGGCCGGTCGACGGTTTCGAGTGGTCGCTGTTGCAGGCCGTCGTCTGCCAGAGCAAGGCCGATGCGATCGTGACCCTCGACTCGGCCCTGAACAAGAATCTCGTTTCGAGAACAGAGCTCGAGTTCTTGATGAGCGGATTGCCGAACAGCTACCGCCGGTACCTCGATCTCGTCGACCCGGGCGCGCAGTCCGGGCTGGAGACCAAGGCGCGGCTCGGACTGCACCGCTACAACATCCCGTACCGCAGCCAGGTGAAGATCGGCGCCGCCGGATACGTCGACCTCCTGGTCGGCGACCGGCTCGTGATCGAGCTCGACGGTCGGGAGTTCCACTCGAGCGACGAGGCCTACGAGGAGGATCGGCGCCGTGACCTCATCCTGCACGAGCTCGGGTACGCCGTGATCCGGCTCACCTATGACCAGGTGATGAGCCAATGGGGGCGCGTGGTGGCGCTCATCCGCGAGCTCGTGGCGCGGCAGGAGCACCGGTGGTCGGCGCGGCACAGGCGGGCAGGGCTCGCGATCAGCCCGTGAACAGCGGCCGCGCGGTTGGCGGATGCAGAAACGACGAGGACCGACGCCGTATTCGGGGTCGCTCCTGGTCATATCTGCATCCGCGGGCGGCGGCGGTGTACTACATGCGGTCGGGGGCCGAGACGCCGATGAGGTCGAGGCCGTTGCGGACGACCTGGCCGGTTGCGTCGTTGAGCCACAGGCGGGTGCCGTGGATGGGCGCGAGCGCCTCGTCGCCGAAGGGCAGCACACGGGTGGCGTCGTACCAGCGGTGGTAGTAGCCGGCGAGTTCTTCGAGGTAGCGGGCCACGCGGTGCGGCTCACGGAGTTCGGCGGCGTGCGCCACGATGCGCGGGAATTCCTGCAGGGCGCCCAGCAGTGCGGTCTCCGTGGGGTGCACGAGCAGCGCCGGCTCGAAATCGGCGCGCGTGACACCGGCATCGGCCGCGTTGCGCGCCACCGAGCGGGTGCGGGCGTGGGCGTATTGCACGTAGAACACCGGGTTGTCGTTGGTGCGCGAGCGCAGCTTCTCGCCGTCGAGGGCGAGCGGCGAGTCGGCCGGGTAGCGGGCGAGCCAGTAGCGCAGGGCGTCGGCCCCGAGCCAGTCGAGCAGGTCGTCGAGCTCGATGATGTTGCCGGCACGCTTGGAGAGCTTCGCGCCGTTGAGGTTCACGAGCTGGCCGATGAGCACGCTGAGGCCCGTCTCGGGGTCGTCGCCCGCGGCGGCCGCGAGGGCCTTGAGGCGGCCGACGTAGCCGTGGTGGTCGGCGCCGAGCAGGTAGATCTTCTCGGGGAAACCGCGGTCCTTCTTCGAGAGGTAGTAGGCCGCGTCGGCGGCGAAGTAGGTGACGATGCCGTTGCCGCGGGTGAGCACCCGGTCTTTGTCGTCGCCGAAGTCGGTGGTGCGCACCCACACGGCGTCGTCGGCCTCGTAGACGTGACCCTGGGCGCGCAGGCGCTCCTCGGCGTCGTCGATGGCCGTCTTGCCGGTGACCGCATCCGGAGCGTGCAGGGTGCGCTCGGAGAAGAACACGTCGAAGTGCACGTGGAAGTTCGAGAGCGACTGCTGGATCTCGGCGAGCTGGAACTCGTAGGCGAGGTCGCGCGCGATCGCCACGGCCTCCTCGTCGGGCTTGTCGAGCAGGTCGGGGACGACCTCGAGCACGCGCTGCGCGAGGGTCTGGATGTAGGGACCGGGGTAGCCCTTCTCCGGCGTCGGCAGGCCCTTGGCGGCGTGCAGCACCGAGAGGCCGAAGACGTCCATCTGGGCGCCGGCGTCGTTGATGTAGTACTCGGTGGTGACGGCGGCTCCGGATGCCTTCAGCACGCGGGCGATCGAGTCGCCGAGCGCCGCCCAGCGCGTGTGGCCGATGTGCAGCGGGCCCGTGGGGTTCGCCGAGACGAACTCCATGTTGATGGTGTGACCGGCGAGCACGGCGTTGTGGCCGTACGCGTCGCCCGCGTCGACGATGGCGCGCGCGATCTCGCCCGCCGCCGCCGTGTCGAGGGTGATGTTGATGAAGCCGGGCCCGGCCACGTCGACCGCGGCGACGCCGTCGATGGCCTGGATGCCCGGAACCAGCTCGAGGGCGAAGGCCCGCGGGTTGGTGCCGAGCCGCTTGGCGAGCTTCATCGCGATGTTCGAGGCCCAGTCGCCGTGGTCGCGGTTGCGCGGGCGCTCGAGCGCCACATCCGCCTCGCTGAGCTGCAGGCGCTCGCCCCCGTCGGCGCTCTCGCGGGTGGCGAGCACGTCGGACACGATGGCGAACAGAGCGGCGGAAAGGGCTTCGGGAGTCACGGCGAACAATCCTACCCGCCGGGGTCAGCGGAGCTGGACGAGCTTCGTGATGTCGTCGAAGGGAAGGGAGTCGGCGACGGCCGAGACCTCGAGATTCTCGAGGATCAGGTTGCCGCCGTGATTGGTGAGGAAGGCGGTGTCGGCGGCGTCCCGGCCGGTGGCGATGCGCAGCAGGCTCTGGCGCGGGGCGAGCGTGGTGGCGTCGACCACGTGCCAGGCGCCCTCGACGAAGGCCTCGGCCACGGCGTGGAAGTCCATCGGCGAGAGCCCGGGCGCGTACACGCTCGCGAGCCGGGCCGGCACGTCGAGCGCGCGCAGCAGGGCGATCACGAGGTGCGCGTAGTCGCGGCACACTCCCTTGCGCAGCAGCAGGGTCTGCACGGCGCCGTCGGTGGGGGCGCTCGAGCCGGGCACGTAACTGAGCTCGGAACCCACCCACGAGCTCACCGCCTCGAGCAGCTCGCGGTCGAAGAGCCCGCGGAACTCCCCCAGGGCCGTGGGCATGAGGGTGTCGGACTCGCAGTAGCGGCTCGGCCTCAGGTAGCGGATGAGGTCGACCGGCTCCACCGGCGCCGGCGCGACCTCGCCGTCCACGACGGCCTCGTAGCGGGCGGTGAATCGGCCCGGCGGCACGTCGAACTGGTGCAGGCGCGTGCCGTGCGCATCCGTGATCTCGAGCGGCTCGATCAGCCGGCCGTCGACGCGGTATTCGACGAGTTCGTGGGCGAAACGGGCCGCCGGTCCCACCGGGGCGGCGGCGATGGAGAAGATGACGGTCGTGCCGAGATCGACGGTCGCGTCGATGTTCGCGAAGACGGAACGCTGCATGCTGACGATCCTGTCATGAATGGCAGGCCGCGCACGCCCGCTGCGGCGACCGGCCGGCGACCGGCCGGTGCTCGATGACCGGGGAGGCCGTCACATCCTGCTACCCTGGACAGGCACCCCGGGCCCCCATAGCTCAGGGGATAGAGCGTCTGCCTCCGGAGCAGAAGGCCGTAGGTTCAAATCCTACTGGGGGCACCAAAGACACACTCGCGTGATCACTCGCTTCTTCCTCTACAATGCCGAGCACACGGACCACCCATCCGTGACACCGTTCGAAGAGGAATGAAGGCCCGCTGATGGATGCCGTCGAGACCTATCGCGCCCACAACATGTGGCACAACCGTATGCAGGGTGAGGAGACCGATCTCTCCTCGCACGTGATCCGTAGCCAGGCGATCGCCGAGGGCCGTATCTGGGCGAAGACGCGCCAGGTCGACCACATCGTGCGCAATGCCGACGGATCGGTGGAGTCGGTCACCGCGTTCGGCGAGCACGCCGAGGTCTGAGCTTCAGCCGCGAGCGATCGGGCCAGCCGAGCGCTCAGACCAGTCGAGTGCTCAGACCAGCCGGACGAAGTAGAAGCTGCCCCAGAGGTTGTGGGCGTGCGTCACGTAGCGCCCCCAGTCGGGCGAGTGGATGACGCCGCCGTTCCCGTCGTAGATGCCGATGTGCGTTCCCGGCCACACGACGAGGTCGCCGGCCTGCGCATCCTGCGGCGAGACCCGCACGCCCATGGCCGCCTGGCGGCTCACCAGCCGGGGCAGGGAGATGCCGAACTGGCCGAACACGTACTGCGTGAGCCCGTCGCAGCCGAAGCTGTCGCTCGGGTCGGCGCCCCAGCCGTAGGGCACGACGCCCACGAACTGCTCGGCGTAGGCCACCACGGCCTCGCCGCTGTAGGACTGGGCCGGCGGATCGTAGGAGGGCGCGGACGGCGCCGACGGAGCAGGGGCGGAGCCGCCGCCACCCGAATCAGACGACCCTCCCCCACTCGCGGCCGCCTGCTCCTCGGCCGCCTGCTGCGCCGCGAGGGCGTCGGCCGCGGCCTGCTGAGCGGCGAGCTCTGCGGCCTTCGCGGCGGCGACGCCGTCGTTGTACTGCTGCTCGGTGGTGATCGTGTCCTGCTGCAGCGCCGTCAGCTGCACGCTGAGCTCGGCCTGGTGGTTCTCCTGCTCCAGCAGGGCCGACTGCACCGACTTCTGGGCGTCGAGCGCCTGAGCGAGGGTCGCATCCGCCGCCTGGGCGAGCACGGTGAGGCCTTGCTTGGCGACGGCCGCCTGGTCGCTCAGCGAGGAGGCGGTGTTCGCATCCTGCTTGGCCTTGTCGAACACGCCCTGGCTGGTCTCGCTGAGCTTCGACATGGTACCGAGCTGGTAGAGCAAGTCGCTCGAGTCGCTTCCGGCCACGAGCAGCCGCGAGCTGAGATCGTTGCCGGCACTCCGCGCGAACTGGGCGGCGAGGGCCGCGGCGCGCTTGTTCGAGGCCTCCGACTGTGCTGCGGCGGCCGTCGCCTGCGTCTGCAGCTGATCGGCCTTGCGAGTGCCCTCGGCGAGGGCGTTCTGCGCGGCCTGGTCGTCGGCCCAGGCCTTGTCGGCGGCGGCCTGGGCGGCCGCGACCTGGCTCTGGATGCCGGCGATGAGGTTCTGGATCTCCGTGATCTGCGCCTGCTTCGCGCTCTCGCTCGCGCGAGCGGCCTCGACCTGGTTCCAGGAGGGATAGTCGGTGGCGGCGGCGGGCGACACGATGAGCATCGTGGCCGCGAGGACGGCCGCGGAGGCGATCGCCAGGGCGGCGACGGCTCGCCGCGGAGCGCTCCTCCGGCCGGCTGACCCGGCTGTCGCGGTGACCCGCATAGCACTCCCCCGAACGATCGAGCGACGCAGGACCGAATCACTTCAGTCACATTCGTCACAATGGCAACGCTGATCACATTAGCAACTCACCGGCGTTTCGCACAGCCGAGTTCGCGTGGGCGGCGTTATAGTGCCTGGTTCGCATCTCGCTTTGTGACCGGATGCGGTCAGCGCCGATCGTGGCTGGGTGCGGTCAGGCCGCGAGGGCCAGGGGGCGAGCGAAGCCCGCGAGCAACGCGGCGAGCTGGCCGCGGGGGGCGCCCGGGTCCTCCGGGTGCCACTGCACGCCCACGATCGGGGCCTCCGCGTGCTCGATGGCCTCGACGAGACCGTCGGATGCGGTGGCCGCAGCCACGAGTCCGGCGCCCAGGCGGTCGACGGCCTGGTGGTGCGCGCTCTGCGTCGAGACCACCGGGCCGAGTCCGGAAGCCAGCCGACTGTCCGCCGCGAGGCGCACGGCGTGGGTCGCCATGACACGCTCGATCGGCACGCCGTCGTTGCGGTGCACACCGGTCTCGCCGAGATCCTGGATGAGCGAGCCGCCGAGTGCCACGTTGATGATCTGGTGCCCGCGGCACACGCCGAGCAGCGGCGTCCGCCGCTCCAGGGCGCGGCGCACCAGCGCGAGCTGCGCCGCATCCGCCCGCTCGGCGTGCCGGCCCTCGCCGCGGTAGCCGCGCGCGGCGCCGTAGAACTCCGGCGCGATGTCCTCTCCCCCGAGGATCACGAGCGCCGCCGAGCAGTCGGTGCGGCGGAGGGTGCCCCGCTCCCCCAGGCGCTCGGCGGCCACGACGTCGACCTCCCAGCCGGCGGCCGCGGCCCCGCGCACCGCCCGCCCGGCCAGCAAGGAGGAGTAGGCGTGGTACTCCGGCGCGTGCGGGCGGTCGTCGGTCACGACGACGACGCTCAAGCGGCCACGGGAGTCCATGTGCTCCATCCTGCTGACGGCGGCGAGCGGATGCACGCCCCGCCGTAACAGGACGACACACGACCGCACCGAGCTGCCACCCGGGAGGCTCCCGGGAATCGTGGGGAGAACATCCGGATTCATAGACGGCCCCCGGGCCGCCCTCCTAGAATCTGCAGCAATGAGACACCCGCACAAGACTCCCCGAGCGGTGAGCCTCCGCACTCTTCTCCTCGCCGCCGTCGCGGCGATCGGCCTGGCGCTGCTCGCCCCCGCGAGCGCGGCCCTCGCGGGCGATCCGGTCACGCTCAACGGGCGGTACATCGTCGACGAGGTGGGTGTTCTCGACCAGTCCGGCACCGCACAGGTGCAGGACGCGATCGACACGCTCGCCACCGAGCAGGGCGTGAACCTCTTCGTGGTCTACACCGACAGCTTCACGAACCCCTCCGACCGTCAGGCCTGGGCCGAGCAGGTCGCGACCGTCAACCAGTTCGGAACGAACGACGTGCTGCTCGCGGTGGCCACCACCGACCGGCTCTACCAGTTCTCGGTGGCCTCCGACTTCGCGCTGAGCGACACCCAGCTCACCACCATCGAGACGCAGGACATCGTGCCCGCACTGCGCCGGGGCGACTGGGCCGGGGCGGCGGCGGGCGCCGCACAGGGGCTGGGCCGGGAACTCGCCGGGTCGGGCTCCACGGGGTCATCCGGCGCGACAGGATCGACCGGATCGACCGGGTCCTCGCCCTCCGACGGCGGCTTCGGCGGCCTCGTCTGGGTGCTCGCCATCGTCATCATCGTCGTCGTCGCAGCGATCGTGCTGATCCTCGTGCTGCGCCGCCGCCGTTCCATCGACACGACGGTCACGGCGAACGCCGCGGCCCAGGTGGCCGCCCAGGGGCCCACCCAGAAGGAGCTCGACCGCCAGGTGGGCGCCGTGCTGGTCGACCTCGACGACGCCGTCAACACCAGCGAGGAGGAGCTCGGCTTCGCCGTGGCGCAGTTCGGCGCCGAGGCCGCCGCGCCCTTCACCGCGGTGCTCGGCGAGGTGAAGAGCACTCTCTCGCAGGCCTTCACGCTCAAGCAGAAGCTCGACGACGCCGTGCCCGACACCGACGAGGAGCGCCGCGCGTGGTCGGAGCAGATCATCGCGCTGTGCGACCAGGCGGCCGACAAGCTCGACGAGCAGGCCGAGGCCTTCGCTGCGCTGCGCGACCTCGAACGCGACCCGGTTCCGGCGCTCAGTGCCGCCACGAACGATCTGCAGGCCCTCACCGGGAGCGGCACCCAGGCGCGAGAGCGCCTCGCCGGCCTGACGGCGCGCTACGACGCGCCCGCCCTCACCACCGTGGTGGGCAGCGTCGAGCAGGCCGACCGGCTCCGTGACTTCGCGCAGCAGCAGCTCGAGGCGGCCACCACCGCCGCGAAGGAGGGTCGGGCCGGCGAGGCCGCCGTGCAGATCCGCTCGGCGCAGCAGGCCGTCGTGCAGGCGAAAACCCTGATGGCCGCGCTGGCGAAGCTCGAGTCCGACCTCGCCGCCGCCGGTACCGCCCTCGCGGCGGCCGTCGCCGACGCCCAGCAGGACCTCGCCGAGGTCGCCCGCGTGCAGGCATCCGGAACCGCCGCCGACCCCGAGCTCGCCCGCCTCGCCGCGGCCGTCTCGGTGGAGCTGCAGCGCGCGCAGACCGCCGGGCCGCGTGACCCGCTCAACGCCCGCATCACGCTCGAGGCGGCCGACGCCCCACTCGACGCGGCCCTGCTCTCGGCACGCGACGAGCAGGAGCGCGCCACGCGCCTCGGTGCCCAGCGCGACCGCTCGATCGCCGCGGCGCAGAGCGAGATCGCGGCGGCGCAGGCCTACCTGCAGACCCGGCGAGGGGCGGTGGGCCCGGATGCACGCACCCGGCTCTCCGAGGCCCAGCGCCACCTCGACCTGGCCGTCTCGGTCGCGATCACCGACCCCGAGAGCTCGATCCGGGAGGCCGGACTGGCGGCCCAGCTCGCCTCGCGGGCGAGTGCGTCGGCGCAGCAGGACGTGAGCTGGGCGCAGACCGGCGGCAACCAGGGCATGCCCACCGGCGGTGGGGGCGGGGGCGACTTCACCGGGGCCCTGCTCGGCGGCATCATCGGCGGCCTGCTCGGCGGCGGCCGCTCCGGCGGCTACGGTGGCGGCTTCGGAGGATTCGGCGGCTTCGGCGGCTCCTCGGGCGGCGGCGGCCGACGGGGCGGCGGGGGCCGATTCTGACCACGGGCATGACGCGACACAGATCACCGATCCAGCACAGAAGGAGAACACGATGACCAGCAAGCAGTCCATCTTCGGGCGCATCGCCCAGCTCGCCAAGGCCAACATCAACAACCTCATCGACCAGGCCGAGGACCCCCAGCTGATGCTCGACCAGCTGGTGCGCGACTACACCGAGAACATCGCCGACGCGGAGAGCGCCATCGCCCAGACCATCGGCAACCTGCGCCTGCTCGAGGAGGACCACCGCGAAGACGTGGCGGCCGCGGCGGACTGGGGCCGCAAGGCCCTCGCCGCGAGCACCAAGGCCGACGAGTACCGCGCCGCCGGCAACGCGACCGACGCCGACAAGTTCGACGCCCTCGCGAAGGTGGCTCTCACCCGTCAGCTGCAGTCGGAGAACGAGGCCAAGGACGCCGAGCCCTCGATCGCCTCCCAGACCGAGTCGGTCGAGAAGCTCAAGTCGGGCCTGGCCTCGATGAAGGAGAAGCTCAATCAGCTGAAGTCCAAGCGCGACAACCTCGTGGCCCGCGCGAAGACCGCCCAGGCCCAGGGTCAGGTGCAGGATGCGCTCAAGAACCTGAACGTGCTCGACCCCACCAGCGACCTCGGCCGCTTCGAGGACAAGATCCGCCGCGAGGAGGCCCGCGTGCGCGGCCAGGAGGAACTCAACGCCTCGAGCCTCGACGCGCAGTTCGAGAGCCTCGACGACATCGGCGAGTTGACCGAGGTGGAGGCGCGCCTCGCGGCACTCAAGTCCGGCGGGGCCGCCAAAGCGGTCACGAGCGGCGAATAGGCGCGCCGAACCGGTGGCTGCGACCTTCGTCGTCGTTCCCCAGTGGCAGGGCTCCGGCTCGAGCCGCGCGATGCGCCTCATCGACGGCGCCGAGGCCGTGCGCGGCGACCTGCCGTCCTCCGCCACGCGCGTGGTGGAGGTGCCGGCGGGCGCCGGTGAGTCCCTGGGAACGGGGGTCGACCGCTTCTCGTCGATCGAGCTGATCGCGGCGGCGAGCGATGCCGTGCTCCGGGAGGTCGAGGGCGTGCCGATCGTGATCGGCGGCGACTGCGGCGTCGAGCTCTCGGCGGTGCGCCACGCCGTGCGGAGCACGGTGGAACCCGTGACCGTCGTGTGGTTCGACGCCCATCCCGATCTCAACACCCCGGAGTCCTCGCCCTCGGGGGCGTTCCACGGCATGGTGCTGCGCACCCTGCTCGGCGGCGGACCCACCGAGCTGGCCGCCGAGGCGCTGCTCGAACCCTCCCAGGTGGTGCTCGCGGGAACCCGCGCGCTCGACGACGCCGAGGCGGCCTTCGTCGACGAGGCGGGAATCCGGATGCTCGCCCCGGCGCAGCTCGCGACTCCGGATGCGCTGCTCGCTGCCCTGCGCGAGGCCGGCGCCGGCGCGGTGTACCTGCACGTCGACCTCGACGTCCTCGACCCGGGTGAGATCGACGGCGTGGCGTTCCCCGAGCCGTTCGGCGTGGGTGCGGCCGAGCTGACCGCGGCCATCCGCGCGGTGCGCGAGGAGTTCACGCTCGTGGGCGCCGGCATCACCGAGTTCGCGCCGTCGACGCCCGAGGCCGCGGTCGAGGACCTGCCGACGATTCTGCGGATCGTGTCGGCGCTGGTGCGCTGAGCATCCGGCCGGCCATCGGGCGCGGCACCGCGCATCCGGCCCACCGCAGGGCGATCTGTGCGCAGAATGGGATGACACGAAGCGAGGAGCAGCAATGACCAGCGAATACGACGTGATCGTGATCGGTGCGGGAGCGGTGGGCGAGAACGTGGCCGACCGCGCGGTGCAGGGCGGCATGACGACCGCTCTCGTCGAGGCGGAGCTCGTGGGCGGCGAGTGCTCGTACTGGGCCTGCATGCCGTCGAAGGCCCTGCTGCGCGCCGGCGTGGTGCTGCGTTCGGCCGAGAACGTGAAGGGCGCCTCGGCTGCCGTCACCGGAACCGTCGACGCGGCCGCGGTGTTCGAGCGGCGCAACTCCTTCACGAGCGACTGGAACGACCAGGGGCAGGCCGACTGGGTCTCCGGGGCCGGCATCGAGCTCGTGCGCGGGCACGCCGTCTTCACAGGCGTGAAGGAGCTCGCGGTCACGGCGGCCGACGGCACGGTCACGACGCTCAGGGCCCGTCACGCCATCGTGGTGTCGACCGGGTCGACCGCGCTGCTGCCCGACATCCCGGGCCTCGCGGAAGCCGCGCCGTGGACCAGCCGCGAGGCCACGAGCGCCCAGAGCGCCCCGGCCCGCCTGACGGTGGTGGGCGGCGGGGTCGTGGCTTGCGAGATGGCGACCGCCTACGCCTCGCTCGGCAGCACGGTGACGCTCCTCTCGCGCGGCGGTCTCCTCGCCAACCAGGAGCCGTTCGCGGGCGAGCTCGTGACGGCCTCGCTGCGCGAGCTCGGTGTCGACGTGCGCACCGGCGTCTCCCCCACTGCGGTGGAGCGCGGCGCCGACGGCGTGGTGCGCACGACGCTGGCCGACGGAGCCGTGATCGAGGGTGACGAGATCCTCGTCGCCACCGGGCGGCTGCCCCGCACGGGCGACCTCGGGCTCGAGGCCATCGGTCTCGAGCCGAACCAGTGGCTGACGACCGACGACACCTTGCTCGTGCTCGGTGCCGACGGAGAGCCGCTCGAAGGCGCGTGGCTCTACGCCACCGGAGACGTGAACCATCGCGCGCTGCTCACCCACCAGGGCAAGTACCAGGCCCGGGCCGCCGGCGACGTCGTCGCGGCGCGCGCCACCGGCAAGTCGCTCGTGACCGGCCCCTGGGGCCGGCATGTGGCGACGGCCGACCATGCCGCCGTTCCGCAGGTGACCTTCACCGACCCGGAGGTGGCGTCGGTGGGCCTCACGGCCGCGGCCGCGGAGAAGGCCGGGTTCCGCATCCGGGTGGTCGACTACGAGATCGGCAACGTGGCGGGCGCCTCGGTCTCCCGCGACGGCTACCGGGGAACGGCGCGCATGGTGGTCGACGAGGACCGCCAGGTGATTCTCGGCGCGACCTTCGTAGGCCCTGAGGTGTCGGAGCTGCTGCACTCGGCGACGGTCGCGGTGGTCGGTGAGGTTCCGCTGTCCCGTCTCTGGCACGCGGTGCCCTCCTACCCCACCATCAGCGAGGTGTGGCTGCGCCTGCTCGAGACGTACGGCCGGGACGCCAGCGCGTGACACCGCTGGAACGTCTGCGGAGCGTGCTCTACGCGCCGCCCGTGGCCCGGGCCGGCTACCTCTACGCGACCGGGGTCGGGCTCGCGCTGGGGGCGCTGCTCGGCACCGGGCGCATCCGGCGGGTGGATGGCTTGTTCGTGTGCGTCGGCATGCCCGCCTGGGCCTTCCGCCGCGGAGGTACTTGCGTGGGCGGGGTCTACCTGACCGACCGCAACGACGCGCCGCACGTGCTCCGGCACGAGGCCGTGCACCGAAGGCAGTGGCAGCAGTACGGAATGATGTTCCCCCTGCTCTATGCGCTCGCCGGGCAGAACCCGCTCACGAACCACTTCGAGATCGAGGCCGGCCTCGAAGACGGCAACTACCTGCCACGCGGGTAGCCTGCGCGGCAGGGCCCAGGCGGACGGCTCAGACGGCGGCGGAGTCGTTCGGCACGCCGGGCGCGAGCCACACGCAGACGGCCGCGCCGTCGAGCTCGAGATCGCCGGTGGACATCTCGCCCATCCAGGCGCGCACGGCGCGGGCCACGGCCTGGCCGGGGGCGCAGGCTAGACCGGTGCCCATCTCTCCCGAGCGGATGTCGCGGGCGAGCCAGGTGACGGTGACGCGCTCCGGGGTGGCGATCGGGTCGATCGCCGCTGCATCCGGAACCTCGATGAAGATCTGCCCCTGGGCCCGGTCGGGGAGGCTGGCGACCAGCGCCCGCAACTCGTCGAGGTCGGCGTCGGTGCCGGCGAGGAGCACGCGGCCGGCTGCACGGGAGACGAGGGTGGCGTCGGAGGCGATCACATACATTTGAGGCAAGTATAGGCATGCCTTACTTAGGATTGCCACACCTCTGAGAGAACACTCGGGCAGCGCAGCACGATCCGCGCCGGTCACCACTGCGGCGGATGCACCGACCCCCAGCCGAGCCGCCGCTCGAGCTGCCGGGCGATCGCGAGCAGCGTCGCCTCTCCCCCGGGGCGCCCCACGAGCTGCGCCCCCATCGGCAACCCCTCGGCCGTGCGGTGCACCGGCACCGCGATGGCGGGCAATCCGCTCACATTCGCGAACGAGGTGTAGGGCGTGTACTGCACCTGCTGCGCGAAGTTGCGCTCGCCGTCGTGGGCGTCGAACCAGCCGAGCGGCCGCGGGGTCATGGCGAGGGCGGGCATCAGCACCGCGTCGTAGCCCTCGAACTGCCGGATGATCGAGCGCTCGTAGGCCGACAGGGTCGCCAGGGCGCGCGCGAGCTCCACGGCGGGAATGGAGCGGCCACGATGCACGAGCCAGCGGGTGAGGGGCTCGAGCAGGTGCTCGTCGCCCTCCTCGACCGGGATGCCCCCCGCGCCCACCTGCCAGATCACCCGGAAGGCCCCGGCGTAGTCGGGCGCAGGCTCGAGCGCGAACTCCTCCATGCCGTGGCCGAGCGCGACGAGGCTGTCGCGCGCCACGGCGAGGGCCTCGGCGGCCTCCGCCCCCAGCACGATCTCGTAGGCCGTCTCCCACGGAGAGCCCGTGGTGAGCCCGATCTGGAACCGGCCCTCGCCGCGCAGTGCCGCGCCGAGGAACAGCCCGTCGTCGTCGACGGGCGGCCGCAGGGTGTGGTGGTGCAGGATGCGCTCCCCGCGCCGGGCGATCATGCCGTCGAGCAGCAGGGCGGCATCGCCCACGGTGCGCGCGATCGGTCCGGCGACAGGGAGACCGGCCAGCGCATCCAGGCCCGAACCCGCGGGCACGAGACCGCGCGAGGGCTTCAGGCCCACGAGGCCGCAGGCCGCGGCCGGGATGCGGATGGAGCCGCCCCCGTCGGAGCCCGGCGCGAAGGGCAGCAGCCCCGCCGCCACGGCGACGGCGGCGCCGCCGCTCGAGCCGCCGGAGCCCCGGGTGGTGTCGTAGGGGTTGCGGGCGGGCGGTGCGACGAGCGTCTCGGTGTAGCTCGGCAGGCCGAACTCCGGTGTCGCCGTCTTGCCGAGGCTCACCCCGCCGGCCGCGTCGAGCTGGAGGGCGATCTCGTCGCTCTCCTCCGGTTCGAAATCGGCGAACAGCCGCGAGCCGAAGGTCGTGCGCACTCCCGCCCGCCGTGTGAGGTCCTTGTCGGCGAACGGCAGCCCCCAGAGCGGCGCGGTGCGGGGCACGGATGCCTCCACCTCGGCCGCGCGGGCCCGGGCGGCCTCCGCGCTCACCGTGTGGAACGCGCCGAGCGACGGGTTCAGCCGCGTGATGCGCTCGAGGTAGTGCTCGGTGAGCTCGAGCACCCCGAGCTCACCCCGCTGCAGCAGGCGGTACTGTTCGAGAGCGGTGAGGTCATGGATCTCGGCCATGGTCCGACCCTATCCCGCCACCGCTTCGCCGGGCCGTTCGCTAGGCTCGATCACGGCCGCTCCCCCGCGGCCACGACGGCGAAGGAGCCCTCATGCGCCTGGGCGTGGCGATCGACTATTCCGACGACTTCCTGACGGCCGTCGCCGAGGTGCGCGACTACGAGCGCGCCGGCGCAGGACTCATCGCGGTCTCGGAGGCGTACTCCTTCGACGCGGTGAGCCGGCTCGGCTACCTGGCCGCCGTCACCTCGACCGTGGCGCTCACCTCCGCCATCCTGCCGATCTACTCGCGCACCCCGACGCTGCTCGCCATGACCGCCGCCGGGCTCGACGACCTCTCCGGCGGCCGCTTCGAGCTCGGCCTCGGCTCCTCGGGGGCGCAGGTGATCGAGGGCTTCCACGGCGTGCCGTTCTCGGCCCCACTCGGTCGGCTGCGCGAGACGGTGGAGATCTGCCGCTCGGTCTGGCGCCGCGAACCGCTCGTGCACGAGGGCCGCTTCTCCCCGGTGCCCCTTCCGGCGGGACAGGGCACCGGCCTCGGCAAGCCGCTCAAGCTCATCAACAAGCCCGTGCGCGCCCGAATCCCGATCTCGCTCGCCGCGCTCACCCCGAAGGCGGTGGCCCAGGCCGCGGAGATCGCCGACGGCTGGTTCCCCGTGTTCTACCACCCCGGCAAGGCGGCGGCCGCCTGGGGCGACGCCCTCGCCGAGGGCCGGGCCATGCGTTCTGCCGAACTCGGCCCGCTCGACGTGATCGTGGGCCTGCCGCTCTACGTCGGCGACGACGCCGAGCGGATGCTCGACCCGCACCGCCGCCGCACCGCCCTGTACCTCGGCGGGATGGGCGCCCGCGGGGCGAACTTCTACAACGACCTGGCCGTGCGCTACGGCTACGCCGACGAGGCCACCCGGGTGCAGGAGCTCTACCTCGCGGGCGAGACGGAGGCGGCGGTCGCTGCTCTGCCGGAGGACCTCGTGCGCTCGACCGCCCTGATCGGCACCGCCGAGGAGGTGCGCCGCGGACTCGACGCGCTCCGCGCATCCGGTGTCACGACCGTGCTCACCCAGCCCGTGGCACCCACCGCCGAAGGGCGCCTCGCCTCGTTCGAGGCCGCGATCGGCCTCGCCGCCTGAGCCGCTACTTCAGCGACTTCTGCAGCAGCACCGTGCCGAGCCAGTGCCCGAACTTGAAACCCACCCGGCCGAGCCGGCCCACCTCTTTGAAGCCGAAGCTCTCGTGCAGCTTGATCGAGGCCTCGGCGCCCTGGTCGGCGATGACAGCGAGGATCTCCTTGATCCCGGCGGCCTTCGAGCGCGTGATGAGCTCGCCGAGCAGCGCCCGGCCGAGCCCCTTGCCGGTCGCGGCCGGGCCGAGGTAGATCGAGTTCTCCACCGTGCGACGGTAGGCGGCCTTCTGCTTCCAGGCCGAGACGTAGGCGAAGCCGAGCAACGTTCCCGACGGTGACATCGCCACGAGGAAGGGGTAGTTCAGCTTCTGCGTCCAGGCGAACTTGTGGCGCCACTCCTTGAGCGTCATGGCGTCTTCGTCGAAGGTGACCACGGTGTTGGCCACGTAGTGGTTGTAGATCTCGCGGATGTACGGCAGATCGGTCTCGACCGCATCCCGGATCTCGTACTCGAAGGGCACCTCGAGCGGCGGATGCTCGACCCGGCCGGGGGCGCGCAGCTCGCGCGGGAGCTGACGGCGGGGCTGGTACTCCTCTTCCAACATGCGCTCAGCCTACCCAGGAGCAGACGGCGCACGCGCGGGTCACGCCACCCTCCAGTCGACCGGCTCGGCGCCCTGCGCGACGAGCAGCGCGTTCGCCCGGCTGAAGGGCTTCGAGCCGAAGAATCCGCGGCGGGCCGAGAGCGGGCTCGGATGCGCGCTCGTCACGAAGGGCACCGGACCGAGCATCGGGGCGAGGCTCGCCGCATCCCGGCCCCAGAGGATGGCGACGAGCGGCGCCTCCCGCTCCACCAGCACCCGGATCGCGCGCTCGGTCACCTGCTCCCAACCCTTGCCTCGGTGCGAGCCCGGTTCACCGGGGCGCACGGTGAGCACGCGGTTCAGGAGCATCACCCCGTGCTCGCCCCAGGCCGAGAGGTCGCCGTGCGGCGCGGGCGGGATGCCGAGGTCGTCGTTCAGCTCGCGGTAGATGTTCGACAGGCTCCGTGGCAGCGGGCGCACGTGCCGTTCGACGGCGAAGGAGAGGCCGATCGGGTGCCCCGGGGTGGGATAGGGGTCCTGACCCACGATGAGCACCCGCACCCCCGCGAGCGGCGCACGGAAGGCGCGCAGCACGTTCTCGCCCGCCGGGAGGTAACCGCGGCCGGCCGCGTTCTCCTCGCGCAGGAAATCGCCGAGCTCGGCGACGGTGCCGGCAACCGGGGAGAGCGCGGACGCCCAACCGGCGTCCATCCGCCCCGATGCCGCCAGCTCGTCGAGGGACTGACCGGGCATGCTCAGCTCGCGCCGGCTCCGGCGGTGGACACCCGAACACTCCCGGCGTCGGGCGTCACCTTCCAGACGCTGCCGCGGCCCACGACCTGCAGCGGACCGACGCCGACCACGAGGGCGGTGTGCTCGTCGATGGCCACGCCGCCGTCGACCGCCCCGGCCTCGGTGGCCGCGATCAAGCGCGAGATCGTGCCCCACTGGGCCGCGTGCACGTCGACCGCGAGGTCGATCAGGCCGATACCGGCCGCGATCGTGAGCTGCTCGAGGTCTTCGTCGGCCTCTTCGGCGCCGATCTCTACCTCGTCGATCTTCCAGCCGCCCACGATCGCGCGCTCGGCGGCGATGGCTGCGCCCGCCGAGAAGCCGAGGTAGGGCACACCGGAGGCCACAAGTCGCCGGATCTCGCCGAACGCCGGTTCGAGCGAGGTGCGGTAGGCGGGAGTCAGCCCGCCCCAGACCAGGATGCCGTCGACGTCGGCGAACCTCTCCGGGCCGATGGGCGCGTTCTCCGGCGCGAGCACGGGCACCGGAACGAACTTGGCCAGCTGCTCGAAGGCGGCGACGAGTTCGGCGTAGCGCTCCGGGGCGTCGCCGTCGCGCACGAGCACGATGGCGAGGCGGGAGCCCTCGAGCACTCCGGCCGCTTCGGCGCGGGCGACGAGTTCGTCGAAGAAGAGGCGGTAGACCGCACCGTCGTCTTCGATCGGCCAGCCGCCGCCGACCAGATGGATGCTCACGCGGCGTCGGTTTCGCTGACCGGCGGGTGCGCTGACCACGGGAAGACGATCCAGCGGTCGGTGGTCTTCCAGTGGAAGTCGGGGGCGATCACGGAGCGGGGCTTGATGTAGAGGGTGGCCGAGCGCACGGTGATGTCGACCTTCTCGAGCAGCTCCACCACGAGGGCCAGCGTGCGGCCGGAGTCGGCCACGTCGTCGACGAGCAGCACGTTCTTGCCGATCAGCGGCTCGTTGTCGAGCAGCGGCGGCAGGATGATGGGCTCGGGCAGGGTCTCCTCGATGTCGGAGTAGAACTCCACGTTGAGGCTGCCGCAGCTCTTCACGCCGAGGGCGTAGGCCAGCGCGCCTCCCGGGATGAGGCCGCCGCGGGCGATCGCGATCACGAAATCGGGCTTGAACCCCGACTCCACGATGTCGCGCGCGAGCGAGCGGGAGGCGTCGCCGAACTCGAGCCAGCCGAGCACCTCGCGTTCCGGAGTAGCAACGGGCTCTAGGTCTACGCTCGAATTCATGGAGGCAAGGCTACCGGAATCCGTGCCCGCCTCCGAGACGCGGGATAGCATCCGTTCATGACTTCGACGACGCCCCGCGTGCCGGGCTTCCGATCCGGCGCGATCGGCGTCACCGCCTCCCTGATCGGGTTCCTGTTCCTCGTGGAGATCACGAGCGGCATCCTCCAGGGCTACTACGTGCCGCTCATCCCCGACCTGGTGAAGCACCTCGGCATCCACGACGCCGACTTCAACTGGTTCGAAGCCGCGCAGCTGCTGCTCTCGGCGATCGTGGTGCCCGTCCTGGCGAAGCTCGGCGACATGATGGGCCACAGGCGCATCCTCCTGATCGCCACCGTGGTGACGGCCGGAGCGAGCTGGTGGCTCGTGGCGGCCGGAGACTTCACGAGCTTCCTCATCGCCTGGGCCCTGCAGGGCTTCTACGTGGTGTGGCTGCCGCTCGAGGTGGCGCTGATCTTCGACCGCGGCCGGCGCACCGGGCGCGCGGCCTCGCAGACCCGGCGGGCCGCGGGCCTGCTCGTGGTCGCGCTCGAAGCGGGCGCCATCATCGGTGCGCTCGCGAGCGGCGTGGTGTTCGGCGCCCTCGGGGAGAACGTGCCGCTCACCATGGCGGTGCCCGCCGTGGCCGTGACGCTGGTCTTCTTCGCCATCCTCTTCGGGGTGCCGGAGTCGACGCCGCAGGCGGGGCGCAAGCTCGACATCGTCGGCTTCACGATGCTCACCTTCGCCCTCCTGCTGATCACGAGCGGGCTCACCTTCCTGCGCATCAACGGGCCCGGAACCTGGTGGGTGTGGGCGCTGGTGGCGCTCGGCGTGCTCGCGTTCCTGCCATTCGGTCGCTGGGAGCTGCGCCAGCCGGATCCGGCGATCGATCTGCGCGTGCTCCGTCAGCCGACCATGTGGCCCGTGCAGGTGACCGCCGGGCTCATCGGCATCAGCCTGCTCGGCGCGCAGGCGCCGCTCAGCACTTTCGCGGGCACCGACCCGGTGAACGGCTACGGGCTGGGGCTCGGGGCCACGAGCCGGAGCATCCTGATCGGCGTCTACCTCATCTCGATGATCGTGGGTGCGCTGCTGTTCCCACTGTTCTCGCGGCTGGCGAGTCCGCGCGTCGCGCTCATCGGAGCCACGATCCTCGTGGCCGTTGGCTACGCGATGTTCCTGCCGTTCCACCAGGAGACCTGGCAGGTGTTCGTCAACATGTTCATCGCCGGACTCGGCTCCGGAGCCCTCGTGGGCGCGCTGCCGGCCGCGGCCGCGGCCGCTGCGCCGATCGGGCAGACAGGCATCGCCGCCGGGCTCACCAACACCACCAAGACCATCGGCGGCTCGTTCGCCTCGGCGGTGTTCGGCGTGGTGCTGTTCCAGGGGGCGTCCCAGGCCGTGACGGCCACGGCCTCGAGCCTCTCCGGTTACATGACGGTGTGGGCCATCTGCGCCGGTGGCGCGGTGGTGGCCGCTGTGCTGCTGTTCTTCGTGCCGAAGCTCGCCTTCGCGGATGCGGCGGTGCCGCTCGAGGAGCCGGCCGCCGCCGCGCGGTAGCCGGCTCCTCGCCGCGGACTACTCCGTCTCGGGGGAACGCACCACGAGCGGACCGCGCGCCACCTTGTACACCGAGGACTGCGCCACGGGCTTGATCACCACGAGGTCCAGGCTCACGTGCGGCGGCATGCCGAGCATCGCCACGATCGTGGCGGCCACGTCGTCGGCGGAGAGCGGATCGGGCACGTTCTCGTAGACCGAGTCGGCACGGCCCGCGTCGCCGCGGAAGCGGTTGAGCGAGAACTCCTCGGTCTTCACCATGCCCGGCGCGATCTCGAGCACGCGGATCGGCTCGCCGCTCAGCTCCAGGCGCAGCACCTCGATCATCGAGTGCACCGCGAACTTGGCCGCGTTGTAGCCGCCGCCGCCCTCGTAGGAGTAGTGCCCGGCGGTCGAGGAGACGGTGAGGATGTCGGCGGAACCGCCCGGCTCGACCGAGGCGCGCAGCAGCGGCAGCAGCGCGCTCGTCACCCGCTTCACGGCGAGCACGTTGATGTCGTACATCCACTGCCAGTCGTCGATCGACCCGTGCTCGACCGTGTCGAGACCCATGGCGCCGCCCGCATTGTTCACGAGGGCGCCGACCCCGCCGGTGCGGGCGAGGAAGTCATGCAGCGCGTCGACGTCGGCCTGCTTCGTGAGGTCGGCGGCGAACACCTCCGCCCCGGTCTCGGCGGCGAGCTCCGCGAGGCGGTCGGCCCGGCGGGCGACGCCCACCACGCTCCAGCCCTGCTCCCGGAGGGCGCGCACCGTCGCCGCCCCGATTCCCGAACTCGCCCCTGTCACAACCGCGCGTTTCATCCGCTGCCCTTCACGACCGGGACCACCCCGGTCCCTTCCGTCCTCCAACGGTAACGGGCCGCGAGGGGTGCTCGAGACCGCCCTGTTACGCCCCGTGTCCGCCGCGATTGACCGCGGAGACGGCGCTCTCTACTCTTCCAAACAGTCCAATCCCCCGAGTTTCAGGAAGAAGTCCATGAGCGAGAACGCCGCGAACTGGAAGTTCGAGACCAAGCAGATCCACACCGGCGCACAGCCCGACCCCACCACCAACGCGCGGGCCACGCCGATCTACCAGACCACGTCGTATGTGTTCAACAACGCCGACCACGCGAAGAACCTCTTCGCGCTGGCCGAGTTCGGCAACATCTACACGCGCATCCACAACCCCACGCAGGACGTCGTCGAGCAGCGCGTCGCCGCGCTCGAAGGCGGAACAGCAGCGCTGCTGGTCGCCTCGGGTCAGGCCGCCGAGACCTTCGCCGTGCTCAACATCGCCGAGGCCGGCGACCACATCGTGTCGTCGTCGTCGATCTACGGCGGAACCTACAACCTCTTCAAGTACACCCTCGCGAAGCTCGGCATCGAGACCACCTTCGTGGAGAACCAGGACGACGCCGAGGAGTGGCGCCGCGCAGTGCGCCCGAACACGAAGCTCTTCTTCGCCGAGACCATCGGAAACCCGAAGATCAACATCCTCGACATCGGTCTCGTCTCCGGGGTCGCGCACGAGGCCGGCGTGCCGCTCATCGTCGACAACACGATCGCGACGCCGTACCTCATCCGTCCCTTCGAGCACGGCGCCGACATCGTGGTGCACTCGGCCACGAAGTTCCTCGGCGGCCACGGCACGGTCATCGGCGGCATCATCGTCGACGGCGGGAAGTTCGAGTGGTCGAAGAACGTCGAGAAGTTCCCCGGACTCACCGAGCCCGACCCCTCGTACCACGGGGTGAGCTACACGGGCGCCCTGGGCGACCCGATCGCCTACATCATCAAGGCGCGCGTGCAGCTGCTTCGCGACCTCGGTGCGGCGATCGCCCCGGCCAGCGCCTGGCAGCTCATCCAGGGCATCGAGACGCTGTCGCTGCGCATCGAGCGCCACGTGCAGAACGCGCAGGAGATCGCCGAGTGGCTCGACAACCACGAGGACGTTGCCACGGTGTACTACGCGGGCCTGCCGTCGAGCCCCTGGTACGGAGCCGCCAACAAGTACGCACCCAAGGGCGTCGGCGCGGTGCTGAGCTTCGAGCTCAAGGGCGGCGTGGATGCCGGTCGCACCTTCGTGGAGAGCCTGTCGCTGTTCAGCCACCTGGCGAACATCGGCGACGTGCGCTCGCTCGTCATCCACCCGGCCTCGACCACGCACTCGCAGCTCACCCCCGAGCAGCAGCTGACCACGGGCGTCACCCCGGGTCTCGTGCGCCTCTCCGTGGGCCTCGAGAACATCGACGACCTGAAGGCCGACCTCGAATCCGGCCTCGCGGCCGCCCGCGACACGGTGAAGGCGAACGCCATCTAATTACTGCGCGGCCGCCTCTGCGGCGCAGGCGACATGTTCCCGTGCGGTCGCTGGCGCGGCCGCGCGGTCACCTTGGGTCGTCGAGAAGGGCCTGTTGCGTAACATTCACGCAGCAGGCCCTTCGTTCGTCCACAATGGAGGAACGATGGATTGGCAGACGAATGAGGACACGGTTCCGAGCGGGTTCATCACCGAGGCGCAGATCCGCTCTGTGCTCGGCAAGCCACCGGCCTCCGGGGCCTGGCGCGAGGGCGACCCGGTGGGGCGGCGGCGCTTCGCGGACATCGGCGACTTCGCCTTCGAGAGCGGCCAGGTGTTGCCCAAGGTGCGCTTCGCCTACGAGACCTACGGCACCCTCTCCCCCGCCCGCGACAACGCGATCCTGGTGCTGCACGCCCTCACCGGCGACAGCAACCTGAACCACCCGGCCGAGCCGGGGCATCCGACCGACGGCTGGTGGCCCGGCCTCGTCGGCCCCGGCCTGCCGATCGACACCGACCGCTGGTTCGTGGTGGCGCCGAACATGCTCGGCGGCTGCCAGGGCACGACAGGTCCCTCCTCCACCGCCCCCGACGGGCTCGAGTGGGGCCCGCGCTTCCCCTTCACCACGATCGCCGACCAGGTGCGGGCCGAGCACGAGCTCACCGAGTGTCGCGGCATCGAGCGCTGGTTCGCCGTGATCGGCGGCTCGATGGGCGGCATGCAGGCCCTGGAGTGGGCGGTCGCCTACCCGGATGCGGTCGAGCGGCTCGCCGTCATCGCCGCGCCGGCCCTGAGCTCGGCCGACCAGATCGCGCTGAACTCGGTGCAGGTGCAGGCCATCCGGGCCGATCCGCTGTTCCACGGCGGCGACTACTACGACGCCCCCGACGGCGAAGGTCCGCACCAGGGCCTCGCGCTCGCCCGGCGCATGGCGTTGCTGAACTACCGCAGCCCCTCCGAGCTCAACGACCGCTTCCAGCGCAGCTGGCAGAGCGGCATCAGCCCGCTCGGCGGCGGGGGGCGTTTCGCCGTGGAGTCCTACCTCGACTTCCACGGCAACAAGTTCACCCGGCGCTTCGACGCGAACACCTACATCACGCTCGTGGAGGCCATGAACTCCCACGACATCGGCCGGGGCCGGGCCGGCGTGGTGTCCGCACTCGAGTCGGTGACCGCGCGCAGCCTCGTCGTCGGCATCGACAGCGACCGCCTGTTCCCGGTGGCCGACCAGGAGTTCATCGCGGCGCACCTGCCCGACACGCTCGACGGCACGGATCCGGTGGTCATCGAGTCGAAGTTCGGCCACGACGGGTTCCTGATCGAGTTCGACATCGTGGGCCGCGAGATCGCGCGGCTGCTGGCGGAGTGACGAGCCGCACCACGAGCCGCGGAGACCGGCCGGTTCAAGAAGTGCGGCCGGGGAACCGCCTTGCCAACGGTTCCCCTGCCAATTCCCCCCAGGTCTGAACCCAGGCTAGCGACAGCTGTCGACGGACACCCGCCCCAGTTCAGGGGACACGATGCGCCTGTATCATTCTCCTGTGCATCCGCTTCGGAGTCCCGCCCTCGCCGGACGTCGCTGATGCCCCGTTCCGCGCGGGAGCGCCGCAAGCTCCTCAGCCGCTCCGCCCGAAACCTCGGCACCACCTTCACCACCGCCGCGATCGTCTGCATCGCCGTGCCGAACCTCGGGCATCCGGAGCGCTACCTGCCGAGCCTCGTCCTGATGGCCCTCACCATCGTCGCCTTCTACTTCGTGGGCGAATCGCGTTCCTGGCCCTGGGCGGCGGCCACCTACCTCCTGGCGCTCTCGGCGATCGGCGCCTTCCTGCTGCCGGGCACCGAACCGCCGAACGTCGAGACCACGAACGGCATCGTGCTCTTCGCGTCGACGGCGTTCCCCTCGCTCATCGCCGCCGTGGTCGCCTCCACCCGCACGGGCTGGCTGGTCGTCGCCGCCTACCTCCCGGTGCTCGTGCTCACCGTGCTCGTGACCTGGGGCGTCGGCCACTCGGTGTTCGTCGTGCTGTCGCTGCTGGTGGGCTGGCTCTCGCTCTTCGTGGCGGCCGCCTGGCTCGCGGCCAGCCTCGCCCGCGCGTTCAGCGGCATGGCGCGCCTCGGCCGCGCCCACGCGCTCGAACGGCAGGCGAGCGAGCTCGAGGCGCAGCGCCGGCACGGGGCCCGCCTGCTTCACGACACGGTGCTCGCCACCCTCACCCTGCTCGCGCACTCCGGCATCGGAGTGAACCCCGACGCCCTGCGCAACCAGGCCGGGGAAGACGCGCGCCTGCTGCGCCAGCTGCGGCTCGGGGGGACCCCGATGCCCCGCTCCTCGGGCGGCTACACGCTCGAGCCGGTGGAGACGAGCGATCTCGGTCACACCCTCGAGTCGGTGAAGCAGCGGTTCGGCCGCATGGGCCTGCACGTGGCCTGGCACGGCGCGGGCCAGATCCTGCTGCCGAGCCACGTGCTCGACGCCTTCCTGCTCTCGCTCTCCGAATGCCTCGAGAACGTGCGACGCCACGCGGGCGTCGGCTCCGCCGACGTCACGATCACCGAGGACGACACCACCGTGCGGGCCATGGTCACCGACTCCGGCGTGGGCTTCGATCTCGAGGCCGTCGACGTGGGTCGGCTGGGCCTGGCCGAATCGGTGATCGCGCGCATCCGCGACGTGGGCGGCAAGGTGCGCCTGTTCTCGGCGCCGGGCTCCGGCACCACGGTCGTGCTCGAGGTGCCCAAGTGAGCGCCCCCGGCCAGGGCCGCGGCCGCGCTCGCGCCACGGCGCCCCACGACGGGATGCTCACCCAGCTCGTGCGTGCGCGGCGGATCGGCCCGCGCGCCGTCGACGCCGTGCGCATGGACATCGAGCGCGACTCCCGTCTCGGCGTGGGCTACCTCGGCATCGGCGCGGTCATCGTGGGCGTCATCATGCTCGGCCGCGGGATCATCGCGCTGGGCTGGCTCTGGCCCGCCACGGGCATCCGGCCCTTCTCGGTTCTGGGCTGGATGCTCGTGCTCGCCGCGTTCGCCGCCGCCGTGCTGCTCTCGCGGCGCAACCGCGGAATGCTGCCCCGCTGGGCCTTCGCCGCCCTCCTCGTTGTCGACGCCGGCGCGCTCGCACTCGACTACGCGGCGCTCGCCTCGGCGGGCGCGCCCGCCGACCAGCTCACCGTGGGGATCGGCGTGGGCGCCACGCTGCTGGCCTGCGTGACCTTCCGGCCGATGGCGAACATCGTGATCGCCACGATCGGCCTCACCGCGCTCTCGCTCGCGGCGCTCGTCGCCTACACCCTGCTCCAGCCCGGCGGGCCCGCTGTCGGGGTGTCGCAACTCGCCCTCACGGTGGTGCCGGTCTTCGCGGGCATCGCCGTGGTGCGCGCCTTCGGCCAGCTCGTGCAGCGCGAGCTCGACCGCACGGTCGCCGAGAGTACCATCAGCGCCCCGCGCTACGGACTCGGCATCCTCGCCTCCTCCGAGCTCGCCCGACTCGACCTCGCCGCCGAGGAGCTGCTGCAGGATGTCGCGGGCGGACGCGCGGCGCTCCCGCTCGACCGCGAGCTCGCGACGACCGCATCCACGCTCGCCACCGACCTGCGCCGGATGCTCGTGGCCGGCCGCCGCGAGACCTGGCTGCACCACGCCATCAGCGAGTCGGAGTACCTGGCTCCGGCGGTCACCCTCAACGACCCCGACGGGCTCGCCGGCTACCTCGACCCGCCCAAGCGCGACGGCCTGCTCTCGGCCATCTGGCTCGTCATCGACGAGTCGGGCCGCTCGAGCCCCACCATCGAGCTGACGATCGGACGCCCGGACACCACGAGTCGGCCTGCGCCAGACGATAGTATGGTGCTCCCGATAGCCATCTCGGTCGGCGGAATCACCCGCCGCCGCATCGATCCGGCTGTCTGGTCGGCCCTCGCCCGAGTCGGACCGTACTCGGTCGACGCCCGTACGGGTCGGCTGCGAGTCAGAGTCGACGCCCATGTTGTCGTTCCGGACGCCTCGCGGTGAGCCGGACGGAAGGAGACCCCCGGTGACCATCAGCCGCGAACCGATCCGCCTGGCGATCGTCGACGACCATCGCATGCTGCTCGGCGCACTGACCGAGTGGATCCGCGGGGCTGCCGACGACATCTCCATGGTGGCCGCGGTCACCACCTGGCCCGATCTGCTCACGCACCCGGAGTTCCCGGTCGACGTGGTGCTGCTCGACCTCGATCTCAAAGACAACCTGCCGGTCTCGGTGAAGCTGCGGGCGCTGAAGTCGGCGGGCGTCAAGACCGTGCTGATGAGCACCTATTCGGAGCCCGTCGTGGTTCGCGAGGCCATCGCCGCGGGCGCCCTCGGCTACCTGGTGAAGAGCGAGGAGGCCGACATGATCGTGGAGGCCATCCGTGCCGCCTCCGCCGGCGACAGCTTCATCTCGACCGAGCTCGACCTCGCTCTCGCGGCCGACGATCTCGACTCAGCACCCCGCCTCAGCGCGCAGGAACGCCGCGTGATGGCGCTCTACGGCGGCGGCGAGCCGGTGAAACAGGTGGCGAAGGCCCTCGACATCTCGGAGGAGACGGCGAAGTCCTACCTCAAGCGCATCCGTGAGAAGTACCGCCTGGTGGGCATCGACGTGGGCACCAAGGTGGCGTTGCGCAAGCGCGCCATCCAGGACGGCCTGCTCCCCCGCGACGAGTACCGCGCGAACCAGTCGGCCGAGGACTTCGAAGACGACGTGCTGCCCGGCTGAGCCGCCGGCAGCTACTCCTCGCGCTCCTGGAGCGCCTTCTCGAGGCGCTCGACCTTGCCGGTCAACTCACCGCGGTGACCGGGCCGGATATCGGCCTTCAGCACGAGCGAGACGCGCGGACCGAACGCGGCCACCGCATCCGTCGCCCGCTTGATGACGTCGAACACCTCGTCCCACTCGCCCTCGATGGTGGTGAACATCGAGTCGGTGTGGTTCGGGAGCCCGGAGGCGCGCACCACCTCGACGGCGGCCGCCACGGCGTCGTGAACGCTAGCGTCCGGCGACGGTCCGCCGGAAGGAGCCACGGAAAATGCCACCAGCATCGCTCTGCACCTCTTTCGTCGTGTTCCTACTCTTCCACAGCATGACGACGGCCATCACGAGGAGCGAGACGGTGAGCAGGTTGCGCACGGTGAGCACCGTGAGCAGCACCGGGTCGAGCCCGATCACCCAGTCGTAGGCGATGGGGTAGATGATCTGCGTGAGGCCGCCCATCACGAACGCCACGATGGCGGGCACGAAGAACCGCCTGCCTTGGGTGGCGATGCCGAGGATGATCGGCGCGGAGAGCCACACCATGAACTGGGGTGAGCCCACCTTGTTGAACACGATCAGCGCGGTCACCAGGGCGAGCGCGAGCGGGGGCAGCACGACGGTGGCGGATGCGCCGGAGCGCACCACGAGGAAGGCGAGCACCAGGATGGCCGCGACGGCGACCACGAGCAGCGGCGTCATGAGCTTGGCCGCGACGCCCGAGCCGGGGCCGGCGACCTCGAAGGTGATGATCTGGCTGTCGAAGAACACCTGCGAGCGATCCCCCGCGAAGGCTAGCCACATCCAGAGCGTCGAGGCGGGCGACTCCACCTGCATCCCGCGGCCGTTCTGCTCGCTGATGAAGCTGAAGACGTTGAGTCCGGAGCCGAACGCGAAGGCGACGAGGGCCACGCCCACGAGCGTCACGACGGCGCCCACGGCGACGCGGAAGCGCCGGCGCACCGCGATGACCGCGGCGGCGACGATGGCCGCCGGCCACACCTTCACCCAGGTGGCGAGGGCGAGCAGAACGCCGGCCAGGGCCGGACGGGTGCTCACGACGAGCAGCCCGGCGATCACGAGGTCGACGGTGAAGATGTCGATGCGGCCGAGCGAGACGGGACCGAGCAGCAACAGGAAGCCCAGCCACCACCAGGCCGCGGTGATGCGGCGGGAGGTCTCGGTGGCGTAGTCCACGACGGCGGGGTCGACGGCCTCGTCGGCGGCGCTGCCCTGCGCAGCCATCACTGGGCGGACGCGGGTGATGAGATAGGCGAAGATGGCGGCGTCGGCGAGGGTGACCATGATCATCCAGCCCACCCCGTAGAGGCCGGGGCCCAGCACCATCGAGGCCAGCATCGGCAGGAAGGCGAGGATGGGGTACACCCATGGGCCGTCGATGCCCAGGCGGAAGCCGTCGAGCGACTGCTGCACCCAGGGGAGGTACACCCCGGTCACGTCGCCGAAGGGCTCGTTGGGATTGTAGAGGCCGTCATAGCCGAGCCACAGGTGAGTCGCGAGGAACGCGCACCAGAGGACGGCTGGCATGGCCGCGAATCGTCGTACGCGTATCAGCACGTCCGTCATCCTATTCTGCGCTGTCTGAGTGTGCCGTGACCGGCGATTCAGGTGTCGCTCCGCCCACTCCCAGCCACCGACCACTTTCGCTTGCTTGACTGTAGCGCGAGCGCGCCGCTCACCCCCAGCCCCTCCCTCCCCGACCCGTCGTTCCGGAAGCCGCCTGTGTACAAGACCCTCAAGATCGCCGTCGTGCTGCTCGCCGGCGCGGTCGCGGTGGGCACCGTGGCGGTCGTGGCGATGCCGATCCTGGGGCGCAATCTGGCGCTCGACCCCACGGCCTCGTTGCGGCAGGTGGTTCCCACCGTCTACGACGCCCCGGCGGACGCCTCGGCCGGCCAGGCCGGCGGCTCCGCCACCTCGTGGCAGATCGCGAGCGGCTCGACCGTGGGCTACCGCCTGCCGACCCTCGGCGATTCGGAGCTGAGCGGGCACACCTCCCAGCTCAGCGGGCTCATCGTGCGCGCCGGCAGCGAGCTCACCGACGCCGAGTTCATGGTCGACCTCGCCACGCTCGTGAGCGACGACAGCCGGCAGGACGACCTGTTGCGCACCCTCGTGCTCGCGGGCGGCAACACCACGGCGACCTTCGTGCTGACCTCCCCCGTGCAGCTGTCGCCGGCGTCGGCCGGTTCGGCCGATCCGCAGGACATCCCCGCGCAGACGGTGCCGATCACCGGGGCCCTGAGCCTCCGAGGCGTCACGAACGAAGTGGACGCCGAGGTTCAGGTGCACTTCGACGAGTCGAGCGGGCACATGTCGGGCAGCATCCCGGTGGACCTGGCCTCCTACGGCATCGCGGTGCCGAGCATCGGGGTGGTCGGATTCTCGGGCACGGCGTACATCGTGGTCGACATCGTCGCGACGCTCAGCGACTGACTCCGCCGCGCATCCTCGCAGCGGCTGCGGCCGGGATCAGTGCGCCACGCCTCCGGCCAGGCGCGCCACGATGCGAGGCACCGCTTCGGCGATGTCGAGCGCCGCGATGGGGCCTCCGTCGGCGGCACGGTCCGCCGCCCAGGCGTGCACGTAGGCGCCGGTCGCGGCGAGGGACACCAGGAGCGCGGGATCGTCGCGGATACTGTCGGCATGCGTGGCGAGCAGCGCCCCCACCACGCCCCCGAGCACGTCGCCCGAGCCCGCCGTGGCAGCCCAGCTCGAGGGCGCCTCGACGCGCGCGGCGATCCGTCCTCCGCCGTCGGCCCGGCCCAGCCGGAGCGGGGCGCAGACGTGCGTCACCCGGCCCTTGAGCAGAACGACGTGACCCGTCGCATCCGCCGCCGACGCGGCCCAGCGCTGCGGGTCGGCGTTCACCGCGGCCCGGTCGACCTCGACCCCGGCGGCGGAGAGCAGGGTCACGAGCTCGCCGGCATGCGGAGTCAGAACGGCGGGCGCAGTGACGGCGCCCACGAGGTCGAGGGCGCCGGCGTCGATGACGAGCGGCTCGCCGCCGGCCAGGGCCGCGTCGAGGAGGCCCTTCGCCTCGTCGGTGCGACGTGCGGGGTCCATGCCGGAACCGAGGAGCCACGCCTGCACCCGGCCCGGAGCGGTGACGACCTCGGGGCGGGCGCGCAGCACGAGCTCGGCGGGAAGCCGCGGGCCGAGGTAGCGCACCATGCCCAGCCCCGTGCGCACGGCCGCCTCGACGCCGAGCACCGCGGCGCCCGGATATTCGACGGAGCCCGTCACCACGCCGAGCACGCCCCGGGCGTACTTGTCGTCGGCCGCCCGCGGCACCGCGATGCACTGGGCGGCGGCGAGCTCGTTCCAGTCGCGCCAGTCGACGCGCTCCTCATCGGCTCCGGAGTCGGGGTAGGGGCTCATGGCTCCACGATAGGCCGGTTGCCCGCGGGAGGGAGGTCCCGGACCCTGTCATCGGCGGAGCGGGGTTCCCGCCGGGGCATAATCGAAGAGCCGGCATCGATCGCCGCAGCCCCTCTCGAAAGGCCCTCCGTGCCCGCACCTGCGCTCTTCACGCCCCTGTCCCTGCGAGCGGTGACCTTCCGCAACAGACTGTGGGTGGCGCCGATGTGCCAGTACTCCGCCGAGGAGCGCGACGGGATGCCCGGCGACTGGCACTTCGCCCACCTCGCGTCGTTCGCCGTCGGCGGCGCCGGACTGGTGCTGACCGAGGCCACGGCCGTCTCGCCGGAGGGCCGCATCTCCCCGCAGGACCTCGGCATCTGGAACGATGCCCAGCGCGACGCCTTCTCCCGCATCACGGCGTTCCTCACCGCGCAGGGGGCCGTGCCGGGCATCCAGCTGGCCCACGCCGGCCGCAAGGCCTCGACCTTCCGGCCGTGGAACCCCGAGCGGGGCAGCGTTCCGGCGGCCGACGGCGGCTGGCCGACGGTGGCGCCCTCGGCCGTGGCCTTCGGGGACTACGCCGTGCCCGAGGCCTTGAGCCTGGACGGCATCGCCGGCGTCGTGCGCGACTTCGCGGCCGCGACCCGCCGCGCGGTCGACGCCGGCTTCGCCGTGGTCGAGATCCACGCCGCCCACGGCTATCTGCTGCACCAGTTCCTCTCCCCGCTCTCGAACCGGCGCGACGACGCCTACGGCGGCTCGCTCGAGAACCGTGCGCGCCTGCTGCTGGAGGTGGTGGCCGCCGTGCGCACCGAGCTCGGCGACGAACTGCCCCTGTTCGTGCGCTTCTCGGCGAGCGACTGGACCGAGGGCGGATGGGACGAGCAGCAGACCGCGGTCGTGGCCGGGTGGGCCCAGGATGCGGGAGCCGACTTCTTCGACATCTCGAGCGGCGGCAACGTGGCCGGCGCCCCCATCCCGGTCGGTCCGCTGTACCAGGTGCCGTTCGCGGCCTCGGTGAAGCATGCCGCAGGCGTCGCCGTCTCGGCGGTCGGCCTCATCACCACGCCCGCCGAGGCCGAGGACGTCGTGGACTCGGGACAGGCCGACGCGGTGATGCTCGCTCGCGAGCTGCTGCGCGACCCCCACTTCCCGCTCCGGGCCGCCTACGAGCTCGGGGTCGACATCGACTACTGGCCGTCGCAGTACGAACGGGCGCGCCCGTCGTCCGGCTCGGGCCGAGCCTGGTAGGGAGCCGGAACTCATAGCCGATGCGAGTGCCTGCGCAAGGCTCCGCACAGGCGGGTCGTCCATCCTCGCCCCATGAACGAATCAGACCCCACCCGCCCTCACAACGAGACTCCGACCGCCCCGGAGGCGGCAGCGCAGCCGGCCGCCGGGGATCCGGCCACGCAGACTGATCCGGCCACGCAGACCGCCGCCGTGCCGATCGCACCGACCACGCCGGTCCCCACGCCGCAGCACGACCCGTCCGCGACGACCGGCTACTACGCCCAGCCCGATCCGAACGCTCCGCCCGTGTGGGTGCCCGCTGCGGCCGGCGCCGTCCCCGGCCGGCCTGACCCGTCAGCGCCGCCGCTGTGGGTGGCCACCCCCGCCGGAGGCGTGCCCGGCCACCCCGTCCCGGGCGCCGTGCCGCCCGCTCCCCCGCGTCCGCCGCGCGCACGCCGGGGACTCGGCGGCTGGGCCATCGCCGGCATCGCCGCGGGAGCCGTGGCGATCGCCCTCGTGCTGTTCGGCGGCGGCCTCGCCACGGGCCTCGGTATCGCCGCATTCGGCGGCGGCACTGCCGGTGGCCCTGGCTCGAGTGAGACGCGCGGCTTCCCCGGGGACGGCCAGAGCAGAGGCGGCCAGATGGGAGACGGCCAGCCGGGCCGCGGCCAGGGCCTCCCCGGCCAGAACGGCACGGGGCCTGGCCGCGGAACCATACCCCAGCAAGGCACGGTCCCCGACCAGAGCCAGCAGGACGGCGGCACCGTCGGCTGACAGGCATCCCCGCCCGCCGGCGCACGGGTCGCGCGAGGTGCTCCCCCTCCTGAGAGCGGGAGCACCTTGCGCGACCTCGCTGACGCCTAGCGGCGCGTGGCGTCCTGCACTTCGCCCACGAGCTCCTCGATGATGTCCTCGAGGAACAGCACGCCCTTCGTCTGCCCCGACTCGGTGAAGGTGCGGGCGAGATGCCCACCCGAGCGGCGCATCGACGCCAGCGCGTCTTCGAGGTCGGTCTTCTCGAAGATCGACGGCAGCTGCCGGATGCGCTTGGCCGGAATCGGGTCGTCGAACTCGTCGTCGTCGAGGTCGATCACGTCTTTCAGATGAACGTATCCCGTCGGCAGCCCGTCGGCGTCGACGATCAGGTACCGCGAGAAGCCGTGCTTGGCGACCGCGTGCTCCACATCGGCCGGCGTCGCCCCCGGGGGAAGGCTGACCAACCCCGAGAGCGGCACCGCGACATCGGCGACGGTCTTCGCCGTGAACTCGAAGGCGGCGCTGAGCGTTCCGGTGCGGTCGGAGAGCACGCCCTCCTTGGTGGACTGCGCCACGATCGTCGACACCTCGTCGAGGGTGAAGGCACTCGCCGCCTCGCTCTTCGGCTCCACCCGGAACAGGCGCAGCACGCCGTTCGCCGTGGAGTTGAGCGCGACGATGATCGGCCGGAACACCCGCGCGATGCCCACGAGAGGCGGCGCGAGCAGCAGCACGGCCCGGTCGGGCACCGAGAACGAGAGGTTCTTCGGCACCATCTCGCCGAACACCACGTGGAGGAACGACACCAGCACGAGCGTGATGATGAAGCCGATCGTGCCCACGGCCTCCTCGGGAAGCCCGGTGAGATGCAGAGGCCCCTCCAGCAGATGATGGATGGCGGGCTCCGACACGTTCAGGATGAGCAGCGAGCACACGGTGATGCCGAGCTGGCTCGTCGCGAGCATCAGGGTGGCGTGCTCCATCGCCCAGAGGGCGGTCTTGGCGCTCGCCTTGCCCTGCTCGGCGAGCGGTTCGATCTGCGATCGGCGCGCCGAGATCACCGCGAACTCCGCGGCCACGAAGAAGGCGTTGCCCGCGAGCAACACCACGAGCCAGACGATTCCGAGCCAGTCAGCCACGGTTCACCTCGCTCTGCTCCGCCGACTCCGGCTCGAGCAGCCGCCCGGGGGCGGCTTCCTCTGCGGCGAGGGCCGCCTCCTCGGGGGTCGGTGACGGCAAGAAACGCAGCCGGTCGATGCGGCGGCCGTCCATGCGCTCGACGCGCAGGGCGCCGTCGGGCAGCGAGACGACGTCGCCCACGACGGGCACCCGGCCGAGCTCGCTCATCACGAATCCGGCCACGGTCTCGTACGGTCCGTCTTCGGGCACATGGATGCCGGCCTGGTCGACCAGCTCGTCGGGCCGCAGCATGCCGGGGAAGGTGGTGGCGCCGCGCGAGCGCACCACTCCGGCTCGGGTGCGGTCGTGCTCGTCGGCCAGATCGCCCACGAGCTCCTCGACGAGGTCTTCGAGCGTCACGACCCCGGCGGTTCCGCCGTACTCGTCGATCACCACGGCCATCTGGTAGCCGCGGCCGCGCAGCTCGCCGAGCAGCACGTCCAGCATCATCGTCTCCGGCACCCGCACGGTCTCGGTCATGATCGCCACCACCGGCACCTCGGATCGCCGTTCACGCGGGATCGCCACGGCCTGCTTCACGTGCACGAGACCCACGACGTCGTCGATGTCGTCGTCGATGACCGGGAAGCGGGAGTGCCCGGTCGACCGCGCCAGCTCGAGCACCGAGGCGGCGGTCTCGCTGCGCTTGACGCTCGCGATGCGCGGACGCGGCGTCATCGCATCCGCGGCCGTGTGCGAGGAGAAGAGCAAGGTGCGGTTCAGCAGCGTGGCGGTGTCCTCGTCGAGGCTGCCCTGCATGGCCGAGCGGCGCACGAGCGAGGAGAGCTCCTCGGCGGTGCGCGCGCCCGAGAGCTCCTCCTTCGGCTCGATCCCGACGAGCCTCAGCAGGCCGTTGGCGCTGTTGTTGAGCAGCGCCACGGCCGGCCGGAAGACCATCGTGAACGCGAGCTGGAACGGTACCACGACCCGCGCGGTCTTGAGCGGCAGGGCGAGCGCGAAGTTCTTCGGCACGAGCTCGCCCACGATCATCGACAGCAGCGTGGCGATCACGATGCCGACGGTCGCGCTGATCACGGGCACGACGCCGTCGGGGATGCCGACGGCCACCAGCGGATCGCGCAGCAGGCTCGAGATCGCCGGTTCCATGGTGTAACCGGTCAGCAGCGTCGTCAGCGTGATGCCGAGCTGGGCACTCGAGAGGTGGGTGGAGGTGTGCTTCAGCGCGGTGATGGCCGGCTGCAGCCCCTTCTCGCCGCGTTCCGTCCGCGCTTCGAGATCGGAGCGGTCGAGATTGACGAGCGAGAACTCGGACGCGACGAAGAAACCGGTTCCGATGGTGAGGAGGAGTCCGACTCCCAGCATGACCCACTCAAAGACCACGGGGCACTCCCGGGTCGAGCGGATCTGAACTGATCATGGTCGGTGACGGATGATGGGCAGAGGGAGGGTCGTCCATTGTCCGGCCCACTATAGCGTGCGTGCCCGAGCGCCCACCAGGATGATCGCTGCCGGCGGAACGCCCCACGGCGGGGCGCCGCGTCACCAGCTGACCGGGAGCGCCTTGCCCTCTTCGTAGCCCGCGGCCGACTGGATGCCCACGAGGGCCCGGTCGTGGAACTCCGCCAGGTCGGCGGCGCCGGCGTAGGTGAAGGAGCTGCGCACCCCCGAGGTGATCATGTCGAGCAGGTCCTCGAGCGAGGGCCGCAGCGGGTCGAGGTAGATGCGGCTCGACGAGATGCCCTCGGCGAAGAGGGTCTTGCGCGCGAGATCGTAGGCGTCGAGCCGGCCGAAGCGCTCCTGCACGGCCTTCGTCGAGGCCATGCCCCAGCTCTCCTTGTAGAGCCGGCCCTGCGCATCCGTGTCGAGGCGGCCGGGCGCCTCGATGGTTCCGGCGAACCAGGAGCCGATCATCACCGAGGCCGCGCCCGCCGCGAGGGCGAGCGCCACGTCGCGCGGGTAGCGCACCCCGCCGTCGGCCCAGACGTGGGCGCCGAGCTCGCGCGCCGCCGCCGAGGTCTCGAGCACGGCCGAGAACTGCGGGCGGCCGACGGCCGTCATCATGCGTGTGGTGCACATCGCGCCCGGGCCCACGCCGACCTTCAGGATGTCGGCGCCCGCATCGACGAGGTCGGCCACGGCCCGAGCGGTCACGACGTTGCCGGCGGCGATCGGGATGCGTGTGCCCTCCTTGGCGAGGCCGGCCTCCGTGAGGGCCCGCAGCGCCCGCAGCATGCCCTCCTGATGGCCGTGGGCGGTGTCGACCACGAGCACGTCGACGCCGGCGGCCACGAGGGCCTTCGCCTTCTCCACGACGTCGCCGTTGATGCCGACCGCGGCGGCGACGCGGAGCCGGCCGTGCGCATCCACGGCCGGGCGGTAGATGGTGGAGCGCAGGGCGCTGGTGCGACTGAGGGTGCCGATCACGGCCCCGTGGCGCATCACCGGAGCGAAGTCGATCTCCGCCGCCACCATCGCGTCGAAGGCCTCGCGCGGCCCGTCGAGGTCGTCGGCCGCGAGCGAGGTCAGGGCCCCGTGCAGCTGCGCGCCGTGCAGCAGGTCGCCGAGGCGCGCATCCGGGAGCGCCGTGGCCAGGCGCGAGGCCGGGATGCAGCCGACGAACTCGCCGCTCGCCTCGTGCAGCACGATGCCGTGACCGGGCACGGCGGGAACGATGCGCAGTGCCTCCTCCACGGTGTCGCCGGGCGCGAAGTCGAACGGCGTGTCGAACTCGACCGGCTGCTCCTTGACCCAGCGGATGGCGGCGGCCAGGTCCTGCAGGTGCATGTCCTGCGGCAGCACGCCGAGACCGCCGCGCCGGGCGAGGGTGGCGGCGAGCCGCGGGCCGGTGACGGAGTTCATGTTCGCGGAGACGATCGGGATGGTCGCGCCCGTGCCGTCGGCCGGGTCGAGCGCGACGTCGAGCCGGCTCGTGACCGCCGACCGAGAGGGGATGAGGAACACGTCGGAATAGGTCAGGTCGTTGCGCCCGGCGTCGCCATAGAACTCCATGCCTCTACGGTAAGCCCCCGGGCCGCACGGGGGGCCCTCCGCGCCCCGCCACACCTGTCATGGACCGGGCACCCGGTCGAGGGGTTTAGGCTTGACTCTGCACGTGTCCACGCGTGAACAAGCAGCGCAGCAGACACCGGCACGTGCCATGTAGACGTGAGGCAACGGGAAGTGGGCGATCGGCTTTGACCAGCCAATTGACGGGTACGAGTACAGAAGACGGCGCCTCGGGAGAGTTCGGGGCCAACGAATGGCTCGTCGACGAACTCTACGAGCAGTGGGTCGCCGACAAGAACTCGGTCGACAAGTCGTGGTGGCCCGTTCTGGAGAGCTACCGCTCGCAGGTGGCCGGCGGCTCCGCGGCTCCTGCGGCAGCCGCCCCGGCCCCCGCCGACACCGCGCCGGATCCCGTCCCCGCCGCGCAGACCGTGACGCCGCCCGCGCAGACCGAGTCGCAGCAGGTCGCCGCGGCATCCGGAGCCACCTCGCGCCCGATGACGCAGCCCGTGGCGAAGACCACGAGCGTCGAGGCCAAGCCCCAGCCCATCCCAGCCGAGGCGCCGAGCACGCGCACCGCCACGCCGGAGGAGGTGGCGAAGGATGCGGCCGAAGACGCCGAGAAAGACGCCGTCACCCCGCTCCGCGGCATGGCCAAGTCGCTCGCCACCAACATGGATGCGAGCCTCACGGTGCCGACCGCCACGAGCGTGCGCTCGATCCCGGCCAAACTGCTGATCGACAACCGCATCGTCATCAACAACAACCTGCGCCGCTCGCGCGGCGGCAAGGTCTCGTTCACCCACCTGATCGGCTGGGCGCTGGTGCAGGCACTCAAGGAGTTCCCGAGCCAGAACGTCTACTACGACGAGGTCGACGGCAAGCCCTCGGTGGTCGCTCCCGCCCACGTGGGCCTCGGCATCGCCATCGACCTGCCCAAGCCCGACGGAACGCGCGCGCTGCTCGTGCCGGGCATCAAGCGCGCCGACACCATGGGCTTCAACGAGTTCCTGGTGGCCTACGAGGACCTCGTGCGCCGTGCCCGCCAGAACAAGCTCACCGCCGCCGACTTCCAGGGCACGACGATCTCGCTCACGAACCCGGGCGGCATCGGCACCGTTCACTCGGTGCCGCGCCTGATGAAGGGGCAGGGCGCCATCATCGGCGCGGGCGCCCTCGAGTACCCGGCCGAGTTCCAGGGCGCCTCGGCGAAGGTGCTGTCGAACCTCGGCATCGGCAAGGTCATCACGCTCACCTCGACCTACGACCACCGTGTCATCCAGGGTGCCGGATCGGGCGAGTTCCTCAAGAAGGTGCACGAGCTGCTGCTCGGGGAGCGCAACTTCTACGAGAACATCTTCGCGGAGCTGCGCATCCCCTACGAGCCCATCCACTGGGCCGCCGACATCTCGGTCGACGAGGCCAGCGCCATCGACAAGACGGCGCGCGTGCAGGAACTGATCAACGCCTTCCGCGTGCGCGGTCATCTGATGGCCGACATCGACCCGCTCGAATACCGCCAGCGCTCGCACCCCGACCTGGACATCGCCTCGCACGGCCTGACCTTCTGGGACCTCGACCGCGAGTTCGTGACCGGCGAGTTCGGCCTCACCCGCCAGGCCTACCTGCGCGACATCCTCGGAGTGCTGCGCGACTCCTACTGCCGCAAGATCGGCATCGAGTACATGCACATCCAGGATCCCGGTCAGCGCCGCTGGATCCAGGAGAAGGTGGAGCGCCCCTACGCGAAGCCCGGCCATGACGAGCAGATGCGCATCCTCGAGAAGCTCAACGAGGCCGAGGCCTTCGAGACCTTCCTGCAGACCAAGTACGTCGGCCAGAAGCGCTTCTCGCTCGAGGGCGGCGAGTCGACCATCGCCCTGCTGGACCGCATCATCCAGGGCGCCGCCGACGAAGGCCTCGACGAGGTCGCGATCGGCATGGCGCACCGCGGCCGGCTCAACGTGCTCACGAACATCGCCGGCAAGACCTACGGCCAGATCTTCCGTGAGTTCGAGGGCACCCAGGACCCGCGCACCGTGCAGGGCTCGGGCGACGTGAAGTACCACCTCGGCACCGAGGGCACCTTCACCGCTTCCGACGGCAAGGAGATCCCGGTCTACCTCGCCGCGAACCCGTCGCACCTCGAAGCCGCCGACGGAGTGCTCGAGGGCATCGTGCGCGCCAAGCAGGACCGCAAGCCCATCGGCACCTTCTCGACCCTGCCCATCCTGATCCACGGCGACGCCGCCCTCGCGGGCCAGGGCGTCGTGGTGGAGACGCTGCAGATGTCGCAGCTGCGCGGCTACCGCACCGGCGGCACCATCCACGTCAACATCAACAACCAGGTCGGCTTCACGACTCCCCCGTCGGAGTCGCGCTCCTCGGTGTACTCCACCGACGTGGCAAAGACCATCCAGGCGCCGATCTTCCACGTGAACGGTGACGACCCCGAGTCGGTCGTGCGCGTGGCTCAGCTGGCCTTCGAATACCGTCAGCAATTCCACCGCGACGTGTTCATCGACCTGATCTGCTACCGCCGACGCGGTCACAACGAGGGCGACGACCCCTCAATGACCCAGCCGCTGATGTACAACCTGATCGAGGCCAAGCGCTCGGTGCGCAAGCTCTACACCGAGGCTCTGCTCGGCCGTGGCGACATCACCGAGGAGGAGTACGAGGGCGTCCACCGCGACTTCCAGGACCGCCTCGAGCGCGCCTTCGCCGAGACGCACGCCGCCCAGACCTCCTCGATCCCGGTGATCACGGGCGATGTCAACGCGGTCGCCGACCTCGAGCGCCCCGAGGCGCAGCGCGACGACAGCGCCACCACGCCCTTCGAGACCGCCGTCGCCGAGTCGACGATCCACCTGATCGGCGACGCCTTCGACAACCCGCCCGCCGGGTTCACCGTGCACCCGAAGCTGCAGCAGCTGCTCACCAAGCGCCTCGAGATGAGCCGTTCGGGCAACATCGACTGGGCCTTCGGCGAGCTGCTCGCCCTCGGCTCGCTGCTGGTCGAGGGCACGCCGGTGCGCCTCGCCGGCCAGGATGCGCGACGAGGCACCTTCGTGCAGCGTCACGCCGTGCTGCACGACCGCGAGAACGGCCAGGAGTGGCTGCCGCTCGCGAACCTCGCCGACAACCAGGCCCGGTTCTGGATCTACGACTCGCTGCTCTCGGAGTACGCGGCCATGGGCTTCGAGTACGGCTACTCGGTGGAGCGGGCGGATGCGCTGGTGCTCTGGGAGGCCCAGTTCGGCGACTTCGCCAACGGCGCCCAGACCATCATCGACGAGTTCATCTCCTCGGCCGAGCAGAAGTGGGGCCAGCGTTCCTCGCTCGTGCTGCTGCTGCCGCACGGCTACGAAGGCCAGGGACCCGACCACTCCTCGGCGCGAATCGAGCGCTACCTGCAGCTCTGTGCCGAGAACAACATGACGGTGGCCCGCCCGTCGACCCCGGCATCCTATTTCCACCTGCTGCGCCGCCAGGCCTACGAGCGCCCCCGCACGCCGCTGATCGTGTTCACGCCCAAAGCGATGCTGCGCCTTCGCGGGGCCACGAGCTCGGTCGAGGACCTCACGAAGGGCCGCTTCGAGCCGGTGATCGACGACGCGCGCATCACCGACGCAGGAGCGGTCACGAAGGTGCTGCTGCACTCGGGCAAGGTGCACTACGACCTGGCGAGCGAGCTGCAGAAGAACCCGAACGAGGCGATCGCGCTCGTGCGGGTGGAGCAGTTCTACCCGCTGCCGCTCACGGAGATCAACGCCACCATCGCGCGCTACCCGAACGCCGAACTGGTGTGGGTGCAGGACGAGCCGCAGAACCAGGGCGCCTGGCCCTTCATCTGCACCGAGCTGGCGAGCCGCCTGAACGGCCGCACCATCACGGTCGTCTCGCGCCCCGCCGCGGCCTCCCCCGCCGCCGGCAGCGCGAAGCGCCACGCCGTCGAGCAGGCCGAGCTCATCGCCCGCGCTCTGAGCTGAGGTCGACAAGTCGCAAAAGGCCCCTAAAGCTGGACTTTAGGGGCCTTTTGCGACGTGTCGACCTCAGTGAGCTTGGAGGGTGCGGAGAGTCAGGAGGAGCTGCTCGCGGAGCTCCTCGGGGGCGGTCTCCTTGCAGGCGCGCTGCACGGTCTGGGTGAGCACTATGCCCAGGTGGAGTTCGGACTGGCAGCCCTCGCAGGTCTCCAGGTGCGCCCGGATGTCGTCGGCATCCGTGTGGCAGATCTCGTTGCGCAGATACTCCTCGAGTTCGGCGCGTGCCTTGTCGCAACCGCAGTCAGTCATTTCTTGCTCCCTTTGACGGTCGCGGTGGCCAGGCCGCGATCCCGTGCGTAATCGGTGAGAAGACCCCGAAGAAGTCGCCGGCCGCGATGCAGGCGACTCATGACCGTGCCCACGGGGGTCTTCATGATGTCGGCTATCTCCTGGTAGGAGAAGCCTTCGACGTCGGCCAGGTAGACGGCCAGACGGAAGTCTTCCGGAATCGACTGCAGTGCCTCTTTGACATCGCTGTCGGGCAGGTGGTCGATCGCCTCGGCTTCGGCGGAGCGGCTCGAGAGCGAGGCGGTGGCCGACTCGGCCGTGCCGAGCTGCCAGTCCTCCATGTCGCTCGTCGATCCCTGGTAGGGGTCGCGCTGCTTCTTGCGGTAGGTGTTGATGAAGGTGTTGGTGAGGATGCGGTAGAGCCACGCCTTGAGGTTGGTGCCCTGCTCGAACTGCCCGAAAGCGGCGTAGGCCTTCACGAAGGTCTCCTGCACCAGGTCTTGCGCGTCGCTCGGGTTGCGGGTCATGCGCAGGGCGGCGCCGTAGAGCTGATCGAGGAACGGGATGGCCTGCTCTTCGAAAAGGGCGCGAGGATCTGGGGTGGGAGTGCTCATCAGCGCCAAGTCTACGACCGGCGGTGCAAGCAACGCAGTTGCCATCAAGCGGGGGTTCCTCCATGCGATTCTTCAGCCGACTACTCTGATAACCGATGCCTGTTTCGAGATATTCCACGCCGCAGTTCAACCCCTACGGCGACGACGCACCGGTGAGCTCCGAGGAGCACTGGCCGGCGCCCCGCGCCGCGGCCCCGATCGACGCGACCGTCTCGCTCCCCGGATCGAAGTCGCTGACCAACCGCGAGCTCGTGCTCTCCGCCCTCGCCGGCGCCCCGTCGCGGCTGATCGCTCCCCTGCACTCCCGCGACAGCGACCTCATGGTGGAGGCCCTCCGCTCGCTCGGCACCACCGTCACGGCCGTCGACGGCACGGGTTCCTACGGCGCCGACTGGCTGATCGAGCCCGCGGCCGAGCTCCTCGGCAGCACCACCATCGACTGCGGCCTCGCCGGCACCGTGATGCGCTTCCTCCCGCCCGTGGCCGCGCTCGCTCTCGGCCCCACGACCTTCGACGGCGACGCCGGCGCGCGCCGCCGCCCGATGTCGACCACGATCACCTCACTCCGGGCACTCGGCGTCGACATCGGCGACGAGGGCCGCGGTGCTCTGCCCTTCACGGTGCACGGCACCGGCCGCGTGGCCGGCGGGGCGCTGCGCATCGACGCCTCCTCCTCGAGCCAGTTCGTGAGCGGCCTGCTGCTCGCCGCGGCCCGCTTCGACGGCGGCCTCGACCTCGCGCACGAGGGCGAACGCCTGCCGAGCCAGCCGCACATCGAGATGACCCTCGCCGCGCTCCAGGCCCGGGGCGTGGATGCGCAGAGCACCGGCGAGGGATCCTGGTCGGTCGCCCCCGGGCCCATCTCCGGCGCTCAGGTGGCCATCGAGCCCGACCTCTCCAACGCGGCACCGTTCCTCGCCGCCGCCCTGGTCACGGGCGGCCGGGTCACGATCACCGGCTGGCCCGCGTCGACCACCCAGGTGGGCGCCGATCTCGCCACGATCCTCCCGTTGTTCGGCGCGACGGTCGAGCTCGTCGGCGACCGCCTCACCGTCACCGGCGGCGAGAGCATCCGCGGCATCCAGCTCGACCTCAGCACCGGGGGCGAGCTCGCCCCCGCCATCGTGGCGCTCGCGGCCCTCGCCGACGGGCCGAGCGAGATCACCGGCATCGGCCACATCCGTCACCACGAGACCGACCGCCTGGCCGCTCTGGCGACCGAGATCACGAAGCTCGGCGGCGAGGTGACCGAGTTGCCCGACGGCCTCGTCATCACCCCCCGGCCGTTGCACGGTGGCGTCTGGCTGAGCTACGCCGATCACCGGATGGCGCACGCCGGCTCGATCATCGGCCTCGCGGTCGACGGGGTGCTGATCGAGGACATCGCCACCACGAGCAAGACGCTCCCTGAGTTCCCCGAGCTCTGGCGCGGCCTGCTGCCATGAGCTGGTGGTCCGACGACGACGAAGACGACGACGAGCCGGAGTTCGACGAGTCGAGCGTGCGAGTGCGCCCGAATCCCAAGGGCAACCGCCCCCGAACCAAGACCCGGCCCGCGCACGACGACGCGGTCCCCGGCCGCATCATGACCGTCGACCGCGGCCGCTTCGCGGTCCTGGTGAACCAGGACACCCCCGAGGAGCACGAGATCACGGCCTCCCGCGCGCGGGAACTCGGCCGCACGGCCATCGTGACGGGCGACTGGGTCGACCTCGTCGGCGACACCTCGGGTGACGCGGGAAGCCTCGCCCGCGTGGTGCGGGTGCACGAGCGCTCCACCCTGCTGCGCCGCAGCGCCGACGACTCCGACGCCGTCGAGCGCGTGATCGTGGCCAACGCCGACCAGATGCTCATCGTGGTGGCCGCGGCGAACCCCGAACCCCGCGCCCGGCTGATCGACCGCTACCTCGTGGCCGCCTTCGACGCCGGCATCACGCCCATCCTCTGCGTCACGAAGACCGACCTGGCCGACCCGGCGCCCTTGCTGGCGGAATTCGCCTGCCTCGACATCCGCATCCTCACCTTCTCGCGCGACGAGGTGCCGGTGGAGGAGCTCACCGAGCTGCTGGTCGACCGCACCACCGTGGCCGTCGGCCACTCGGGCGTCGGCAAGTCGACGCTCGTGAACGTGCTGGTGCCGAGCGCCGAGCGCGCCACCGGTGTCGTGAACACCGTCACCGGGCGCGGACGCCACACCTCCTCGTCGACCGTCTGCCTCCGGATGCGCGCCGCCGACGGCCGCTCCGGCTGGATCATCGACACCCCGGGCGTGCGCTCCTTCGGCCTCGGCCACGTCGACCCCGCGAACATCCTGCGCTCCTTCGCCGCCACCGCCTTCGTGCCGGAGGGCGAACCTCCCGGAGGGGTGCCCCTGACCGAGGCGCACGACTGGGAGATCATCGACCGCGTCGAGGCCGGCGAACTCGGCGAGAGCGGCAAGGCGCGCATCGAATCCCTGCGCAAGCTGCTCGACACCACGGCCTGATCGTTCGGGCGCCCGGCGCTAGCCTGGAGGGGTGACCCAGAACGACAACTCCGCCGCCCCGACCCATTCCGGCCTCGCCGGCGACCTCGCGCTGGCGCTGCGCCTCGCCGATGCCGCCGACGGCGTCTCGCGTTCGCGGTTCCGCGCCGCCGACCTGCACGTCGACACGAAGCCCGACCGCACCCCGGTGACGGATGCCGACCGCGCCACCGAGCAGGCCATCCGCGCCGGGATCGAGGCCGAGCGCCCGGGCGACTCCGTCTTCGGCGAGGAGTTCGGCACGGCCGGCGAGGGTTCCCGGCAGTGGATCATCGATCCGATCGACGGCACCGCCAACTACCTCCGCGGGGTGCCGGTGTGGGCCACGCTGATCGCCCTGGCGATCGACGGCGTGCCCGTGCTCGGCGTGGTGAGCGCCCCGGCGCTCGGCCGCCGCTGGTGGGGCGCCATGGGCCTCGGCGCCTACACGACCGACGTTCTCGACGGCGGCACCGCGGCGCCGCGCGCCCTCCGCGCATCCGGCATCTCCGTGCTCTCCGACGCCTCGCTCAGCTACAACAGCTTCAAGGGCTGGGACGAGGAGGGCCGGCTCGAGCAGCTCACCGCGCTCGCGCGGGCGGTGTGGCGCACGCGCGCCTACGGCGAGATGTGGTCGTACATGATGGTGGCGGAGGGCCAGCTGGAGATCGCCGCCGAGTTCGACCTGCAGCCCTACGACATGGCCGCGCTGGCCCCGATCGTGCAGGAGGCCGGCGGCCGCTTCACCTCGGCCGACGGCGCCGAGGGCCCCTGGGGCGGCAGCGCGCTCGCCACGAACGGCCTGGTGCATGAGGCCGTGCTCGAGCTGATCCGCGCGCGCGGATGAGAGCGGCGCCGGCCTCGCGAATGCCGGTGGCCCGGCGAGCCGCCGGTCTGGCGATCGCGGTCGCCGCAGCTCTCGGCCTCGCCGCGTGCACCGCGTCCTCCCCCGCGGCCGCTCCCTCTGTCACCGACTCGCAGGCCGGCGGCCAGGGCGCCCCGGCCACGAGCGATGCCGTCGCGCTCACCGTCGGCGAGTGCTTCGACGACACGGGCGGCACGAACGACTCCCCGACCCGGGAGGTGACCCAGGTACCCGTCGTGGCCTGCAGCCAGGAGCACGACTTCGAGGTCTACGACGACTTCTCGCTGAGCGGCGACGGCTATCCCGGCGACGCGCAGGTCTCCGCACGCGCCGAGGCGCAATGCCTGGCGTCGTTCGAGAGCTTCGTGGGCGTCGCCGCCGACCGCTCGGAGTACGCCTACACCTACCTCGCCCCGACCCAGGCGTCGTGGACCGAGGCCGGCGACCGGCTGGTGTCGTGCCTGATCGGGATGCCCGACGGCAAGACCACCGGATCGCTCGCGGGCATCGCGAAGTAGCCCGCTGCCCTCGCCCGGCAGCCGGGCAGCCGGGAGCCCGCCGGCCGAATCCGCTCACGGCGTCGGGGCCGCCGTGGGTACGGTGCCGGCCGGTGCGGGCATCAACGTGATCAGGGCCTTGCCGTCGGTGTCGGCGAGGATCAGCTCCTCGCCCTGGCGCAGGGCCATGCCCGCTTGCGAGAGGATACCGGGCAGCGCCACGCCGTCGCAGCCGATCAGCGTCTGCGCGCCGGCCGTGACGGAGAGCATCCCGTTCGAGTCGACCGACCAGTCGCCCGCGGCGCCGTTGCAGCCGTCCGAGCCGGTCCAGCTCCCGTCGCTCGCGAAGTCGAGATAGGGCAGCTGCGGCGAGCCATAGCTCTCGCCCGTCACCCAGACCCCCACGACGTCGTTCGTGGCGGCGGGGGCCGCTTCGCCGGCCGGATGCGCGGGGCCGCTCGCGCAAGCGGCCAGTACCAGCGAGGCGGCCGTGGCGACGGCGAAGGCCAGGGCGAGGGCTCTCCGGCGCCCGCGTGCGATCCCCATCAGGCAGCCTCCCCCTCGCCGCCCGCGAAGCTCTCGAGCGGAACGTCCGGGTCGGCGAGAGCCGCGGCGTCCACCGCGGAACCGTGGCGGATGATCGCCTGCACGGTCTCGTTCACGTCCCACACGTTCACATTCATGCCGGCCACCACGCGGTCGCCGTTCAGCCAGAACGCGAGGAACTCGCGCCCCGCCACGTCGCCGCGGAACACCACCCGGGCGTCGCGCGCGAGAGGGCCGAAGCCCGAGTACTCCATGCCGAGGTCGAACTGGTCGGTGTAGAAGTAGGGGATGTCGTCATAGCTCACCGGCTGCCCGAGCATCGAGCGGGCGGCGGCGGCCCCGCCGTTCAGGGCGTTGGCCCAGTGCTCGCTGCGCAGGCGGATGTCCACGAGCGGGTGCAGGGCGTTCGCGATGTCTCCGGCGGCCACGATGTCGGGATCGCTCGAACGGAGGGCCGCATCCACGGCCACGCCGTTCTCGAGGGCCAACCCCGCCGACTCCGCGAGGGCGAGGTTCGGCTCGGCGCCCAAGCCGGCCACCACCACGTCGGCGGCGATCACCTCGCCGCTCGTGAGCGCGACCCCGGTGACCCTCCCCGCATCCCCCACCAGATGGTCGACGACGGCGCCGCCGCGGAGCCGCACGCCGTTGTCGGCATGCAGCTGCGCGAACACCCGCCCCACCTCGGCGCCGAGCACGGAGGCGAGCGGAACGGACCCTCGGTCGAGCACCACCACCTCGTTGCCGAGCGTCTTCGCGGTGGCGGCGACCTCGAGCCCGATCCAGCCGGCACCGATCGTGACGACCCGGCGCCCACCGCCCGTCAGCTCCGCCCGCAGAGCCTCGGAGTCGCCGAGCGTGCGCAGCGCGTGCACGCCGGACAACCCGGCGCCCTCGACGGTGAGTCGCCTCGGCCGGGAGCCGGTGGCGAGCAGCAGTTTCGCGTAGTGCAGCTCCTCGCCGGAGTCGAGCGCGACGAGGTGGTCGACCGGGTCGACACCGAGGGCGGTCACACCGGTGCGCAGCTCGATGTCGTGGTCGGCGTACCACTCGGCCTTCTCGACGAACACGTCGTCGAGCCCGGCCTCGCCGCGCAGGAAGTCCTTCGAGAGCGGCGGCCGGATGTAGGGGTGATGCGCTTCGGCGCCCACCAGCACCACACGGCCTCCGAAGCCCTCCTGCCTCAGTGTCTTGGCGGCGCTCGCCCCGGCGAGGGCCGCTCCCACGATCACGAAAGTCTGTGCATCCGCCATCCGGACTCCTTCCCGACGCCACCCAGCGTACGCTCCGCGGTCATAGGGTGGAGGGGATGCGACTTCTCTTGATCAGACACGGCCAGACCATCGACAACGTGCACGGAGCGCTCGGAACCGTGGTTCCCGGCCCCGGGCTCACCGAGCTCGGAGCGGCGCAGGCCGCGGCGATCCCCGCGGCCCTGGCCGGCGAGGCGATCGACGCCGTGGTGGTGAGCACGATGACCCGCACCCAGCAGACCGCCGCACCGCTCGCGGCGGCGCTCGGTCTCGAACCCCGCATCGTCGACGGCCTGCAGGAGATCGATGCGGGCGATCTCGAGGGGCGCAGCGACGAGGAGGCGATCCGGCTCTACATGGGCACGATCTTCTCCTGGTGGTCGAGCTTCGATGGCCGCATCCCCGGCGGGGAGAACGGCGCCGAGTTCTCCGAGCGCTACACCGCAGCCATCGCGGAGGTCTACGCCGAGCACCCCGACGGCACGGTCGCCGTGGTCAGCCACGGCGCGGCCATCCGCACCTGGGGCTGCTGGTCTGCCCAGAACCTCGACGCCGAGTTCAGCCGCACCCACGTGCTCGAGAACACCGGCGTCGTGACGCTCGAGGGCTCGCCGGACGGCGGCTGGGTCGCCACCCACTGGGAGGGCACGCCGGTCGGCGGAGTCGCCCTGGAAGACGCCTCCGCCCCCGACCCCACGGGCGAGGCTCTGGCCTGAGACCCCGACTCGCCGGCTAGGGCGGGTTTGACGATTCGGCCGGCGAATCGTCAAACCCGCCCTAGAAGGTGGCCGCGAAGCTCCCCATCACGTGCTCGATCGCGGGGAGGTCGGCCTGGCTCGCGATCGCCACCGTCACCACCAGCACGTAGCTGGTGTCGGCCGGGTAGGCCACCACGATCACGTAGTCGCTCTGCCCGCCGCAGCCGGAGTAGTAGCGGTACTGACCCGTGTAGACACCGTCGCTGTAGGCATCCGCCTTGGGAGCCCCGCACTGCGCCGTGAGCGACGCGTAGGAATCGAAGATCACCTGCGGGTCGAGTGCGGCCTCGTCGGTGGCAGGCGACGCCGAGAGCGTGGCTCCGGAGGTGCCCCAGGAATCGGAGAACTGCTGCAGGTTCGTGCTCGCCCGCAGGTCGAGGAACTTGCGCCCGGTGTCGGAGGTGAACGGGGCGCCGTCGACGTCGGTCCAGTCGGAGGGAACCTCCATGCTCAGGGCTCCGGATTGGTCGGTGATGGTCGTGTACGTGCGACCGTCGTCGCCGCCTGAGGAGGCTCCGATGCCCGGCACCGTCACCGCGGTGAGCGCCTTGCCGTTGAACTGGCCGCGGTAGAGCGCGTCTTCGGAGGGCCGGTAGACGTCGACGTCGATCGTGCCGTCGGTGCCCTGGGTGCGGATGACGTCGCAGTACTCCTGCAGCGTGCCCTTCGCCGCGAGCGACTTGCCCGCCATGCGCAGGAGCACGTCTCCGGGCAGGATGCCGGCCGCATCGGCCGGGGAACCGGCCTTGACCGAGCTCACCCACACGCCGCTCGCCGCTCCGGCGCTGTCGAGCGGGAGGGCCTGGGCGTTCACCCCGAGGCTCTGCACGTCGGTCTTGTCGGTGAGCTGCTGCACCACCGCCTGCGCGGCATCGCGGTGGATCGCGAAGTTCGAGTCGAGTTCGGCCACGCTGGCGTAGTTGACGCCGACGACCTCGCCCTTGGCATTGACCAGGGGGCCACCCGAGTTGCCGGGCCGGATCTTCGCGTCGTGCTCGATCACCTGGTCGATCGAGGCCCAGGCCGTCTGACCCTGCGCAGCGCTCTTGGACACGATGCCCTTCGTGAGGGTGAACTCCGGATCGCCGAGCGGGAAGCCCGCCGCGTAGACCTCTTCTCCGGTGGCGATGTCGCCCTTCTGCCAGGCGAGGAAGGGGAAGCCGGTGCCGTCGACCTTGATCACCGCGAGGTCGAGGCACTCCGAGGAGCCGAGGATCTGCGCGTTGTAGACCGTGTCGCCGCCGCCGACGTGCACCTTCATGGTGCCGGCGCCGACCACCACGTGGTTGTTCGTGATGGCCAGACCGTCGGAGGAGATGAAGAAGCCCGAGCCGAGACCGGCCTGCTCCTCGGTCTGCCCGTTGTCGGGGTTCGCGAACGTTCCCTCGGACTCGATCTGGATGGTCGCCGACTGAACGCCCGAGAAGTCGGTGGCCCCGCCGGACGGCGAGGAGCCGGCGGTGCAGGCCGAGAGGCCGGTGGCGAGGAGCACCACGCCCGCGAGGGCCGCTGCGGTGAGAAGGGAAGCACGGCGCATGAGTGTCTCTTTCGCTCGATCGGCGGTGAGGAATTCTCACCAGCTTCGATCTTAGCGAAACTCAAGGAAATGTCACTTCCGGAGCCCGGCAGCGTGCGACAACGACCGATGGTGGAGATGGGGGGAATTGAACCCCCGTCCATCGCTGTGATTCTGCGCCTTCTACGGGCGTAGCCTGTGCAGACGTATTCTCAGCTCCGACCTTTGCCACAGGCATCTAGGTCGACGAGCTCAGTCACAGTGCAAGTCCCGCGTGACCCTGAGACACGATCACGCAGCAATCTCTCTGGATAATGCCGGAACCCGGGTAGAGAGCATTCCCGGACCGACAGTTGCTTAGTTAGCTAGGAAGGAAGTCCTACGCCGCGAGGGCGAAGGAGGCCTTCTTGGCCGCAACAGTGCTGTTTGAATTGGCACTTATAGTTTGCGGAGGGCGTTAACGAGATAACCCCGCATCCTCGACCCGCTTCTCGCAGTTTCGCAGGCGATGTCGAAACCGATCATCCCCCTGGCGGGTCGTTGTCGCACGCTGTTGAGTTTCCAAATGCCGCCACTTTCGGGCAGCCCTCAAGTATACATCGAATATCGTAGGCAGCATGTCCGAGACCATCATCACCGTGGCGGGTTCGAGCCGCCTCCACCGCGACCCGGAGAGAGCACGCGTGCGCATCGGCGTGGGCTTCGAGGGCTCGAAGCGCGACAGCGTGCTCGCGGCCACCCGCGCCGCGCACGAGTCGCTCACCGGCTCGCTCGACGCGATCCTCGATGCGAGCGTGGGACCGGTCATCACCTGGCATTCCGAGCAGATCCGGGTGTGGGGGCAGCGCCCGTGGAGCCAGGACGGCACGAAGCTCCCGGTCGAGTTCCACAGCGCCGTCTTCGTCGACGCCGACTTCGACGACTTCGAGGCGCTGTCGGAGTGGATCGACGTCGTCGCCATCCGCGACGGGATCGCCGTCGACGGCATCGAGTGGCTGCTCGCCCCCGCGACCGAGAAGGAGCTCGGGGCGGCGGCCCGCCGCGAGGCGATCGCGGATGCGCTCGTCAAGGCTCGCGAGTACGCGGATGCCCTCGGTCTCGCCGACCTCGTCCCCCTCTCGCTCTCCGACCCGGGGTTGCTCGGCGACTCCGCCTCCGGGGGCGGGGTGCATCTCGCCGCCCTGTCGATGGCCCGCTCCGCTCCGGCCGGCGGCGGAATGGAGCTGCGGCCGAACGCCATCGCTGTGGAGGCCACGGTGCACGCCCGCTTCTCGGCCACGACGGCCCGCGCGTGAACGCCGCCCGTCGGCCGGCCCGCCCGGCTCTCACCGGCCGCACGATCGTCGTCACGGGCGGCACCGGAGGCCTCGGCTACTGGGCGAGCGAACAGCTCGCCCAGGCCGGCGCCTCCGTGGTGATCGCCGCCCGCAGCTCCGAGAAGGGCGCCGCCGCCCTCGCCTCGCTGAGAGCGCATGCGCCCGGCGCCGACGCCCGCTTCGTGCACCTCGACCTCGCCGAGCTCGGCTCGGTGCAGCGCGCCGCCGAGGAGCTCTCGGCGCTCGGCCGCATCGACGCCCTCGTCGCCAACGCGGGCGTGCTCGCCACGCACGGCCGCACGGAGACGGCCGACGGCTTCGAGACCATGATCGGCACCAACTTCCTCGGCCACTTCGCGCTGATCGGGCGGATGATGCCCGCCTTGGCCGCGCATCCGGGCACCCGCGTCGTGCACCTCGGCAGCATCAGCCACGAGTTCTTCCGCCTCGACCTCGACGATCTGCAGAGCGCGCGGAGATTCCGGGAGTTCCGCAGCTACGGTCGCTCGAAGCTCGCCGTGATGACCTACGCCTTCGAACTGGATCGCCGGTTGCGTCTGGCCGGATCCGGCGTCGCGAGCATCGTCGCGCATCCCGGCTTCTCGGTCGACGAACTGGCGCCCGAACGCGACATCCTGCCTCGGCCCAAGCGCGGCAACTCGATCACCCGCACGGCCTACCGAACGATCGGTCAAGGCAAGGATGCCGGCGCCTGGCCGATCGTGGCTGCCGCGGTCGACCCGGAAGCCGAGAGCGGCCAGTACTGGGGCCCCGACGGGTGGCGGCAGCTCAAGGGCGCCCCGGCGGTGGTGGGAGCGAAGGCGTACGCGCGCGATCCCGCCATCGCACGCCGGCTCTGGGCCGAGGCCGAGCGCCTCACCGGGGTGGAGCACGGCCTGCCCGACTGAGGTGGTGACCGATCTTTGCACGAAGAGCAGAGAGCGGCGACGTATTTTCGATGCTCGAGGCTATTCGTGCAGAAACCGGTCAGGCCCGGTCAGTCGCCGAGGTTGCGGCGCGCCGAGATGGCGCGGTCGGCCTCGCGCTTGTCCTGCCGCTCGCGGAGGGCCTGACGTTTGTCGTACTCGCGCTTGCCCTTCGCCACGCCGATCTCGACCTTCGCGCGGCCGTCGCTGAAATAGAGCGAGAGCGGGACGAGGGTGTAGCCGCCCTCTTTGGTCTTGTGCGAGATCTTCACGATCTGCTCCTTGTGGAGCAGCAGCTTGCGCTTGCGACGGGGCGGGTGGTTGTTCCAGGTGCCCTCGTTGTACTCCGGGATGTGCACCGCGTCGAGCCAGGCCTCGCCGCCCTCCACGAAGGCGTAGCCGTCGACGAGCGACGCACGGCCGGCTCGCAACGACTTCACCTCGGTGCCCGTGAGCACCAGGCCGGCCTCATAGGTGTCTTCGATGGTGTAGTCGTGACGCGCCCGGCGGTTGGTCGCGACGACCTTCTGTCCGCGTTCGCGTGGCACGGCACTCTCCTGGAATCGATGGCCGGGACGTGATGGACCCGGGGGCCGGAGGAATCCGGCAGCCCATCAGTCTACCTGCGAACGGGGCCGCGTCAGACCTTGAGGTAGCGCGTGATGGCGAACTTCGCCGAGAACGCCGCCAGCAGCGCACCCACCACGATGAGGATCGGGATGACGAGGAAGGCATCCGTGTCGCTCACGAAGGAGGTGAACGGCAGCGTCGAGGCGAGATAGCCCTGCACGAAGAAGTGCACGATGCCCCACACGGCGGCTCCGGCGAGCACCGACCCGATCAGCGAGGCGATGATGCCCTCGAGGATGAACGGAGTCTGGATGAAGCGGTTCGATGCGCCCACCAGCCGCATGATGCCGAGTTCCCGCCTTCTCGAGAAGGCGGAGAGCCGGATGGTCGTGGCGATCAGGAGCACCGCCGCCACGAGCATCAGCGCGGCGATGCCGATGGCCGTGTAGCTCGCGGCCGAGAGGATGGAGAAGATCTGCTCGAGGTAGCTGCGCTGGTCGGTGACGCTCTCGACGCCCGCGAGCCCGGAGAGGCTCTCGACCAGCACGGCCGACTGCGAGGGGTCCTTCAGGTTCACCCAGAAGGTCTGGTTCAGCAGGTCGGCCGTCACGTACTGGGTGACCGCGTTGCCGGCGAACTGCTTCTGGAAGTTGTCGTAGGCCTGCTGGTGGTCTTCGAAATAGTACTTGTCGATGAAGGGCTGCAGCGTCGGCGAATCGAGCTGGGCCTTGACGGCGGCGATCTGGTCGGCGTTCGCCTCGCCGCCCGAGCAGGTGTCCCCGCCCGAAGTGGCGGTGCACATGTAGACGGCCACCTGCGCCTTGTCGTACCAGAAGCTCTTCATCTGGCCGATCTGCATCTGCAGCAGGATGGCGGCGCCCACGAAGGTGAGCGAGATGAAGGTCACGAGCACGACGGAGATGACCATCGACACGTTGCGCTTGAGGCCGGTGCCGACCTCGCCCAGGATGAGTGCGAATCTCACGTCGTCGGCCCCACGTTCTGGTCTTTCGCCGGATCGGCGGGCGCACCGGGCGCACGGAGGCCGAGCTTCTCGGCGAGGCTCAGCGACTCGGTGGCGGGGTCGCGCGGGTCGGCTTGCTGATGCCCCACCGGGAGGGGCGGAGTCGCCGGGGCGGGGACCGACTGCTGCACCGGGACCGACTGCTGCACCGGGACCGACTGCTGCACGGGGACCGGCCGCGAGGCGGGCGCGGCGACCGGAACGGCGCCGGTCGCCGGCTCCGTGCGCTGCACGGGCACCGACTGCGTGTTCGGCGGCATCGGCGGGGCGTAGCGCGGCGGCGCGACATGCGGCTGCGCCGGCCCGACCGGGCGCACGAGCCCCTCGGAGAGGGCGATCTCGGCGGTGAGCCCGCTGTCCTGGAGGGCGATCTCGGCGGTCATGCCGTAGCCGCCCTGGTCTTCGTCGCGCACGATCTGCCCCATGACCAGTTCGATCACGCGGCGCTTCATGTGGTCGACGATGGCGTTGTCGTGCGTGGCCATGACCACGGTGGTGCCGCCCGCGTTGATGCGCTCGAGCACCGTCATGATGCCGGCGGAGGTCGAGGGGTCGAGGTTTCCGGTGGGCTCGTCGGCGAGCAGGATGGCGGGCTTGTTCACCACCGCGCGGGCGATCGCCACGCGCTGCTGCTCACCGCCGGAGAGCTCGTGCGGGAGGCGGTTGGCCTTCTCGGCGAGCCCGACCATCTGGAGCACGTCGGGCACGGCCTCCTGGATGAAGCCGCGCGACTTGCCGATCACCTGCAGGGTGAAGGCCACGTTGTCGAACACGTTCTTGCCGGGCAGGAGGCGGAAGTCCTGGAACACCACGCCGAGGTTGCGCCGGAAGTAAGGCACCTTGCGGTTGGAGATGGCGTTCAGGTCCTGCCCGAGCACGTGGATGTTGCCGGAGGTGGGGCGGTCTTCCTTGAGCACCAGGCGCAGGAAGCTCGACTTGCCCGAGCCGGACGCCCCCACGAGGAAGACGAACTCCCCCCGCAGGATCTCGAGGTCGATGGAGTCGAGGGCGGGCCTCTTCGTACCCCGGTACGTTTTGGTGACGCGATCAAAGCGAATCATGACGTGAAGACTCTAAGCAGGGCTCCGGGCAGATCCGGCCTGCGACGCGCAGGACGCGCCGATTCATAGAAACCTCAGTCGTGCTTCTGCTTGCGCCACTTGATGCCGGCGTTGATGAAACCGTCGAGGTCGCCGTCGAACACGGCCGAGGGGTTGTTGACCTCGTGATCGGTGCGCAGGTCTTTGACCATCTGGTACGGCGCGAGCACGTAGCTGCGCATCTGGTCGCCCCAGCTGGCGGTGATGGTGCCCGCCAGCTCCTTCTTCTGCGCCGCCTCCTGCTCGCGCTGGATGATCAGCAGGCGCGACGCGAGCACGCGCATCGCGGCGGCCCGGTTCTGGATCTGGCTCTTCTCGTTCTGCATCGACACCACGGTGCCGGTGGGCAGGTGGGTGATGCGCACCGCGGAGTCGGTGGTGTTCACCGACTGACCGCCCGGGCCCGAGGAACGGAAGACGTCGACCCGGATGTCGTTCTCGGGGATCTCGATCGCGGCGGCCTCCTCCATCAGCGGGATGACCTCGACCGCGGCGAAACTCGTCTGACGCTTGCCGGCCGCCCCGAAGGGGCTCATCCGCACCAGGCGATGGGTTCCCGCCTCGACGGAGAGAGTGCCGAAGGCATACGGGGCGTCGACCTCGAAGGTGGCCGACTTGATGCCCGCCTCCTCGGCGTAGCTCGTGTCCATCACGGTGGTGGAGTAGCCGTGCTTCTCGGCCCAGCGCAGGTACATGCGCATGAGCATCTCGGCGAAGTCGGCGGCGTCGACTCCCCCGGCGCCGGAGCGGATGGTGATCACCGCGGGGCGGGCATCCCATTCCCCGTTCAGCAGGGTCTGCACCTCGAGGTCGCCGAGCACCTTCTGGATCGAGGCGAGCTCGACCCGCGCCTCCTCGGCCGACTCCTCGTCGCCGGCCTCGTTCGCGAGCTCGACGAGCACCTCGAGGTCGTCGAGGCGGTTCTCGATCGAGGTGATCCTCGCGAGCTCGCCCTGGCGGTGGCTCAGCGCGCTGGTCACCTTCTGGGCCTTCTCGGTGTCGTCCCAGAGGTCGGGGGCGCCGGCCTCCTCGCTCAGCCGGGCGATGTCCGCGGTGAGGGCGTCGACGTCGACGACCGAGCGGATGTCGGCGAAAGTGGCGCGGAGCTGGGAAATCTGTTCGGAGAGATCGATGTCAAGCATTGTGAGCATCAGTCTAGTTGTCGGGGCCCGGCAGCCGCTGGGGGCCGGGTGCTCCGTGTGACGTCCCGGATGCTTAGCGCGCGTAAACTAGATCGAATGACGACCGCGACCGACGAGTTCCGCTTCCGGTCGATCGCGTTGCCGGCCCTGCTGCCGGCCTTCCTCTTCGCGATCGGCGAGGGCGCGGTCATCCCGATCATCCCGGCCGTCGCGTCGTCGCTCGGGGCGAGCCTCGCCGGAGCCGGCTTCATCGCCGCGATGATCGTGGTGGGGCAGCTCGTAGGCGACATCCCGAGCGGAGTGCTGGTGGCCCGCATCGGCGAACGGCGGGCGATGATCCTCGCCGGGCTGATCGCCATCGTGGCCGTGCTGCTCGCCCAGTTCGCGGTGAGCGCGGCGATGTTCGGGGTGGCCATCTTCCTGCTCGGGCTCTCGGCCGCGGTGTTCGCCCTCGCCCGCCAGGCCTTCATGACCGCCTACGTGCCCGTGCGCATCCGGGCCCGGGCCCTCTCGACGCTCGGCGGCGCCTTCCGCGGCGGCTGGTTCGTGGGGCCGTTCGTGGGCGCCGCCGTCATCGCCCTGACCGGCACCGTGCAGGCCGCCTTCTGGGTGCAGATCGTGTGCGCGGCCGCGGTGACGATCCTGCTCTTCTTCCTGCCCGACCCCACCGCGGACCAGGCGAAGCCGGATGCCGGCGAGCAGCTCGTGCACGACGAGTCGGCGGGTCTGTTCCGCACCATCTGGAACAACCGCGGCGTGCTCGTGCGGGTGGGCAGCGGCGCCGGCGTGGTGGGAGCTCTGCGGGCGAGCCGGATGGCCATCCTCCCGCTCTGGGCGGTGAGCATCGGCCTGCCGGAGTCGACGACGGCGCTCGTGATCGGCATCGGTGCCGCCGCCGACTTCGCCCTCTTCTACACCAGCGGCCAGATCATGGACCGCTTCGGCCGGCTCTGGAGCGTGGTGCCCTCGATGGTGGGCATGGGTCTCGCCCTCATCGTGCTCGCGTTCACCCACGACCTGCCGGGCGCCGAGCAGTGGTTCATCGCCGTGGCGATCGTCATGGGCGTGGCCAACGGCGTGGGCAGCGGAATCATCATGACGCTGAGCGCCGACCTGGCGCCGCGTCAGAACCCCGCGCCCTTCCTCGGCGCCTTCCGCTTCACCGCCGACGCCGGGGCCGCGGCGGCTCCGCTCGCGGTGTCGGCCATCGTGGCGGTGGCCTCGCTCTCGCTCGCCACCGGACTGGTCGGGGTGGTCGGCATCATCGGCGCGGGCATCCTGGTGCGGAACGTGCCGCGCTACGTGCCGAACCGTCGAGCCGCCACCGCGCGCTGATCGCCGCCGCGAGCCGCTGGGAAGCTGCTCAGGCCCCTCCCCCTAGACTGGAATAACTCTGGCGGGAGTGGTGAAATTGGCAGACACGCAGGATTTAGGTTCCTGTGCTTTCGAGCGTGAGGGTTCAAGTCCCTTCTCCCGCACCCTCGTACTGAATTCTGAATTGCCGCCGGGTGGACGCACCACCCCGACGACTGGAGAACCCCTGTGATCGCCGCCTCTGTCCACGCCTCCCTGATTCCCTGGCTCGACCCCAATGTGCTCCTGGGCGGAGTCTTCGGGCCCGTGGCGCTCCTCGTGGTCTGCGCCGTGGTGTTCGCCGAGACCGGCCTGCTGGTGGGATTCCTCCTCCCGGGCGACACGCTGCTGTTCTTCACGGGCGTGCTCGCCGTGAGCGGCAAGTTCGGCGTCGACATCTGGTGGGTCTGCCTCGCCATCTCCCTCGCCGCCTTCCTCGGCGGCGAGGTCGGCTACCTCATCGGCCACAAACTGGGCCCGCGCGTGTTCGAGCGCAAGGAATCCGGGCTGTTCAGCGTGAAGAACGTCGAGCGCACCAACGCCTTCTTCGAGCGCTTCGGCGGCTTCGCCGTGGTCGTGGCGCGCTTCGTGCCGATCGTGCGCACCTTCGCTCCCATCGCGGCGGGCGTCGGCCACATGAACTACCGCCGCTACTCGCTCTACAACGCCATCGGCGCCCTCGTCTGGGGTTCGGGCATCGTGCTTCTCGGCTACCTGCTCGGCCAGATCCCGTTCGTGAAGAGCTTCGCCGAGAACTACCTCGACCTCGTGCTGATCGGTGTCGTGGTGCTCACCGTGGTTCCCACGGTCATCCACTACCTGCGCGAGCGCAGCAAGGCGAAGAAGAACGCCGCAGCCGCGGACGCCGAGCAGGTGGAGATCACCGGCGCCGCCGAGCGTCTCACGCTCGAGCCCGAGGTCTTCGGCAACGACCTCGACACCCGGCCCCAGCCCTAGCCCTAGCCGTAGCGACGGCCCCCGCTATCGGTGGGGGTTCGCCTCGTGCTCGGCGTGCTCGGCGGGCTCGAGCTGGAAGGTGGAGTGCTCCACGTCGAAGTGCCCCGACAAGCACGAGCCGAGCGAGTCGAGCAGCGGGCCCGTGTCGCCCTGCGCGAAGACCTCCTGGGTCACCACGACGTGAGCGGAGAACACGTGGCGCCCCGGGGTGATGGCCCAGACGTGCACGTCGTGCACGTCGACCACGCCGGGCTCGCCGAGGATGTGGGCGCGGATCTGCTGCACGTCCATCGTGGGGGGCGTGGACTGGTTGAGCACCGACACCACGTCCCGCAGCAGGGAGACCGCCCGCGGTACGATCATCGCGGCGATGAGCAGCGACGCGATCGCATCCGCCTTCTCGAAGCCCGTGGTGAGGATCACGACAGCGGCCAGGATGACGGCGATCGAGCCCAGCAGGTCGCCGAGCACCTCGAGGTAGGCGCCCCGCATGTTGATGGAGGTCTTGGCTCCGCCCCGCAGCACCATCAGCGAGACGAAGTTGGCGATGAGGCCCACTCCGGCCACCGCGAGCATCAACCCGCCCTGCACCTCGCCGGGTTCGGCCGAGAACAGGCGGATGACCGCCTCCACCGTCACGAACACCGCGACGCCGATGAGGATGAGGCTGTTCACCAGCGCGCCGAACACCTCGGCGCGCTGGTAGCCGAAGCTGTGCCGCTCGTTCGCCGGACGCGCCGCCACGATCGTGGCGACGAGCGCGATGATCAGGCCGACGAGGTCGGAGAGCATGTGCCCCGCGTCGGCGAACAGCGACAGCGAGCCGCTCAGCACCGCGCCGACGGCCTCGACCACCAGCACCGTCGCCACGATGGCGATGGCGATGGTGAGCCGCGTGCGGTTCGCCCCGCTGCCGTGGTCGTGACCGGAATGCTCGTGGCTCATGTCATCAACGGTATCCGCCTCCGAGCCGCGGGAGGCGGCGTATCCGCTAGTCAGGAATGACGCTCATTCTCAATACCGGGATGGCGGCCTCGAAGGCCCGCGCCCGGTGGCTGATCGCGTTCTTCTCGTCGGCCGTCAGTTCGGCCGCCGAGACGTCGTGGCCTTCGGGCACGAAGATCGGGTCGTAGCCGAATCCCCCGCCGCCGTGGGCGGCGCGGGCGAGTCGCCCGGGCCAGGAGCCGGAGACCACGGCCTCGAAGGCCGGCTTCTCCGCGGTGGCGGGCACGACGACGGCGATGTGGCACGCGAAACGGGCGCCCCGGTGCTCGTCGGCGATGTCGGCCAGCTGGTCGAGCAGCAGCTCGAGGTTCGCCACCGCCCCCTTGCCGTGCCCCGCCCAGCGCGCCGAGAAGATGCCGGGCGCGCCGCCGAGCACGTCGACGCAGATACCCGAATCGTCGGCCAGGGCCGGCAGTCCGGTGTGCGCGGCGGCGGCGCGCGCCTTGATCAGCGCGTTCTCGTCGAAGCTCGTGCCGTCCTCCACCGGCTCCGGGCCGTCGTAGGGCTCGATCTCGAGCTCCGGCAGGGCGGCGCCCAGGATGCCCTGGAACTCCTCCACCTTGTGCGGATTGTGGGTGGCGAGCACGACGCGCATCCGGACGCCCTACTCGGCCCCGGCGGCGAGCACCGCGTTCTGCAGGACGGCCAGCTCGGAGGTGCCGAGGAGCGCCAGGTCGAGCAGCGAGTTCAGCTCGGTGCGGTCGAAGGGCGCGCCCTCCGCGGTGCCCTGCACCTCGACGAAGAGACCGCGGCCGGTCACGACCACGTTCATGTCGGTCTCGGCGCGCACATCCTCGACGTAGGCGAGGTCGAGCATCGGCTCGCCGTCGATGATGCCCACCGACACCGCGGCGACGGAGTCGATGAGCGGGGTCGAGCGCTGACCGATGAACTTCTTCTCGCGCGCCCACTCGATGGCGTCGGCCATCGCGACGTAGGCACCGGTGATGGCGGCGGTGCGGGTTCCGCCGTCGGCCTGCAGCACGTCGCAGTCGATGACGATGGTGTTCTCGCCGAGGGCCTTCATGTCGACCACCGCACGCAGGGACCGGCCGATCAGGCGCGAGATCTCGTGGGTGCGGCCACCGATGCGGCCCTTCACCGACTCGCGGTCCATGCGGTCGTTCGTGGCGCGCGGCAGCATCGAGTACTCGGCCGTCACCCAGCCCTTGCCCGTCCCCGACTTCCAGCGCGGGACGCCGTTCGTGAACGAGGCCGTGCAGAGCACGCGGGTCTTGCCGAAGGAGACGAGAGCAGAGCCCTCGGCCTGCTCGCTCCAGCCCCGCTCGATGGTGACGGGACGGAGCTCGTCGGCGGTGCGGCCGTCCTTGCGGGTGGCGGTGCTGCTGTCGGTCACGGGGTGCTCCTTCTGGGGGCGGACGGGAGGGGGATGGTGCCGGTCTCGACGAGTTCGACCGAGCCGACCTCGGGCCCGAGGAACAGCTCGGCCAGGCGGAGGAACTCCTCCGCGCTCGTACCGGTGGCCTCGTAGCGGTAGCTCGGGCGGCCGGGCGCCGTGCGCTCGAGACCGGTGCGCACGAGGGTGCGGTAGACGTCGTTGGCGGTCTCGGTGTCGCTCGAGACGAGCCGCACGCCGTCGCCGACCACGTAGGAGATGGCGCCCTTGAGGAACGGGTAGTGCGTGCAGCCGAGCACCAGGGTGTCGATGCCCTGCTCGACGAGCGGTCTCAGGTAGTGCTCGGCCAGCGCCACCAGTTCGCGGCTCGTGGTGTCGCCCGCCTCGACGTGCTCGACGAACTCGGGGCAGGCCTGGCTGAAGAGCTCGAGGTGGGGCGCCGCGGCGAAGGCGTCGTTGTAGGCGCGGGAGGTGATGGTGGCGGTGGTGCCGATGACACCCACGCGATTGTTGCGGGTGACCGTCACGGCCGTGCGCACCGCCGGCTGGATGACCTCGACCACGGGAACGCTGTAGCGCTCACGGGCATCCCGCAGCATGGCCGCCGAGGCCGTGTTGCAGGCGATCACGAGCATCTTGACGTCCTGCGCCACGAGGTCGTCGAGCACCTCGAGGGCGAAGCGCCGCACCTCGGCGAGCGGGCGCGGCCCGTAGGGCGAGTGCGCGGTGTCGCCGACGTAGAGGATGGACTCGCGCGGCAGCTGGTCGCGCACCGAGCGGGCGACCGTGAGGCCTCCGACCCCGGAGTCGAAGATCCCGATCGGCGCATCACTCACGGTATGACAGCCTAGACGACCAGGCCACGGCATAAGCTCGGAGGGTGACCGCGTCCACCGCCCTCCTCACCGACCGCTACGAGCTCACGATGGTCGACGCGGCCATCCGTGCAGGCACGCACGAGCGGCAGAGCGTGTTCGAGGCCTTCGGCCGCACCCTCCCGGCGGGCCGGCGCTACGGTGTCGTGGCCGGAACCGGACGGCTGCTCGAGCTCATCCGCGACTTCCGCTTCGGCGAAGCCGAGCTCGAGTTCCTGCGCGACAACGCCGTGGTGAGCGCGGTGACCCTCGACTGGCTCGCCGACTACCGCTTCACCGGCACCATCACCGGCTATCGCGAGGGCGAGGTGTACTTTCCGAACTCCCCCATCCTCGTGGTGGAGTCGAGCTTCGCCGAGGGCGTGGTGCTCGAGACCGTGGTGCTCAGCGTGCTGAACTACGACTCCTCGGTGGCCGGAGCCGCCTCGCGCATGGTCTCGGCCGCCCAGGGACGCCCGCTCGCGGAGATGGGCTCGCGCCGCACCGGGGAGCGCTCGGCCGTGGCGGCGGCCCGGGCCGCCTACATCGCGGGCTTCGGCGCCACCTCGAACCTCGAGGCCGGGCGCAGCTGGGGCATCCCCACCATGGGCACCGCCGCCCACGCCTTCACCATGCTGCACGACTCCGAGGAGGAGGCGTTCCGCGCACAGGTCGACGCGCTCGGGCCGGAGACGACCCTGCTCGTGGACACCTACGACGTGACCGAAGGGGTGAAGACGGCCGTGCGGGTGGCGGGGGCCGGGCTCGGCGCCGTGCGGCTCGACTCCGGTGACCTGCTCACCCTCGTCTCGGCCGTGCGCCGGCAGCTGGATGCGCTGGGCAACACCGCGACGAAGATCACCGTCACCAACGACCTCGACGAGTACACCATCGCCGCCCTCGCGGCCACGCCGGTGGACTCCTTCGGCGTCGGCACCTCGGTGGTCACCGGATCGGGCTCCCCGGCCGCCGGCATGGTCTACAAGCTCGTGGCGCGGCAGGACTCGGCCGGTGACTGGGTGTCTGTGGCCAAACGGTCGCCGGAGAAGGCGACCCACGGCGGGCGCAAGCATCCGGTTCGGCTGCTCGACGCATCCGGAACCGCCGTCTCGGAATCGCTGTACGTCGGCGAGGCCGCTCCGGCGGTGGTGCGCGGCCGCCGCTTGCACGCGCGGCTCGTCACCGACGGGGTGGCCGACCCGGCCTACCTGGGAGCCGCCGGCGTCGAGGCCGCGCGGGCACGGCGGGCCGCCGCCATCCGGGAACTGCCGCCGGAGGCGTTCCGGCTCGCGGCCGGGGAGCCGGCGCTGCCGACGGTCTACGTCGAGGACTGAGCCGGAGCGGAGGACTGAGCCGGAGCGGGAGGAGGCAGGCGCCTACTCGTCGGCCATCTTCTCGTAGATCTCCTTGCAGGTCGGGCAGATCGGGAACTTCTCGGGGTCGCGCCCCGGGGTCCACTTCTTTCCGCAGAGCGCCTTCACCGGCTTGCCGGTGAGCGCCGACTCGAGGATCTTCTCCTTCTGCACATAGTGCGAGAAGCGCTCGTGGTCGCCCGGATCGATCTGCTCGGTGTTCAGCAGCTCCTCGAGCTCGCGGTCGAGGGTGATCGTTCCGCCGCCGTCGGGCAGATCTCCGGGCTCGGAGACGCGTGCGAATGCTGATGTGACCATGGAGTCGATTCTAGATCGTGTGCGCGGGGGCGGTGTCAGTTGCGTTGGGCGGCGGCCAGGATCTCGGGCCCGCGCTGGTTGAACACGCGCGCTCCGATGGAGACACCCGCGACGAGCACCACGATGCCGACGCCGAGGCCCGTCCAGAGCGAGACCCAGAAGTAGTCCGGGTCGACGAACACCCCCATCACGCCGTAGACGATCGAGGGCAGCGAGAGCACGATCGTGCCGACGAGCGAGAAACCCTGGGCGAGCACCGACGCGGCGCCGGTGGACTGCGGCTGCGTGAAGGCGCTGTCGTGCGGCCGCGTGGCCGGGTAGGGGAAGCGGGCCGAGAAGATGCTGCCGAGGCCCAGGCCCGTGAGCACGAGGCAGGTGCTGGCGCCGAGCACGGCAGGCAGGGCATCCGGGTTGTTCGCGAACAGCACGCTGAGGAAGGAGCCGAGGCCGATCAGCGGGATGGCGATCAGCACGGCCGGGATCATGCGGCCGATGCGGTCGGCGAGTCCGAGCCGGCCCGAGACGATGTGCAGCCAGATCGCCGTGTTGTCGAAGGCGACGTCGTTGTGCACGACCCAGCCGAGGAACACGCACATGATGGGGATCGGCAGGAGGGCCGTGTATTCGATCGGCACGCCGACGAACACGAAGACGAGCACGGTGATGAGCGGGACCACGGGCACGATCACGAGCTGCGTGGGGTAACGCGTGTCCCGGCCCCAGTAGGTAAGCGAGCGGGCGGCGACCGCGCCGGCCGGTGTGGCGGGCATCCGGCCGAACCAGCCGAGGCCGGCGTGCTCCCGCACCTCCGACGGACCGCCCGGCGTCACGAGCATGAGCGAGACGAGGCCCTTCCAGCCCAGCCAGAGCAGCGCCAGGGTCGCGAGCGCGATGAGCAGCTTCAGCACCGCGAGCACCCACTCGCCGTTCGCCGCGTCGGCCGGGATGGCCCACACGGCGCCGATCGGCGTCCAGCCCAGGATGCTCTCGAGGGCGGAGAAGAAGCTGCGGCCGTCGGCCCCCCAGGCGGTGATGACCAGGAGCAGCAGCGCCGGGACGGCGAGCAGCACGAGCAGCACACCCACCGTCGCGCCGACCTCCCGCGCGCGGCGGGTGGAGAACGCGAAAGCCGAGAGCGAGACCGAGATGCGCGCGGCGAGCACGCAGGTGACCGCGCCGATGACGGCCGAGAGCACGGCGAGCACCGCGGAACCGGGCGACTGAGACCAGGTGACGATGGTGGCGAGACTCGCGAGGGTGACGACGACGGACGGAACGCTCACGAAAGCGGCGACGAACACCCCCACGGCCACGCGGTCCTCGGTGACGCCGTAGAGGGAGAAGGCCCGTGGGTCCATGCTGTCGCGCGCGTTGAAGACCACCGGCAGCACGAGGAAGCCCAGCAGCACGGCCGAGCCGCCGATCACCACGATGTTGCGGGCGGCATCCGGATCGGCGCCGCGCAGGCCGAACAGCACGCCCACGAGCGCGATGGCCATGATCACGCCGTAGACGACGCCGAGGACGATGCCGACCTGCTGCGAGGCGCTGCGGCGGAACGTGTTGCCGAGAAGCCGCAGCCTCAGTCGGAGGAACTCAGCAACCATTCCATGCCTTCTGCGCTCTTGCGGCCGCCCGCGAGTTCGATGAATCGTTGTTCGAGGGTGCCGCCTTCGCGCACCTCGTCGACCGTCCCCTTCGAGAGCACGCGGCCCTCGACGATGATGGCGACGCGGTCGCAGACGCGCTGGATCATGTCCATGCTGTGGCTGGAGAGCACCACGGTGCCGCCGCCGTTGACGTACTTCTGCAGGATCTCCACGACGTTCGCCGCCGACACCGGGTCGACCGACTCGAAGGGCTCGTCGAGCACGAGGATGCGCGGCGAGTGGATCATCGACGAAGCCAGGGCGATCTTCTTCGTCATGCCCGCGGAGTAGTCGGAGACGAGGCGCCCCAGGGCGTCCTCGAGCCCGAATGCCGTGGCCAGGTCGTCGGCGCGCTGGCTGACAGTGGCCGCATCCAGCCCGCGCAGGGTACCGGAGTAGTGCAGCAGCTGGCGGCCGGTGAGGCGGTCGAACAGCCGGAGACGGTCGGGAAGCACGCCGATCAGGCGCTTGGCCGCGGCCGGGTCGCGCCACACGTCCTGCTCGAGCACCGTGACGGATCCGCCGTCGGGGCGCAGGAGGCCCGTGACCATCGAGAGCGTGGTGGTCTTTCCCGCGCCGTTCGGGCCGACGATGCCGTAGAACGAGCCCTGGGGCACGTCGATGTCGATGCCGGCGACGGCGGTGGTGCTGCCGAACTTCTTGGTGAGGCCCGAGATCGAGAGCACGATCTTGGTCGGGTCGAGGTCGCGCACGACGAGCCGGGGCGGGGCGGGTGCCACGCGCGGCTTGGCCGGAACGCGGGGGGCGCGGGGCCCGGAGGCGGTGGTCGCCGGCGCGGGATCGGCGGCTTCGGCTCCGTCGCCGCCGGGAACCGGGGCGGGCGTGCGCGGCTTGCGCTGGGGCGGCTTGCGCGGCGCGGAGGGGCGCTTGACCGGAGCCGCGGGAGCGGGGGCGGCCTTCGTGCTCGCCGTCTCGTCGACCACGACGGTCTCGTCGTCGGCCACGATCTCCTCGAGGGTGACGACCTCGATCACCGGGCGGGACCGGGC
>SCNI01000013.1 GCA_005502775.1 Microbacteriaceae bacterium 3FA27C10
CCGGAGAGGGCGTCGGTGAAGAGTTCTCCGCTGGCGATGTAGACGGTGGGGGTGTTGGCGGGGAAGGTCGCGGCGGAGATGGCGGCGGAGGTGTCGTATCGGTCGGCACCGGCCAGCCGGATCACCGTTCCCGGGGTGGTAGCACCTTCGGCGCTGATCGCCACGCCGGCGACCATCGTCGTGGCAAGAGCGACGGTCAGAATGGTGCGGCGCAGCGCAGTGAGGCGTGGCATGGTCTTCCCCCCGGAATGGGCGGCCGTTGCGTCGACCGCTCCCTCACGATCGTGGCAGATCACCCGGGGTGAGGACTGCCCCCGGAATCGGGGGCACCCTGCCGATGTCAGCGGTCAGCGCATGTCCTGCCCGACGAGGTCGGGCCGCCCCGGCTACGAGATCGGAGGCACCGATGGCGGCGTGCCGTGCGTGCGGTCGAACTCGGCGACCTTGCGGCCCGACGACAGGATGCGCTCAGCCCCGAGCACGAGGATCACCGCGAGGAAGACGGTCACGAGCCACGAGGCCACGTCGCTGCCGCTGCCCAGCACGAACAGGGCGATGCGCAGCGCGAGGCCGAGGCCGGCGAAGGCGATCATCACGATGCCGACGACACGCTGCCGTCGGAGACTCTGGCGCTGCTGAAGGAGTGAAGGTTCCACGATGCTTCCAGTACACCCGAATGCGGCCGCGCACGCGAATCGACGGCTCGGCGCCGCGAACCGGGCCGCGGACATCAGGCCGCAGGAACCCGGCCGTGGCATCGGGCCGCAGGAACCCGGCCGACGGCATCCAGCCACCGCGCATCCGCCCCGGGGCAGTGCGGGCCGGGAAATCCCCACCCGCCGGCCCGCCACGCCCGGTTGATCGGATCGCTGTTCCAGACGTGCGCCCACGCGCCTTCCGGGGGAAAGGTGCGTGGGCGACTCCACTCCCCATTGAGTGCATGGTCGCCCTCTTGCGGGTTCGGGCGAACGCTCCGATGCTACTCAGCCCCGTGCCCCAGGGGAAGAGCCGATGCGTGCAAAAGCAGGCAAACCGTGGTCAGGCGCTCTGCAGCGGAGCCTTCGACGCCTGCGAGACCAGGTTCGTCAGCACGAGCATGATCGTCTCGGTGCTGGCCTGCGACGAGAGGTGCGCTGCGGCGTGCGGCCACCGCTCCGCGAGGCGCCCGGTCACCGGATGCGCCACATCGATGGCCACGAGCAGCCCGACCTCCGAGGCGATCGCGTCGATCTCCACGTCGTGGTTGTGGTCGGCGTCGGTCGAATCCACGAACACCACGGCGAGGTCGATGGCCGGATGCACCGGCAGTGGTCCGTGCGAGCTCGACGAGCGCACGGCGACCTCGAACTCGGAGGGCCGCCGGTCGAGGGCGTTGACGAGCGCGGGCGCGGGATGCCGGCGGCGCGAGGCAGGCGGACGCCGGTCGATCAGGGCAACTCGTGCGCGCTTCATCCGTCGCTCCACTCGTGCGGTTCGGGGCGTCGTCAGCGCCCTCGAGACCAGTGCCGGCAACCGCCGGTGAGGCGATCGTACCGACCGCTTCTTGGAGCAACATGTCAGGCGGGTTACGACTGCGAGAAATTCAGTCGTTCGTCTGGTGAAAGCTGCGGAGCTCTCGCTGGCGCGGCGCGCATCCGGCCCAGCGGAGCCGCCTCAGAGAATGACGCCGCGGCTCGCCGCGATCACGAGCAGAATCGCCGTGAGGGCGATGAGCCCGGTGACGCCGAACACCTTGAAGGCGAGGTTCGAGCGGAGTTTCTCGCCCTTCGAATACAGCTCCGGCCGGTAGAAACGACCCTTCGGATGCGACGGCCCGGCCTTCGGCTCGGCCGCACGAGCGGTCTGGATGCGCTCGACGTCGATGATGAACTCATCGCTGCCCGCACCCGCCGGGGTGGGGGAGACGGTTCGATCGTCGTTGGCCATGTCGCTACTGTACCCCGAAGGGGGTACTTCGACCCAGACGGCTGTTCAGTCGGCTCTGTAGATCGGGTACGGGATGTCGCCCGCGGGCGTGAAGAGCACCGGGAACCAGGGGAACGTGATCGATGCAGTGCCGACAGAGCAGCTGAACATCGACCAGGGCACCGTGTTGGTGGCGTCGACCACGGTGAAGTCGACCTGGGAGTACGCGAGATCCCACGCGTCTCCCACAGCCGTCTTGAGGGGCCCCATGCTCACGTCGTCGGGCATGTTAGGGGGAAAAGGGGAAGGCCCGAACTCGTCGATCAGATCTGTGGCCGAGATGTCGATCCCCGGTAAGCCGAATCGTCCCATCCAACTGTTGGTGATCGTCACCGATGAGTTGAAGGGAGGTTTGCACGGCAAGGCGGCCCAGGCGTACTCCTCCTCGAAGCTGTCGCCGAACGAGGCGCTCTCGACCTCGACCGCCTTTCCGTTCCCCGTGAACAGCGAATCCGAGACGAACACGTCGTTCCATTGCCCCACGTAGATGCCCGTGGAGAGATTGCGGAAGACCACCCCGCTGATCGTCGCTTCGGCTCGTTTCTCTGTGGCCGGATCTCGGTCGTGGAAGGCGATTGCGACGGAACCGGAAGGCCCGCCGCCACCTTCGTAACCGAGGTTCGTATCGCCCTCGATCGCGTCATCTTCCAGGGACGTGAAGATCACGGGATCGTCATCCGTGCCCTGCACATCGAGTGACGCGCCGGGCAACACCGACAGCGTCCCGTTCTTGAAAACGGTGCCGGGGTTGACGTGGAGGGTTCCGGCGACGGTCAGTTCATCGGTGAAGATGGCCCCCGTGTCGGAACCGATCGTCCATTCGGTGCCGGGTTGCACGGTGGAGAAGGTGAACGAGACCAGGCGTGACTGGGCGTCGCCTACGAAACGGTTCGCGTCGGCGCCGGCAAGCGCCACGTCCGTGACGTCTGCTCTCTCGAGCATGAGAGCCGGGGTGGCAACAAGCGGCAGACCAGGACCCCACGAGTAGGGCCGGATGTTGAAGGAGTTGCGCACGATCTCCACGTCGCCCTCGAAGTCGCGCAAGAAGACGCGACCTCGCGAACTCGAATCTGCTATCCGAAGACGGGACCCCTCCGTGGAGACGCCTGTAGCGGTCAGGTTCGATGCCACCATGCTCACGCTCCAGTCCACTGTCGCGTGCTCGATGTCGATGGTGCTGTGGGGCCCGTAGAACTCGAAGAGAGGGAAGTCGGTGGAGACGTTGCTGGTCGGCTGATCTCGTAGCCCGTCGCTGTCTCCGCCGGCCGTGTCATCGAGGAAGCTCGTGAAGATCACCGGACGTGCTGCGGTTCCGTTCACGTCCACGGTGCCCCCGTCGAGGACCATGAACCGCGAATCCTTGAAGATGGTGCCGGGCTCCACGGTGAGGGTGCCGCTGACTGCGGTCTCGAGCGTGAAAAGCGCATTGCTGTCGGGCGAGAGCCTCCACTCGGTGCCCTCCGGCACGAAGCTCGATCCGCCTGCGACGAACACATTGGTTCTGCCGCTCCCGATGAACGTGTTCATATCGGGCCCGTCGAGGATGACGCCGTCCAATCGACCGGACGACACCTCCAGTGCCGGGGAGACGGTCTGATCTGGATCCGCCGGCACATCGAACACGGTCCGCTGGATGGAGACGGTCGCCTCCCGTGCCGAGACGGTCATCTGCCCGCGAGTGACGGAGTCACTGATGGTGAGACTCGAACCCTGCTGAGCCTCGACTTCGTGCCAGTAGATAGCGTGGCCATGGTCGAAGGTGGCATGGCCCACCGTGACGACTGCAGGCGATGTGAGTTCTGCTGCCTCGATGAACGAATGACCACGCATTTCGGCGTCGGGGATCGGCACTGCGCCGGCGCCATCACTGTCGCCCGCGATGCCGTCGTCGTAGTAACTGGTGAAGCGAACCGGGTCGGCCGACGATCCCTCGATCGACAGCGAACCTCCGAACACCTCGAAACGTCCTCCCTTGAAGATGCTCCCCTCCGCCACCGTGACATGGCCGCTCACGCCGATGTCTCCGGTGAAGACCGCCCCACCGTCCGAAGCGAGTGCATACGACTCGCCTTCGGGTACGGTCCCGCCCAGGCTCACCACGCGTGCGGCACCGATCCCGGCGAAGGAGTTGCGGGAGGTCCCCGTGAACGAGATCCCGGTCAGGTCCGTGTCCCACACCGACAGGGGCTGAGCGATTCCACCGAACGAACTGCTTCGCACGTCGACGTCACTGCACCGTTGTGAGATCAACCGAGATCGATCGAAAGTGGTGGACACCGCTGACAACGAGACGCAGCTGCTGAGTTCGAGGTCTAGACCACGCACGGTTGCTCCGTCAAGGCGCACAGTGCCGCTCCCGGTGAGCTGAGCACGCCCGTTCCCGGCAGTACGGATGACCGCACCGTCACTCCCGCGTGCAGTGACGAGGTTGCCCATGACCCCGATCCCACTGCCAGCGGGAATGATCACGTCTGCATTGCCGGTGAGAGTGACGGTGGCACCCTCCGCTACTGTGACGTCGCAGGCGAGAGTGACCTTCGACGCCCAAGTCTCGTCGCGCGAGATCGTGCCACAGGTCGTCGGCGTCGGCGCGGGGGTAGGCGTAGGGGTGGCCGTTGGCTTCGGTGTGGATGTCGCCGTCGGGCTCGGTGTGGGCGTCGGTGGCACAGTGGGTGGGACCACGAAGCGCGCGAGCTGCCCCTCCACCCCTGTCGAGACACTGTTCGGGCCTCCCAGAATCACGATCCGCCTCGGATTGAGTCGTTCGAGCTCGGCGATGATCGGTGCCGGGATGCTCGTCCCCGGCACCAGCAAGACAGGTCCCCTGGTGATGCCGGCCACCGGTGCCCCGGAGAGCGCATCGGCGAATGTCGCGCCCGTCGCAATGTAAGCCACCGGCACACCCTCGGCGAACGTGCTGCGGGAGATGAGCGCGGAGACGTCGTAGCGATCCGCGCCGGAGATTCTGCTCACCGCACCCTCGGTGTAGGGGTCGAGGGAGGCTTCGACTGAGGTCGAGACGCTATTCGGGCCGCCCAGGATGACGATCCGACCCGGATTCAACCGGTCGAGCTCTGCGGCGATGGATGCCGGAATCAGGGTGCCCGGCACCAGCAGCACCGGCCCACGCGAGATTGCCGCCGCCGGCGCCCCCGAGAGCGCATCCGTGAAAGTGGCTCCGGTCGCCAGATAAGCCACAGCCACACCGCTCTCAAAAGAGCGTCTGGATATCTCCGCGGACACCTCGTAACGATCCGCTCCCGCAATCCGCTCGACCGATCCGCTGGTCAATCGCCGCAACTCGGCTTCAACATCCGTCGAGACACTGTTCGCCCCGCCGAGAATGACGATGCGCTGAGGCGTCAGCCGTTTCAGTTCGGTGAGGATCGCGTCGGGCACCCGATCCTTCGTGACCAGCAGCACCGGACCCCCGTCAGCTCCCGCCGCCGGTGCACCCGAGAGCGCGTCGGCAAAGGTTGCACCGGTCGCGATATACGCCACGGCGACATTCGGCGTGAAGTTCTTTGCCGAGATCAGTGCCGAGACCTCGTATCGATCCGCTCCGGCCAGCCGTAGCACGGGCGACTCCGCGGCCTGAGAGGGGAGGAACGCAAAAAGAGTAGACAGCGCGAGCCCCACTGCGGCCGCGAAGACCGCCAGCAGACGACGAGACACGTGATTCTCCTGGGAGGTGTGTGAGTGTCGCAGCACGGACGAAGCGGATCTCCGCCCTTCCCCTGCGCTTCGAGCCGAGTGTGGCGACTCGGCCGCGGCCGAACGTGCGAGTCGAGGCATCCTGGGCTAGGAAGCGCAGGCGGTGAGTGACTCCACCGTGGTGGTGAGCGTCGCCGTGCCGCCGAGGAGTGTGACGTGCGTCACGCCCTGCGCGTTCATCGCGGAGAGGGTCGCCTGCGGCACGCAGCTGCTGTTCACCACATAGAGCGGGGCGCCGATCGCGCCCGCCCAGGCGGAGCCCGCCAGTGCATCCGGGAACTTCAGGCCGGTCGCGAGGAACGCCCGGCCGGCACTCGGGAACGCCCGGTTGTTGATGTTGGCCGAAGCGGCGAAGCGGTCGGCGCCGCCGTCGCGCACCACCGAGGTGATGCCGGCGACAGAGGCGAGGGAGGCCTCGACGCCCGGGCTGACCGAGTTCGGGCCGCCGGCGATCACGACGTTCTTCACGCCGAGGGTCGTGAGGGTGGCGATCGTGGACGCGTCGAGGCTGCTGGCCCCGCCGTTCACGAGCACCACGGGGCCGTAGGAGTTGGCGGCGGCCGCGCCGGCGCTCAGGGCGTCGGGGAAGTTCGCGCCGGTGGCCACGTAGGCGGTCTCGGTGTGGCTGCCGAAGGCGTACTCGCTCAGCTTGCGTGAGACCTCGAAGCGGTCGGCGCCGTCGATGCGCTCGGTGTTCGACTGGATGCTCTTCAGCTGGTCGAAGACGGCGCCCGATACGGAGTTGGCGCCGCCGACCACCACGATGCGACCCGGCTGCAGCCGTTCGATCTCGGTGCGCACGCTGCCCGGGAGTGCATCGGAGGGGGTGAGCAGCAGGGGCGCGTTGAACCGCGCAGCGGCCGGCCCGGCGGAGAGGGCGTCGGGGTAGTTCGCGCCGGTGGCGACGAACACGGTGAAGGCGCCGCTCGGGTAGGCGCGCTCGGAGATGTTCACGGCCACCTCGAAGCGGTCGGCACCGGCCACGCGGTCGGGCCCGGCGGGCGGGGTGAGCACGGCCGAGGCGAAGAGGTCGTCACCGCCCCCGCATCCGACGGGCCCGGATGACGGGTCGCATCCGGTGCTCGTGTAGAGAGCGATGACGAGCGGGTCGGCCCGGTTGATGGTGTAGCTGTGCGTGAAATGGCCGGTCTGCTTGGTCGCCGAGGTGGCATCGAGGCCGAGGGCGGGTTCGTCGTAGAGCAGGGGCGGGCCGCCGATGACGGGAGCCGGCCGAACCGGCGTCGAGGCGTTGCCGTAGTCGACCAGCAGAGTCACCAGCCCGCCGTAGAACAGGTTCGGAATGGTCGGGCTCGGCACGGAGGCGTAGTCGAAGTCGACCGTGAACCCCTCGCCCGTCGCGGTGATCGCGAGGTTCCGCACTTCGGGCCCGTTCCAGTCGCGCGGCCCCAGCGTCGGGGGAGTGGCGTACCGGATCGCCAGCGGCCCGTTCGAGTCCGCGAGCTGTGGCGCGGCGGCGGTCGCGGCGCCGGCACCGGCGACACCAGTGACACCGGCAGCCGAGGCCGAGGCCGGCGCGACCAGCGCGAGGGCGATCACGGCGACGGCCGAAGCGGCGACGGATGCGGTGGTTCTGAACACAGACGGGTTCCTCTCGAGGAGCGACACGGGCCGCTCTCACGCTATCGACCGCATCCGCCGGCCTGCTGCCCACACTTTCAGGGGCACCTCGGGGGAACGTGCCGCTTGGCGTGTCCGCCTCGCATGCGCTAATACTGGATATTCGAACATATGTTCGATTCGATGTCCGAGCGGGGATGTCCGAGCGGGAGAAAGCGGGAGTCCGATGAATCAGGCAGTCCAGACTGACGAGATCACCCTGTGGCAAGACCGCACCGGCATCCCGCTGCGCATGATCTGGCGCGGTCGCCGCTGGCGCGTCTCCGACACGCCCACCGAGCCCGAGGGCTTCTACTGGACCACGCATCTCCCGCCGATGCAGTCGTGGCGATTTCAGGCCACCGCCGACGACGGAGGCTGCCTCGTATTCGACGTCGTCGAGCGGGCGGGCACCTGGCACGTCGTGCACACCTACGGCGACTCCGACTGAGCACCTCGGCGGTGGGCGGCTACGAGGCGCAGGGCTTCAAGGCCGCCATGTCCGGTGTCAACGACGCGGGCCCGCCCAACAGCGTGACCCAGGGCACGTTCTCGGCCGCGATGGAGTCGAGCACGCCGTGCGGCACGCAATCGCTCGGCACGACGTAGAGCGGGGCTCCGACGCGGCCTGCGAATGCTCCGCCGGCCAGCGCGTCGGGGAACGTGTAGCCGTTGGCGAGGAACACCCGTCGGGCCGCACCCGCCGCTCGCGGAGTCGCGGGAGCGCTGTCTGCAGGGATGGCGGTGGTTCAGCCCCCCAGGTACCGCCGCAAGATGATCTCGTGCGTCTGGAATCGCCACCGCACGCGCACCATCGTGATGCCCTGGTCGCGCATCTCCTGCGCGGTCTCCTCGGTGAGGTTGATCTTCGAACCGACGGGCTGCCATCCGCCAGCACCGGCATAGACGCCGGTGATCTGAGGTGTGGCGGTGGCCTTCCCGAACTTGTGTTGCGCGTAGTTGGAAACAGCATTGGATGGCACGAGTGGCTCCGGCATCGGGTCATTGGCAGGAGGTCTCGGCTACGACGCCTCGGCATCGCTTTGGCGACGTAGCCGAGGTATCGGGGAGGGCCCCGGGTGGGGTTGGGGCCCGTCGATGGGTTAAAGCTATGGCACGGCGCTCCATGCATACGCATCAGAAACACCCCCAGAACGGGGTGATCCGGACGCCTGTCGGTGCCGTTTTGACAAGGTCGATCCGGTGCACCGTTCGGTGGGGCGTTCGGCGCACCGGATCACGTTCACGCTACGCGACTATCCGTCATCTGTTGCTCCCCCAGTACAGGGCACGTGAGGCATTGCGGGTGCCCGGGGTCGAGAGATCCCGCCGCACGATGCGGTGAGCTTCGGCAGGGTGCGCGATGAGCAGAATCATCGGATGGTTCGGGTCCCGAGGCGCCAGGGAGCGCGGTGTGTGCAGCGTCAGGTGGCCGATCGGCCAGGCGGCGGATCGGCTTCGCGCGGTGAGCGAGTCGGCAGTGGAGGGGCGGTGAGCCGCTCGGGCAGCCACGGGCGAATCCGCCTGTCGGGGGCGCGCCCGCGCGGCCCGGATGATCCAAGGCCCGCAACAGCGGACGCGCTCGCCGGCCCCGGCATCGTCGTGCGTCGGCGCGTGCACGCAATCGGAGCCTGGCGCGGGTCGATGAAGGCCGGCGGCACCAGGTGGGGAACGCCGTCGTTCATCACCAGCTTCCAGCTCGACTTGTGGAGCCGAGCGTGGTGGAACGCGCACACGAGCGCGAGGTTGTCGATGTCGGTTCGCCCGGGCTCGTGTGTCGCAGACTGCCAGGCGTCGACGTGGTGGGCCTCGCAGTAGGCGGGTGGCCGATCGCAGCCCAGCCAGATGCATCCGCCGTCGCGTGCGGTGGCCGCGCGAACCTGCGCCGCGGTGAACAGGCGGCGGGTCTTGCCGTGGTGAAGAACCGCGCCGCGGCCGCTGAACACGGTGCCGACGATGGGGGAGTGGCACAGCATCCGCTCGACGACCGAGGGCGCGAGCGGCTCGTCGATGCCGTCGGCCCAGCCGGCTCCGTGGCCCCGGTCGTCGTCGGTGACGACGGTGTGAACCTGCACGAGCGTTTCGGAGCCGGCCACCCGCGACATGTCGGATGCGCGAACGGCGCGGGTAATGAGCTCGGTGAAGGCGTCGCACCTCTTCTGAGTGGCCGTGCGGTCGTCGGCCGCGAGCATCTCGTCGACGAACTCGGCTTCGCCGGCTGCGGTGTCGCTGCCGGTGCCGGTGCCAGCCCTGTCGCCGGCGCCAACCACATCGCCGGCTGCGGTGCCGGCGCCAGCCCCATTGCCGGCCCCGCCACCAGCCGCGGCTCTGGCCCCATCCGCAACCCCGGCATCCGCCGCGGCCCGCGGAAAACGCGGCCCGGTTCGTGGGCTGTTGATCGCACGTTCGGCGGCGATCCAGACCGCGGCCAGGTCAGGCGGAAGCAGCCCGACCACCCGGTACATGCCGTCGCGGGTGTGGGTGATGCTCATCGACCGCCGCAGCTGCTGACGCTCCTCACGCGGCTCGGCGCCGTCGGGGTCGAGATGGGCGCGGATGCGGCAGGCGGCTCGAGCCACGTCGTCGGTTCCGAGCGGCGGCTGGCGAGCGACGTCGACGAGCACCCTCTCGGCGTCGGCGACCTGTTCGGTACACGCGCCAGCCTGCGTCAGCGTTCCGCACTCCTTCGTGATGACCTTCGCCGCACCGACGTCGATGTCGCCGCGAGCGAGCGCTTCAGACGCGACAGGAAACGGCTCGGCGCCAGGCATCCCGCCGAGAAGCTCGCGCCGCCGGAGCGCGTGCCCCACCTCGAGCCGCTGCCTCGCGTCGTGGGCGCTCGCCCCCGTGAGCGCCACCACCAACTTCACGGGGCTCGTGAAGTTCTCCGACCGGCTCAACCCCTCGTCGCCCAGTTCGGGCCGCGATCGATGCCCGACCTCCGCCGCGGCCGCCACCTCGATCGCCTCGCCCAGCCGCCGGATCTTCGCCCCCTCGGCCAAGCATTGCATCAGCTCGTCGTCGGTCGACCCGGCCATCCCGGCCAACCCGTCCGCGGGCGCGCCGACGATGGAGAGAAGACCATCGATGATCTCCCTCACGCTGAGCGGCGACGTTTCCATGTCTTCATCCCATCACCAACCACTGACATTCACTCACCTTCCGGGTCGCGGTGCCGGTCGATGTGCGTGCGCCCCGAATTGGGGGAGGGATGACGGCCGCCGGCCCCGTCATCAAGTGAGATGTCGAGCGTCTTCGGTAGGTGAGGGGCGCCGAAGCATTTCGGCATCGGCGCCGACGATCACAAATGATCACAAATGATCACAAAAGGAGACCCGCGCAATGCCGGGATTAGATCACGTTCCGATCGGGATCACGATGGCCGGTGGCCGCGGTGAGCACACCGTCTACAGGTTCGGCGGACAGGCCGGGCTGGACATGTTGTCGGTGTCGTGCGACTTCACGGCCCCGGATCCCGACCTGTTCCGGGCGCGGTTGATGTCCGCGCCCCTGGGAGATATCGGCATCGACGACCTGACGAGCACCAAGCACTCCTGCGCCCGCACCCCGGAGCGGATCGCCGCGATCCCCTGGGACCACCTGCAGATCTCCTTCATGCAGTCCGGGTCCGCACGGATCGTGGGCCACGATCGCGAGGTTCTGATCACCCCGGGGCGGGTGGGAATGCTCTGGACGGGGGCGCCGTTCCACTACGAGACCGAGGGCGACTCCCGCCTCACCACCGTCGCCGTCCCCACGAAACTCCTGCGCTTGAATGCGAAGCGGCTGCCGGAACTGCAGAACGTCCTGCTGGAATCCACGCCGATGATCTCGGCGTTCGCCGGCTTCATCAAGACCCTCGCCGACGGCACCCCCGCCGACGGCACGCCGGCGAGCGAGTTCGTCGCGCACGCTCTCACCGATCTGGTGCGCGCGGTGGTGGCCGACCATCTCGGCCACGAGGAGGAGCCCGGAGCCCACGGGATGCGCGTGCGCGTGCGTGACTACATCGACCGACATCTCCTCGATCCCGGTCTCGGCGTCGACGCGGTCGCACGCGGTGTCGGCATCAGCCCCCGCTACGTGCACCGGCTCTTCGAATCCGAACCTCTGACACTTGCGCAGCACATCCGTGCGTTGCGCGTCGACCGGCTCAGGGCGCAACTCGCCACCACGATGAAGCCGTTCGATCAGGTCGCGCTCAGCTCCGGGTTCGGGTCGACGGATGCCGCCTACCGCGCTTTCCGCGAGCTCGAGCTGAAGACCCCGGCCGAATATCGTGCGGCCGTCAGACTCGCCGCGGAGGAGAAGTCCGCCGCTGCCAATGCCAAAACCGAACCCGACACCACCACCGACGACGAGGAGGCGCTATGAGCGACCAGACCACGACCACCACCCCCACCACCCCCGCTCCGGCCGGCGGAATCGGCACCACCCGGCTCGAGGCCTTCAGCGACGGCGTCTTCGCGATCGCGACGACCTTGCTCATCCTCGAGATCACGGTTCCGCAGCTCGAGGGCGACCAGGCGGGCGGCCTCGGCGAGAAGCTGCTGGCCCAGTGGCCGTCCTATCTCGCCTACCTCGTGGGCTTCTACACGATCGGCATCATGTGGCTCAACCACCACTTCCTGCTCGGCCTCATCCGCCGGGTCGACCGCCCGCTGATCTTCGCCAACCTCGGCCTGCTCGTCGCGATCGCCTTCGTGCCCTACCCCACCGCCGTGCTCGCGGAGTACCTGACGTCGGCGAACAGCGCCGACGTGGGCGCGGCTCTCGTGCTCTACGGCATCGCCATGCTGCTCATCAGCGTGTTCTTCACCCTGATGTGGGCTCATGCCCGTCGTGCCCCCGAGCTGCTCAAAGCTCCGGATGCGGCGCCCCCGATCATTCGCCGGGCCTTGATGTTCTGCGCCCTCTCGATCCTGGGCTACCTCGTCGCCATCGCGATCGCGTTCGTTGCGCCGGTGATCAGCGCGCTGCTCTTGGTCACCATCGTCGGCCTCTTCACCATCGGGCGGTTCGCGAAGTAGCCCTTCCGCGCGCGCATCGGGCACAAGGAGTGGCGGCCCGAAGGCCCCTCGATGATCGCGGACCGAACGGGGGCGAACCGCGACGGTGAGTCAGGGGCCCGGGTGCCGCAGTGCACCCCCGTTCGTACCCGTGCAAATGGTGGGGAACCAGATGCCCCTTCATCGTCTCCGCAGCAGCAGGGGCGAGCTGTCCGGGTGCGCGAATCGCGAGAGCACAGGCGCGGACTGCCGGACTGCCGGGTGCGGTTGCTGGTCGGGCGAGAAGTCTCGCGAAACGTGCACTACCAGCGGCGACTTGCGCCTCCAGCGCATTCGAGTCAACCGTTCCGCAAATCATGTGTATTCAGTGTGCGATGACGACCGGCCCGGTGGTCTGAGCCGACGAGCCCGAAGGAATCCCTACTCCTATGTTCACTGCCCGTTCTGATTCGGCCCTGACGCGTGTTCCGCGTCGGGCGCGCCGAGCATCCGTTCTTCTGGCCACGGCGGCCTTGACTGCCGGCGCTGTCGGCCTGTCCGCGGGTCCCGCGCAGGCCGTGACCCCGGCCCCCACCTGGGCCACCGTGGCCACTTTCGCGGGCATGACCAGTCCGCTTTCGGCCTACGTCGATTCTGCGAACCACACCATGTACGTCACCGAGTACTCCGCGGGCGACGTGGCTGTCTACGACATGCTCACCGGCACCGTGACGGCGCACATCCCCACGGGCACGAGCCCGATCGCCATCACCTTCAATCCCAGCAACGGCGATCTCTACGTGGGTAACCGTGGCTCGAACACGGTCACGATGATCGACAAGGCCACCCAGACGGTGGTCACCACTATCAGCACACCGCAGGAGCCCGGCTATGGCATCGCCGGCGAGATCGCGGTGAACACGGTCACCAACACGCTCTACATCCCGGTGATGGGGGTCGGATTCGACGAGCGGCTCTGGGTGATCGATGGCGCCACGAACACGGTGACGGCGCAAATCCCGGGAGGCCATGGCGGCGAGTACGGCATGGCGGTAGACGAGGCCACGAACACCATCTACGTCGCGAGCCAGAACCGGAACGCGATCGCGGTCTACGACGGTGCCACGAACACGTTCCTGCGCGAGATCTCGCTCGGCGGCTCGAACCACCAGCCCCAGTCGGTGCGCTTCAACCCGGTCACGAAGAAGCTCTACACGAGCAACGTCATCACCAAGAACGTCTCGGTGATAGACGCCACCACCGACACCGTGCTCTCCGAGATCCCGATCGGCAGCGTGTTCGGCGCCCCGGCCATCGATCCGGTCACGAACACCGTGTTCGTCCCGACCCCCGACCAGAACGCCGTCACGATCATCGACGGCGCGACCGACACGATCACCCAGAGCATCCCCGTAGGTGGCCGGGCGTTCTTCACCACCTGGGACCCGGCGAGCTCCTCGGCCTACGTTCCCGCCTACGACGGCACCAGCCTGGTGACGCAGATCTCCCTCGGCACCGCCCCGGTCATCACCTCGGCCAACCCGACGCCCGGTGTTCAGGGCACGGCGTACTCGTTCCCGGTGACCGCCACGGGAACCGCCCCGGTGACGTTCTCGGTGAGCTCCGGAACCCTGCCCGACGGCCTCACCCTCGACCCGGCCACCGGCATCATCTCCGGCACCCCCACAGCCACCGGCTCGTTCTCCTTCACTATCACGGCCACCAACGCCTGGGGCTCGGACTCGCAGGAGACCACGCTCGAGGTCACGGCCGGTGTGCCTCCCACCATCACCTCGGCGAACCCCGCCGCGGGCACGGCAGGAACGCCCTACAGCGCCACGGTCACCGCCACGGGCACCGGCCCGATCAGCTACGCGGTCACCTCGGGCGCCCTGCCCGACGGCCTGTCGCTGGATGCCACCACCGGCATCATCTCCGGCACCCCCACCGCGGGCGGCAGCTTCTCGTTCACCGTCACGGCCACGAACCTCTACGGCACGGATGCGCAGACCACCACCCTGCAGATCGCAGCGGCCCCGGTCACCCCGACGCCCACCCCGACTCCGACTCCCACGCCGACGAGCACCCCCGTCGCCACGGTGACCTCGTCGAACCTCGCGTCGACGGGTGCAACCGTGGCCGTACCGCTCGGCATCGCGGGCACCCTGCTCGCAGCCGGCCTGGTGTTCTTCACCATCCGCCGCCGCGCCGCCCGCAAGGCCTGACACTAGACCCCAGCTCCACCGAGAGCCCGGATCTCGCTCCCTTTATAGAGGGGACACCGAGATCCGGGCTCTACCCATGCTCCGGGCACCCGTCCTTGATCCACAGCTCGTCCGCGCAATCCTCCGAGCACGCCCGCGCCCGATAGACCATCTCGTCACGCGGAACCCGGATGCCGCAGTGCCGGCACCGCCGCAGCCGCCCGCTGAATCGTTCGGTCAGAACTGTCATCGCTCCTCCTCGATGAATCGCGTGAGGCCGTCGCAGACGATCTGAGACAGATCGTCGCTCCGCAGCAGCGCCAGCATCGACGCTTCTCGGTACAGCTCAGCAGGAACCTGAAACTCGCACAGCAATATCGTGGGTGTCATGACATAACCTTACAAATCGTCATGACACCCCACAAGGTGTCACGACATGACACCATAGACGGATGCCGAACCAGCCGAAGACCCCGATGAAGTCCTTCCGCATCCCGGAAGACCTCTACCGAGCCGCCCTGGAAAAGGCCCGCCTTGAGGGCAAGTCCCTGACCGACATCGTCCGCGAGTCACTGGAGTCCTACCTCAGTCAGCGGTAGACGCCGGCGGTGGTTTTCGCCGCGCGCCGCTAGAGCCCACCCGAGCCCGGCCACGGCCCGATACCCCGGTTTCGCCACCGACTATGCGTGGTCGTCGAACACTCCGGGCCAGTCCGAGACGTGGTGCACGCTCAAGTCGTTTCCTCGGCCTCTCACGATCGCCTCGAACGCAGGTAGCGCGATCGCGATCGGCTCCGGCATGGTGGGCAAGAATACCGTGCCCGGTAACGTGATCTCGGTGCTCGAAGCATCGGTGTCGGCCTTCATCGAAACCCTAAAGAGCCCCGCCATGTGGGCCCTCGGGCGCAGCACGGGTGAGGGCCTGTGCACGGACTGTCTGCTCGAGTCGGGTGGCTTCTACTTGAGCGTGGCGACGGCGGACGCCGGATGCGCGTCCTGAGCGATTCCGAGACGTAACCAGCTGCACTCAGCGCGCTCGCCCTCGCAATCGCTGTGGCGCTGGCGCAACGTTTCGGACGCCGGGCCGCGGGCTCTACGCCCGCTCCGGGCACCCGTCTTTGATCCACAGCTCGTCGGCGCAATCCTCCGAGCATGCCCGAGCGCGGTACACCATCTCCTCCCGCGGAACCCGGATGCCGCAGTGCCGGCACCGCCGCAGCCGTCCGCCCAGTCGCGTCGCCAGTTTGGTCATCGCTACTCCTCTCTCTCAGTCGTTCTGTTCCTGCTGCGCTGTGAGCTGCTCCGCATAGTGGCGGACAGCCTCCCTCAGCACGGTCTCCGGCGTCTCCTGCAGTTGCAGAGCGAGCCGCGCAACCAGCTCGCACGCCGCGCCTTGGAGTCGAATCTCCGGAGGTGCCATGCACCAACTCTATTGGGTGCAAAACACCTTTGCAATAGGTCGCTCATGCCACTATTGACCCATGCCGAATCAGCCGAAGACCCCGACGCGAGCGTTCCGGATCTCCGACGAAACCTATTCGGCCATCGTCGAGCTTGCCCGCTCCCGCAACCTCACTGTCAGCGACGTCGTCCGCGAGGCCCTCGAGAAGTACCTCCGCGACCAGGTCTGGGACGATTCTGCTCTCTAGTGCGCTATTTGCGCCAACAGGACCCGAGCGAATGCGGGCAGGGCGTCGCCTAGGGCGGTGTGAGTTCGTATCCTTGACCTTCGCAATACTTGCTCACGCGTAGGTTTATTGACCACTATCGAGACCGTGGACTTGGTGCCACCTTGTACTTCCCCGATAGGTCTAGTCGAGGTGCGTAGAGACTTCGATGTGATTCGACATACCGAAGCGACCCATCAATGGGCACCCTGCGCTCGGCTAGGCGTTTGAAAACGCGCCTATCTGCGAAGGTAGAGCTGTTGGTTGGTGAGACTAGACAAGTCCTCAAGTTGGCGCGGTCGCTAGTCGGGTGTGAGAGGCGTTGTCTCAGGCAACCGTAGCCTCCCGGAAACCTCATAGGCACAATCACCAAGCGGGCCTGTGAGAATATGAACGAGGCAATTCGTTGGCCGCAATCGGTCACCATGGGGAAAGGGCGCACCGGCGTGGAACTTCGCAATTACATACGAGTCCTACGCAAAGGGTGGATCGCAATCACCGCGCTATTGTTGCTGGGACTTGCCGCGGGTGCCGGACTTTCAATTGCTCAGAAGCCCCAGTATCAAGCGACATCCAAGGTGTTTGTTTCTGTCCAGTCGTCAGGATCTGTCAGTGACTTGAGTCAGGGCGGAAGTTTCGCAATCAATCAAGTCAAGTCGTATGCGGACGTCGTGACAACACCGGTCGTTCTGCAGCCAGTGATCGCGGCTCTGGGACTCAACATCGATGTGAATAGCCTGGCCGGCAAGGTCTCGGCTTCTTCGCCATTGAATACCGTCATAGTTGAGATCACGGCGACAGACGGATCGCCAGAAATGGCCGCAAAGATCGCGAATGCGGTAGCTTCGAGCTTTGAATCGACGGTTGTCGGACTTGTTGCTAATGATCAAAACGGCGTGACTCCCGTAAAAATAACGCTGCTTCAGCAGGCCGTGGTGCCATCGAAACCGTTCACACCGAACACTCCGCTGAACATTGGGCTCGGTGCGCTACTCGGCCTAGTAGCTGGTGTAGGGATCGCAGTTCTACGGGAGCTTCTTGACAATCGCGTTCATAACGAGCGAGACGTGGTTCAAATTTCAGATGCGCCAATTCTTGGCGGCATTGCTTTCGATCCTCGCACCCCGGAGAACCCGCTCGTTGTGAAAGACGATCCAAGGAGCCCACGGTCGGAATCGTTCCGCACGCTTCGTACAAATCTCCAGTTTCTAAGTATCGGCGATAGCCCTCGCAGCTTTGTCCTTACGTCGTCTGTTCCCGGTGAAGGAAAGAGCACTTCGTCCGCGAACCTCGCGATCGCAATCGCTCTTGCTGGACAGAACGTAGTTATCGTCGATGCGGACCTCCGTAAGCCCAAGTTGGCGGAATATCTTGGACTCGAGGGCGGAGTCGGCCTAACCGATATCCTGGTCGGACGTGCGCAAGCCAGCGATGTAATCCAGCGATGGGGCGACACGAACTTGTATGTGTTGCCGGCGGGCCGAATCCCACCCAATCCGAGCGAGCTGCTTGGATCCAAGTCGATGGTTGCGCTAATTGCCTCACTCGAAAAATCGTTCGACGTAGTGCTCTTCGATGCGCCTCCACTACTGCCGGTGACTGACGCCGCTGTCTTGGCAAAGAGTACGGGGGGCGCGCTACTGATGGTCGCTGCAGGGCGAGTCCAAAAGAGCCAAGTGTCGGGGGCCACGATGTCCCTGCAAAACGTCGGGGCTCGCTTGGCGGGAATCGTAATGACGATGTTGCCGACCAAGGGCCCGGACTCGTATGGCTATGGCAGGTATGGGTACGGGTATGGGTATGGGTACGGGTATGGGTATGGGGAAGAGGAGTCGCGCTCGAAGCGAAATCCGAAGCCCGCAACGTAATCGACTTTAGCGTCGCGCGCGCCGGTCAATCCTTGCTGCCAAGTCCGGCGTTACATGCTGTACACATCCGTTGGCTATGCTCGGTCGAGACGACGACGTTGTGTTTTAGCCGTGAGCGATGGGGAACGAAATGGCGAGTAGCAGCGTCAATGAGGCAGTGGGCGCGATCGGGGAATCCGGGGAACGAAAGTGGCGAGAAAAATACGCTCGTCGTCTCGTTGTCTCGGACCTTCTGGTCCTAGTTTGGGTGATTTTCGGGGTACAGATTGCATGGTTTGGACTCGACACCAATGACGTCTCACTCAGGTCCCGATTTGGGGACTTGGGGCTGAGCTACACAGTCATATCAGTGGTGATCCTGGTTGCATGGATGTCGATCTTGTCCATTTACGGAACTCGCGGATATCGCGTTATCGGAAGTGGATCACAGGAGTATCGGCTGCTAGCAGACGCTACTTTGCGCGTATTTGGATTGCTGGCGATTGTTGCGTTCCTCTTCAAGATCGATCTTGCCCGAGGCTATATTCTTATCGCTTTGCCTCTGGGCCTTGTCGTTCTCATTTTCTCCCGTTGGATGTGGCGCCTTTGGCTCGGGGTGCAGAGGGCAAATGGGCAATATTCTTCCCGAGTGCTTCTCGTAGGTTCCGAAAGCTCGATAGTCGAGATTGCGCGTGAACTACGTAGGCAGCCGCAGTCTGGGTATGTTGTCGTGGGCGCATGCGTCCAAAATGACATAGAGCGCTCGCTAATCTCCAGCGCCGGAATAGCGGTATTTGGCGACTTTGATCATGTTCTTGAGAGTCTCAGATCGAGCGGCTCAGACACGGTCATCGTGACCAGCGCTGACGCACTTCCCGCTACGAAGGTGCGTGAGATTAGCTGGGGCCTAGAAGCTGGGCGCGAACACTTAGTTGTAGCGCCAAGCCTTGTTGATGTTGGCGGTCCTCGGATCCATACGCGGCCCGTGGCCGGGCTCCCGCTGATACACGTCGAAACCCCGCGATATGAGGGTGGCAAGAAGTTTGCGAAGCGCGCCTTCGATATCTTTGGATCCGGCGCTCTCATCTTGGCGCTTTCGCCAGTACTTCTTACTGTGGCTATGGTGGTCCGGCTGTCAAGCGCGGGCCCAGTGCTATATCGGCAGGAGCGCGTGGGCCGAAACGGTCAACCGTTCGAAATGTTGAAATTTCGATCGATGCGTGTCAACGCCGATGCTGAATTGCAGGGGCTCCTCGCTGCTCAAGGAACCTCCGACTCCCCACTATTCAAGGTCAGGGACGATCCGCGAATTACCCCCGTCGGAGGGTTCTTACGCAAGCATTCAGTCGATGAGTTTCCGCAACTCCTGAACGTATTCAAAGGCGACATGAGCCTGGTCGGGCCGCGACCCCAGCGCGAGGGGGAGGTTCGCCTCTACGACAGTGCAGCCAAGCGACGTCTCATTGTTCAGCCGGGTATGACCGGTCTTTGGCAAGTGAGCGGCCGGTCGTCACTAAGTTGGGAAGACGCAATTCGACTGGATCTCTACTATGTCGAGAATTGGTCATTAACCTCCGACATCCTAATTCTCTGGAAAACGGTGCGCGCCGTCGTCTCGCCGGGTAAGGATGCGTTCTAGTGGCCGGGGTGTTGATTCATGAGTGGGTAGCCCGGGCAGGCGGCTCCGAGAACGTACTAGAAGCGATGGCGGATGCGTTTCCGAATGCGGACTTGCGGGTGTTGTGGAACGATGCTCCGGCCCGGTTTGCTGAGCGAAAAGTAACCGAGAGTTGGCTCGCTCACACTCCGCTGAGGAGGAGCAAAGCGCTGGCACTGCCCGCTATGCCGTTGACCTGGCGGAGGATGAATGGATCCCAGGACTACGAATGGATGCTCGTCAGCTCTCATCTCTTCGCACATCACGCTTCGTTTCGGGGCAACAATCGAGCAATTCCGAAGCTGGTCTACGCGCACACGCCTGCCCGGTACATTTGGAACCCAGAGCTGGACGTCCGCGGAGATTCGGCCGGGGTGAGGGCTGCTTCATTAGCATTGCGCCCGCTAGATAGGCATCGAGCAAAGGAAGCTAGGGCGGTAGCGGCCAACAGCGAATTCGTCCGAGGTCGGATAGGCAAGGCTTGGGATCTGGATGCAACAGTGATCTATCCGCCAGTTGATGTCGACAAGATCGGCACCACGCTTTCTTCCAAGTCTTTGCTTTCTTCGTCTGAATCGCGTCAGCTGGATTCATTGCCTAGCCAATTCGTCCTGGGAGCTTCTAGGTTCATTCCCTACAAGAAACTCGACCAAGTAATCAGAATTGGCGAACAGATTGGCATGCCGGTGGTTATCGCTGGGAGAGGGCCGGATGAATCGCAGCTAAGGCAGCTCGCCTCTGAATCGCAGGTCCCGGTAACGTTCGTAATCTCACCATCAGACGAGCTCTTGCACAGGATCTATGCTCGCGCGAATCTCTTTGTATTTCCGGCTATTGAAGATTTTGGAATCATGCCGGTTGAAGCAATGGCCGCTGGGACTCCGGTGTTAGCGAACCGCATAGGCGGTGCAGCCGAGAGCGTTAGTTTCTCGCCCGCATGCGCAGTCGTTGACTTCGATGATATGTCAGCGGCCAAATCAGCGGCTGAATCGACAATAGCTCATGGCCTGAGAGTCGACCCAGCGGTTGCAACGAGGTTCTCGAGACAACGTTTCATTCAACAGATTCGAGAATGGGTGACCTCGACGGTCGAGGTTGGCGCATGACGGCTCTTGAATCTCCTATACACCCAAATCTATGGGTAGACGCGAGGTGGTCCGGAGAGAATGGTATTGGCAGATTCTCCAGGGAAGTGCTCGCTAGATTAGGAGCGACAAACGCGATCACGAGCGGGAATCCGGCTTCGCCGTTGGATGCCGTTCACCTCGGGCGGATGAAGCTCTCCAAAGACGTCTTGTTGTTCAATCCTGGCTATAATGCGGGCCTAACAAGAGCGCGACAGTTGCTTACTCTGCACGACTTGATGCATTTGAACTCCGAGACTAGCGCTCCGAAGCGGTTCTACTATGAGCATGTCGTCAAGCCGGCGGTCAAGCGCTGTGGGGCCGTGCTCACTGTTTCAGAAACAAGTCGATCGTTACTAGCGGACTGGCTCGCAGACCCACGCGTGAGCGTGGTTAACGTCGGAAATGGCGCATCCTTCGACCTCAGTGATGCCACGCGGGGCGCGGAACCACAGCCGAATCGGCTCCTATATGTGGGAAATCTAAAGGCTCACAAGAATTTCAATGTTGTCGTTGCCGCCATGAAGCGAATGAGTGAGAAGACTCTCGACGTTGTCACCTCGGACCCGGAGGAGGCTACCGTGCAGATTAATGCAGCTGGATTGGGGGGCCGTTCGCGCGTGCTGACAGCTATTTCTGATCAGCAGCTGTCCGATTTGTATCGATCCGCTGGGGCCGTGATATTACCGTCGAGCGAAGAGGGGTTCGGGCTTCCTGCCATCGAAGCCTTGGCTCACGGTGTACCCGTCGTCTATTGGGAGGGGTGCGCCGCATTGCGCGAGGTGACAGGTGCGTTCGGATATCCGGTTCGTGATTTGCAAGACTCGAATGAATGGGCGTCCGTTGCTCGTGGTGCCTCAGCGGGACCGCGGGTGAGCGGAGCTGACTCGCGAGAATGGCTAGACCGCTATACGTGGGAAAGTGTGGCGAACCGAGTGCTCGGCACTATTTCGCAGTTGGAGCAATAAGTGGCACAGAAGGACGACCATGAGGAAACCGAGATGAAGCGGATCCTATTTCTCAGTCATTCGAGCACCGTTGGCCCCTTTCGTGTGGGAAGTCACCATCTCTCACGCGAGCTGGCTGCTCAGGGTCATACCGTGTTCCACGTATCGACACCGGTTTCTGTTGCGCATCGGATTCTTCGCCGAGGAGACGCCGACCATCGAAGAGCGTCGGCGATGGGTCCCGCACGTGACTCGGATGGTGTTGTTCATTGGATTCCGCGCACGATAGTCCCCGCAGGGCTGGCGGCGGGCCTGGATCCGAAGCAAATTGCCCGGGGTCTCGAAGCGGATTACTTTGACGTCGTCTTTCTGGATCAACCGCTGCTCTGGTCTCAAAACCTAAGGGACATTACAGACAAGCTCATCTACCGCCCCACGGATATCTACCCCGGCGGGACAAAGGCGAAGCTCCAGAGACGCGCCGTGGCTGACGCTGACGGAGTTTGCGCAACTTCTTCTGAAGTTCTCCGGCGGCTCGACGTCAAAGGGCACACCCCCTCTCTAGTGCTCTCGAACGGAGTGGACTATGGCCATTTTCGCGCCAGTGCGAGCGTTCGTGAGAGGCGCGCCATCTATGTCGGCGCTCTCGACGATCGTTTCGACATCGACGCGGTCAGCTCACTAGCGGAGGCTTACCCTGATTGGGTATTTGATCTCTATGGTCCCGGGAGCAAGTTTTCCGGCCTGAGGCTCCCGGCGAATGTTTCATTGCTCGGCCCGACGCGTTACGCGGACCTGCCGCGTTTGCTTTCAACTAGCAGCATTGGGCTTCTGCCGCTTGGGCAGCAAGTCGAGAACCTTGGTCGCAGCCCGATGAAGCTGTATGAGTACCTAGCGTCGGGGCTCTTCGTAGTTTCAAAGGAAACACCGGTACTGAAGTCCAATCCGAACGGCGGAATCTACGTCTATAGCGACAGGTCTTCACTGATAGCGTCGTTCGCGGCCGCCGCGGCCGCCGCCGCGAACGATGGTGAAAATGCACATGGCGTTCGACTGGCTGAGGCCGAGAGCTGGGGCTCGAAAGCAGCACAACTCCTCGGCTTTGTTGAAGACCTACCGTGATAGCTACGGCACCTCGAAGCGCTGGCGTCGCCCCCGCCGGCTTCCTTATCCTCGCCATTTCGTTTCTGCTTGTCGCACGATCCAGTCTCGTGCCTGAGCAGCTTGCCTACTCGACGCCTCTGATCGTCTCCGGGATGCTCTTAGTGGGAGTACTTCTCTACCATCGGCAATTCGCGACGCGATGGGAACTACTGTTCCCTATTGCCCTCACCTTAATCCTGACGATTAGCACGGGGGTCTACGGAAATACGTTCGACACGATAAAGGTGTTTGGAATTGGGTTAGCGTGGGTCCTCGCGATGTGGTACGGGCTCGCGCTGGACGATCGGCAGATTCGCCTCGTAATTCAAGCGCTACTGATAATGGTCGTCGTCGAGTTTGTCATCATCTTCTTGGAGACTGTCGCTGGTGTGCCGTGGGTGCGATCGACCATAGCTGCTGATACTTCGGGCACTTACGTGGTCCGCCCAAACACGATTCTCGGTGACTGGATCAACCGCGGACAAGGTACCGTCGGGTACCCAATCCCGCTCGGTAACTTCTTCATCGTAGGTCTCGGGTTGGCGCTATTCTTCCCCGGGCTGTTGCGTCGAACACGCGTAATAGTTGGCGCTCTCGCGCTTGCCGGTGCTGTGCTAACCGGCACTCGGACGACGCTATTCGCGGGCGCAATTCTGGTTCTCGTGGGTGCTGTCGTGAGGTTTCGCCGCAATCTGCTGACCTGGATTGTCGCAGTCATTTTGGCGGTCGGCCTCGCGGTATTCTTCGTCGGCTACCTGGGGCAATCCGACTCGTCGGGAGATGTGTCATTTACTCATAGGGCTGGGTCACTGGCAAGCGCCTTTGACCTTCAAGCTCGAGGACTGCTGCCCGTTCTGTTCGGTAGCGGATATAACGTCCAAGTTGATCGGCTGGCCTCTGCCGGCTATTTCTTCAGCGGATCGACCGCTGCTGCTGATAACACGTATGTATCCATACTCCTGAGCGCCGGGATCGTCGGGATGGGCGTGTGGGTTGCGGCTGTCATAGCCGTGCTCGTTCGAGGAGCGACTTGGACTCGGACCGTGATCATTGGATTTGCTGCGTACCTTGTGGCCTACGACGGTCTGTGGTGGCACCTCCTAGCCGCCGTGTTCTGGTTCATGCTCGGCGTTGGCATGAAACGGGCCATATATGCCGACGATGGGCGGAGCATGGTGGAGCCTGCGCTTGTGCCCAGAGCTTCCACAATTCGAACCACCACAAGAGGAGAACGCAACGAATGACAGAAGACGTCGTCCAGTGGGACATTGCTGTTGTAGCGTCAACTCCATATTCAGGTGGGGCGGAAAAGTACATCGCGAGAATGGGGCAGGCGCTCTCTAGACGTGGTGTCGCGATCGGACTGCTTGGAGAAGTCCACCCCTGGATGAGTGAGGCCGCCCTTCCCTTCCGGCCGATATCCCTCGGTCCGAAGTGGAGCCTCAAGACCGTTCCAGTCCAGGTGCTTCGGCTTCCGTTCGAAATGGCTGCCTTGAGGCGTGGGTTAGTTGGAATAGAAGCTCGCGTCTTCAACTGTCACTTTAAGCGAGAACAAATCGGATTCACACGAGAGCTCGCTAAGCGCGGGAAGGTCTACTGGACCGAACACGGTGTGTTTCCCTCTGGCGCATTCGGGCGACTGATCGCTCCTCTATACCGGAGAAGCGCCAAGCGGGCGTCAGCAATCCTCTGTGTCTCGGAAGTTGTTCGTGCTGATATTGAGAGAGTCGTGCGGGGCGCTTGCCCCGTATTGACGGTCAATACTGGGATCCAGGCCCGATCGGCGCAATCGCGAGAAGCGGCTCTCAAGCAATTGGGTCTCGAGAAGCGCGGCTTCGATGCTCCGACATGTGCGTTCGTGGGGCGAATGACTGTCGATAAGCGTCCTGGGCTCGCAGTGGAGGCTGCGCTGGCCGCCAAGTTTAACATTATCGTCGCGGGCGGGGGGCCCGAGCTAGTTCGCCTTCGGCAGAAATTTGGGGACGACCCGCGGGTCGCGCTGCTCGGGGAGATCCCAAATGCCGACGTGGTATTCGACGCAGCGGACGTGCATCTATTCACTTCAACAGGTCGCGGGGAGGGCTTCCCGACAGTCATTCTGGAGGCCGCTCGCGAGGGCTTGCCTACTGTGGGCGCCTGCGGCACCGGCTTCGAAGACATGGTCTCAGCGGCGGGCGGACAGGTTGCCCCGCCGCAAGTCTCTGATCTCGCCGCTTCGATCATCGAGGTCTATCACAATGAATCGCTTGTCGAGAAGGCGCGCGGGTTCGCCGGGCAGCACACGGAGGAAGCTTGGGCAGCTAGCTACATAGCCGCACTTGGCTTGAGCAATTCGGTTGGATCCGAGGAGAAGCTAGGAAAGCTCGATGCGTGAACGGTCCACTTCGTTCGCGATCATTCTGACTGCAGCGGGAAATCTACTTGGGCCAGCATCTAACTTCATAATTGCTCCCTTCTTGGCTCACGCGCTGGGGGTAGCTGGCCGTGGCGAGACTGCAGCGGCCACCATGCCGCTTGTGCTTGCTTCGGCTGCCTTAACGTGGGGTATTCCGGAGGCCCTCACCTATTTCTTGGCCAGAGCTCCATCGAACGCTCGTCGGCTTGGGTGGATTTCTGTTGGCATGTTGGCGGGCCTTGGGATTGTTGGTGCGGCGGTTATCTGGGTCGTTGCTCCGTTGCTGTCGTTTGGTAGCCCAGATGTGGAATGGCTGATCAAGCTGAGCGCATCCGTGTTGATTCCTTCGCTTCTCTTGTGGGTATTTCGTGGGGTTGCGCAAGGGAAGCAGTATTGGATACTGCTCAATCTAGAAAAGGGTGTTGCGGGGGCCGCCCGGGTAGCGGCGGTCGTCGTCCTATTTGCTCTAGGCGGCCTGGATGTGTGGAACGCGTCACTGGTCCTTATGCTCTCCCCTCTTGCAGGGCTGGTGCCTTACCTATGGCTCCTTTTCGGGTCCCGGATCGAGTCTCCAAACCGCGAAATGAGATCCAGCGCGACGTCATTTCTTTCGTTCGGCGCGAAAATCTGGCTGGGATCGATCGCGGGAATCATGCTCTCTCGGCTAGACCAAGTATTGATGTCGGGTTTGTCTAGTCCGGACCAATTGGGCCTATACAGTGTTGCGGTGAGCGTTGGAGACGCGTGCTTGTTTCTTGTCGCCGGCGTATCGTCGGTGCTGTTAGCCAAGGAGAGCGCTCGCTCCTCGCTTGAAAGGGCAGGGAGGGCCTCGCGGTTGCTTACGGCTGTTGTTGCAGCAGCCGCAATCGGATTGTCAGTATCGAGCCCGCTTTGGTTCGGCGCATTGTTCGGTGATGAGTTCATTGCCGCCATTCCCGCAACCGTCGTACTCCTCGTGGCTACAGTGCTCTCAGCACCCGGCTCGATAGCAGGCTCGACTCTAACGGCAAACTCTGCTCCTCATATCCGGAGCGTGGCGCTCGTGTTGTGCCTCGTGGTGAATGTTGCGTTGGTCGTATTGCTCGTGCCGGAGTTTGGCGCACTAGGCGCGGCTGTCGCGACACTTGGTGGGACTGGCGTCGCATTCGCGCTATCGATGTTCATGCAAAAGCGATTGCTTGGTATTTCGATTCGGAGCTCGACTGTCCTTGAGAGAAGTGATTTGAGGTTTGTGCGCGACCTATTGAGGAATAGCCGCAGCTAGACCTAATCAGACGGGCCGGGACAAGAACTGGTGTGGTGACTCAAAATGGCGACGCAATGGGTGAGGAGGCAAGAGTGTCAGTGGTCGAACGATTGGTGGGCGCGATGCAGGTGCCGATGCTCGGGAGGCTCGCAAGCGCGGGGCTGCGAGTCTTGGGGGTGAATATTCCACGGAAGGTTGTGGTCGGGTCGAGGCTATCTTTGCCACACGGAGCTGTTGGATTGGTCGTGCATGAGGACACAATCATCGGCTCGGACGTCAAGCTCTATCAAGGGGTTACCCTAGGTCGATCGGACACCTACCTGCCCGCAGAAGAGCTCCGCCCCGGAGGGCATATCACAGTCAATGACGGTGCTCTAGTCGGCGCAAATGCCGTTATCTTGTTTCGTTCTGGCGAGGTGAGGACAATCGGCCGGAATTCAGTCGTTGGAGCGAATTCAGTCGTTCTAACAGACATTCCCGAGGGCGAGATATGGGCCGGTAACCCAGCGCGTCGTGTATCGTCGCGAACAGCGGGTAGAGACTGCGACTAATTACGCGAGACGCGCCGCTTTCCCTTGATGACTGCAGGAACGCCCGCTAGTATCAGGTTCTCTTCCGTGTAGGCCGAACGAACCACCGCGTTCGCTGCGACCACAGTGCCTGCTCTCACACTCGAGCCCGCTATCATCGCTGCGCCCCGTCCGACCCAGACATTGTCTCCGATTACGAGGGGGGTGGCTTCCAACGCACTGTCATTCATCAATCCATCAGTGTGAATCCCATGATTTGCGTCTCGCACCGTACTGAATTCCGACAATTGGCAGTCGGTACCGATCTCGACTGATTCACGCACTCCGATTATCGAATACTGCATCAACTTGCTTCGGGCACCGATCTCTAGGATCGCTCCGGGCCATACATCAATAACAACGCCATATCCGAAGTAGACTCCATCCCCGATGGACCAGCCCCGTCCAGGCATATGCCGAAGTCGAACCCCGGGCTCAACGAGCAATCCGCGGCCAGCGTGGCCACCCCACATGCGTATGCGCGCGGCAAGAAGAACGCCTCGAAATTGTCGACGAAGATGAACAACACGAGCGTGCGCAGATCTAGGAGTCACCATGATCCGCACTATACAGAAGACAACGACGCCAGCCGACCCGGCTCGGGCTGCTGACAGGATCCGTCTAATCGCCTAGGGAGTGCCACAGGTCAAAGTGGTTCATCGCATTGGCGAATTGAAGGTCGTTCCCTGTTGAAAGGATGTTGCTCTTCCTTAGAGCTGTCTCCTGGGATGACTTCACCACGGTGTATTCGGCGGGCCTGTTGGAAATCTTGCGGCTTTGAGTGCTGGCGAGAAGCCCACAGACCTTGAACCAGATGTCATCTCCCGTCGGGCACAGCTGTTGCGCGAGATCAATGTCCAACACGACAGGCGCAAGAGAGCCTGATGGATACAAGATCCCACCCATCCCGGTGAGGAAGACGCGTGCGGGCGGGGAGTCGACGCGCGCGTGAGGCCACTCGACGTATGGGCGGGCGGTGTGGTTGATGCTGCTGATCACCGTCCCTCGCTGCCCAAGAATCGTGCGCGGCTCTAGGCGTTGTGCTTCAACCAGCTGTTCCAGCCAGCGACGCGGGTAAATGATGTCGTCATCCGCGGTCACAATCGTGCGGTCTGGGTAGCGCGAAAGTGTCGGCAGGAGCTTCTTGTAGCTCCGTGTATTCCCCGGCACAAGTTCAACCTCCAAGCCGTGCTGGACGTAGGCGCCCACCCATGGCGGGAGGCTCGACTCCGAAAATTCCTCTTCGGAAAGTACGAGGATGACCCGATCGGGCAGAACGGATTGCGCGAAGATCGAGGCGATCGTAATCGCGACACTCTCTATTCGCGCCGGATAGGTAGTCAAACTCACGATCACGTCAGACCTTGGCTGCGAAGCGACGATAGGCCTGCTCAGGAGTGCCTGCACTCGTCGATTATCGAAGGAACTACGCATCCTTTGGGAAAGTCGACCAAGCATACGAAGACGCTAGCATCGGGACTAGGTCGTCAAACCCCACCATCGAGCTAAGCGGGTTGGGGGCAGACGCCTGATGGTTATACGCGCGAAATATGAGCGTGGTATTAGTTGACCAAGCTGGCAACGGGGAGCCTGGGTGTCTTTAGTTCGTGTTTGATCACGAAGGTGGAGATGTCCCTGGTCACGGTCTGGAACGAAGCACCTCAGGAGCGCTATGAAGATCTCTGTAATCGGTTGTGGCTATTTGGGCGCCGTTCACGCGGCGGCGATGGCAGAGCTGGGCCATGACGTCATTGGGATTGATGTTGATCAGAACAAGATCGATCTTCTTGCCGCAGGACGAGCGCCATTCTTTGAACCCGGACTTCCTGAGATCTTGACGTCTGCTCGCGACTCGGGACGGCTGCGCTTCTCGACCGACCTTGCCCAGGCGAGGGGCGCATCTGTGCACTTCATTGCCGTCGGTACCCCGCAAAAGAAAGGGGAGTACGCGGCGGACTTGACCTACGTCAACGGCGCCGTGGATTCCCTCATCCCTTATCTCTCTGAAGGTGACCTTGTCGTAGGAAAGTCGACGGTTCCCGTCGGCACGGCTGCTGACCTGGCCGCTCGGATCGCGGCCGGCGCGCCGAGCGCGTCCTTGGCATGGAACCCTGAGTTTCTCCGCGAAGGTTTTGCTGTCAAAGACACGGTGAGCCCCGACAGGCTTGTCTACGGTGTCCCCAGTGGCGAAGCTGGTGAGCGGGCTAAGGCACTCCTTGACGAGGTCTACGCCAAGGCGCTGTCGGAAGACACCCCTCTGGTGGTTACGGACTACGCGACAGCTGAACTGGTAAAGGTGTCGGCGAACGCCTTCCTGGCCACCAAGATCTCGTTCATCAATGCGATGGCGGAGATCGCCGAAGTCGCCGGCGCCGATGTGACTCAGCTGGCCGACGCGATCGGATATGACGCCCGCATCGGGCGCCGCTTCTTGAACGCGGGGGTGGGTTTCGGCGGGGGTTGTCTTCCGAAGGACATCCGCGCTTTCTCGGCACGCGCCGAGGAACTGGGGCGAGGTGAATCTGTAGCCTTCCTCAAGGAGGTCGACGCGATCAACCTGCGTCGCCGGCAGCGAGTGGTCGATCTCGTCAAAGAGGCTCTCGGTGGTGAGGTCTATCAGAAGAAGGTCGCCGTGCTCGGCTTGGCGTTCAAGCCCGATTCCGACGACATTCGTGACTCGCCGGCGCTCGACGTGGCTGTGCAGCTCCACGGGCTCGGTGCCGAAGTCGTGGCGACCGATCCGGAGGCGATCGAGAATTCGAAGCGCATCCACCCGCAGCTCCTGTTCACGGAGAACATCGAGACGGCCTTGCGGCACGCCGACGCCGTGGTGATCGTGACGGAGTGGAAGCAATTCCGTGAACTCGATCCGGTAGCCACCGCGGCTCTGGTGAAGAACCCGCTCGTGATCGACGGCCGCAATTGTCTCGACGCCGTGGCTTGGCGCGAGGCCGGATGGACCTACCGCGGTATGGGCCGGCCGTAAAGCAAAGGTCGCGGGTGGCACACAGGTGCCCTCTGCTTGAATGAGCGGGTGATGGGGAGCCACAGCGATTCGCGGCGCGGCAAGCGCGAGCGTGCCAAGAAGAATCGTGTGCGCCGCCGGGTGATCGGGTGGTCGATCGTCGGCGTGGTCGTCCTCGCGGTGGCGGCTGCCGCGTGGATCGGTGTGCGGGCTTGGCTCGCGAAAGGGGAGCTGGAAGCGGCGATTCCTCTCGCGTCGTCGATCAAGACCGAGGTTGCAGCGGGCGACACAGACAAGGCGCAAGAGACTGCGGACGCGCTTGCTCGCCATGCGGCTGAAGCCGCCCGGCTGACGGGCGATCCCATTTGGCGGGCTGGCGAGGTGGTTCCCTTCGTTGGGCCCAATCTCGCAGCCGTGCGCCAGGCAGCTGCGATCACTGACTCGATCGCCAGCGGGGCTGTTTCGCCGCTCGTCGCCGATGTCTCGGCGATTGGGGTCGCCGGATTCCAGCCCGTCAACGGTGCCATCGATCTCGCACCCATTGTGGCTGCAGAGCCGACGGTGACGGCGGCGAGCGCGGTGTTCTCCGATGCGCACACGCGAGCCGACGCCATCGACACCAGCGGCACGATCGACCAGGTGACGAGCGCCGTCGCGACCCTGCAGAGTGCCGTCGCCGATTCCGATTCGCTCCTCGACGGTGTGGACAACGCGATGCAGTTGCTGCCGAAGATGCTGGGTGCCGACGGCCCGAGGCACTATCTGCTGCTCTTTCAGAACCCTGCAGAGCTCCGGGCTGGCGGAGGGATCACGAGCGCGCTAGCAATGGTCGAGACCGACAACGGAAAGGTGACTCTGCGACAGCAGGCGTCCGGAAGCGGGTACAAGAGGTTCACCGCTCCCGTCGTCTCGATTCCTGACGAATTGCGTGGCCTATATTCCGATCGCGCGACGACGTTCGTGCAGAACACAACTCTCGTTCCCGAGTTTCCCCTGACCGGTCAGATCGCGTCGGCAATGTGGTCGGACTCCTACGGCACTGCAGTCGATGGAGTGATCTCCTTTGATCCGGTGGCGCTGAGCTACCTGTTGAAGGCGACCGGCCCGGTGACGCTCCCGACCGGCGACCAGCTGACGTCCGATAACGCGGTGAAGTTCCTGCTGAGTGACGTCTACTCGCTGTATCCCAACCCCGCAGAACAAGATGCGGTGTTCGCGACCGCTGCCAAGGCCGTTTTTGATCGGGTCTCGTCGGGAAACATCGACCCGAAGCCCTTGATCGATGCGCTTGCTCGATCGGCCAATGAGAATCGGCTGAAGCTCTGGAGCTCGCACGCGGAAGACCAGCAAGTTCTTACGGGGACTGCGCTCGCCGGCGAGCTACCCGTGGTGTCGGCTGATTCGACGGGTATCGGCGTCTATTTCAACGACGGCACCGGTGCGAAGATGGACTACTACCTCACTACGGCCGTCAACAGTCAAGCCGAGGTCTGCCGCGCTGACGGGCGGCCAGCGATTCGCGTGTCGGCGACTCTCACGAACACGGCTCCGGCGGACGCGGCGACAGCGTTGCCCGAATACGTGACCGGCGGAGGAGCATTCGGCGTAACGCCGGGCAACGTCAAGACGCTGGTCTACCTCTACGGGCCCCAGAGCGAGGGCGACATGAAGGATGCGTCGATCATTACGAGCATCGATGCTGGAATCGCCGGAGCTGCGTCTCGGGGAGCTTTCGACAGCGGGCGGCCGGTGGCTGAGATCTCGGTCGAATTGGCTCCGGGTGAGAGTCGAACCGTGTCCGCTGACTTCCTAGCCCAGCCGGGCAATCCGCTGCAGATCAACGCGCAAATCACGCCAACCATAAACCCAACTGTTTACTCAACCGAAATAAACACTGGTTTCTCCGGCTGCCCTATCCGGTAGCATGGTCAAAGATTCATCTGCTTCAACGACAGCGTCGGTCGTCAGACTGGACGCTGTTTTTACGCGCTGAACCTTAAACAAACAAAAGGGTGGGGAACCTCAATCATGATGAAAAAAGCACTGGCCGCCGCGGCTCTCGCGGTAGTCGCCATCTTCGCAGTTCCGGCCGCGGCCAACGCTTACGTGCCGCCGTCGAACATCACAGCTCCTGGCGCCATCGCTCCTGGTGGCACTGGCACCGTCGGTTTCGCCGACGGATCCTTCACTCCCGGTGAGACCGTGTCGTTCACGCTCACGGGCGAAAACGCATCCGGCGCAACCCTGGCTTCGGTCGTGGGCGCTGTGGAGACGATTTCGACCACCAAGACAGCTTCGGGTGCCGGGTCGACCTCGGTCGCGGTCACGCTGCCAGCCAATGCGTCTGGTTCGTACAGCCTGACCGCCACGGGCGCTACCTCCGGTGCAATCGCATCGGTTGGTATCTCCGTGGGTAGCGCCAGCTCAGCCGGCGACGGCACCACCGGTGGGACCGGCTCGACCGGTGGCAGCCTGCCCAACACGGGTGCCATGGACCCGACGCTCGGCATCTGGGCCGGTGGCGGATTGCTCGCCCTCGGTGCGGCGTTCGTGATCGTTCTCACGATCGTCCGTCGCCAGAAGTCCTCGATCAACTCCTAGTAGCCGCGAACATCCCATACCCGATGCCCGGGGCCCTCGCCGAAAGGCGGGGGCTTCGGCATTTAACCCGAGCGTCACCGGTGGAGTGGCGGCGGCTTGTATACAACCGGCGTAAACTCTCCTCGTGAGCACAAAGAATGTCGACGTCGCATTGATTGGCGGTGGCATCATGAGTGCCACCCTCGGCACCATGATCAAGCAGCTCCAGCCCGACTGGTCGATCATGATCTTCGAGCGCCTGAGCGACGTGGGGCAGGAGAGCTCGAACCCCTGGAACAACGCCGGCACCGGCCACGCCGCCCTCGCCGAGCTCAACTACATGCCCGAGGCCGCCGACGGCAGCATCGAGCCCACCCGGGCCGTGAAGATCAACGAGCAGTTCCAGGTGAGCCGTCAGTTCTGGGCCTCGCTGGTGGAGCAGGGCGTTCTGCCCCACCCCACCTCGTTCATCAACCCGACCCCGCACATGACCTTCGTGCGCGGGGAGGACAACGTCGACTACCTGCGCCGCCGCTACGAGCTACTGAAGAACGAGCCCCTCTTCGCGGGCATCGAGTTCAGCGACGACCCGAAGGTGGTCTACCAGTGGGCACCGTTGCTGGTGCGCGACCGCCAGAAAGACGAGAAGATCGCCGCCACCCGCGTGCCCTCCGGCACCGACGTCGACTTCGGCTCGCTCACGCACGAACTCTTCGACTACCTCGTGGCCAACGGCGCCACCCTGCGACTCGACACCGACGTCAAGAAGCTCAAGAAGCAGAAGGACGGCAGTTGGAACGTCTCGGTGCGCGAGCGCATCGGCAACACCCCCTACACCGTGAACGCCAAGTTCGTGTTCGTGGGCGCCGGTGGGCACGCGCTCCCGCTGCTGCAGAAGTCGGGCATCCCCGAGATCAAGGGCTTCGGCGGCTTTCCCATCAGCGGCAAGTTCTTCCGCACCGACAACCCCGCCGTCGTCGCCCAGCACCAGGCCAAGGTCTACGGCAAGGCCGCCGTCGGCGCCCCGCCCATGTCGGTGCCGCACCTCGACACCCGCGTGGTCGACGGGCAGTCGTCGCTGCTGTTCGGCCCCTACGCCGGATTCAGCCCCAAGTTCCTCAAGTCGAGTTCGTGGCTCGACCTGCCGGCCAGCATCCGGGCGCACAACATCGGGCCGATGCTCGCCGTGGCTCGCGACAATGGCGACCTCATGAAGTACCTCATCGGCGAGCTGCTCGCGTCGCGCAAGAAGAAGCTCGCCGCTCTGCGCGAGTTCATGCCCACCGCCGACCCCAAGGACTGGTACCTCATCACTGCCGGCCAGCGGGTGCAGGTGATGAAGAAGGATGCGAAGAAGGGCGGGGTGCTGCAGTTCGGCACCGAGGTCATCACCGCCGCCGACGGCTCCATCTCGGGCCTCCTCGGGGCCTCGCCCGGCGCATCCACGGCCGTGCCGATCATGCTCGACCTGCTCGCGAAGTGCTTCCCCGAGGAGTACCCGGCGTGGGAGAAGCGGCTCGGCAAGCTCATCCCCTCGCTCGGCACCCAGCTCAACGAGCACAAGCGCCAGGCCGAGAAGACCCTCGAAGCCACCGCAGAAGTGCTCGAACTGACCCGCGGATGAGTTCTCCCCCGGGAGAGGCCAGCGCCCTTCCCGGGCCGGATGCTGCTGCCGCGGCCGGGCCGGGCCGCATCGTCGGGCTCGACCTGGCGCGCTTCGTGGCCATCGCGGGCATGATCGCCACGCACACCTGGCTCTACGCCGACCTGCCCTCGGGGGAGCGCATCGCGGGGAGCGCGCTGTTCGACGGGCGCGCATCCGCTCTGTTCGCCGTGCTCGCGGGCGTGGGCATAGTGCTCTCGACGCGGGTGGCGGTGGCCTCTGGGCGCGTGGGCTCGGCGCGGATGATGGTGCTCGGGCGGGGGGCCGTGCTCATCGCGCTGGGGCTCACGCTCGACCTCGTCGACGTGCGGCTGCTCGTGATCCTCGTGTACTACGGCGTGATGTTCTGGCTCATCGCTCCGCTCGTGGCCGCGCCCGCCTGGGTGCTGGCCGTGGCCACCGGAGTCGTGGCGGTCGGGGCGCCCGTTCTGTCGTGGCTCGTGGCGCTGTGGAGTGCGCCGTCGATCGCCGCGGCCCGCGCTGCGGGGGAGCACGTGGTGAGCGGGAACGTGTCCTGGGCCGACCTCGGCGACCCCGTGGGGGTGCTGCGCGAGGTGCTGTTCACCGGGTCGTACCCGGCGGTGATCTGGCTGGCCTACGGGCTGGGCGGGGTGCTGGTGGGAAGGGCCGTGCTGCGCATCCGGTCGGTCGCGACGCTGCGCTCGGTGGGGGTGCGTGTGGCACTCGTGGGGGTCGCGGTGTGGCTGCTGGGGCTGGTGGTCAGTTCGGTCGCGCTGGGGCCGCTGGGGGCCGCGGCCGGCGTGGCGGCGGATGCGCGCATCCCGGCCTCTCAAGGTCTCGGCCTGCTGCTGCAATCGGGCAGCGGGCATCCCTCGGCCAGCAGCGCCTGGTATCTGCTGACGCCGGCGGCGCACACCGGTTCGACGCTCGATCTGCTGCTCACCGGCGGGTTCGCGGTGACGGCCATCGGGGTGCTGATGCTCGTGGGGAGCGTGCTCGGGCCGGTGGCGCAGCGCATCCTCGTGCCGGTGATCGGGGCGGGGCGGGCGCCGCTCACGAGCTACACGGCGCACGTGCTGCTGGTGGCGGTGGTGACGGGGCTGCTGCTGCCGGGGCCGTGGTCTTCGCTGACGTATGCCGATGCGGTGGCACTCGGCACGCCGTGGTACCTGTCGAGCTTCGGGATGTTCGCGCTGAACCTCGGGGTGGTGCTGGTGATCGGCACGGTGCTGATGCTGCTCGGGCGGCGCGGGCCGCTCGAGACGGTGGTGACGTGGGCGGGGGGCGCCGTGGGGCGCGTCGTGCCGCGGCGCCCGTAGCCGCCGCTGAGTCTGCTGAATACACGCCGCTGCTCGACGGGGTGACCGTCGGCGGAGAGCGTACCGAGGATGAGAAGCAGATCTTGGCGTTGAGCGAGGCATACAGCGAACTCGACGAACTCGTGGGTCGCGGCGAGTTCGACCTCACGAAGTCAGTCTCCGATGAGTTGCATCGCGCGCTCGCCATTCACGAAGCGCTCGAGAGTGGCCACTTTCGCGGGGAAGGGCACGCATCGGGCGGTGGCTCGGTGCGGTTCTCGAACGGCGGGCGTGTCGACGGCATCGACCCCGGGCCGGACGGGAGCAGTTCTACTTCGACGGCAACAAGTGCACTGCGCGCTTGATGATGACCGGCGAACTGATGAGGAACGGATTCGATGCGGTGAGCATCCCGTTCGCACGTCGCCTCGAATACAACCTGGCGCTCGACACGCTCTTCGAGACGTCGGACGCGACGGAACTCCTCACCTTTCTCGTGTCGTGCGCGGCTACTCTGTGAGTTCCGAGGCCGCTGAAGGGTGGGAGATCGATGCGCTCGTCCACGCCGATGCCGGGCGATCCCTGGCCGCACGACATGGTGCTCACGATCGAGAACCCGCCGCACGCACTCCATGAGCTTCTCTGGATTCGCATGCGGGAGTCCCGACCGAGCAGTCGATCTTCGATCGGCTCACGGATGCGGCGGTCGGGTCGCCCGAACGGGCACAACTGCTCGAGCGGCTGGTGGGACCGTCGTGGCGCGAGCGGTTCGGCGATGAGGCGTTGACGGCCGAGTTCACCGACTGGGAGGCGGCGCGGTTCGAAGAGCTTCGCTCGGAGGTGGTCACGTCGGCGGCGGAGTCTCCTGAGCGGAAGGCGCTCGACGCGCTGGTTCCGGCCTGGCGGGCGGGGCTCACCAAGCTGGTACTCATACCTTGTCGTGGGTCGTACACGCGGCCGATCGGCTCGGCGGGCCTGCTGCTCACTGAGGAGACGCGGAGCGATCCGGAACTCTACTCGGCTGCACTGCGAGAATTTCGTCGCGGCCGCTAGCAATCACATCGCGGATCGTCGCGCCGAGAGGTGCTCTTCTGTCGCGGCGTCAGCCCGCGTCGACGTGGAGGCGGTGGGCTCCGCAGGAGAGACAGCGGAACAGGTAGCCGGCGAGGTCGCCACCCTCGCTGAGCTCGGTGCGGAGCAGCTCCGGATCCCAGCCGAGGCCTCCCTCGACGTCGGCACGGAAGTCCGGCTCATGCAGGAACTTCTCGAGATCGCTCGAGCCGATGTCGCCGAGGAAGGCACATGGGCGCCCGCAGTGCGAACGCCACTCCTCCTGCTGCCAGGATGGATAGGAGGGGGTGCGAGTCGTCACCTCCCTCGCTTCGGCCTCGTCGACCGTGAGCGGCTGGCGCGAATCGTGCGGCACTCCGTCGATGCCCGCATAGTCCGAGAACTCGCCGTCGAAGACCCGAGCGGCAGTCCCGTCTGCGACACACCAGGGACAGATGTACTCAACCTCTTCACGCGAGTAGAACGAGGAGGTGTAGCGCATCGTGCGAGGCGTGTTGCAGGCCTGGCAGAGGCCTTCGGCGGACTCGAACAGGCCGAGGGCATAGGCGTTCGGGCTGAAGCGGAACTCGGGCAGATCGGTGGAGGCGTTGTGCACGCTGCGATTGTCGCACGACCGCCTCGACGCAGCGGCCGCGCGGCGCCGGTCAGCGGCCGAAGAGGTCGTCCAAGCCAGGCAGGGTGAAGCCGGATGCGAGGCCGCTGACCTGTTCGCCGAGACCGCCCACCTGTTCGCCGAGGTCGGCGACTGACTCGCCTGCTCCTGTGGCCAGCTCGCCGACTCCGCCCGCGACGCCATCGAGCCCGCCCGTGAGGGCCTCGAGGTCGAGGGCACCTGCCAAGGCGTCGAAATCGACGCCGAACGAGGCGGCCTGCTCCAGGAGCGGACCGGCCAGTGAGCTGAGTACCGCACCGCCGGCCACCGCGGCGAGCATGCCGCCTGCCGCGAGCCCGGCGCCCGCGACGGCGCCGCCGGCGAGCGTTCCGCCGCCTACTCCGCCGCCGGCGCGAGCGAGCAGGCCGCGGAGCACGCCGGGTCGAGCCGCCTCGGTGCGGGTGGCTGCGCGCGCGAGGTCGTCGGGCGCGCAGGATCGAGGCTGCTCCGACTCCGGGAGCTCGGCGCGCATCCGATTCTCGACCTGGGCGCGCTGAGCCGGGGTCAGTCGCGCGAACGCCTCGCGGTGGACCTGCTCGAGCTGGTGCGGGTCGGCCGTCTGCAGGAGATAGTCGTAGCGGGCGATCGCGGCTCGGTCGGCCTGAGTCGCCGGGGCGGTGGGGGCCTCGCGGCCGGCTGGGGTCGCGCGAGAGGAAGGGGAGGTGGGCTCGGTCCGGTCGGTCTGAGCGCCGGGAGCCGCCGAGCGCCCGTCGCCCGTCAGGGCATCCGCCGCGCCACGCACGATCGACCGCCAATCATGCTGCCCCGAAGCGCCAGCATGAGTCGCGCGCGAGCCGGAGCCCGCCGCGGCCCCCGACCCGTCGAGAGCCTTCTTGGCCAGATCGCCGAGTTTCGAGAACATGCTCACTTCGAGGCTTCCTTTCGCTCGACAGAAGTCGCCGGGGCCGACGGAGGTGCCGCCGCAGCGATCGGGGCGCGCCGCGCGTCGCCGCGCGTCTTCAGCAGGCTCGCGGTGGTGGCGACGGCGATGGTCGCGCCGATGAACAGCAACGAGAACCAGATCGGGATCTCGGGCACCCACAGCACGGGCTTCCCGCCGTTGATGAACGGCAACTCGTTGACGTGCAGGGCGTGGAACACGAGCTTCACCCCGATGAACGCCAGGATGACGGCGAGCCCCTGCGAGAGGTAGACCAGCCGTTCGAGCAGGCCCCCGATGAGGAAGAACAGCTGCCGGAGGCCCATCAGCGCGAACGCATTGGCCGTGAACACGATGTACGCCTCGTTGGTGAGGCCGTAGATGGCGGGGATGGAGTCGACCGCGAAGATCAGGTCGATGAAGCCGATGGCGATGATGGTGAGCAGCATCGGCGTGACGAAGCGCCTGCCGTTCTTCACCACGGTGAGCTTGTCGTCGTTGTACTCGTCGCTGACGGGCAGGACGCGGCGCACGAGACCCATGAAGCGGCCGTTCGCCGGGTCGGACTCGTGGTTCGAGAAGGCCTGCCGGTAGGCGAGGAACAACAGGAGCGCGCCGAAGAGGTAGAAGATCCACGACAGGTTCTCGATCAGGGTCGCGCCGACCGCGATGAACCCGCCGCGCAGGATGAGCGCGATGACGATGCCGATCATCAGCACCTTCTGCTGATAGGCCTTCGGCACCGCGAAGGCCGACATCACGAGCAGGAACACGAAGAGGTTGTCGATCGACAGGGCCTTCTCGGTGAGGTAGCCGGCGAAGTACTCGCCGCCGTAGGTCCAGCCGGAGACGGCGCCGATCCCCACCCCGAAGAGCAGTGCGAGGCCGATGTAGAACGCCGACCAGCGCGCGGACTCGGCGATGGTGGGCTCGTGCGGCTTGCGCACATGGGCGAAGAACTCGTAGACGAAGAAGGCGATCGTGACGAGGATCGTGATGATCCAGATCAGCGGGGTGACCTGCATGGGTGTACTCCAAAGGGAATCGGCGTGAACGATGACGCCAAGGTCTCCTCCGCCCCGATCGAGATCGGAACCTGTGGCCCGGGATGCTTCGACGCATCCGTATTGACGGGCTCACCGCAGACGGGAGTACTCCCCTTGTTGCCTCCACGATACCGCACGCCGCCCGGAGACGCGATTCGGGGGACGATCGGCCGGCGTCGAGCGAGCGACTGCGAGAATCAGGTGTGAGTTCGGATTCTGCGACAGCGGCTGACCGGCTGTTGCGGCGCGGGCAGGCACTGGAGATCGCGACGCTCGCCTGGAACGTGGTGGGGGTCGTGGTGCTCGCAGCGCTCGCCGTGAGCGCGTCGTCGGTCGCGCTGCTCGGCTTCGGGCTCGACAGCCTGATCGAGATCGGTGCGAGCACGGTGGTGCTGTGGGAGCTCTCCGGCACCGGTGAAGCACGTCAGCGGCGGGCCCTTCGCTTGATCGGCGTCGCCTTCGTGCTGCTGGCGGCCTACCTCGTCGTGCAGTCGTCGGTGGCCTTGCTCACGGCGCATCACGCCTCGCCGAGCACCGCGGGAATCGTGTGGACGGGGGCGACCGCGCTGGTCATGTTCGCCCTCGCCTTCGGCAAGGCGCGCACCGGGCGCGCGCTCGGCAATCCGGTGCTGATCACCGAAGGGCGCGTCACACTCATCGACGGCGTGCTCGCCGTGACCGTGCTGCTGGGCCTCGCCGCGGATGCCGCACTCGGCTGGTGGTGGGCCGACCCGGTGGCCGGCTTCGTGATCGTCTACTACGCCGTCCGCGAGGCCGTGCACATCTTCAGGCCGGCCGGTGCCTGAGGCCCGACCCCGGATGCACGGAGTCAGTCGGTGTGACGGCGGAGCCACACGCGTGCCAGCAGCGCGCCGACCAGGGCGCCGAGAGTGTTGGCGATGACGTCGTCGACCGTGCCGTAGCGGCCCGGGAGAAAGAAGAACTGGGCGGTCTCTATGAGCGAGGACACCCCGAAGCAGAGCAGCACGGCGAAGGCCCATCGTCGCAGGCCGAACAGCACCGCCACGAGCAGGCCGAGCGGCACGAACATCGCCACGTTGGCCAGGAACTCCACCTGCGGGTAGTCGATGAACATCAACACCCGGAGTCGATGCACCGCCTTGAGCAGCGCCAGCAACGTCGAGTGTGAGGGCGCATCGACGGGAGTCGGCCACGCCACGATGAGCAGCACGATGAGCGAGTAGGCGACGAGCAGCCCGGCTGCGAGGGGCCGCGCTCGACGGCGCGACGGCGAGGGAGTGGGCGAAGGCGTCGGCGACGACCGCGGCGACGACGCCGTCGGCACGGTCAGGGTGTCTCGCTCTCGCGTGGTGCCGGCGTCGGCGAAGTCGGTCGTTCAGCACGCGACCCCGGGTCGAGCAGGGGCGCGACGGCCTCTGGCGCTGCAGCAGGCCGCACCGCCCCGGTTGCCGGCTCGGGCACTGCGCCGGTGCCGCTGGTCTCCCGCAACCGGTCGAGCTCACTCGTGAGCGGCACCACGACGACCGTGTCGCGCAGCAGCCCGTCTACGTCCGCCGCACTGAGCCCGGCCAGCAGCGTTCGCCACAGCGTCACCAGCTCGCGACGGCTGTCGGCGGTCTGCAGTCCGCGGTTCTCGGCTTCGAACAAGCCGAGACTCGCGTTCAGGATGATGCCGGTCGCCGCGCCCGCATCGGTCGCGCCCGGTAGCTGGCCGAGCCGCACGGCCTCGCTCGCCTGCGCGTGCACCCAAGCCCGCCATTCGAAGGCCCCCGGCGGCAGCTCGAGCTGATTCGACTGCTGTTCGAGCAGCAGCCGCACCGCCGCCAGGCCCAACGGATTCTCGCGGGCGTCGAGCGCCGCCGTCAGCAGCAGGCTCAGCAGCCGGGGCACCCCGTGCCGCACGCCGTTCTCCACGGCGACCCGCAGCTCTTCCCAGCGCGCATTCTGCAACTCCACGACCGCTGCCGCGAGCTCTTCTTTCGAGCGGAACTGGTGGTAGCCGAGTGCCGACTTCGGCCGGCCCATCGACTCGGCGATCGACGCGAAGCTCGTGCCCCGATAGCCGTGCGCGCCGAACTCCTGCGCGGACGCCTGGATGATCTGCGCCCGGGTCTCGGCCTTCTGCTCGTGTCGCGTCGGCATCGCCCCAGCGTACCGGGCGCACCCGCGAGCTCCTCGCTCCAGGTGAGCGCGGTGCCGGCGCCGATCGCTTTCGCTATACGATCGCCTTGTGGTGAACATCGGGGGAATCCCGAGCATGCAGGCGGGACTCGCTCCGGCCACCCTGGCGCGCGCCGTTCTCGTGACCGGTACCTGCGTCGGCGTCGCCGCGCATCCGGGCACAGGGGGCACCACCGAGACCTGGGAGTTCCGCCTGCACCTCGGTGACGGTGACGGCCTCGTCGTGGCCCTCGACCGCGTCGCCCTGACCTCGCCGACCACGGCGGAGGTGCTGAACGAATCCGCTCGGGCCATCTACGAGCCGCATGGTCTCTCGATGACGCTCAGTACCGCGCGCCCCCGCCTCGGGGTCTTCACCGCACACGTGCATGTCGCGGCGCGGCCTCCCTCATAGGCTTGTCTCAGGGGGACGACGATGACGATCGGCATGCCACAGGGCTCGGGCGCGGAGAGCGTGGCCGCGGCCCTCTCCCGCGCCACCCTCGCCCTCGGCACGAGTGCTCTCGTGCTGGCTGCCGCCCTCGTGGCCCTGCGCAGCATCCATGCCTCGGGGCCGGGCCCGTGGGAGGCGCTGGTCATGCTGATCCCGCTCGCGGTGCTGATGGTGGTCACCTTCGTTCGCCGCGACCTGCCGAGCATGATCGTGTACCTGCTGCTCGGCACCGCGAGCATCGGCGTCTACACGGCCGTGATCCTGAACGACACGACGAACACGATCGCCGACTCGCCCTACATCCTCGGCCTGCCGCAGATCGCCTTCATCTACACCGTCGCCCCCACTGTTCTCGGCGCGCGAGCGCTCGCGTTCATCGTGGCGGCCTACGCGGCCGGCCAGCTCGCCGCCCTCCTCGCCGCGCTGAACGCCGGCATCGCCCCCACCTTCGACTTCTTGACCGCTGCAGCCGCCGTCGTGATCATCGTCACCTCGGGCCTCAGCCTGCTGCTCGGCCGCCGCGCCGGCCGCGAGCTGCGGGCCGTCGAACGCGCCCTGCGGGACACGAGCGCGATGAGCTATCAGCAGGAGATCGAGAGCCAGGTGGTGGCCCTCTTCCACGACACCGTGCTGAACGAGCTCACGGTGCTGTCGCACCAGCAGCCCGGGCCCCTGCTCCCGGCCCAGGATGCCGCGCTACGCCGAGACCTCGCGATGATCGCCGACGGCGCCTGGTGGCCCGACGAAGAAACCGGAGCCTCGACCGACGACGGCATCCCGCCCCGGGTCGCCGCCGTGCTGGCCGAGGCCCGCGGCGGGGGGCTCAGCGTCGACGTCGCGGGCGACCTCGCCTCGCTCGACCGGCTCGCCGCGCCCGTGGCCACCGCGGTCTCGCTGGCGCTGCGACAGGTGTTCGTGAACGCGCAGCAGCATTCGGGCGTGGAGCGCGCCGAGGTCATGGTGGACGGGGCGCCGGATGCGGTAGTCGTCATGGTCTCCGACGCCGGCCGCGGCTTCGACCCCGCCGCAGTACCGCCCGACCGTCTCGGGGTCGCCCAGTCGGTGCTCGCGCGCATCCGCGACGCCGGCGGTGAGGTGCAGCTCTGGAGCTCGCCCGGCAACGGCACCGCCTACATGTTCACCCTGCCGGTGGCGGCCGAGCACGCCTGGGAGGTGGAGGAATGAGGGGCTTCCTCTCCTGGCGCGGGGCGCCGCAGCGCTTCGATCCGGTGAGCGCCCGGTCGCTGTACCCGCTGATCGTCTGCGCGGGCGTGGGGGCGCTCGGCTACGCCCTGGTGCGCACGGTCGGCGAGGTCGACTCCATCACCGACCCGTTCTTCGCCCTGACGGCGTTGTTCTTCGTGATCGCCGCCACGGTGCTGCTGATCGTGGTCACCGACCCGGTCAACACGCCCGTGCGCTTTCTCGGCTTCGGTATGGTCATCGTGGCGGCCAACCTCGCCAGCGTCGCCGCGAGCCTCGGCGCGTGGGGTGCGCCGGGCCACTTCTGGCAGAACTGGGGTCCGCTCGTGATCGGGGTGTTCATCCTCGCCTTCTCCGAGTTCCGGCCCGGGCGTGACCTCGCGCTCGCCACCGTCGTCTCCTGCTTCGCGGTGGGGTCGATGGCGGGTCTGCAGAGCGCACTCGCCCCGTCGGACGGGGTGCTGCCGTTCTCTTCGTCGATCATCGCGGTCATCCCCGTTGTGCTCTTCGGCGCGGGCGCCGCGGTGTTCTCGTACCGGATGAGTCTCGGGCTCTCCCGGGTGGCCGAGACGGCGGCCCGGGAGCAGAGCGGGCTGACCCGGCGGGTGCGCATCCGGTTGCGGGAGCTGCTTCGGGAGTCGGGGCGCGAGGCCCTGTCCGTGGAGCTGGTGCCGTTCCTCGAGGGCGTGCTGGAGCGCGGCGAGGTCACCGATGCCGACACCGAACGGGCCCGCCGCATCTCCGCACGGCTGCGCTCGGTGATCATCAGCGACATGGGGCTGCCCTGGCTGGAACGGCTGGCACGCGCACACCCGGGCGACCTCGTGGTGCACGACGACACGGCGCTCGCCGACCGCTTCACGATGGAGCAGAAGGTGGCTCTCAGAGCCCTTCTGGCAGCCCTCCTCGCCGCCCGGGCCGAGCAGCTCGGGTCGGCGCAGGGCGAAGCCGTCGGTGCTCCCTCCCGGGCCGCGGCAACCGCCTTGGAGCCGCCCCACGTGCGCGTGAACGGGGTGGGGAGTCACCGCAGCGTGTTCCTGCGCGCGCCTTTCGAGGGCGGCGACACCGCAGTGCGCTCGCAGTTCGGTACCGCCATCGCGGTCATGAACTCGGTGTTCGGTCGCGCCAACGTCACCGTCGGCGGCGGCGAACTCCGGATGTTGTTCGCCTACGAACCCGAGTCGTCGATTCCGTCGTAGTCGCGGCTGCGCGGCTGCACCACCGGCATCTCGTCGATGCCCGAGCTGAGTCGGGCGATGGCCGCTTCGGCGTCGTAGTTGGGGTCGGGAACGATGAACGCCATGATGATGGCGTGGTAGGAGATCGCCGCGAGCGACACCTCTGCCGGCCGGCCCTCGTTGTCGACGTTGTAGCGCGCCTCGACGAGGTCGGGGATGGTGGTTCGCGAGATTCCGAGGCCCTCGATGATGGCCGCGGCCGCCACCACCAGGGGGCGGTAGTCGTCGTTGAGGTCGGGGCGCAGACGGTAGCCCACCGCGGGCACGATGTTGCGGTAGAACACCTCCATCTGGTCGAGGAAGGCCAGCTCGCTGTTGCGCAGCGCTTCGATGATGCGCTCGCGCACGCGGGTGTCGGGGTAGGAGAGCGCGGTCGACGAGAGGGCGACGTAGGTGCGCCACTGCACCGAGGAGGTGACCGACTCGAAGTTCTGCTCTGCGGCGATGCCGGTGACGTCGACCAGGATGCGGCGGCGGCCCTCGGCGGTGCGCAGTTCGTCGGCTCGGAAGCCGAGGTACTCCCAGGTGGCGACGAGCGATTCCTCGTCGGCCCGGCCCGGAGAGACCTGGTTGGCCACTTCACTGAGGAGCTCTTCGAAGAACGCCTCCTTCGACTCCCAGATGCGGTACACGGAACTGCGCGGAACACCGGCCTCTTTGATGAGGTCGTCCATCAGCAGGTGCTCGAACCCGACCGTGAGGCCGTTGGCCTGCACGAGGGACATCGCGGTGTCGAGCAGCTTCGTGCGCACTTCGTCTTTGGGCACCCGGGTGCGGCCGGCTCCGGACTTCGTCCAGCTGTTTTCAGACATAGTTGCCCCTTCTCAGCACCATTTTGAGACATAACGTCCCAAGTTGCAAACGAATTGCCGCGCTTCTATGCTCGGGACAACGGCAGCGTGCTTCGCGCGGACACGCCGGACGGCCATCCACTCCTTGATTACGGAGGATCTGAAGTGCTCCGGTTGATGACTGTTGTGACGGCGAAGGCTCGGAAGCTGACCGGTGTCGCGAATTGATCGTTCGGTAACCAACGCGGAGGTCATACCGGTCATCGCCGATTCCGCCGCGTTCGCGGCCGACCCCGAGGCTCGCCTCGCGACGGGGATCATCGGCATCAACGGCGTCGCGCTCCCCGGTTTCGAGACGGCCTACCGGGAGCACTTCGAGTTCCGGCGGCGTGTCTACGTGGATCAGACCGGCCAGCTCGCGCCTTCCGACCTCTCCTCAGACGGCACCGACCGCGACGACGACGACGCCCGCTCCATCACCTTCGGTGTGCTCGAGAACGCGCCCGACGGCGTGCGCGTGGTGGGCGTGGCCCGCACCATCATCAAGGGGAACGACGGCACCGACCGGCCGCTGCCCGTGGAGGAGTTCTGCCCCGAGCTGTTCGCCGACGACCCGCTCGACCTCGGCAGCGTGGAGGTCTCGCGCGTGATCGCGCGGCACGAGCGCGTGGCCATGCAGGAGCTCATCCAGTGGCACCTGTTCGCGCTCATGTCGGCCTACTTCTCGGGCCACGACGTGGGCCGCACCTTCGCCATCATCGAGCCGTGGCTCGAACGCCACCTGGCGGGCTGGCTCGCCATCTCGCGCATCGGCGAGCCCCGCTACATCGAGCACTACCTCGACTACAACCTGCCGGTCGAGTTCGACCTCGCTGGATCGGCCGCGCGCATCACCGAGCGCAACGCCACCATCCTGGGCACGCTGATGGCGGCCGACGGCGAGCTGGAGTACTTCGGGCGGGTTTCGCGGGCGCAGCGCGCGGCTGCGGCCGCGCCCGTCGCGGAGTTCGCCACGACGGCGCCGGAGCCGGCGACGGCCGTCGACGGCGGATGAAATCGCTCGGCTCCCCGGAGTTCGCCCGCAACTACGGGTTCTGGAACGAGGCGGAGCAGCAGGCCCTGATGGGCGCCCGGGTGGCCATCGCCGGCGTGGGCGGCGTCGGCTTCCAGGTGGGCCTCAAGCTCGCGCGCATGGGCGTGGCGAGCTTCAGCATCGCCGACCCCGAGGACTTCGAGCCGCAGAACGCCAACCGGGTGCCGGGCGCGACCACGGCGACCTACGGTCGTGCGAAGGCGGAGGTGTTCCGTGAGCAGGTGCGCGAGATCAACCCGGCCGCCGTCGTGCACATCTACCGCGACGGCGTGACGGTCGAGAACGTGGGCGAGTTCCTCGACGGGGCGACGCTCGTGTTCGACGAGTCCGAGACCACGCATCCCGAGATCGGCACCACCATCGCGCGCACCGCGCGGCTGCTCGGCATCCCCGACCTCCTCGTGGTGAACGTGGGGTTCGCCGCGCAGGTGACGGCGTTCCATCCGCGCAGCCGCTTCACCTTCGAGCGCTTCATGGGGCTCCCGGCAGATGCCTCGCTCGAGGAGATCGCGGCCTCCACCGTGGACTACTCCAGGTTCCTGCCCTACATCCCGCCCTACAGCGACCTGCGGGGCCTGGTGGCGATGACCACGGATGCGCCCGACGGCTCCCGCATCTCGCTTCCGTCGATCTCGCCCGGCGTCGACCTCGCGAGCGCCATCGGCACCACGCAGGCGTTCCTGCACCTCACGGCGGCGGCCGGGGTGGACAATCGCCGCCGCAAGCCCATCTGGGCGCCCCGGCTGGCGTACCTCGACGCCTACTCGCTGCGCGGGCGCGTGCTGCGTGCGGGCCGCGCAGCCCACCTCCGGCACGTGCTGCGCGCCGCCGTGCGCGACCGCTTCGGCCGCAACCCCCGCGCGGCCTACAGCCACGACGACATCGCGCGCCGCGCCTCCGGCTCCGAGTAGCGGCAGCGGGGCGTCAGCCGTCGCGGCGCGTCAGCCGTCGACGTGCCTCAGACCGTGAGACGCGGAATCGGCCCGGTCGCCTCGACCGGCGTGTAGTTCTCGGCGGCGTCGGCGGGCGAGGCGTACGGCCCCGACCACGCGAACCGGTCGTGCCGGTGCGTCAGCTTCATGTGCCAGCCGTCTTTCAGCAGATAGACGGTGGCCAGCGGCGTGCTGGTCTCCGGGTCGTCGCCCGCCCGCCCGAGCGTGGCGATGGTGCCCGTCTGCGCGAAGATCACAATGTCGTTCACGATTCCCCCGATCGATTCCCCTGTTCTCATTATCGAGCGTATCCACCCCGTATTGACACTGTGTTACGAGAATAATAAGAATCCGAGACGCCGCTGAGGGTGCTACGGCAGGGTTCTGTCAACCCGCTTCCGCGAACCGCCCGACCGTGTAATGTGAGGCCAACGGGGACGTCTGAGGCGGGCCTGGATCATGGCCGTAAGGGTAACGGCTCAACATGGCAGGTCCGTTGGCGTCTCCTTGCGGGATGAGAGTATCGGGTCCTCTCATCCCGCTAAATTCTTTAAGCCCGCTCGGCGGTCCGGCCCGCTACGGTGTCTGGGTGAGACTGAATCGCGTGCACCACATCGCCGTCATCGCCACCGACTACGAGCGGTCGAAGGCCTTCTACCTCGACGTGCTGGGGTGCACCCTGCTCAGTGAGGTCTACCGGGCCGAGCGCGACTCGTGGATGGGCGACCTCGCCCTGAACGGCGAGTACCTCATCGAGCTGTTCTCCTTTCCCGATCCGGCCGTGCGGCCCAGCTGGCCCGAGGCCACGGGGCTGCGGCACCTCGCCTTCGAGGTCGACTCGGTGGCGGATGCGCGGGCCGAGCTGCTCGCAGCGGGAGTGCCCTGCGAGGAGTTGCGCACCGACCCGCACACGGGCCGCACGATGATGTTCTTCACCGACCCCGACGGGCAGCCCCTCGAGCTCTACGAAGCGGCCCCGGCTCTCTGAGCGTGGCCGCCGTCGCTCGCGGCCCGGTCAGGACGCGGGCAGCGCGCAGCGGTAGAGCGTCGACGCGCCGAGGATGAACAAGTCGCGCCGGTGGTCGACCCCGTCGGGGTTCGCCGCGTCGAGCAGCCACTCGAGCGTGGCCGCGTCTTCGTCGTTCAGATACTGCCGGGTGTCGCCCGTGAGGTGGTGCTGCAGCGTGGAGCGGATGTGCGTGCGGGCCTCGTCGGAGACCGGCGCCGGCACATCCCAGAGAAAGCTCTTCGTCTCCTCCACGACGAGGCCGGCGCTCTCGAGCACGACGTTCCACCCGTAGCGCGAGGTCACCGGATGCTCCAGCTCGCGCCGCATGCCCGTGAACCGCGCCGACTCCGCGGCTTCCAGTCGCGACATGAGGCCTGGGCGACCGTGCCCGAGCTCGAAGGGCAGGCAGCTCGTCGGCAGGCCGCCCTCTCCGACGATCAGCCGGCCTCTCGGGGAGAGCCGGGCGGCGAGCATCCGGAGCCCATCGACCTGGTCGGGCAGGTGGTGGGCCATCTTGCGGGCGATCACGAGATCGAACGGGCCGGGCTGGCTCCCGGGGTCGAGCGCGTCGCCGTGCTCCACCAGCACGCGGTCGCCGAGCTCGAGCGAGGCCACGAGGGAGCGGGCGGCGTCGAGCGACTCGTCGTCGTGGTCGGCGCCCACGATGTGCGTGCGCGGGGCCGCGTCGGCGAGGTAAGGGAGCAAGCCGCCCGGGCCGCAGCCGATGTCGAGCACGGTGGCGTGGGCGGCCGGATCGATCCACGCGGTCATCGCCTCGTAGAGCGCGGCGGAGAGGCGGTCGGTCGCCTGGATCTGCGGAACCCAGCTGTGCTCGTGCGCCATGGTGTCCACCGTTCTCGTGTTCTGCTCGCCTGCGCCGGACGCGCTCTGATCATTGTGCACCTTGACGCAGTTTCGAAACTATGTTCGAATGTCGGCATGCGTTGGACCGGCCAGACCCTCGACTCGGAAGCACCGTCCACTCTGCCCGGGTTGGCGCGTTTGAACAACCTCGTGCGCTCGGTGCAGACGCCCGAGTTCGCGGGCATCACCTTTCACGAGGTGCTGGCCAAGAGCGCGCTCAACCATGTTCCGGGCGCCAGCAAGGTCATGCCGTTCGCCTGGACGGTCAATCCCTACCGTGGCTGCTCGCACGCCTGCGTGTACTGCTTCGCCCGGCCCACGCACAGCTACCTCGAGCTCGACGCGGGCAAAGACTTCGACCAGCAGATCGTGGTGAAGCTGAACGTGGCCGAGGTGCTGAAGCGCGAGCTCGGCAAGAAGGCGTGGGAGCGGCATCCGGTCGCCCTCGGCACCAACACCGACCCCTATCAGCGCGCGGAGGGGCGCTACGCCCTCATGCCCGGCATCATCAGCGCGCTCGTGGGCTCGGGCACGCCGTTCTCGGTGCTCACCAAGGGTTCGTTGATGCGCCGCGACCTCGAGCTGATCGCCTCGGCGGCCGAGTCGGTGCCCGTGAGCCTCGCGATGTCGATCGCGATCTACGACGACGAGCTCCAGCAGTCGATCGAGCCGGGCACCCCGAGCACGAAGGCGCGGCTCGCCACGGTCACGGCCGTGCGTGAGATGGGGCTGGAGTGCCAGGTCTTCCTCATGCCGATCCTGCCGCTGCTCACCGACACGAGCGAGCACCTCGACCGGGCGCTCGGCCTGGCGGCCGCTGCCGGGGCGTCGAGCGTGGTCTATTCGGCCCTGCACCTCAAGCCGGGGGTGAAGCAGTGGTACTTCGCGTGGCTCAGCCGCGAGCATCCCGAGCTGGTCGCGCCCTACGCGCGCATCTACGCCAAGGGAACGTATGCGCCCAAGGAGTATCGCGATTGGCTCGCCGCCCGCATCAAGCCCCTCGTGCGCAAGCACGGGCTGCACCGCGGGCGGCCGTCGGGGGTGACCGGGGGAGTGGCGCCCGGGCTGCCGCTCGCCCGGCCTGGCCGTGCCGATGCGCTCACCGTGCCGAGCTTCGGGCCTGTGGGTGACGCACAGCCGATGCTGTTCTGAGGGCGGCGCCGGATGCGCGTGAAGACTGCCGGCGGGCTGCCCGTCGAAGGCCGCCCGTTAAAGAAGGGCGGCCGGCCGCAGGATGGGGAACCGCGCGGCCGGCCGAGTCGATCGGCCATTGAGGATGGGGAATCTTCGGCCGATCTGCAATTCGGGTGAACTGATGAATCAATGGTGCGCTCCGAAACCGGGAGTTGACCGCATAACAGGGGTCAATTCACCCTCGGAGTCACCCTCGAAGGAGGGCATAGGGTGTTCGAGTGGCGAAACTGTACTTCCGATTCGGGGCGATGAACAGCGGCAAGAGCACCGCGATGCTCCAGGCAGCCTTCAACTACGAGGAGCGCGGCCAGCAGGTGCTGCTCGCGAAGCCCGCGATCGACACCAAAGGCGACGTGCAGATCGTCTCCCGGCTCGGCGTCACCCGTGACGTCGACTTCCTCATCGCGCCCGACACGGACGTGCGGGTCGAGTTCGCCGCCCGGCGCGAGCAGGTGGTGGCCGAGACCGGTGTCGACGTGAGCTGCCTGCTCATCGACGAGGCCCAGTTCCTCAGCCCCGCCCAGGTCGACGACGTCTTGCGCATCGCGATCATGGATGGCGTTCCGGTGCTGGCCTACGGCATCCGGAGCGACTTCCAGACCGCCGGCTTCCCGGGAAGCATCCGTCTGCTCGAGATCGCCCACAGCCTCGAAGAGCTGAAGACCATCTGCCGTTGCGGCCGCAAGGCCATCTTCAACGCCCGCAAGGTCGGCGACCGGTATCTCTTCGACGGCGCGCAGGTGGCCATCGACGGGGAAGACGTGACCTACGAGTCGCTCTGCGGGGCCTGCTACCTCGAGGAGTCGCACGGGGTGCTCGGCCGCGCCTGAGCGCCGCCGGGGCGGCACGGGCCCCGAATGCTACCTTTAGCCGTTGGAACCGAACACCAGGGGGCAGCCATGCAGCACACACCGACTCGAATCCTCGTCGCCACGGCGCTGGCCGCGGCCGCCGCACTGGGGCTGACTGCCTGTTCTTCGGGCGCCGGCGACAACGGAGGGGCGACATCGACCGCGGTGGCCCCGTCGAGCAGCACCTCGAGCACGGCGGGCTCCACCGGAATGCTCCCGCCCATCATCGTGGACGTCGCCGACATCGACGGAACCACGGTCGACGTGCCGCTCGGCAACACCATCGACCTCGTGACGGCGAGCGGCGAAGACCCCACGGTCTGGACCGCCAAGATCTCCGACCCCGCGATCGCGGAGTTCGTGCCCGGAAAGAACGACGGCAGCGCCACCTTCAACCCGGGAATCACGCCGCTCGCGGTCGGCTCGACCGACGTGGTGCTGTCGAACCCCACCACCGACGCGCGGGTGTCGTTCACGGTGAACGTCACCGCCGCGAAGTAGCTGCGGGGCGGCGTCGGTGACCGAGCCCGTTCCGCCGGGAACCGGCGAGTCGCATGCCGTTCCGAACGTCGGGCGCCCGCTGCCTCCGCTGAACCCGGTGCCCGGCGAGAGTGCCGCGGCTCCGCGCGCTCAGCGCGACCCCCTGATCGAGCGGGTGGCGGCGCGCGTCGAGGGCCGGCATCCGGGCTGGGTGGTCGAGCACTCCTTCGCCGCCGGCTGGATCTGGTTCCTGGCCTGGTCGCTGCTGCTCGTGCCGGCCTGGTTCCTGCAGTGGCACGCGGCGGTGTTCGTGGCGATCGGCGTGGTGGCGAGCCTGCCCACGGTCGTGGCGAGTTCGATCTGCCTCTGGCGTACGCCGGAGTCGCATCTTCGGCGGGAGTCGTCGGTGCTCGGGCACTTCCTCTCTCGGTTCTTCGCCTATGTGTTCGGCTTCGGAGTGTGGACCCTCTCCGTGGTGGTCAGCACCGTGCTCGCACTCGTGCTGCCCTCGCTCGACCGCCACAGCGATGCGAGGGCGATCGCGAACGGCTTCGACATCCTCGTGGCGTCCATTCCGCTCGTGGCCTCGCTTCTGCTCGTCATCCTGACCGTGCGGTGCGCCTACTTCCTGGTGCGGCTGCGCGGCATGGCGCGCCGTCCGAGCCACACGCGGATGCCCGAGCACTTCCTGAGCGAGAGCCCGCGCACGCACCGCCTGCTGATCGGCCTCGCGCATCCGCTGCTGCTCCTCGCGGGAGGGGGACTCACCTCGCTGATCATCGTGGTCGCCACGGTGATCGACATCACCCTGCGCTTCGTCTCGCAGGTCTGAGCGCACCGCGCCGCGCCCGGGAACCGCTGCCGGGGTTGCTGGTCGAAGGCCTCGGGGGCAGGGTTGAGGGCATGAAGAGTGTCTCGTATGCCGGTCTGACCTTTCAGACCGCCGATGCCATCGCCGATGCACTCCTCCAGCTCGCCGCGGCGCTCGGCCAGAACGAGCGCGCGGAGACCGTCGACATCCCGGTGATCGACGACACCGGGAGGCTGACGTCGGTACAACTCGTGATCGGCCCGGCGAGCCAGTTCATCAGCCGGCCGGTGGAGTCGCACTTCGACGATCCGCAGGGCGAGGACATCATCGACTACCTGCAGCGGCGCACCCGGCTGCTCGACCTGCCCCGCGCATCCGCGATGTCGGTGAGCGAGTTCGACCGCTTCGATCTCGACACCCCGAGCTGACCGGGCTCCTGGCGCGGCTGCGCGACGGGAGAAACAAGAAGCCGGTCAGAGAGTGATTCTCTGACCGGCTTCTTTCTGTCGGGGTAGCGGGATTCGAACCCACGACCTCCTCGTCCCGAACGAGGCGCGCTACCAAGCTGCGCCACACCCCGAAGTGGTTCACCGTGTCTGGAAGACCCGGCTGAGGCCTCAATAAGGATAGCCGATATTCTCGCGCTCCGGGACCGCCCCGCTCAGCGGGAACGCGCCGTGAGAGTGAGCAGGCTCGCCTCAGGCGGGCAGGCGAAGCGCACGGGTGCGTAGATCGAGGTGCCGAGCCCGGCCGACACGTTGAGGAACGCCGAGTGGAAGCCGTGGCGCCAGAGGCTCAGGCCCTTCACCTGCTTGCGCGGGATGTCGCAGTTGGTGACGAGGGCGCCGTAGCCGGGCACGCAGACCTGACCGCCGTGGGTGTGCCCCGCGAAGATCAGCTCCGCGCCGTGGGTGACGAAGGAGTTGAGCACGTACTGGTAGGGCGCGTGCGCCACGCCCACCGTGAGCCGGGGACCGCGGTCGTCTTCTTCGCGCAGTTCGTCGAGCGCGCCCGGGATGCGGTCGAGGCGGTCGAAGTGCCGGTGCGGGTCGTCGACGCCGAAGAAGTCGATGATGGTGCCGTCGATCTCGACGGTGGCGGCCGCGTTGTTGAGGCCCTGCCAGCCGAGCGAGGCGAAGTAGCTCTCGAGCGCCGCGGTGTCGAGCCGCTCGGCCTCGTGGGCGTGCGTCGACGGGCCCATGAAGTAGCGCAAGGGGTTCTTGAACGTGGGCCCGAAGTAGTCGTTCGAGCCGTTCACGTACACCCCTGGCACGCCGTGGAACACATCGAGGGCCGCCTGTACGCCGCGCAGCCCGTCGCGGTGGCCGAGGTTGTCGCCGGTGTCGACGATGAGGTGAGGGGCGAAGCGCGCCAGCGCGCGCACCCAGGCCTGCTTGTCGCGCTGCCACGGAGCCATGTGCAGGTCGGAGAGGTGCAGCACGCGGATGTCGGCAGCACCCGGCGGCAGCACGGGCACGGTCGCGGTGCGCAGCGTGTAGCGCTTTCGCTCGACCGCGGTGCCGTACGCGAAGGCACCGAGGCCGGCCGTGGCCGCCACTCCGAGAGCGGCGGCCACGGCCCGCGCCGGGCGCGTCACTTTGTGGTGATGCGGAGTTGGTCGGTTCCGTACCGGATCACGGTGCCGCCACCGGGGTTGGTGCCGGTGACGATCGAGTTGTCGTTGTTCGGGCCCTGCACGATGATCTGGTTCGCTTCGATGCCGGCGCCGGTGATGGCGGCTTTGGCATCTTTCAGGGACTTGTTGTTGACATCCGGAACCGTGCGCAGCTGGCCGTTCGAGGTGTAGACCACCACGGTCGAGCCCTTGTTCGTGAAGCCCTCAGGGTTGCTGCTCGCGACCGTGCCGGCCGCGGCCGTGCCGTCGACCTGGCCGCCGTCCTGGAAATCGAAGCCGGCGGCAGTGATGGCAGCCTTGGCCTGGTCGATGGTCATCCCCGCGAGGTTCGGGATGGCCACCTTGACGCCGTTGAGCAGAGTCGGGTCGGGCGCCGGGAAGGCGTCACCGCCGTACTTCCCGTCGGCATCGGTCATGTACTGCTTCCAGATGTAGTGGCGAACGTTGCCGCCGGAGTTTCCGGAGATCGTGGTGTTGCGGATCGAGACCTTGCCCACCACGTTGCCCACCCAGACGGCGGTGGCGAGGGTGGTGCTGCCGCCGACGAACCAGGTGTCCTTCTCGGAGTCGGTGGTTCCGGTCTTGCCGAAGTGGGGGATGCCGTCGTTCGGGTTCGACAGTGTCGCCGTTCCACCGTTGATCACACCCTGCAGTGCCGTCAGCATCGTGGAGGCCACGTTCGCGGGAACCGCCTGCGAACAGGTGGAGGTGGGCGCGGGGAGCTCTGCACCGTTCGCGTCGAGGATCTTGGAGATCGCGATCGGGGTGCAGAAGTTACCGTCGGCCGCGACGCCGGCGAAGGCGGCGGCCATCGTGAGGGGCGCGACCTCGTTGGTTCCGAGCACGTCGGACGGGAACTCCGTCAGCGCACTTCCGTCGGCGCGATGCACTCCGAACGACTCGGCCGTCTTGCGGATCTCGCACTGGTCGAGCTTCTGCGCCATGCGGAGGAACGCGAGGTTCACCGAGTTGGCTGTCGCCTGCATGACCGTGACGTTGCCGGGGTTCGAGCCGCCGTCGTTGACCACGGCGTACGGGCCGGAGTTCGGGTCGCCGAGGCAGCTGTCCTTGAACTGGGCGAGGTTGAGCGTGCCGGCGTTGCCGTTGATGACGTCGTTCAGCGAGTGACCCGTCTTCAGCCACTCGGCGAGCGTGAAGATCTTGTAGGTCGAACCCACCTGGAAGCCGGTCGATCCGCCGTAGTCGAAGTCGGTGCTGTAGTTGATGGCGGTGGCGCCGTCATTGGTGGCCGTGACATCCGGGTCGGCGCTGAAGTCCTTGTTCTGCACCATCGCGAGCACCTTGCCGGTGCCCGGCTGCACGGTGACGAGCGAGGAGCCGAGGTCGAAGCCGGCTTCCGCCTTAGACTTCGGAACGTAGCTGTTCATCGCCGCCATGGCCGCGTTCTGCAGGTCCATGTCGAGCGTGGTGTAGATCTGGTAGCCGCCGGTCTTGAAGTTGTTCCAGCGGGTGTCCTCGTCGGCGCCGAACGCGGGGTCGTTCTTCACGATGTGCGTGACGTAGTCGCAGAAGAAGCCGGCGGCGTAGTCGTTCGCGGTCTGGCATCCGGTGGACGGCTGCGAGATCTTCGGGGTCACCGGGGTGGCGATGGCCTCGTCGTACTGCGCCTGCGTGATGGTGTGCTCCTTGAGCATCGACGGCAGGACGTCTTTGTCGCGACGGGCCTGGTTGTCGGCCACATTGGCGGGGTTGTCGATGTTCAGGTCGTTGGGCGCGTTCACCGTGGCAACGAGGCTCGCGGCCTGGGCGATGGTGAGGTCGGAGGCGTTGACACTGAAGTAGTACTGCGCGGCCGACTGGATGCCGTAGACGCGGCCGCCGAAGGGAGCGATGTTGAGGTAGCCGAGCAGGATGTCGTCTTTGGAGTACGACTTCTCGAGGCCGATCGCGAGCTTCATCTCTTTCAGCTTGCGGTCGATGGAGGTCTTGGTGGCCTCGGCGTAGGCGGCGTCGCGCTGCGCGGGGTCCTGGATGGCCTCGGCTTTCTGCACCTGGATGTTGCGCACGTACTGCATCGAGATGGTCGACGCACCACTGGCCGAGGTGCCGGCGGCGTTGCCGGCCGCGGCGCGGAGGCTCGACGCCACGTCGACGCCGCCGTGCGTGTAGAAACGGGGGTCTTCGGTGGAGACGACGGCGTCTTTCACGTACTGGGAGATCTGGTCCCAGCCCACTTCTTCGCGGTCCTGCTCGAACACGGAGGCGAGCAGCACCGGGGTGCCGTCGCTCTTCGTGGCGAAGATGTTCGTCTTCTGCGCGAGAGTGTCGGGCTTGATGTAGCTCGGGAGGTTCTCGAACATACCGATGGAGTTGTTCGCGGCAATGCCGGTGACAGCGAGTGCGGGCGTGACCATGGCTGTGACGAGGATGCCCGCGATTGCGCTCATACCGACGATGCCCAGAATGGCTCCGACCACACCGCTAGCCGAGGCTTTTGGGGCAGACATAGGATCAAGGGTAAGTGACAAACCTGCGATTAGCCGTGAAAGGGGCCCCGTGCCTGCCTGGGAATACGTTACGACGCCACTGATGATCCACAACACCGCCGCGATTCTCAACACCTGGGGTTCTGACGGCTGGGAGCTGGTGCAGATCGTGACCGGGCCCGAGGGCGGCCTCGTCGCCTATCTCAAGCGGCCCGTCGCTTCCGCCGCGACCGCCGGGGCGGGCGCCTGATGTCCGAGCTGAGCATCCGTCTCTCCGAACTCGGCGTCGAGATCCCCACCGTCTCCGCACCGGCCGGGGCGTATGTTCCCGCCGTGGTCACGGGCAACCTCGTCTACACCGCCGGCCAGCTGCCCTTCGTGGGCGGAGCGCTGCCCGCCGTGGGCAAGGTGGGCGAACTCCCCGGCCTGGTCACGCCCTCCGAGGCCAAGGCGCTCGCGCAGACCGCCGCGCTCAACGCGCTGGCCGCCGTGCAGAGCGCGATCGGCTCGCTCGACCGGGTGACCCGCATCGTGAAGGTCGTCGGGTTCGTGTCGTCCGACCCGTCGTTCTCGGGGCAGCCCGGGGTCATCAACGGCGCATCCGAGTTCCTGGTCGACGTGTTCGGCGAGATCGGCGTGCACGCCCGCTCGGCCGTGGGCGTGGCGGTGCTGCCGCTCGACTCGCCCGTCGAGGTGGAGCTCATCGTCGAGTTCGCGTAGCTACTTCATGGTGTCGGTGATGGCCGACATCACCATGGTGTCGGCGAGCGTGGTGGTGTCGCCGACCTCGCGGCCCTCGGCGACGTCGCGGAGCAGGCGCCGCATGATCTTGCCCGAGCGCGTCTTCGGCAGCTCGTTCACGATGAAGATCTGGCGCGGGCGCGCGATGGCGCCGATCTGCTGCGCCACGTGGGCCCGCAGCACGCTCGCCGCGTCGTCGGCGTTGGCGGCATCCGCGTGGCTGGCGCGCGTGATGACGAACGCGACGACGGCCTGGCCGGTGGTCTCGTCGCTGGCGCCGACCACCGCCGCTTCGGCGACCATCGGATGTGACACCAGGCTCGACTCGATCTCGGCGGTCGAGAGGCGGTGGCCCGACACGTTCATCACGTCGTCGACCCGGCCGAGCAGCCAGATGTCGCCGTCTTTGTCTCGCCGCGCACCGTCGCCGGCGAAGTAGGTGGTGGGCCCGAACTTCGACCAGTAGGTCTCGATGAAGCGCTCGGGGTCGCCCCAGATGCCGCGGAGCATGCTCGGCCAGGGCTGCGTGATGACGAGCAGGCCGCCTTCGTCGGCGCCTGTGGAGTGGAACCGTTCGTCGACCACGTCGATCTCCACGCCCGGCACGGGCACCTGGGCGCTGCCCGGCTTGAGGGTGATGACGCCGGGGAGGGCCGAGATCATGATGGCGCCGGTCTCGGTCTGCCACCAGGTGTCGACGACGGGGGTGGTGCCGCCGCCGATGACGTCGCGGTACCAGACCCAGGCCTCGGGGTTGATGGGCTCGCCCACGCTGCCGAGGAGGCGGAGGCTCGACAGGTCGAACTGCTGCGGGATCTGACGGCCGAGCTTCATGAACGTGCGGATGGCGGTGGGCGCGGCGTAGAGGATGGTCACCTTGTGCTTCTGGATGATCTCCCACCAGCGCCCGGGGTGCGGGGTCTCGGGGGTGCCCTCGTAGAGCACCTGGGTGGCGCCGTTCGCCAGCGGACCGTAGACGACGTAGCTGTGGCCGGTGATCCAGCCGACGTCGGCGGTCGACCAGTAGACATCCGTCTCCGGCTTGAGATCGAAGACGTTCTTGTGGGTGTAGGCCACCTGGGTGAGGTAGCCGCCGCTCGTGTGCAGGATGCCCTTGGGCTTTCCCGTGGTGCCGCTCGTGTAGAGGATGAAGAGGGGGTTCTCGGCCGGGAAGGCCTTGGCCACGTGCTCGGTGTCGACCTGCGCGATCTCGTCGTGCCACCAGAGGTCGCGGCCCGGCGTCCAGTCGACGTCGTTGCCGCCGCGCTTCACGACGAGCACGTTCTGCACCGTGCTCGGGGTGATCTCGCCCTCCATGGCGAGGGCGGCGTCGACGGCCGGCTTCAGCGGGAAGACCTTGCCCTTGCGGTAGCCGCCGTCGGCGGTGATGACGAGCTTCGCGCTCGCGTCGTCGATGCGGGCGCGGAGGCTCTCGGCGCTGAAGCCGCCGAAGACCACGGAGTGCACGGCGCCGATGCGCGCCACCGCGAGCATGGCGATGATGGCCTCGGGGATCAGCGGCAGGTAGATGGCCACGCGGTCGCCCTGACGGATGCCCAGGGCCGTGAGGAGGTTCGCCGCCTTCTTCACCTCGGCGGTGAGCTCCGCGTAGGTGAAGGTCTTGCTGTCGCCGGGCTCGCCCTCCCAGTTCAGGGCGACGCGGTCTCCGTTGCCGGCCAGCACATGGCGGTCGAGGCAGTTGTAGGCCACGTTGAGCTCGCCGTCGTCGAACCACGTGGCGAAGGGCGGGTTCGACCAGTCGAGGGTGCGGGTGAAGGGCTTGTGCCAGTGCAGAGCCTTGGCCTGCTCGGCCCAGAAGGCGAGGCGGTCTTCGGATGCCCGGGCGTAGATCTCGGCCTGGGCGACGGCCTGTTCGGCGAACTCCTCCGCCGGCGGGAAGCGCCGCGATTCGTGCAGCAGGTTGTCGATGTTGTTGACCGTCATGCGGATATTCGCTCCTTCGCGAGTCACAGAACCTCTTCGACGATACTGCACCCGGTGCGGGGAGGGGTTGCAGAGTGTTGCCCGCTGTGACGGGGGCGGGTCGGGGTGCGGGTCGGGATGCGGGTACGGATCGCTGAGAATTCGCTGGAGCGATTTGCGTGAATGTTTCGGGCGGGTAAACTCGTTCGTACCAGACCTCGTGTCTGGATGCAGCGCAACAGTGATTCCCCCCAATCCAGCGTTGCTGCGGCGGCACCCTTCCCCCCATTGGGTGCCGCCCCTCTCTCTTTAAGCGGTGCATTCGGCATCGCCGGTAGCTCTTCTCCACAGGGCGGCGCGGCGCCGGGTTCTCCACAGATCGGGCATCTGCCCCTCGGGCACCGGATGCCCGACCGTAGCGTCGGCGCATGACCACCCGGCCCCGTGCATCCGCCGACATCTTCGGCCCCCTCTCGCCCTATCTCGACGACCCGCGCGTCACCGACCTGTTCGTGAACGGCCACGAGCGGCTCTGGATCGACCGGGGCGCAGGAGCGGAGCGCGAGGCGTCGTGGTCGTGCCCGAGCGAGGCGCGGCTGCGGGAGTTCGCGGTGCGCCTGGTGTCGAAGGGCGGCCGGCACATCGACGAGGCCGCGCCCTGCGTCGACGTGCGGGTGACGGGGTTTCGCGTGCACGTGGTGCTCCCGCCGGTGGCGACAGCGGGCACCCTCATCTCGGTGCGAGTGCCACAGCGCGGATGGCCGGGTCTCGACGAGCTCGCCGCCCGCGGGCTCTTCGGTGCGGGCGCCGTGGCCGACCGGAGGCGCGGGGTCGTCGAGAGGGCGGTGCGGTCGCGCACGAACGTGCTCGTCACGGGTGCCGGGGGCTGCGGCAAGACGACCTTCCTCTCAGCATTCCTGGCGGCGGCCTCGCCGGCGGACCGGATCGTGGTGATCGAAGACGTGGCGGAGCTGCGCATCGCGCACCCACACGTGGTGGCGCTCGAGGCGCGGCAGCCGAACCTCGAAGGAGCGGGCGGCATCGGCCTCGCCGAGCTGGTGCGGCAGGCCCTGCGCATGCGACCCGACCGCCTCGTGCTCGGGGAGTGCCGGGGCGCCGAGCTGCGCGAGCTGCTGGCTGCGCTCAACACCGGCCACGACGGTGGGGCGGGCACACTGCACGCGAACGCCATCGCCGACGTTCCGGCACGGCTCGAGGCGCTCGGGGCCCTGGCCGGGCTCGATGCCGTGGCCGTGGCACGGCAGGCGGTCAGCGCCATCGGTCTGGTCTGCCACCTGAGGCGCTCGGGGCGGCGGCGCGAGATCGAGGAGTTCGGGCGGTTCGCGCTCGACGGGCACGACCGGTTGAGGGTGGTGCCGGTGCCGGTGGACTCGCCCGAGACGTCGGGCTCGGTGTCGGAGATGACCGCGGGCGCGGGCGCGGGCGCGGGTGCGGGTGCGGGTCCGGTGATGGCGTGCGCAGTCGCCCCGGGCGGCGAGCCGTGATGCGAGGGCGCCGGCGGCCGGCCAGCGAGGAGCTCGGGGCCATCGTGGAGAAGCTCGCCGTGCTCGTCGGCGTCGGGGTTTCGCCGGAACAGGCGTGGCGGTACCTCGCGGACACGGGGGACGAACCGGCCGCCGCGGAGGTCGTGAGCGTGCTCGATCGAGGGGCATCGGTGCCGGAAGCCGTTGCCTGGATGGCGGGAGCAGGTTCGGTGGCCGGTCTGTCTTCTCGCGCCAGTGGCTCGCGGGTGGAGCGCAGCGCGGTCGCGTCGACCCGTAGAGCCTGGGCAGTGCTCGCCACCGCCTGGGCCGTGGCGATCGAGGCCGGTGCTCCGCTCGCCCGGTGCCTCGGCGACATCGCCGACGCTCTGCGCGCGACCGGGCGGGTCGAGCGCGAGATCACGGCGGCGCTCGCGGGGCCGGCGGCCACCACCAGACTGGTCGTCGCCTTGCCGCTCGTCTCGCTCGCCGGGAGCGCACTGATGGGGCTCGACACTCTCGATGCACTCCTCGGGTCGACCGCGGGCGTCAGCTGCCTGCTGCTCGGACTCGTACTCGTCGTGCTCGGCCGGCTCTGGAGCAGGTGGCTGCTCCGCCGTGCCCGCACGACTGACCCCGTGGCCGGCGTCACGCTCGACCTGGTCGCGGTCGCGCTCTCGGGCGGCGGATCGCTCGAGGCGGCGACGGCACTGGTTCACGAGCGCTGCGTGGCCCACGGGCTCGCCGCCGAGGACGACATCCCGGCGATGCGCTCCGTGCTCGTGCTCGCCGCCCGAGCGGGTGCGCCGCCGGGCGAGCTGCTCCGTCACGAGGCCTCCCGCATCCGGCGCGACGCCGTGAGTGCGGCCACCGAGCGCGCCGCCGCCCTCGGTGTGTGGCTGATGGTGCCGCTCGGGGTGTGCATCCTGCCCGCGTTCTTCCTGCTCGCGGTGGCTCCGGTGTTGCTCGGCGTGCTCGCCTCGACGGCGTGGGGGTGATCGCCCACCGCTCACAACTCTGCCGTCGCCCGACGACAGCCCCACCCACCCACTCACTCATTCATGCTCATCGAAAGGAAACCCATGTCCATTGCCCGTCCCACGCTCGTGCCGCCTCGAGACCGCCGCGATCCAGCCGGAGGGTCGGCGCTGCGCCGACTGGCCCGCGCGCTGGCAGACGAGTCCGGCGCTGCCACGGCCGAATACGCGATAGCGACGCTCGCCGCTGTCGGACTCGCGGGCCTGCTCGTCGTCGTCCTGCGCGGCGACGACGTCAGAGGCCTGCTCGTCGACCTCATCCACCGTGCGCTCACGTCGGCAGGCTGAGCGGTGGCCGTCGGAGCCGGCGCGATCGGCGCCGGATCGATCAGCACCACCACGATCGGCGCCGGAACGGTCGGCGTCGGCGGGCCCGTGGCGATCGGAGTCGGGGTCGGTGGCGGCGGAGTTCGCCATGATCCTGCCCGCGATCGTGCTCGTGCTCGCGGTCGGTCTCGGAGCGACGCAGCTCGGAGTCGTCCAGGTGCGACTCGCGGATGCGGCGGCCGACGCGGCGCGGATGCTCGGCCGCGGCGAAGGGTCTGGTGTCGCGTCCGCCCGCGTCTCCCAGGCGCAGCCATCCGCCACGATGGCGATTGCGCGCGAGGGCGACCTGGTCTGCGTCACCGCGTCGGCGCAGCCCTCGCTCGGGCTGCTCGGCGCGCTCTTCGCGGTCTCGGGCACTGGCTGTGCCCTCGACGATGCCGGCGGCGCGCAGTCCGGGTGATGGCTGCTCGGCCTCTCGGGTCGAGACGCAGGATGCCACGGTCATGGCCGGTGTGGTGCGGCCGTGCCGCGCTCGCCGGTGAGGAGGGAAGCGGGAGCGTCGCGGGGGTGGGCGTACTGCTCGCCGTGTGCGCGGTGCTGCTCGCGCTCGCGCCACTGGGGGCCGCGGTCGCCGCCCGCCAGCGCCTCGTCGGGGCGGCCGACTCCTCGGCACTGGCTGCCGCCGATACGAGCTCGGGGCGGCGAGCGGGCTCCCCGTGCAGCATCGCCGCCGCCGTCGCTGCAGCGAACGGGGCGCATCTCGCCGCCTGCGCAGTCGACCCGGCCGGCGTCGTGACCGTCACCGTCGCGATCAGCGTGGTGGGCTGGCCGATCACGGCCGCGGCGCGCGCCGGACCTCCCCCGGGTCAGTCGACGATGGCCTCCACGTAGCGGTACTCCACCGCGCTCGGCCGGTCGGAGTCGGCGAACTCGAGGCCGGCTGAACGCCGGTAGAGGTAGGTCTTCTGGTTCGCCGGCGCCGGGATGCTCAGTCGCGCCTGCGGTTCACCCGCATCCGTGAAATCGGTGCGGACGGTCTTGCCTTCGAGCGGACCGTCGGCGAGCTTGGCGGTGTAGGAGGTGTTCTCCAGAGTCATCGGTCGTGCCCCTCTCCATTGATGTGGACACCCCCATTCTGCGCCGTTACGCCGTGGGCGCAATGGGCGTCGTTTCCTCCTCGGCGAACCCGGAGATTAGGTTCCTGCAGGGATGGTGTGTGTATGGTGTGCCTGATGGACCAGCGGGTCCGTCATCGGCCGGGAGCGTGCACGGAGCGTTCCGACGCCCCTCGGCCGCGAGTGACATATATAAGGAGAACAGTTGCCCGGCCAGAGAAAGCTCGTCATCGTCGAGTCCCCGACGAAGGTGAAGTCGATCGCCCAGTACCTGGGCGAGGGCTTCGACGTGATGGCTTCCGTCGGGCACATCCGAGACCTCGTCGAGCCCAAGAATCTGCCGGCCGAGCTCAAGAAGGGGTCGCTCGGCAAGTTCTCGGTCGACGTCGAGAATCGCTTCGAGCCCTACTACGTGGTGTCGGATGCGAAGAAGAAGACGGTCGCCGATCTCAAGAAGGCGCTCGCCGGCGCCGACGAACTCTACCTCGCCACTGATGAAGACCGCGAAGGCGAAGCCATCGCGTGGCACCTCCTGCAGGTGCTGAAGCCCAAGGTGCCGGTGCGCCGGATGGTCTTCCACGAGATCACCAAGGAGGCCATCGAGCAGGCCCGCGACAACACCCGGCAGATCGACGACGCGCTCGTCGACGCCCAGGAGACCCGCCGCATCCTCGACCGTCTCTACGGTTACGAGGTGTCGCCCGTGCTCTGGCGCAAGGTGGGCCCCGGGCTCTCCGCCGGCCGTGTGCAGTCGGCCGCGACCCGCCTGGTGGTCGACCGCGAGCGCGAACGCCTCGCGTTCACGAGTGCCAACTACTGGGACCTCACGGCCCAGCTCGCCCCCGACGCGGCCAAGCCCGAGGTCGACGCCTTCGAGGCGCGCCTCGTGCGGCTCAACGGCGAACGGGTCGCCTCCGGCCGCGACTTCGACGAGTCGGGAAAGTTGAAGAGCAAGGCCGTGGCGCTCGCCGAGCCCGCCGCCTCCGCCCTCAAGGCCGCACTCGCCGCCCCCGGCGTCGACATCACCGTCACGAGCCTCGAGTCCAAGCCCTACACCCGCAAGCCCGCCGCGCCCTTCACCACCTCGACGCTGCAGCAGGAGGCCGCGCGCAAGCTGCGGTTCTCGGCCCGCCAGACCATGAGCGTGGCCCAGTCGCTCTACGAGAACGGCTACATCACCTATATGCGAACCGACTCCCCGTCGCTCTCGCAGCAGGCCATCAACGCCGCCCGCGCCCAGGCCACCACGCTCTACGGCGCCGACACCATCCCCGAGAAGCCGCGCCTCTACACCGGCAAGGGCAAGAACGCGCAGGAGGCCCACGAAGCCGTGCGCCCCGCCGGCGAGGTGTTCAAGACCCCGTCGGAGTTGAGCGGCGTGCTGCGCGGCAACGACTTCCGTCTCTACGAGCTCATCTGGAAGCGCACGGTCGCCTCGCAGATGGCCGACGCGAAGGGCTCAACGGCCTCCGTCACCATCAGCGCGGGCCCCGTGACGGTCGACGAGCTGGGCGGCGCGACCACCGCCGAGTTCTCGGCCTCCGGAACCGTCATCACCTTCCGCGGCTTCCTGCACGCCTACGAGGAGGGCCGCGACGAGGAGCGCAACGCGACCGCGGAGCCCAGCGAGGCCAAGCTGCCGCCGCTGAAGGAGGGTCAGACGCTCGCCGCGGTCGAGATCGACGCGGCCGGCCATGACACCACCCCGCCGCCCCGTTACACCGAGGCGAGCCTCGTGAAGGCCCTCGACGAGCTCGGCATCGGCCGTCCGTCGACCTACGCCTCGATCATCTCCACCATCATCGACCGCGGGTACGTGACCCCCCGAGGCCAGGCCCTGGTGCCGAGCTGGACCGCGTTCTCGGTGGTGCGCCTGCTCGAGGACTTCTTCGCCGACCTCGTCGACTACGACTTCACCGCAGCGCTCGAGGCCGACCTCGACAAGATCGCCGACGGCGAGGAAGACCGTGTCGACTGGCTCAACGGCTTCTACTTCGGCAGCGAGGGCCACCCCGGCCTCCGCAACGTGATCGACAACATGGGTGAGATCGATGCCCGCGCCGTGAACTCGGTCACCATCACCGACGACATCACCCTCCGCATCGGCAAGTACGGGCCCTACCTCGAGGTGCTCGACCCCTCCGGCGACCTCGACGCGCCGCCGCGCCGGGTGAACCTGCCGCAGGAGCTCGCCCCCGACGAGCTCACCCCCGAGAAGGCGCGCGAACTCGTCGACGCTCCCGTGGTGACCGACCGCGTGATCGGCGTCAACCCGGCCAACGGCAAGGAGATCGTGGCGAAGGACGGGCGCTTCGGTCCGTACGTGACCGAGCTCGACCCGGTCCCCACCGAGGCGGAGGCGGCGACCGAAGCTGCTGCTGCCGCTGCCGCCGTTCCGGCCGCCGAGACCGCCGCGAGCGGTGCGCCCGCGAAGAAGGCCCCGGCGAAGAAGGCTCCCGCCAAGAAGGCGGCGGCGGCCGTGAAGCCGCGCACCGCATCCCTGTTCAAGTCGATGGACCTCGCGACCATCGACCTCGACACCGCGCTGCGCCTGCTCGACCTGCCCCGCACCGTCGGCGAAGACCCGGAGTCGGGCGAGCCGATCACCGCCCAGGGCGGCAAGTTCGGGCCGTACCTCAAGAAGGGCACCGACACCCGCTCGCTCGAGAGCGAAGACCTCATCTTCGAGATCGACCTGCCGGGCGCCCTCGAGCTCTTCGCCCAGCCGAAGTACGGCGCGCGTCGGGCCTCCAGCGCCCTCAAGGAGTTCGAGGCCGACCCCGAGAGCGGCAAGCCGATCCGGGTGAAGGACGGCCGCTTCGGACCCTACGTGACCGACGGCGTGACCAACGCGACCATCCCGCGCGGCGAGACCGTGGAGGAGATCGACTTCGAGCGCGCCGTGCAGCTGCTCGCCGACAAGCGCGCCAAAGGCCCGGCCAAGCCGCGCGCGAAGGCCGCCACCACGGCCGCGAAGAAGCCGGCAGCCCGCAAGGCTCCCGCACGGAAGGCCGCCCCGAAGAAGTGAACGGCGTGTTCATCACGCTCGAGGGCGGTGACGGCTCCGGCAAGTCGACGCAGGCAGCCCTGCTCGAGGAGTGGCTCACCGCTCGCGGGCGCACGGTCGTGCGCACGCGCGAGCCCGGCGGGACCGATTTCGGCAACGAGGTACGCGAGATCGTGCTGCACAGCCGCGGCCACATCTCTCCGCGCGCCGAGGCGCTGCTCTACGCCGCCGACCGCGCCCACCACATCGAGACGAAGGTGCGCCCCGCGCTCGCCCGGGGCGAGATCGTGGTGCAGGATCGCTACCTCGACTCCTCGGTCGCCTATCAGGGCGCCGGCCGCGTTCTCGACGGCGACGAGATCCGCTCCTTGTCGCTCTGGGCCGCCGAGGGGCTGTTGCCGCAGCTGACGATCCTGCTCGATCTCGACGAGACCACCGCTCGGGCCCGGCTCGACGGGGCCAACAAGCGCTTCGACCGGCTCGAGGCGGAGAAGAGCGACTTCCATCGCCGGGTGCGCGCCGCCTTCCTCGAGCTCGCCGCCCGCGAGCCCGAGCGCTTCCTGGTGGTCGACGCGGCGCTCCGGCCCGAGGAGATCGCCGCCGCCATCCGAGCCCGGGTCGAGCCGCTGCTCGCCGAGTGATGCTGCGGACAGCCGCCTGGGAACTGTCAGCGGCGGACGATAGGTTGAACACATGAGTGTGTGGGACGACCTCACCGGCCAGTCGGCCGCCATCGAGGTGTTCCGTGCTGCCGCGAACTCCGCGGGTCCGACGAGCTCCTCGCCTGCCTCCGCCTCCCCGGGCGCAGCCACCGCCCCCGATTCGATGACGCACTCCTGGCTCGTCACCGGCCCTCCCGGTTCGGGTCGCTCCAACCTCGCCTACGCCTTCGCCTCGGCCCTGCTGTGCCGCAACGGCGGATGCGGAGTGTGCGCCGACTGCCGCCAGGTCGCGGCCCGCACGCATCCCGACCTCGCCGTCCTCGCCACCGACCGCGTGATCATCTCGATCGACGAGGTGCGCCGGCTGGTGTCCTCGAGCCAGTTCTCGCCCTCGGTGTCGCGCTACCGCGTGGTCGTGATCGAAGACGCCGACCGCATGGCCGAGCGCACCTCGAACGTGCTGCTGAAGGCGCTCGAGGAGCCGCCCGAGCGCACGGTGTGGATCCTCTGCGCGCCGAGCGAGGCCGACCTGCTGCCCACCATCCGCTCCCGCGTGCGCTCGGTGCGCCTGCGGGTTCCGAGCACGGCCGACGTCGCCGCCCTGCTCGTGAAGCGCGACGGCGTCGACGACGCCACCGCCCTGCGCGCGGCCCGGGAGTCGCAGAGCCACATCGGCATGGCCCATCGCCTCGCCACCAACGACGAGGCGCGCGCCCGCCGGGCCGAGACCATCGAGCTCGCGCTCTCCGTGCGCTCGGTGGGCGACGCCGTGCGCGGAGCCGCGCGACTGCTTGACATCGCGGGCGCCGACGCGCAGGCCATCACCGAGGAGCGGGATGCCGAGGAGCGGGCCGCCGCTCTCCGCTCGCTCGGCATCGAACCCGGCCAGGCCATCCCGCCGGCGCTCCGCTCGCAGATCAAGAACCTCGAAGACGACCAGAAGCGGCGGGCCACCCGCAGCCTCCGCGACGGCATCGACCGCATCCTCACCGACCTGCTCTCGCTCTACCGCGACGTCGTGCTCGTGCAGCTCGGGGCGCAGATCGAGCTCGTGAACGAGGCCATCTCGGCGCGCGTGCGGCAGCTCGCCGAGGGTAACGATTCGTCATCGACTCTCGCGGCGATGGACGCGATCGCCGACGCCCGGCGCAGGATCTCGGCTAACGTCGCACCAGCGCTCGCCCTCGAGGCCCTGCTCGTCACGGTCGCCGCGGCGAACAGCTCCGCTCCACGAAAGGTGCCCCAGTGACCCGTCGTTCTTCTCGCACCCGCACCCGCGCCGTCGGGCTCGTCGCGATGGCCGCTGCGGCCGCCCTCGCGCTCAGCGGATGCGTCTCGTGGTTCGCGGGGCAGAACGGCGCGAGCGTCGCCCCCACGGCATCCACCTCGAGCCCCACCGGCGAGAACGTGCCCGCCGACCTCGAGCAGTTCTACGGCCAGGTGCTCGACTGGCAGCCCTGCGGCGGCAGCTTCGTCTGCGCCGACGCCACGGCGCCGCTCGACTGGGCCAACCCGGGCAGCGGCACCGTGAAGCTCGCCCTCATCAAGAAGCCCACCACCTCGTCGAACAAGCTCGGCACGCTCTTCGTGAACCCGGGCGGCCCGGGCGGCTCGGCCTACGACTTCGTGCAGCAGTCGGCCGACTACGCCGCGCACCCCAGCCTGCAGGCGCAATACGACCTCATCGGCTACGACCCGCGTGGCACCGGGCACTCCGACGCCGTGCACTGCCTCACCGACGCCGAGCGCGACGCCTACCTCTACGACATCATCCCGGGCACCCGTGGCTCGCAGCAGTGGATCGACGCCTACACCGCCACCTCGAAGGACTTCGCACAGAAGTGCGCCGCCAACACCGGGCCCCTGCTGCAGTTCATCGACACGGCGAGCACCACGCACGACCTCGACATGCTGCGCGCCGTGGTGGGCGACTCCAAGCTCAACTACCTCGGCTACTCCTACGGCACCTTCCTCGGGGCCGAATACGCGAACAACTTCCCCGACAAGGTCGGCCGCATGGTGCTCGACGGCGCCGAAGACCCCACCTCCAGCGGCTTCGACGTCAGCATCTCGCAGGCCGTCGGCTTCGAGCAGGCCCTCAAGAACTATCTGAGCGATTGCGTGAGCCGATCCGGATGCTGGTACACCGGCACCGCAGACGCCGCGCTCACCGAGATCCAGCGTCTCCTGGCGCAGGTCGACGCGAGCCCGATCCGCGCCTCGGACGGCCGCGAGCTCGGTTCGACGAACCTGCTCACCGCGATCTTCTACCCGCTCTACAACAAAGGCAACTGGCCGAGACTCGACGACCTGTTCACCTCCGTCGAGGCCGGCCAGGCCGACTACGCCTTCCAGCTCGCGGATGCCTACAACAGCCGCAACCCCGACGGCAGCTACGCCGACAACCTGATCGAGTCGTTCAACGCGATCTCCTGCGCCGACTACCCGGCCACCACCGACCCGGCCGTCATCGCGCAGCAGAACGCCCAGATCGTCGCCGCCTCGCCGACCGTCGGACCCTACTGGACCTACGGGGACATCCCCTGCGCCCAGTGGCCCTACCCCTCCACCCGGGTGCCGGCCGCCGTCACCGCGGCGGGCTCCGACCCCATCCTCGTGGTCGGCACGACCGGCGACCCCGCCACCCCCTACAAGTGGGCAGAGGCGCTCGCGAGCCAGCTCGAGAACGGCCACCTCGTCACCTTCCAGGGCGACGGGCACACCGCCTACAACTCCTCGAGCTGCGTGGCCGCGACGGTCGACGCGTACTTCCTGCAGGGCACCGTCCCCTCGGCCGATCCGAAGTGCACGACATGACGAGCGGGGGAGAAGGCGCGACCATCGGGGCGAGCGCGGCAGCAGGCCGCGACACCGAGGAACTCGGACTGCGCGAGCGCAAACGGAGGGCCACCCGCCGCAACATCCAGCTCGCCGTGCTGCGGCTCACCGCCGAGCACGGTCTCGACCAGGTGACCGTCGACGACATCAGCGGAGCGGCGGGCATCTCGCCCCGCACCTTCTTCAACTACTTCCCCACGAAGGAGGCCTCGCTCGCCGGCGACGCGCCCTTCATGCTCACCGAGGCGGTCACCACCGCCTTCGAGTCCGCCGGGCCCGACGGTGATCCGCTCGAAGACCTCATCGCCATCATGGCGGCCCAGGCGACGGAGGAAGACGCGCTCGACCCCGAGCTGCACCAGCTGCGCCGCGCCGTGATGAGCGACTACCCGCAGATCGTGGCGGTGAAGATCGATCGGATGCGCGAATTCGAGGCCGAGCTCGCCGCGTCGGTGGTGCGCCGGCTCGAGATCGACGCCGAGAGGCGCGGCACCGGCTTCGACCCGGCCGACGCCGCCGAGCGTGCGCGCCTGATCGCCCTGCTCTCGCTCACCATCGCCCGCGCCGCCTGGATCTCGTGGGCCGCGCATCCCGACACCGAGCTGCTGCCCGAGCTCGTGATGCGCAGCTATGAGCGGCTGCGCGAGGTCGTGGGAGTGCCCGTACGCCTCTGATCCGGTGTCACGGGAGGCCGTCCGGATCGGCTATGCTTTGTTGCTGTGCCGCGCACCGAGTGCCGGCCAGGCCGCCTTAGCTCAGTCGGCAGAGCGATTCACTCGTAATGAATAGGTCCCGGGTTCGATTCCCGGAGGCGGCCCCAGTTCTGCTCCACCGCGGTACCCATCTCTGCCCGAACGGGAGACATCGATGTCAGAATCCATTCGCTGGGGGATCCTCGGCACCGGCTGGATCGCCGAGACCTTCGTGGCCGACCTGCTCGCCGCCGGTCTCTCGGTGACGGCGGTCGGCTCGCGCAGCCAGGAGTCGGCGGACGCCTTCGCCTCGCGTTTCGGCATCGCCACGGCACACCCGAGCTACGAGGCCCTCGCGGCCGACCCCGAGGTCGACGTCGTCTACGTGGCCACCCCGCATCCGCTGCACGCCGAGAACGCCCTGCTGGCGATCGCCGGCGGCAAGCACGTGCTGGTCGAGAAGCCCTTCACGCTCAACGCGGCCGAGGCGCAGCAGGTCGCCGACGCGGCCGCAGCGGCCGGCGTCGTGGTGATGGAGGCGATGTGGACGCGCTTCCTGCCGCACATGGCCCGGCTGCGCGAGATCATCGCCGCCGGCACCCTCGGCGAGGTGCGCACCGTCATCGCCGACCACGACCAGAAGCTGCCGAGCGACCCGGCGCACCGCATCAACAACCTCGCCCTCGGCGGAGGCGGTCTGCTCGACCTCGCGATCTACCCGGTGTCGTTCGCGGTCGACGTGCTCGGTCTGCCCACGCGCATCCTGGCCCACGCCACGATGAGCGCCACCGGAGTCGACCGGCAGACCGCGCTCATCTTCGAGCACGAGGGCGGCCGGCAGTCGATCTCGCACAGCGCCATCGACGCCTCCGGGCCGGTGCGCGCGGCGGTCATCGGCACCGACGCCTGGGTCGACATCGAGCGCTGGTGGTACAACCCGACGCCGTTCACGGTGTTCAGCCCGGAGGGCGAGGTGCTCGAGCGCTTCGATCAGCCGGTGGAGTCGCGCGGGATGCAGTTCCAGGCCATCGAGCTCGAGCGCGTGATCCGCGCCGGCGAGAGCGAGAGCCCCCTGCTGCCGATCGCCGAGACGGTGGCCATCATGGCGGTGCTCGACGAGGTGCGCGAGCAGATCGGACTCCGATTCCCCTCCGAGTGACGAGGGGTGCGTGACGAGGGGGCGTGACGACGGGCGCGCAGCGAGAGCGAGTGATCGGTGACGGCGCCGAGGGGGGTGCGGGTACCATGGCTGGGATGTCCGACGACCAGGTGCCTCCGACGCGGCGTGAGCTGCGTGAGGCCGAAGCGCGCGCGGCGGCTGCGGGCTCCGGTCTCGCGTCGAGCGCGGCCGCCGATGTCGGCGCCTCGGCCGACGCTGCCGTCTCGGCCGACGAGCAGGTGACCGGTGACACCCTTCCTACGGCGCGACTGCCGAAGCTCGACAGCGGCGCCGTGCCGACCCTCGTGGTGCCTGCTGCCATCCCGCCCTCGGTCGCCGCGATGGCACTCGACGACGATGCGGCGACGGCGACGGGCGGTGTCGTAGCAGGCCGCGGGGCCGGCGGTGGCTTCTGGGCGCTGGTGCGCCGTCATCCGCGGATCTGGGGCGGATCGGCCGCCGCCGTCGCCCTGCTCGTGCTCGGCGGCGGAGCGTTCGCCGCTGGCGCCGCCGTGGCGGGCGGCTCGAGCGCGCCGGTGGCCGTCGTCGACAGCGCGACCGCGACGCCCAGCCCGAGCGCCACGGCGACGCCGACCCCCTCGGCGACGGCCCGGGCGCTGCCGCAGGCGGCCGGGGCGCCGTCGCCCATCCGAACCTGCTCGGTGGCCGACCTCGCCACCGACTCGCGCCTCGGCACCTTCCTCGGCAGCGTGCGCAACGCCGCCACCGGCGAGGTGCTCTTCGACCGCAGCGCGAACACCTACGCCCGCACCGCCAGCGTGATGAAGGTGCTCACGAGTTCGGCCGCACTCGCCGTGCTCGGCCCCGACTACCGCGTTCCCACCACCGTGGTGAAGGGCGCGAACCCGGGTGAGGTCGTGCTCGTCGGGAGCGGTGACATCACTCTCGCGAGCACCGGGTCGAACATCTACCAGGATGCCGCGAGCCTGCCCGACCTCGCCGCGCAGGTGAAGGCCGCCTGGGCCGCCGACCCCTCCACCGCCGGCACGCCCATCACCTCGATCGTGCTCGACGCCACGGCATTCTCGGGCGACCGCTGGCAGCCCTCGTGGAACCGCAAGGAACTCTACGACGGCTACTCCTCCGAGGTCACGGCGCTGCAGGTCGACGGCGACCGCGACGACCCCTCCGCCAACGTCTCGGCCCGCAGCGAGAACGCGGTGCTCCGGGCCGGCCAGAGTTTCGCCATCTCGCTCGGGGTGCCGAACGCGGCTCTCGCGGAAGGTGCAGCGCCGGCCGGTGCTGCACAGCTCGGCCGGGTGCTCTCCGCTCCGGTGTCGACGATGATCCCGGATGCGCTGTTGCGCTCCGACAACACCGAAGCGGAGATGCTCGCCCGGCTGGTGGCCGTGAAGCTCGGCGTCGGCAGCGACTTCGGCGCCCTGCAGAAGGCCATTCCCCAGGCTCTCGCCACCTACGGCCTCGACACGGGCGGTCTCACCATCGTCGACGGCTCGGGCCTCAGCGACAACAACGGGGTGTCGCCGAACTTCCTCAGCCAGCTCTTCATCAAGATCGACGACCGCGAGGGCAATCTCGGCATCATCGCCGACGGCCTCCCGGTCGCGGGCCGCTCGGGAACTCTCGCCGGCCGGTTCAACGGCACGCCCGCGGCGGGCAACGTCATCGCCAAAACCGGCTGGATCGACACCGGCTACACGCTCTCCGGCATCATCGACGCCGCCGACGGCTCGGTGCTCACCTTCGCCTTCTTCGCCCTCGACAACGTCGACGACAGTGCGAAGACGGCCATCGACGCCCTCACGAACGGCGTCTACGCCTGTGGCAACAATCTCGCCAACACCTGAGCCGCCCGGCTCGTCAGGGCGTGTGCAGCCGTAGAATCGAGGCAGAACGGTTCGACGGATTCGGGAGTCAACGATGTCCAAAGCCCTCTTCATCATCGACGTGCAGAACGACTTCATCGAGGGCGGGGCCCTCGGGGTGGAAGGCGGAACCGCGGTCGCGAACGGCATCTCGCGACTGCTGGCGGAGCATCCGGACACCTATCAATTCGTGATCGCCTCGCGCGACTGGCACGACCCCGACAACGACAACGGCGGCCACTTCGCCACGGATGCCGAGCCCGACTTCGTCACCACCTGGCCGGTGCACTGCGTAGCCGGAACCTACGGCGCCGAGTACCACGACGAGCTCACCACGCGATCGATCGACCACCACGTGCGCAAGGGGCAGGGGCAGCCGGCCTACTCGATCTACGAGGGCACCACCGAAGAGGGCGGCACCGTGCACGAGTTGCTCGACGCGAACGGGGTGACCGAGGTCGACGTCGCCGGGCTCGCCACCGACTACTGTGTGCGCGCATCCGCCCTCGACGCGATCGAGCACGGCCGGCACGTGCGCATCATCACCGACCTGGTGGCGGGGGTGTCCCCGGAGGCGTCGCGCGCGGCCATCGCCGAGCTCGCGCACGCGGGCGCCGACCTGGTGACCTCGGAGCTCGTGGATCGCTGAGCGGCCGGCGCCTTCGGCGCGCAGGTGGGTCTGCGGGGCTCGCTGCGCGCCGATGCGGGCAGTGCCCGAGCGCGCGTGGGTCAGCGCGCAGGCGAGCCGGAACCGGCCTGCAGCAGCACCCAGAGTTCGGCTCGGTCGGCGAAGCGGTCGACGTCGAGGTCGAGGAGCTCGCCGAGCTCGGTCATCCGGGCCTTGAGGCTGTGGCGGTGCAGTCCCAGTTCGCGCGCCGCGGGCTCCCAGGCGCCGTTGTGCCGGAGCCACACCTCGGCCTGCCGGAGCAGCCCGGGGCCGTCGGGGAGAGCCTGCGCCGGCGCCAGGCGGGCGCGGGCGAGGCTGCCGAGCGCTCCACCGGGGGTGGCGGTGGTGTCGTCGGCGTGTCCGCCGACCCCGCTCGAGGTGCTCAGCGCGCCGAGGAGGCCGAGGAGACCCGCGGGCACCGTTTCGGCGAAGTCGGCGACGCCGGTGCGGGCCTCGGCGCCACCCGCTGCGCGGAAGGAGCCTGCGCCCAGGGCGGCGGCCGACTGTGTGAGGCCGGTCTCGAGCTCGTTCCAGCCGAGACGTCCGGAGGCTCCGGCCGTGGCGCCGCGCTGCTCGAGCAGCCGGCGCAGGCGGGGCCAGCGGTGCTCGTCGACGAGCAGCACGAGCCGGGATGCGCGCCGCACCACGAAGACACCGCTCGCCGCCGAGGCGGCCTGCCGCTCGACCCAGTCGACGAGAAGCGGCGGCTGCTCGGCCTCGACCATGGTCACAACCACGAAGTACTCGTCGGGAAGTGACACCGGGAGCGTCGCCGTGGCCTTGCGCACCGCCCCGAGCTGACCGTCGAGCAGCAGCTCGAAGAGCTGCTCGGAGAGCGCGCGAAGACTCTCCCGCACGAACTGGGCCTGCTCGAGCGAGACCTCGGCCAGGGCGGCGAGGGTGGTGAGTACCGAGAGGTCGGCCCGGTCGAACGCGCGGTCGCGGCGCGCGACCAGCACACCGCGGAGCCGGCCCGTGCCACCGAGGGTCTGGAGCACCGCGTGGCCGCCGCCCGCAAGCGTGCCCGTGGCCGGGTCGTCGGCGCCGAGGGTGACCCGGGCGCGACGGTCGGCATGTAACAGCCTCCGCACCGCGGGCAGCAGCTCGGCGAACGGGGCCACCGCGCGCGCAGCCGTCAACGCCGGGTCGCCGACCGCGATCACCTCGCCATCGGGGTCGAACACCGCCACCCGGCACGCCAGGCGCTCGGCCGCGCGGGCCGTCGCCGCGCCGAGGCCCCCGTTGCCGAGGATGGCGAGCGAGAGCTGACGCTGCGACTCGAGCGCCGCATCGAGACGGGCTCGTTCCTCGGCGGCGTTCGCCTCGGCGACCCACCGGGCGAGAGCGATGAACGGGGTGCGGTAGGGAACCTCGAAGAGCGGCATGGCGTGGGCGTGGCACGCGCGTTCGAGTTCGAGCGGCGTGCCGTCGCGCACCACCTCGGTGCCGAAGCCGAGCGCCACCACGCCGAGCTCGCGCAGGCGCCGCACGTAGTCGTCGAACCGCGTGGCTGGCCAGTCGCCGAACTGCCGGCCCGTCGTGAGCAGCAGCTGGCCGGCGGCGAGAAAGGGAGTGGGGTCGTCGAGGTCGGATCCGTGGGCCCAGGAGATCGCGACGCCGGGCGGATGCGCGGGGCCGAGCGGGCGCAGCCCGAACGTGCGCTGGGCGAGGAGCTCGGCGAGGGTGGCGGGCATGCGACGAGCCTACGAGAGAATGCCGGATCGGCACAGTCATGCATCCGAAGTGCCATAGTGGCAGCAACCCCGGAGTCCGCTCGGGCATAGTTTCGAGAGCGGGACCCGCCGACCGTGCCCGGCCCGCGAAAGGACTACGACATGAGCGCCGCATCCGAATCCGAGCTCCTCGCCACGGTTCCCGACCGCCTGTTCATCGGCGGAGACTGGGTGTCCGGCACGGGCGGCGGAAGCATCGACGTGCGCGACCCGGCCACCGGCGCGGTGCTCAAGACCATCGCCGACGCGACCCCGGCCGACGGCCTCGCCGCCCTCGACGCGGCCGTGGCCGCCGCCGGCTCCTGGGCCGCCACGGCGCCCCGGCAGCGCGGCGAGATCTTGCGTGGAGCCTTCGACCTTCTGCAGGAGCGGCGCGACGACGTGGCCCTGCTGATGACTCTGGAGATGGGCAAGCCGCTCGCCGAGGCCGCCGGTGAGGTCACCTATGGGGGCGAGTTTCTGCGCTGGTTCAGCGAGGAGGCGGTGCGCATCTCGGGACGCTACGGCCGCAACCCCGAGGGCACCGGGCAGATGGTGGTCTCGCAGCGCCCGGTGGGGCCGTGCTACCTCATCACGCCGTGGAACTTCCCGCTCGCCATGGCGACGCGCAAGATCGCACCGGCGCTCGCGGCCGGCTGCACGGTCGTGGTGAAGCCAGCCGAGCTCACGCCGCTCACCACGCTCTACGTGGCGCGCCTGCTCGAAGAGGCGGGCCTGCCCGCGGGCGTACTGAACGTCATCACCACCTCGACCTCGGGGGCGGTGTCGGAGCCGATCATCGCCGACCCGCGCCTGCGCAAGCTCAGCTTCACCGGCTCGACCCCGGTGGGCCGCACGCTCATGAAGCAGGCCGCCCAGAACGTGCTGCGCACCTCGATGGAGCTCGGCGGCAACGCGCCGTTCGTGGTGTTCGGCGACGCCGACCTCGACAAGGCCGTCGAGGGTGCTCTGCTCGCGAAATTCCGAAACATCGGCCAGGCCTGCACGGCCGCGAACCGCTTCATCGTGCACCGTTCGGTGGCCGCGGAGTTCTCGCGTCGCGTGGCCGAGCGCGTCGGCGCGATGCGCATCGGGCGGGGCACCGAGGAGGGGGTGTCGATCGGCCCGCTCATCGACGACAGGGCCGTCGACAAGGCCGATGAGCTGGTTCAGGATGCCGTCTCCCGCGGTGCCACCCTCGTGGCCGGCGGGCACCGGGTCGAGGGGCCCGGCTCGTTCTACGAGCCCACCGTGGTGACCTCGGTGCCGCTGGACAGCGAGATCCTCCGCGAGGAGATCTTCGGCCCGGTGGTGTCGGTCGTCGAGTTCGACGACGAGGACGAGGCCGTGCGGCTCGCGAACGACACCGAGTACGGGCTGGTCTCCTACGTGTTCACCGAGAACCTCGCGCGCGGCCAGCGGATGATCGACAAGCTCGACACCGGCATGATGGGCCTCAACGTGGGCGTGCTCTCGAACGCGGCGGCGCCGTTCGGCGGGGTGAAGCAGTCGGGCCTCGGCCGTGAGGGCGGGCTCGAGGGCATCCACGAGTACCTCTCGACCAAGTACACGCTCATCCCGAACGGCTGACCCTGTTCGACCAGTCGCACATGGCCCCTTCCCGCGTGATTCGGGGGCCGTTTGCGACTGGTCGACGGGGGCGCCGGGTCGTCACCAGCCGAAGGTGAGCACCTCGTCGAGGGTGTCGACGAAGAAGTCGGCGCTGGCGATCGTGAGGGTCATCGGCGGCTTGATCTTGAGAACGCACTGACGGTCGGAGGTGGGCTGCACGATGACGCCGAGTTCGCGCATCCGCTCGCACAGGGCCGCCGTCTCCTCGGTGGCCGGTTCGCGGGTCTCGCGGTCGCGAACGAGCTCGACCCCCAGGTAGAGCCCGCGGCCGTGCACGGCGCCGATGAGCGGATGCCGCTCGCCGAGCTCCTCGAGCCGACGCTTGAGGTGAGCTCCCACCACGCGGGCGTTCTGCTGCAGTCCCTCGTCGGCCACGATGTCGAGCACGGTGAGCCCCACCACCGAGCTCACCGGGCTGCCGCCCGCGGAGGAGAAGAAGTAGCCCTGTGAGCGGTACTCGTCGGCCACCTCGCGCCGGGTCACGACGGCGCCGAGCGGATGCCCGTTGCCCATCGCCTTGGCGATCGTGACGATGTCGGGCACCACGCTTTGCAGCTCGAAGCCCCAGAAGACGTCGCCGAGGCGGCCGTAGCCGACCTGCACCTCGTCGGCGATGCAGAGGCCGCCGTGGGTGCGGACCGCCTCGTAGACCGCGGCGAGGTAGCCGTCGGGAAGCGGCATCCCGCCCGCGTTGCCGTAGAAGGCCTCGGCGATGAAGGTGGCCGGCGGCCGGCCGGCCGCGGCCAGCCGTTCGATCTCGGCGACGGCTTCGGGGGCATAGCGCCGGGCCTCGTCGCCCCGGTGTCGTCCGCGGTAGGCGTTCGGCGCGTCGAGGGTGTGCACCCACTCGGGGCGGGTCTCGAGCGCGTTCGGATTGTCGGCCACGGAGGTGGAGACGGCGTCGCTCGCGTCGGACCAGCCGTGGTAGGCCTCACGCACCGCGACGACATCGCGACGCTTCGACCAGGCCCACGAGATGCGCAGCGCCAGATCGACCGCCTCGGTGCCGCTGTTCACGAGGAAGACGGTGTCGAGCGGGTCGGGGAGCAGCGCGGTCAGGCGCTCGGAGAGCTCGACGATCGCCTCGTAGTTGAACCGGGAGTTGGAGTTGAACAGCCGCAGCTGGCGCTCGACCGCGTCGGCGATGCGCGGATGCGCGTGGCCGACCGCGGCGACGTTGTTCACCATGTCGAGGTAGGGGCGGGCCTCGGTGTCGAAGAGGTGGTGCCGCCAGCCGCGCTCGATCCGGGGCGGATGCGCGTAGTAGTGCTCCTGCACCTCGGCGAGCGACCGCTCGCGGCGCGCGAGCAGGGCGTCGGTGCCCTCGGAGACGGCAGCTCCGGAGGTGGATGCCATGGCGGCGGACGCGGTGGCGGCTTCGCGGATGCCGGGCTCGGAGGCGACGGCTGCCGTCGTGCGGGATGCCGGGGCGTCCCGAGCGTCGGAGGGCGCGGCGATCAGCGGGGTGGGGTCGAGCGCGATGCTGCGCCAGCCCGGTGCCAGCTCGGCGGTGGCGAACCACGGTGCCGCCGCGGGGTCGGTGCCGGCGGCGAGGAGCCGCGCACCGAGCCGCTGCCCGGCTGTCGTGTGGCCGAGCTCGGCGCCGGCGGGCACGGCGGCAGAGGCGCGCGTCGAGGCCTCCAGCCCGGTGAGCTCGAGCGTCGACTCCGCGCCGATCAGGAGCAGGCGGTCGCCGTCGCGGCGGAGCGTTCCGGGCCAGGGCGCGAGGAGTGGGGTGGGGGAGGCGGTCCACAGCTCGACGCCGAGCGCGACGCACGGGTGCGGCTCTTGCGACTCGCGGAAGGAACGGGTGAGGCGGCGCTCGCCGAAGCGGGTGAGGACGACCGCGGCCCCGGCGGCCAGTGCTTCCGCCGCCGCGAGTGCCTCGGCGTCGGGATGAGCGAAGCGGCCGTCGTCGAGGGCCCGGCTCGTCGACGAGAGGTCGAGCGTCACGATGCCGAAGTCGTCCGGTCGTGCGGCGGCGGGCGCGGCCAGCAGCGCGTGGATGGCCGCCGACGGCATTCGCTCGCGGACGGTGGGGGCGTCTGTCTTCGCACGCCCGGTCGCGTCGAGCACGAGCCCGGTCATCACCTCGAGCGGCACGCTCGTGGCCACGTCGAACACCCGGTGCTCGTGCTCGGCGTTCTCGCGCGTGTAGTCGTTGTCCGGGTCGATCGCGGCGGCGTGATGCGCGCTCACGACGAGCGTGGCCGCTCGCGCCACCACGAGGGGCCAGAGCGCCTCGGCCTCGGCGCTGGAGAGTGGGCGCCGGACGTGGAAGGCGCGCACCGCCGGCAGGATCGACGCCGGACGCGCCCGATGGTGGTGCAGCAGCGAGGAGCAGGTGACGGCGAGCTCCGCCACCGCCCAGCTGCGCATCACGTCGCCGAAGTCGATGATGCCCACCGGATCGAGCCGCCCCGCCGGGGTGCGCCGGCCCACCACGTTGTCGTCGGTGAGGTCGCCGTGGACGGCCTGCAGTGGCAACTCCTCCTCTTCGAGCGCGGCCAGGGCATCCTGCGCCGCCCGACTCGCCGAGCGGATGCGCGCAGCCAGGTGCGCATCGCCGACGAACGGGAGCAGCTCGGCCACGAGCCGCCCGGCGTTCCGCAGGTCCCACTCGAGGTCGCGCTCGATTCCCGGATGCTCGAAGCCGGCGAGCGCCCGCACCGAGCGCGCGGCCAGGGCGCCGAGGGCCGCCGCTGTTCCGCCGTCGATCGCCTGGGGCCCCGAGAGCGGGGTTCCCTCCACGAAGCTCAGCGCCCGCACGAGCATCGGCGTGCCGCCGATGGCGACCCGTTGCACCAGCTCGCCGTCGACACCGGGGATCGTGCGGGGAACGAGGATGCCCGGTTCGGCGCGGCCGAGTCGCTCCGCGGCGAGCGACTGGGCCAGCAGCTCCTCGGTGGTCGTGGCCGGGTTCGCGAACTTCAGCAGCATCCGCTCGCCCGCGCCGTCGGCGCCGCCCGGCTCGGGGTCCAGCACGAAGTTGGCGTCGTGCTGGCTGCCGAGAGCACGCACCGCGCCGCTTGTCGCGCCCGTGCGGCCGAAGCGCTCGCGGGCCACCCTGGCCGCCTCGGCTCCGGAGACCGCCGGAGCGGCGGTCACCGTCTCGGCGAAGGAACGTCGGCTCCGGGGTTCCGAGGGGTTCATGGGCTCCATCATCCCAGAGGGCCCGGGGTTGACACAGGGCGTCAAGCCTGGTTGGTTAGTTACATGACTAATGAACCGACAAGGTGGTGCGGCCGTGGATGAGTCCCGGCCGATCTTCGTTCAGATCGCCGAGCTGATCGAGAACGACATCATCGCGGGGGCTCTGCCCGAGGAGTCCCAGGTTCCGTCGACGAACGAGTTCGCTGCGTTCCATCGCATCAACCCGGCCACGGCCGGCAAAGGCGTCAACCTGCTGGTCGACGAGGGAATCCTCTACAAGAAACGGGGCATCGGAATGTTCGTCGCCACAGGCGCTCGCGACACGCTCGTCGCGAAGCGCCGCGATCGCTTTCAGAACGAATTCGTGCGGCCGCTCGTCACGGAGGCCGGCAAGCTCGGCATCACGCAGGCGCAGCTGGTCGCGATGATCAGAAAGGAAGACGCCGAATGAGCGCCGTCGTGGAGGTCCAGAACCTCTCCAAGCACTTCAAGAACGTCAAGGCCGTCGACGACGTGACCTTCTCCGTCGAGGAGAACACCATCTACGGTCTCCTCGGCCGCAACGGCGCCGGCAAGACCACGGTGATGCAGTTGCTCACCGGGCAGGACTTCGCGTCGAGCGGCGACATCCGCGTGTTCGGCGAGTCACCCGTCGAGAACGCACGGGTGCTGCAGAACATCAGCTTCATCAAGGAGAGCCAGAAGTACCCCGACGAGTTCCAGCCGAAGCACGTGTTCCGCAGTGCCCCCTGGTTCTTCCCGAACTGGGACTCCGCGTTCGCCGAGCGGCTGATCGACGACTTCCGGCTGCCACTGAACCGCCGCATCAAGAAGCTCTCCCGTGGGCAGCTCTCGGCCATCGGCGTGATCGTCGGCCTCGCCTCCCGGGCGCCGCTCACCTTCTTCGACGAGCCGTACCTCGGCCTGGATGCGGTGGCCAGGCAGATCTTCTACGACCGCCTGCTCGAGGACTACGGCGAGCATCCGCGCACCGTCATCCTCTCCACGCACCTGATCGACGAGGTCTCGAACCTGCTCGAGCACGTGCTCGTGATCGACGAGGGCCGCATCATCATCGACGAGGAGGCGGAGGCCCTGCGCGGCTCGGCCACCACCGTGGTGGGAACCCGCGCGGCCGTCGACGCCTTCACCGCCCCTCGCGAGGTGCTCCACTCCGAATACCTCGGCGGACTCGCCTCCGTCACCGTCGGCCGGCTCAGCCCGGGTGAGCGCGTCGAGGCGGCGGAGGCCGGCCTCGAGCTCTCGCCGGTGTCGCTGCAGCAACTGGTCGTCCGCCGCACCAACGTCTCCCAGAAGGAATTCGAGCAGAGCGCATGAGCACCGTCACCGGAATCGGAACAGAACCCCTCGAGCCCGCCGTCCCCCGTGCGGCCCGCGCCGCCGGCCGCATCCTGCCGGTGTTCCGCCTGCAGTTCGTGAACCGCTGGGGCACCTTCGTGATCCCCTGGCTGATCATGGCGTTCATCTTCGTGGTGAACTTCGCGGTGTGGGTCATCGTCATCGCGAATCTGTCGAGTCCGGAAGCCAGGGCGGATGCGCAGAGCGGCCTGCAGTTCTCCGGCGCCTCGTTCTACATCTTCGTCTACCTCGCCGTCTTCGCGTCGCAGGCCATCGCATTCACCTTCCCGTTCGCGCTCGGGTACAGCACGACGCGCCGCGACTACTATCTCGGCACGGCCCTGGCCTTTCTCGCCATGGCGGCCCTCTACGCCGTCGCGCTCACAGTGCTCTCCATGCTCGAGACCGCCACCGGAGGCTGGGGTGTCGGGGGCCAGATGTTCTCGGCCGTCTACTTCGGTGGCCCGGATGCGCCATGGTGGGTGAGGCTGTTCATCTTCTTCTCGTCGTTCGTCTTCTTCTTGTTCGCCGGCTCCACCGTCGCCGCCGTGTACATGCGGTGGCGCAACAACGGCATGCTGATCTTCTTCGCCGCCGCCGCCCTCCTCGTGCTGGGTCTCGTCGCGCTCGTCACCTTCACGAACAGCTGGCCGTTGGTGGGCGAGTGGTTCGTTGCGAACGGGGCTGCCGGTGTCGCCGTCTGGCTGTTCGCGCCCACGGTGCTCTCGGCGCTGGCCGGCTACCTCGTGCTGAGCCGGGCCACGCCGAAGAACTGACGTCAGGCCGGCGCCCGCAGCGCCTGCACCGCCTCGGTCACGATCTCGCCGACCGGGGCGGTGACGTCGATGTCGATGCCGGCCTCGTCGGCCTCCAGGGGCTCGAAAGCGGCGAGTTGCGATTCGAGCAGGGAGGCCGGCATGAAGTGGTCGTGGCGAGCGGCGATGCGGGCCGAGAGCAGCTCGCGCGATCCCGAGAGCGTGATGAAGCGCACCCCGGGGGAGACGGCGCGGATCGTGTCCCGATAGCTCCGGCGCAGGGCCGAGCAGGCCATCACGATGCCGCTGGCGCGGTGCTCGGCGATCACCTCGCCGATGCGCACCAGCCAGGGCGCCCGGTCGTCGTCGGTCAGCGGGATCCCCGACGCCATCTTGGCCACGTTGGCCTCCGGATGCAGGGAGTCGGCGTCGACGAAGGGCACACCCAGGCGGGTGGCCAGCTCGGCGCCGACGGTCGACTTGCCGGAGCCCGAGACGCCGCCCACCACGACGAGCTCGCGTGCAGCGGCACCGGCATCCTGGTCGGATCTCACCTGTTCCATCTTGCCCTCTCGATGCGATCCCGGACCCTGCACGTCGGCACATCCTATTCCGCGGTCGGCGGCTCCCTCGGTTCGCCCGGCCCTCAGCCGTCGATGACGCGGTGCGCGTACGCCGCGTTGCGCGCATACCAGCCCGTCGGGCGGAATGGCCGGATGCGCACTCCCGCCGGGATCGGCGCCTTGCGCGCATCGACCCGCCCGCTGCCGGCGCAGTCGATGACGAGGGGAGTCGCATCCGGACCCGTGCCGAGCGCACCGAGCCAGAGCACGCAGTGCACGATCGCCCTCGCATCGGAGGCGATGTAGACGACGTCGCCCGGCAGCAGTTGCCCCACGAGATCGTCGTGGTCGCGACCGCGGATGGCGAGCACCCGATGCGGGCGGGCATCCACGGTGCCGGTGCGGTGCAGCTCGGCCTGCGTCACCACGTTCGTGGGCAGCGTGATGCCGAGCGCGTAGGAGTACACGAACGACACGAAGTTGCTGCAGTCGAGGCCGGGCCCTCGGCGGCCCGAGCGCACGTCCTTCCAGGGCCAGCCGGGCGGCGGGCTCCAGGCCGGAACGTGGTGGTGCTGGTAGTCGAGGCCGATCAGGCCCGCGGCGACGCCGATCAGTCGCTCCCGGGCGAGGTCGCCGGCGAACGGATGCGCCGGCGCGGGGTAGGCCCTCGCCCGTGGGCCCCAGGAGTTCCAGCGCCGCGCGGTGGCATCGGAGTACCAGTCGCTGTGCGCGATCGCGGCCTGCGCCTGCGGGTCGTTCCAGGGCCAGGTGTCGAGACCGGCCTCGCGGAGCGGCTGCGGGCGGGGCAGGCGCACACCGTAAGGCGACGAGTAGTCGGGGGCGACGTCATCCATGCCTCTTTCTTACCGCAGCGTTCGGCGTGGTCGCGATCGAGCGTCCGCGGCAGCTGCACGACGAGAGCTCCGCGGCCCCGAGTCAAGTCCCTGCAGAGAAGTCGCGGCTCTGGGAGAATACGAACGACCCGAATGCCTGAACGACCAAGAAGGGCTCCGATGGGAAAGCTGCTCTACGGCCCCCAGCAGCGTGCGCTCGAGATCGACGACCGCCTGCTCGCGCACCTCAAGATCGTCATCCTCACCAAGCTCCGGCGCGGCGAGAGCTTCGCGTTCTCGTGGGAGAACGAGGTCGCCGAGGGCGGCGGGCGCGGCACCATCTGGCTGAATCCCGGCATCCCGATCGAGTTCACCTTCTACGGCGGCCGGCGGCCGGCGATCAATCGGGCGTGGCTGCAGGCGCTCACCGCCACGGTCGAGCGCGGCGAGCTGCAGGCGATGCCCGAGGTCGAGGAGACGAGCTCGGCGAGCCCCTCGAACCAGGCGCGCTGGTAGGGCAGGGCTGGATCGCTCAGAGCGGATCAGGGTATCCGGGTCTCTCGGCGACTATCGGCCGGGCGGTGTTCGACGGCATGCGCGCGAGCATCCCGAGCCGCTCGACGAGCGCGTCGTCGACCGGCTCGGCGACCGCGGGCCCGGTGTCGGCATCCACCGGTTCGATGACGGCTGCGCCCGGCACGCCCCTCTCGCGCACGGCTCGTCGGTGATCGCCTCACGGTGCTCGAGGCGCACATCGTTCCACTCGCAGATCTCGTCGGTGTTCGAGCACCCGACGGAGCGCGACCTCTACATCGCGCTCGGCGACCGCTGGCTGCCCGGCTACCTCGACCACGGCTCGCGGGCGCAGGAGGTCTTCGCGGAGCACTTCGCGCCGGGCCGCGACAGCGGCCTGCCGATGGAGGAGTGCGCGGGCCACTGAGCCGCAGCGGCCTAGACGAGCAGCTGGTGCTTCGCCAGGTCGCGGTAGAGCGGGGTGGAGGCCACGAGCTCGCTGTGGGTGCCTACGCCCACGACCCGGCCGTGGTCGAGAACCACGATCTGGTCGGAGTCCACCACCGTCGAGAGGCGGTGCGCGATCACGATCAGCGAGCGGTTCTCGGCCACGGCGTCGATCGCGCCGCGCAGCATCTGCTCGTTGAGGCCGTCGAGCGAGGAGGTCGACTCGTCGAGCAGCAGCACCGGGGGAGCGGCGAGCAGCGCGCGGGCGATGGCGAGCCGCTGACGCTCGCCGCCGGAGAGCATCACGCCGTCCTCGCCCACGGCGGCCGACAACCCCTCGGGTGAGCGCGAGAGCACCTCGCCGAGGTTCACCGCCTGCAGCACGGCGACGCACTCCTCGTCGGTGGCGTCGGGTGAGGCGAGCAGCAGGTTCTGACGGATGCTGCCGGCGAGCACGGGGGCGTCCTGCTCCACGTAGCCGATCTGCGAGCGCAGCTCGACGCGATCGAGCTGCCGCACGTCGACGCCGCCGAAGCGCACGGAGCCGGCGTCGGCGTCGTAGAAGCGCTCGATCAGGGCGAGGATGGTGGACTTGCCGGCGCCCGAGGGGCCGACGATGGCGGTGCGCTTGCCTCGGGCGGCCGCGAAGCTGACGCCGTGCAGCACGCCGGCCTCGGGGTCGGCGGCGACGTCGGACGCCTCGGCTCCGTCGGCATCGGCGTCGGCGTCGGGGGTGCGCGCCGCCCCGTAGGAGAAGTGCACGCCCACGAACTCGATGGCGGGCGCTTCCGCCGACGCCGAGCCCGGCGCCGCCAGGGCCGCGATGGAGCGGTCGTCCTCGCCCTCCACGGGCAGGTCGATGATCTCCTGGATGCGACCGAGGGCTCCGAGCGCCTGGTTCACCGAGTTGAGCGCGCCGAAGGCCTGGCCCAGCGGCATGATCATCATGAACAGGAACAGGATGAACGACACCAGGCTCGCGATGGTGATCGCTCCCGAGGCCACCCGGAAGCCGCCCACGCCGAGCACCACGAGCAGCGAGACCTGCAGGGCGATGCCGGCGATCGGCACGACGAGGGCCGAGATCTTCGCGACCTGCACGCCCATCTCCCACGCGCCCCGCGCATCCGTCTCCACCGCCGCGATCTCCCGGTCGGTGGCGTTCGAGGCCCGCACGGTGCGGATGGCGCTGATCGAGCGCTCGACGGCCGCGGCCAGGTCGCCCACCTTCTCCTGCTGCTTGCGGCTCGCGACGCGTACGCGGCCGGAGATGGCGACGACGGTGATCACCGAGACGGCGATCACGAGCACCGTGAGACCGAGCAGCACCGGGTCGATGACGAGCATCGCCACGAGCGCACCGACGAACACCAGGGAGCCGCCGATGGCATCCACGAGCCCCTGGGTGATGACGGCGTAGAGCAGCGTGGTGTCCGAGCCCACGCGCGACACGAGGTCGCCGGTGCGGCGGGTGTCGAACTGGCTGATGGGCAGGCGGAGCATGCGCCGCACGAGCTGCTGCCGGGCCGAGAGCACCACGCTCGTGCCGGTGCGCTGCAGCAGGTAGTGCTGGAAGCCGCTGATGATGCCGGAGACCACGACGAGCGCCACGAGCGCCCACACGAGCATGTCGAGCGGCCGCCCGGCCTGCACCACCGTGATGACCTGGCTCACGAGCAGCGGCTGGGCGAGGCTCGCCGCCGCGCCCACGATGCTCAGGGCGATGACCACCCCGAGCACCTTCTTGTGCTCGGCCAGGAAGGGGAGCAGCTGGCTGAACTTCGCGCGCGGCCCGTCGTCGGGCTTGCGCCCCCGGCCGAACGGGCTTCTCGAGCGCGATGAGGTGGTGCTGGTGCTCATGCTCTACTTCCTTCGGTTCCGAGACGGATGCGCGGGCGGCTCAGCTCAGGCGGCTCAGCTCAGACGGTCGGCGAAGTCGACGTCGTCGGCCTTCTGCGGCTTGCTGATCAGCAGAGCCGCGAGGGTGATGAGCGCCATCAGCGACAGGTAGTTCCCCACGAGCGCCGTGCTGCCGTTCGCGGCCTGCCAGAGTGCCACCGCGATGAACGGCGCCACGGCCGCACCGAGGATGGAGGCCACGTTGTAGCTGATTGCCGAACCGGTGTAGCGCACGTTGGCGGGGAAGAGCTCGGGCAGTTCGGAGCCCATCGGCCCGAAGGTGAGTCCCATCAGCGTGAAGCCGATGATGAGCAGGGCCATCACGCCCACGAAGCCGCCGGCGAAGAGCGGCACGAAGAGCAGGCCGAAGGCGGCGATGCCGATCGTCGTCCAGATGAGCGCGTTGCGGCGGCCCACCTTCTCGGCCAGCGGGCCGGAGACGAGGGTGAAGATGCCGAAGAACACGCAGCCGACCACGAGCATGATCAGGAAGTCGTTGCGGCTGTAGCCGAGCCCCGGCACCGCCGCATCCGTCTTCGTGGTGCCGAAGGTGAGGGTGAAGGTCGTCATCAGGTAGAACAGCACGTAGGTGGCCAGCATGATGAAGGTGCCCAGGATGAGCGGACGCCAGCTGGTCTTGAAGACGCGCGCGAGCGGCAGCTTGGCCACCTCGCCCTTCTCCACGACCTTCTGGAAGGTCGGCGTCTCCACCAGGCGCACCCGCACGTACAGACCCACGATCACGAGAATCGCCGAGACGAGGAACGGAACCCGCCAGCCCCACGCGAGGAACGCGTCCGGCGCGAGGGTGGTGCTCAGGAGCAGGAACACGACGTTCGCGATGATGAAACCGATCGGCGCGCCCAGCTGCGGGAAGGTGCCGTAGATCGATCGCTTGCCCTTGGGTGCGTTCTCGGTGGCCAGGAGCGCGGCGCCCGACCACTCGCCGCCGAGCCCGAGGCCCTGGCAGAAGCGGAGCAGCACGAGGAAGGCCGGGGCGAGGATGCCCCAGCCCGGCGTGAGGCCGGTAGGGAGTGCGCCGATGAGCACGGTCGCGATTCCCATCGTGAGCAGCGACGCCACGAGGGTGCGCTTGCGGCCGATGCGGTCGCCGAAGTGGCCGAACAGGATCGAGCCGATCGGGCGGGCCACGAAGGCGACCCCGAAGACGGCGAACGACTGCAGCAGCGAGATGGTGGGGTCGGAGTTCGCGAAGAACAGCGTCGGGAACACCAGCACCGCGGCGGTGGCGTAGACGTAGAAGTCGTAGAACTCGATCGACGTGCCGATGAGGCTCGCGAGGATGACGCGACCGCGGGTGTTGGCGGGGGCGGTGGGCGGCGCGTCGAGAACAGTGGCAGACATGGCTGGCTTTCAGGGGAAACGGTCGAGGGTGGTGCCCGGAGGAAGGCGGCGCCGGTCGGGCATCGCGGGGCACCGGCGTTGGCGTGTGGCGAGGATCGCTCGCAAACCGCCAGTTTACGCCTCCGTGACACGCCCGGGCGCCCATCGGCGCGGATCCGCGAGCCCGGCAGGGCGCATCCGCTCGCCCTAGGATGCTGTGGGTACGTTTCGAAGGAGTTGTCGCCGTGGGTGCTGTCGTCGTGGTCGGTTCACTGAACATCGATTCGACGGTGGCGGTGGAGCGGCATCCGCAGCCCGGGGAGACCCTGCTCGGCGGAGACCTGGTGAAGAACTTCGGCGGCAAGGGAGCGAACCAGGCGATCGCCGCGGCGCGGGCCGGAGCCAAGGTGGGCTTCGTGGGCCGCGTCGGAGACGATCCCGACGGTGACGCCTACCTGCGCCGGCTCGCGGGCTACGGCATCGACACCACGCACGTCGCGCGCACCACCGGTGTGCCGACGGGCCATGCGGCCATCGCCGTCGACGCCCGTGGGGAGAACACCATCATCGTGTCCCCGGGCGCGAACGGGCGGCTGACGGTGGGCGACCTCGCGCCGCTCTCGGGACTCGCGCCCGGCGACGTGCTGCTGGCTTCGCTCGAGGTGGCGACCGACGTGGTGGCCGAGGCCGCGCGCATCGCCGCTGCCCGCGGGGCCCGCGTCATCCTGAACCTCGCGCCCTACGCGGGTCTGCCGGGAGACGTGCTCGAGCTGGCCGACCCGGTGGTGGTGAACGAGCACGAGAACGAACTGCTCGCCGCCGACGGCTACACGCCGCGCTCGGTGCTCGTCACCCTCGGCTCGCAGGGCTCGCGCTGGGGTGCGGAGACGGTCCCGGTGGGGACGGTCACGGCCGTGCTCGACACCACCGGCGCCGGCGACACCTACTGCGGCACCCTCGCGGCGGGCCTGGCCGCCGGCCTCGCGCCGCGCGACGCGATGGAGGCGGCCTCCACCGCCGCCGCCCTCTCGGTCGGCTGGGTCGGCGCCCAGCCCTGAGCTGCCCCCGAACGGAAGGAGATTCGAGCTGAAACCGCCGGTTTCGTCGATGAGAGCCTCGAATCTCCTTCCGTTCGGGAGTGGCTAGGCGCGAATCCTGCGCAGGGTCAGCGCGGTGGCGATGGCGGCCTCGGCCGCCTCGGCGCCCTTGTCCTCCTTGGAGCCGGGCAGGCCCGCGCGGTCGAGGCCCTGCTGCTCGGTGTCGAGGGTGAGCACGCCGAAGCCCACGGGCTTGCCGGTGAGGATGCTCACCTGCGTGAGCCCGCTGGTTGCGGCGTCCGAGACGTACTCGAAGTGCGGGGTGCCGCCGCGGATGATGACGCCGAGCGCGACCACCGCGTCCGCCCCGGCCTCGAGGGCGGCGCGCGAGACGACGGGCAGCTCGAAGCTGCCGGCCACGCGAACCTCGGAGACGGTCACGTTGGCGGCGGCGAGGGCGCGGCGCGCACCCTCGAGCAGTCCGTTCGTGATCTCCTCGTGCCAGGTTCCGGCGACGATGGTGATGTTCAGGCCGGTGCCGTCGACCTTGTCGAGCGACGGGGCTCCTGCTCCGCTCATGGCGAGTCCTTTCGGGGTTTCTGTTGGGAAGGAAGGGTCAGTGGCCGCTGGGCAGCAGGTGCCCCATGCGGTCGCGCTTGGTGTCGAGGTAGCCCTGGTTGAACGCCGAGGCTCCCACGAGGAGCGGCACCTGCTCGGCCACGGTGATCCCGTGCTCCTCGAGCTGGCGCACCTTCTCGGGGTTGTTGGTGAGCAGCCGGATGCGCGTGGCACCGAGATCGGCGAGGATCGCGACGGCCGCGCCGTAGTCGCGGGCATCGGCCGGGAGCCCGAGGGCGACGTTCGCGTCGACGGTGTCGAGCCCGTCCTCCTGCAGCCGGTAGGCGCGCAGCTTGTTGACGAGTCCGATGCCGCGGCCCTCGTGGCCACGCAGGTAGACCACCGCTCCACCGTGCTCGGCGATGAGGTCGAGCGAGGTGTCGAGCTGCGGCCCGCACTCGCACTTGAGCGAGCCGAAGGCCTCGCCGGTGAGGCACTCGGAGTGCACGCGCACGAGCGAGCTGGCCGCGGCCGGGTCGCCGGAGAGGATGGCGACGTGATCGGCTCCCGTGAGCAGGTCGCGGTAGGCGCGCATCCGCAGCGGACCGTGCGTGGTGGGCACCGTGGTCTCCACCTCGAAGTGCACACGCGGAACCTCGGGCTCGACCGGGGTGGCCGCGGCGGATGCGCGCCTACCG
>SCNI01000014.1 GCA_005502775.1 Microbacteriaceae bacterium 3FA27C10
CTACGGCCCCTGCTCCGCCCCGAAAGGTCCCCATGCCCGCCCCTGTCTCCACCGCCGTCCGCATCGACGAACAGGACATCCGGCGCCTCCCGAAGGCCGAGGTGCACGTGCACCTCGAGGGCACCTTCGCGCTCGCCGAGCTGCTGCGGCTGGCCAAGGAGAACGGGGTGCGGCTCCCCGGGCCGGCGGCGACGATCTTCGACGTCAGCACCCACGACGCGTTCACCATGCCCGAGGTCACCACCGGCGGCACCGCGCACGGCGTCGGCAACGCCGGCCTCAGCGGCTTCCTGCGCTTCCTCGACTGGCAGTGCGGCCTCGTGCGCACCGCCGAGCAGGCGGCTCGCGTGGCGTATTCGTTCGCGGCGCGCCAGACCGCCTCGGGCATCCGCTACTCCGACGTGATCGTGAACCCCACGCACTGGAACGCCTGGCAGGGCCGCGAGATGGCGCTCATGGAGGCGCTCGCCGCCGGCCTCGACGAGGCCGAGCAGGACGGCCTCTGCGTCACGAACATCGCCTACTCGCTGCTGCGGGCGCAGTCGGCCGCCGAGGCCGACGACGTCGTGGCGGCGCTCGCCGGGCACCGGCCCTCCCGCGTGGTCGCGCTGAGCATCGACGGCGATGAGAAGGCCAGCGGGCGCACGGGCGAGAAGTTCCGCGACGCCTTCCGCGCGGCCGAGGCCGCGGGCTTCCACCGCACCGTGCACGCGGGCGAGTCGAGCGGGCCGGAGGGCGTCTGGGACGCGCTCGACCTGCTGCACGCCGAGCGCATCGACCACGGCGTGCGCTCGATCGAGGACCCGGCTCTCGTGCAGCGCCTGATCGACGACGCCGTGCCGCTCGGCGTCTGCCCGCGCTCCAACGTGACGCTCGGGCTCTACGCCGACTGGGCCGCGCATCCGCTGCCCCGGCTCGTGGAGGCGGGCGTGCGGGTGACCCTCAACACCGACGACCCGGCGCCGCTGGCCACCACGCTCGACGCCGACTGGGCGGTCGCCGCGGCGGTGTACGGCTACGGACACGAGGAGCTCGCCGGGTTCGCCGCCGAGTCGATCACCGCCTCGTTCGCGAACGACGACCTCAAGCGCGACCTGCTCGCGGAGCTCGCCGCGGTGACCGCGGGCGCCGTCGCGGCCGGTGTCGGCGTCCCTGATGCCGGCGTCGCTCCCGCTCCCGTGTTCGAGCCGGATCCGGAGAGGGTTCCATGACCGCGTCGGCTCCCGGCCCCGCTCCGGCCGCCGGCGACCGCGGCCCGCGCCGGCGACGCGCCCTCGTGCTCGCCGTCGCCTCGCTCCTGGTGGCGCTCGCCGTGGTGGGCGTGTTCGCGGTCGCCTCGCGGGTGTCGGGGGCCGAAGCAGCGGGTGGCCCGGCCCCGGTGGCCGCATCCGCCGAGGGCCAGCCCGTGGCGCTCGCCCCGATCGTCGCCGCGTGGCCCGAGGCCTACACGGTCACCGGAACCAAGTCGGAGCCGCTCTACGTGGAGCACATCACCTCCACCCGCACGGGCGCCGTGTTCAGCGTGACCATCGACGTCGTGGCCCAGGGCGACAGCCCTCTGGGAACGCAGAACAGCCAGGTCGAGCTCGGCACCGACGGCAGCATCCGCTGGATCGGCGGATGCACGAAGCCGGCCGCCCAGTGCGCCGACGACCCCGCCCTCCGCGGCTTCCTCTCCGAGGCCGCGGTTCTGAGCGCCGCCCGGCGCGGCTTCCTGCCGGCCGAGGGCGTCGCGCGAACCCTGCACGGGCATCCGGTGGTCTGCGTCTCCGACGCCGCCCTGCACCCGGATGCGCCTCCCGCGGTCGCGTCGCTCGACCCGTGCTTCTCGATGTCGACCGGGGCCCTGCTCGGGCACTGGTCTTCGGCCAGCTCCGCCTTCGTCGGCCCGACCCTCGCCGAGGGTCTCGTCGACCGGGCGGGCTGACGCTCCACCCGCTCCACCCCTGCTCCATCCGTCACCACCCGCTCCATCCCCCCCTCACAGCACCCCCTCCCGAAAGGAACACCATGACCAGAAGAAGCGGAAAGCTGCTCGCCGGAGCCGCTCTCGTCGCCGTCGCCGCCCTGGCGCTGGCCGGATGCTCGTCGTCGTCGACGCCGAGCGCCTCCGGCTCGGCCACCCCCGCCGCCAAGGTGATCAAGGTCGGCGCGCTGACGCCGGGCAACACCAACGACGGCGCCTTCAACCAGGCCCTCGCCGACGCTCTGCAGAAGCTCAAGGACGAAGGCCTCATCGACTACCAGCTGCGCGACCAGATGGCCGACCCGGCCACCAGCGAGCCCGTCATCACCGACTTCGCCAGCCAGGGCTACGACCTCATCATCGGTCACGGCATCGAGCTGAGCGACGCCATCTTCAACGTCGCCAAGCAGTTCCCCGACGTGAAGTTCACCGCCTCCGGCGGCGAGGACGTGCTCACCAAGGGCACCGCGAACGTGGAGGGCTGGACCTACAGCACCCCGCAGGTGGGCTACCTCTCCGGCTACATCGCGGGCCTCACCCAGGCCTCGCCGATCGGCCGCGTGGAGAGCCTCGAGCTCGACTTCGTGAAGGCGACCGACGGCTTCTTCCAGCAGGGCGTGACCGCGGCGAACCCCTCCGCGACCCTGCTGCCCCCGGTCTACGCCGGCAGCTTCGACGACGCGCAGGCCGCCGCCACGGCGACCACGGGCCTCATCGGCCAGGGCGCGAAGCTCGTCTACACCACCGGTGACGGCATCGCCACGGGCGTCGGCTCGGCTGCCGCCGCCGGTGGCGTGCTGAGCGTCGGCGTCTCCTCGGCGGCCGGAACCGCGGCCCTCGCGAACAACGTCTCGACCGTCGACCTGGACATGTACCCCATCGTCAAGGGCTGGGTCGAGGAGGTCGCGAACGGCGGCTTCGGCAACAAGGGCGTCACCTCGACGCTCGAGAACGGCGGCATCACGTTCCAGCCGATCAACACGGTCGGCGGCAAGGTGCCGTCGGACGTCGCCGCCAAGGTCGACGAGCAGATCAAGGGCATCATCGACGGATCCGTCACAATCGGCTGATGACCCTTTCACCGCAGGAGATGGACCGCGTCGTCCTGGCGCGGTCCATCTCCAAGAACTTCGGGCCGGTGCGTGCCCTCAGCGAGGTCTCGCTGACGGTGCGCCCCGGCGCGGTCCACGCCCTCGTGGGTGAGAACGGCGCCGGCAAGTCGACCCTCGCGAAGGTGCTCGCGGGCATCGAGCGGCCGAGCGCCGGCAGCATGACGCTCGGCGGCTCGGCCTTCGCGCCCCGCGACCGCGCCGACGCGAAGAACCGCGGCATCAACATGGTGCCGCAGCAGCTGAGTCTCGTGGGAGAGCTCAGCCTCGTGGAGAACTACCTGCTGGCCGGCCGTCGCCGGCTGGCGAACCGGCGTTCGGCCCGGGCGTTGCTCGCGGCGACCCTCGAACGCGCCCGCGTCGAGGTGGACCTCGACGCTCCCACCGCCTCGCTCACGCAGGCGCACCGGCAGCTCGGCGAGATCGTCGTGGCACTCGCCGAAGGCGCCCACACCCTCATCCTCGACGAGCCCACCGCGAGCCTCGGCCCGCTCGAGGTCGGCGGGCTGTTCGAGCACCTGCGCTCGCTCTGCGCGCTCGGCACCGCCGTGGTGCTCATCACCCACCGGCTCGACGAGGTGCGGCAGGTGGCCGACGACCTCACGGTGCTCTCGCACGGCCAGAACGTGCACCACGGCTCGGCCACCGGCCTCGAGCCCGCCGAGATCGCCCGCCTCATGGTCGGCGAACTCGCCGCCCCGCCGCCCCGCGCCGCCCGCACCCCGGGCGAGGTCGTGCTCGAAGCCCGCGGCGTGGTCGCCGGCTCCCTCCGCGACGCCCGCCTCGACGGGGTCGACCTCACCGTGCGCTCGGGCGAGGTCGTGGGCATCGCCGGCGTGGCCGGCAGCGGCCAGAACCTCCTGCTGGATGTGCTGGGCGGCTTCGTGAAGCCCGAGCGCGGGTCGGTGACGCTCGCGGGCGCGCCGGCCGGAGCATCCGCCGCCGGCTTGCTGCGCGCCGGGATGGCCTGGATCCCCGAGGAGCGATCCGAGGCCGTGGTGCCCACGATGTCGCTGAAGGAGAACCTCGGCGTCTACGCCACCGCCATCGGAGCGGCCGCCGTGCCGGCCGGCGCCCCGAGTGCCGAAGCGCGCCTGCGCGCCTTCGACGTGCGCCCCGCCCACCCCGAGCTCGTGGCCTCCGGGCTCTCCGGCGGCAACCAGCAGAAGCTGCTGGCCGCGAGGGAGCTCGGCGGCGACCCCGCGCCCCGGGCGGTGCTCGCCTACGGCCCCACCCAGGGGCTCGACCTGCGGGCCTCGCAGGCCATCCGTGAGCGGCTCGTCGAACTCGCCGCGCAGGGCGCCGCCGTCGTGGTGGCCTCGCACGACCTCGACGAGGTGCTGGCCGTCGCCGACCGCGTCGTGGTGATGTTCGGCGGCCGGATGATCGTCGACCTCCCCGTCGGCGAGGCCGGCACCGAGCGCATCGGCCGGGCCATGGCCGGGCTGGCAGAGCCCGCCCCCGCAGCTGCCGGTCCTGCGACCGCCGACCCCGCAGCTGCCGGGTCCGCGCCTGCCGACGGGCCCACGCCGACGCAGAACCAAGGAGACCCCGAATGACCGAGAAGACCGCGCTCTACCCGACCGCCGCCGAGCTCGGCCGCCTGCGCGCCGTCGCCGTCGGCGCCGAGAAGCCCGACCTCGTCGTGCGCGGCGGCCTCGTGCAGTCGCCGGGCACCGAGGAGTGGCTCGAGCGCGACATCCTCGTGGCCGGCCGCCACATCGCGGCCCTCACGCCGTGGGGGCACGTGCCGCCCGCCGACGGCGTCGACGAGATCGACGCCTCCGGAAGCCACGTCGTGCCGACCTTCATCGACGCGCACCTGCACATCGAGTACACCAACCTCACCCCCGGCGAGCTCGCCCGCCTGAGCGTCGCCCGCGGCACCGGAACCGTGCTCACCGACCCCAACGGCGCCGCCAACGTGTGGGGCGCGGCCGGCATGGACGTGCTGCTCACCACCACGACGCCCCTGCACGTGTTCCAGCAGGTCTCGCCGAAGACGCCCGGCTCGCCCACGCTCGAGCGCGGGGGAGCCGTGATCGCCGAGGAGGTCGTGCGCGGCCGGCTCTGGGACGACGCGACCACCAACCTCGGCGAGGGCAACCCCTTCGACTACGGCGAGGAGTCGACCGGCCGCTTCCGCGAAGCCCTCGTGGCCGGCCGCCGTATCACCGGCCACACCGCCGCCCAGACGCAGGAGTCGCTCTGGGGCTACCTCGCCGCCGGCGTCGGCGACGACCACAACTCCGCCACCATCGACGAGGTGCTCGAGCGGGTGCGCCTGGGCGCCATGATCACCGTGATGGGTGCCTCGCTCACCGACAACACCGTGCCGATCTTCTCCGACCTCGAGAAGGTGGCGCCCGCCCTCCGCAGCCTCTGCTTCTGCGCCGACGACAAGCACGCCCTCGACCTGCACACCGAGGGCCACATCGACCACCACGTGCGGCAGGCCATCCGCTTCGGCGTCGACCCGCAGCTGGCCTACCGGATGGCGACCACCCAGCCGGCCGCCTACTACCGCCTCGACCAGGTGCTCGGCGTGCTCGCCCCCTCGCGCCTCGCCGACCTGCAGATCATCCCCGTGCTCGCCGACGTCCGCCCCTCGGTCGTCATCGTCGAGGGCCGCGTGGCCGCCCGCGACGGCGTGGCGCTGTTCGAGAACACCGACGTGCTGCCGGAGTGGACCACCGGCACCGTGCACCTGCCCGAGGTGCTCGACCCGGCGATGTTCGCTCTGCGGGCTCCGGATGCGCCAGCTCCGGATGCGACGGGTGCGGATGCGGCCCCGGCCACCGTGGGCGTGCGGGCCATGGAGATGTACAAGGGCTACTTCAAGCGCGCCTTCGAGGCCGAGCTGCCCGTGGTGGACGGCCTCGTGCAGAGCGACACCGTGAACGACGTGCTGAAGATCGCCGTGGTCGACCGTCACCACGGGGAGGCCACCACCGGACTCGGCTTCGTGAAGGGCTTCGGGCTCTCCCGCGGCGCGATCGCCATCACGATGAACTGCCCGAACATGAACATCGCCGTGGTCGGCGTCGACGACGCCGACATGCTGCAGGCCGTCGAGGAGCTGCGCGCGATGGGCGGCGGCTTCGTGACCGTCGCCGACGGCGAGGTCGTGGGCCGCGTTCCGTTGCCCGTGGGCGGGATGATGAGCGCCGCTCCCTTCGAGGAGACCGCGGAGGCGCTGCGACGGGGACACGCGGCCACCCATGCGCTCGGCTGCAGCATCCCCTCGCCGTACATCATCCTGTCGTTCGTGGGGCTCTACGTGATCCCCGACCTCGGGGTGACCGAGCTCGGACTCATCGACACGGCCTCGCAGTCGTTCGTCGACGTGCTGCTGCCGGGGCCGGTCGACCGCTGCGGCCACGACGGTGCGCACGGCGACGGAGACCGCTCATGAGAACGCTCGACCGTCGCCGCTGGGTGCTCACCGCATCCGTGGTGCTCGTCGTCGTCGCGGTGGCGGCCCTGCTCATCCTGGTGGCCGGCGCCGACCCGCTCGTGGGCATCCGCGGGCTCGTCGAGGGCATCTCGAGCTCGCCCTACCGCATCGGCGAGGTGTTCGTGGGGGCGGTGCCCATCGGCATCGTCGCCCTCACGCTCATCCCGGCCCTCCGCGCCGGGGTGTTCTCGGTGGGAGCCGAGGGGCAGATCGTGATCGGCGCGATCGCGGCCACCGGCGCGATCTTCGCCGTCGACCAGCTCTTCGGCGGTGCGGCACCCGGTCCGGTGCTCTGGATCACCGGTTTCGTGGCCGGAGCGGTGGGCGGCGGTGTGACGGCGCTCATCCCGGCCTTCCTCGCGGTGCGCTGGCGGGTCAACGAGATCCTCAGCACCCTGTTGCTCAACTACCTCGCGGCCGGGTTCCTCGGCTGGACCCTGCGTACCTGGCTGGCCACCGGCGAGCAGACCGCCACCCCGCAGAGCGCCCACCTGCCGGAGGCGGCCTCGTTGCCCCTGCTCGTGCCCGGCACGCGTGCCCACTGGGGCGTGTTGCTCGTGCTCGTGATCGGCGCCGCGCTCTTCGTGTGGCGGCGATCGCGTTCGAGCGCACGCCTCACCGTGTTCGCCACCCGCCCGAAGCTCGCCCTGCGGCTCGGCGCCACCCGCACCCAGGTGGTCTACTCCACCATGCTGCTCTCGGGCGTCGGCGCGGGCGTCGTGGGCTGGATCCAGGTGGCCGGCGTCAACAACCGCCTGCTCAACTCGGTCTCGGGCGGCGTCGGCTTCTCCGGCATCGCCGTGGCCCTGCTCGGCAGCCTGACGCCCATCGGCATCATCCTCGCCGCGCTGTTCTTCTCGGCGCTCACCGCGGGAGCCGTCGGCATGCAGTCCGCCACCGGCACCGTGCCCGCCTCGATCGCCGAGGTCATCAAGGGTGTGCTGCTGATCGGCGTCGCCTGCATCGCGGCCTACCAGCGGCATCCGCTCGCCGCGCTCGCGCCCGCCGGCGCGCCCACCGCCGCCGACGACGGGGGAGGGGGCGCCCCGCCGCTCGAACCCGCGGGTGAGGCGACCGCCGGCACCCTCGTCGAGGCCGAGCACGAAGGAGGCCGCGCATGAGCCTCGATCTCTGGGTCGCGATCCTCGCGGGCACCCTCGCGCTCGCCGCCCCGCTCGTTCTCGCCGGCATCGGCGAGGGCTTCGTCGAACGGGCCGGCCGCATCAACCTCGGCATCGAGGGCATGATGATCATGGGCGCGCTCTCGGGCGTCTGGGCCGGCAGCATCGGCGGGCCGCTGCTCGGGCTCGCCGCGGGCATCCTCGTGGGCCTCCTGCTCGCCATCGGCATGAATCTCGTGGTCTACCGGCTGCATGCCAACGAGATCGTGGTCGGTCTCGGCGTGACGATGCTCGGCCTCGGCCTCAGCACCTTCCTCTTCCAGCTCTGGATCCCCTCCGGCACCACGAACGTGACCGTGCAGACCATCACGGGCTCCGGCAACGGGCCGCTCGCGGGCATCCCGGTGATCGGCCCGATCCTGTTCGGGCAGAGCCCCCTGGTGTACCTCGCGGCCGTGCTGCTCGTGGCGGCCTGGGCCGTCATGCGGTTCACGCGCTTCGGTCTCGCCGTGCAGGCCGTGGGTACCGATCCGGCCTCGGCCGCCCTGCGGGGCGTGCGCGTGCAGAAGGTGGGCGCATCCGCTCTGCTGCTCGGCGGCGCGCTCGCCGGACTCGGCGGCGCCGTCATCACGGTGGGCACCATCGGCTCGTTCACGCCCGACATCACGGCGGGGCGCGGCTACATCGTGCTGGCGGTGGTGATCATGGGACGGAGCCGCCCGATCGGCATCGCGCTCGGTGCCCTGCTCTTCGCGTTCCTGCAGAGTTTCGCCTTGCTCTCGCAGTCGACCTCGGTGACGTTGCCGAGCGAGGTCTACCAGTCGCTACCGTACTTGGTGACGCTCATCGTGCTCGTGATCACCTCGCGCAGCCAGATGCGGCGGCTCTTCCGGGCCACCAGGGCCCCGGAGGCCGAGAATGCCCAGGACGCCCGGGATGCGGGCGCAGGAACGGCGAGGACCAGATGACCCCGAACGGCGCCGACAGCAGCCGCGTGCTCGCGGGGGTGCTGCGCTTCGTGCGCGACGCCGCCGCCTCCGGATCCACCCTGCCGGGCGAGGTGGAGATGGCCGAGCGTCTCGGCATCACCCGCAAGCAGGTGCGCGACGTGCTCGCCTCGCTCGAGCAGCAGGGCGTGGTGCTGCGGCGGCAGGGCGCGGCCACCGAGGTCGACCCCGTGGCCGTGCGCATGAGCGTGCGCTTCGAGGACCAGCTCGAGTACAGCGTGCTGCTGCGGCAGCTCGGCTACGAGAGCACCGTGGAGGTGCTCGAGATCTCCGACGTGCTGCTGCCGAAGGAGAGCGCCGGCCTGCTGATGACCGAGCCCGGCCGGCCGGCCGCGCGCGTGGTGAAGCGCTGGCGGGCCGACGGCGCCGTGGCGATGCTCTCGTTCGGCACCGTGCCGCTGCCCTTCCCGCGGCCCGAGGTCGACCTCGGCGACTCGGTGTACCTCACCACCAAGCAGGTATGGGGCGAGGCCGTGGCCTGGGAGGTCGCGACCCCCTCGGCCGAGGTGCTCAGCGAATCGGATGCCGTGCTGTTCGAGCATCCGGTCGGCACCCCCGTGCTCACCCTCGACATCGTGGGCATCGGGCTGAGCGGCAAGCGGCTGTTCCACGCCCGCGAGATCCACGACCCGCGCACGGTCTCGTACTCGATCATGCGCACCATCCGGCCGCCGCAGGTGTTCTCGACCGCGCGCTACCAGTTCTGACCCGAAAGGACCCCGACCCGATGCTCACCCGACCCTCGCCCGTCGTCATCCCCGCCTCCGAGCAGCACTGGCTGGAGGTGGCTGCCGGACTCGCCGAGCGGATGCGCGCCACCGTCGCCGCCGACGACGAATCGGGCGAGCTGCCGATCGAGCACTTGCGCGCCGTCGCGGCCTCGGGGCTCGACACCGCCTTCCTGCCGGTGGAGGCGGGTGGCGAGGCGCTGTCGTACGCCACCCTGGTGCAGGTGGTGCGCACCTTCGCGCACGCGCATCCGGCCGTCGCCGCGGTGTGGCTCATGCACATCGGGGCCGCGCACGGGCTCGTGACCATGTCGGAGCCCGCGGCCTCCGTCTATTTCGCAGAGCGTCTGCGCGCCGGAGACCGCTTCTCGAACGCGCTCTCGGAGCCTGCCGGCGGCAACCACTTCCTCTCCTCGCAGCAGGACGCCCCTGAGGCGCCCGACGGCAGCGGCTGGACCCTCAGCGGCCGCAAGCTCTTCGTGTCGGGCGTCGAGGTGGCCGACCACCTGCTGCTCAACGTGCGCATCGACGGCGGTCCGGCGTTCTTCGGAGTCGACCGTGATGACACGATGTCATTGCCGCCGATCGACCAGACCATCGGGATGCGCGCCACGCGCAGCCGTACCATCCTGTTCGAGGGCACGCTGCTCGCGCGCGAGCGGCTCTGCGGGGCGCCGCCGGCCGACTACGCGAACCTCATCACGGTGGGCTTCGGAGCGCTCTCGATCGGCATCGCCGAGTCGGCGATCGACGCGCTCACGGAGTCGGCGTCGCGGGTGAAGGGCCCGGGGCCGGCGCTCGCCGCGGCCTCCTGGGTGAAGCAGGAGACCGCGCTGGTGTGGGCCGAGCTGCGCGCCGCCCGGCTGCTGGTGGAGCAGACCGCCTGGCTCGCCGACCAGCGCGACCCGCAGGTGATGGCCGCCGCGACCGAGACCAAGATGCTCGCGAACGAGGTGGCCAAGAAGGCTGCGGCGCTCGCGCTCAAGGTGGGCGGCGGCGGGGCGTACCTCGCGCGTTCGCCGATCCAGCGCATCTTCCGCGACGCGCAGGCGGGCGCGCTGATGGCCTACTCGGTGCCCTTCAGCGCCGAGATCGTGGGCGGCTGGGTGCTCGGCGCCTCGGCCTGACGTCCGAATCTGCAGAAATATCGAGGAGCGACGCTCTTTTTCGCGTCGCTCCTCGGTATTTCAGCAGTTTTCGACGATCAGTCGCGGTAGGTGCGGCGCGGCGGGCGGTCCTCGCGCTTGGCCGAGGCGAACTTGTCGGGGCGCAGCTCGATCAGCTTGCCGCTGATGCGGGTGTTCTCGAGGCGGCGCAGGGTGTCGGCCGAGAGGTTCGCCGGCAGCTCGACGAGCGAGAAGTCGGGCCGGATCTGGATGGCCCCGAAGTCGCCACGGCCGAGGCCGCCCTCGTTCGCGAGCGCGCCCACGATCTGGCGGGGCTCCACCTTCTGGCGCTTGCCCACCGCGATGCGGTAGGTGGTCTTCGGGCCGCCGTCGCCGCGCGGGGCGCGGTCTGGGCGGTCGCCGCGGGCCCCGCGGTCGTAGCCGCCACGGTCTCCTCGGTCGTCGCGGTCGGAGCGGATGCGCTCGCCGCGGTCGTCCTTCTCGAAGCGGTCGAAACGCTGGGCGCGCTCCGCCTCGGGCGAGAGCAGGAGGGGCGTGTCGCCCTGGGCGACGACGGCCAGCGCCGCCGCGACATCCGCCTCGGGAACGTCGTGGTGCGACACGTAGTGGCCCACGATGTCGCGGAACAGCTGGATCTGCTCCGGATCGGCCAGCGCCGCCGTGATCGAGTCGTCGAAGCGGGCGAGGCGGGTGGAGTTGACGTCGTCGACGCTCGGCAGCTTCATCTCGGTGAGCGGCTGGCGGGTGGCCTTCTCGATCGAGGTGAGCATCCGGCGCTCGCGCGGCGTCACGAAGCTGATGGCGTCGCCCGTGCGGCCGGCGCGGCCCGTGCGGCCGATGCGGTGCACGTAGGACTCGGTGTCGATCGGCAGGTCGTAGTTCACCACGTGGCTGATGCGCTCCACGTCGAGACCGCGCGCCGCGACGTCCGTGGCCACCAGGATGTCGAGCTTGCCCGACTTCAGCTGGTTGACGGTGCGCTCGCGTTGCGCCTGCACGACGTCGCCGTTGATGGCGGCGGCGGTGTAGCCACGGGCGCGCAGCTTCTCGGCGAGCGTCTCGGTCTCGTTCTTCGTGCGGGTGAACACGATCATGCCCTCGAAGTTCTCGGTCTCGAGGATGCGCGTGAGCGCGTCGACCTTCTGCGGGTACGACACGATGAGGTAGCGCTGCGTGATGGTGGCCGAGGTGGTGGTCTTGGTCTTGACCGTGATCTCTTCGGGGTCGTGCAGGTACTTCTGCGAGATGCGGCGGATCTGCGCCGGCATCGTGGCCGAGAACAGCGCCACCTGCTTGGAGTCGGGGGTGTCGGCGAGAATCGTCTCGACGTCTTCGGCGAAGCCCATCTTGAGCATCTCGTCGGCCTCGTCGAGCACGAGGTACTTGAGCTCGGTGAGGTCGAGGGTGCCCTTCTCGAGGTGGTCCATGATGCGGCCCGGCGTGCCCACCACGATGTGCACTCCGCGGCGCAGGGCCGAGAGCTGCACGCCGTAGCCCTGGCCGCCGTAGACGGGGAGCACGTGCACGCCCTTGAGGTGCGCGGAGTAGCGCTCGAAGGCCTCGCAGACCTGCAGCGCGAGCTCGCGCGTGGGCGCGAGCACGAGCGCCTGCGGGGTCTTCTGCGCGAGGTCGAGGCGGGAGAGGATGGGCAGCGCGAACGCTGCTGTCTTGCCGGTGCCGGTCTGGGCCGTGCCGAGCACGTCGCGTCCGGCGAGCAGAGGGGGGATGGTGGCGGCCTGGATGGCCGAGGGGGTCTCGTAGCCGACGTCTTTCAGTGCCTTGAGCACGGCGGTGTCGAGACCGAGGTCGGCGAACGTCAGTTCGGTGCTGGATGTTTCGGTCTCGCCCGTTTCGGCGGGCGCGGAAGATGCCATAACCCCACGGTAGTCCTTCGGCGGCGCCGAGGCTGGGAGACCCTACTGTGGAGACTATGCCTGATTCGTCTCAGCCGCTCCGCCGTCTCGGATTCCTGACCATCGGTCTCTTCGACCCCGCGCATCCGGCCGCCGGCCACGAGACCACGCTCGGCATCATCGAACTCGGTGAGCAGCTGGGCTTCGACAGCGCCTGGTTGCGGCACCGCCATCTGCAGTTCGGCATCTCCTCCCCGGTGGCCGTGATGGCCGCGGCCACCCAGCGCACGAGCCGCATCGAGCTCGGCACGGCCGTGACCCCCCTCGGTGCCGAGAACCCGCTGCGCCTCGCCGAAGACCTCGCCACGGTCGACGTGCTCTCGGGTGGGCGCATCCAGCCCGGGTTCAGCACGGGCACGCCGATGCACTTCGACGACTACAAGGACGCCCTCTACCCCGGCACCTGGCAGCTGGAGGATCTCGGCTACGACCGCCTGCTTCGACTGCGCGGGTTCCTGCGCGGCGACACCGTCACCGACTTCTCGGGCCGAGAGGGCATCGAGGAGTACTCCTCCCGGGTCGAGCCGCACTCGCCGGGGCTCGCCGAGCGCATCTGGTACGGCGCGGGCAGCCTGCGCTCCGCGCGCTGGGCGGGGGAGAACGGCTTCCGCCTGCTCACGAGCAGCGTGGTGGTGGCCGAGAACGGCAGCGACTTCGCCGCCAACCAGGCCGCGCAGATCGAGGCGTACCGCGCCGCGCATCCGGATGCCGGCGCCGCCCGGGTCTCGCAGGGCCTCGTGGTCATCCCCACCGACTCGGCCACGGCCTCGCAGAAGTCGCGCTACCGCGACTACGTGGCCTCGCGGAGCGGCCGGGTGGGCGTGCCGCAGGGGCCTCGCGGGATGCTCTTCGCCGAAGACCTGATCGGCAGCGCCGACCAGATCGCAGCCCGGCTCTACGACGACGCCGGGTTCCGGCTCGTCGACGAGGTGGCCTTCGCGCTGCCGTTCAGCTTCGAGCCCGACGACTATCTGCAGATCCTCACCGACCTCGCCGGCGCTCTCGGCCCGGCGCTGGGCTGGCGCCCCGCGGCCTAGGCGCACGCGATTTTCCTCGGGGCGTGCCCGGGCGATACCGTGAGCGTGTGGACAACGATTCCGAACTCCCCTCCGGACGCACCATGGACACCGGGGGCGACGATTCCCGCCAGCACGTCAGCGACGAGGTCGACCGGGCACTGCGCGCCGACGTGCGCCTGCTCGGCGCCCTGCTCGGCCGCGTGCTCACGGAGGCCGGCGGCGAGAGCCTGCTGGCCGACGTGGAGCGCCTGCGCACCCTCGTGATCGCCGCCTACGAGCGCGACAGCGAGGCCTCGATCGAAGACGCCGAGGCGCTCGTCGAGTCGTTCAGCCACGAGCGCGCCGAGCAGATCGCGCGTGCCTTCACCTGCTACTTCCACCTCTCGAACCTCGCCGAGGAGCACCACCGCGTGCGGGTGCTCCGTGCCCGCGCGGCCGCGGGGCCGGTCGCCGACCGCGCCGACTCGCTGCCCGCCGCCCTCGAGCGCCTCACCGAGGAGCTCGGCGCGGAGGAGACGGCCGACCGCCTCCAGAAGCTGCGGTTCCACCCGGTCTTCACCGCGCACCCCACCGAGGCGCGCCGCCGGGCCGTGGCCTCGGCCATCCGGCGCATCAGCGAACTGCTCGAGCTGCGCGAGGCCGCGGAGCCCGGCTCGATCACCCTCGTCGAGAACGAGCGCCGGCTGCTCGAGGAGATCGACGTTCTCTGGCGCACCTCGCCGCTGCGGATGACCCGCCCCACGCCGCTCGACGAGGTGCGCACGGCGATGTCGATCTTCGACCAGACCCTGTTCCAGGTGGTTCCGCGGGTCTACCGCCTGCTCGACGACTGGCTGCTCGGCCAGGATGCCGGCCGTCGTCCGGCCGAGGCGCCCGCCTTCCTGCGCCTCGGCAGCTGGATCGGCGCCGACCGCGACGGCAACCCCTTCGTCACCGCCGCCGTCACCAAGTCGGCCGCCGCCATCGCCTCCGAGCACGTGCTGCTCGGCCTCGAGCACGCCGCGAGCCGCATCGGCCGCACCCTCACGCTCGACGAGGAGGACACCCCGCCGACGGATGCCCTGCTCGCGCTGGCCGCCGAACAGGAGCTCCTCGCGGGCCACATCACCTCGCAGATCGGTAAGCGCGCACCGAACGAGCCGCACCGACGGGTGCTCATGGTGGTGGCCGCGCGCATCGCCGCCACCCGCCTCGACGAGGCCCCGCTCGCCTACGGCCGCCCCGACGAGCTGCTCGCCGACCTCGCCGTGCTGCAGGATTCCCTGCGCGCCGGCGGCGCCGACCGCAGCGCGAACGGCGAGCTGCAGAACTTGATCTGGCAGGTGCAGACCTTCGGCTTCCACCTCGCCGAGCTCGAGGTGCGGCAGCACTCGAAGGTGCACCGTCAGGCCCTCGAAGAGGTGCGCGCCGGCGGCGAGCTGGGGGAGATGACCCAGGAGGTGCTCGAGGTCTACCGCACCATCGCCTTCCTGCAGGACCGCTACGGCGTGAACGCGGCCCGACGCTACATCGTCTCGTTCACGCAGTCCTCCGCCGACCTCGCCACCGTCTACGCGCTCGCCGAGGCCGCCCTCGGATCGGCCGAGGCCGCCCCGGTGCTGGATGCGATCCCGCTGTTCGAGACCTTCGACGACCTGCAGGCGGCCCCGCGCATCCTGGCCGAGATGATCGAGCTCGAGCCCGTGAAGGCGCGCCTCGCCGCCACCGGGCGCAAGCTCGAGGTGATGCTCGGCTACTCCGACTCCTCGAAGGACGTCGGCCCCGTCTCGGCCACTCTCGCGCTCTACGCCGCCCAGTCGCGCATCGCCGAGTGGGCGAAGGCCAACGACATCACCCTCACGCTCTTCCACGGCCGCGGCGGCGCCCTCGGCCGCGGCGGCGGGCCGGCGAACGAGGCCGTGCTCGCGCAGCCGCCCGGATCGGTCGACGGCCGCTTCAAGCTCACCGAGCAGGGTGAGGTGATCTTCGCCCAGTACGGCGACAAGACCATCGCCGCCCGGCACATCGAGCAGATGGCCGCGGCGACCCTGCTGGCGTCGAGCCCCGCGAACGAGGAGTCGAACCGGGCGGCGGCCGAGGCCTTCGCCGGCGTCGCCGCCACGATGGACGAGGCCTCGCGCCTGCGCTTCTTCGAGCTCGTGAAGGCCGAGGGCTTCGCGCAGTGGTTCGCCCAGGTCACCCCGATGGAGGAGGTGGGCCTGCTCGCGCTCGGCTCCCGCCCCGCCCGCCGCGGCCTCTCGGTGGAGTCGCTCGAAGACCTGCGCGCCATCCCGTGGGTGTTCGCCTGGACCCAGGCACGCATCAACCTCACCGGCTGGTTCGGCCTCGGCACGGCGCTCGCCGCCGTGGGCGACGAGACGGTGCTCCAGGACGCCTATGCACGCTGGCCGCTGTTCACCTCGATGATCGACAACGTCGAGATGTCGCTGGCGAAGACCGACGGCCGCATCGCCGAGCGCTACCTCGCCCTGGGCGACCGCGACGACCTCGCCTCGCTCGTGCTCGAGGAGATGGAGCTCACCCGCGCGTGGGTGCAGCGGACGAGCGGGCACCGCGAGATCCTCGAGGACCGGCCGGTGCTCAAGCGCGCGGTGCGCCTGCGCAGCCCCTACGTCGACGCGCTGTCCCTGCTGCAGCTGCGCGCCCTGCGCTCGGTGCGCGAGACCGGCTCGACCGACCCGGCCGATGCGCCGCACCGCCTTCTCCTGCTCGCCGTCAACGGTGTGGCGGCAGGCCTCCAGAACACGGGCTGATCGGGCGGCATCCGGCGAGGCCTGGTACCGTGACCAGGTGACGCGCCGACCCGTGTCCCCGGCGAAGACCGATCCTCATGGCCACCCACTACTCGCGAACCGACCCCAGCGCTCCGGGCACCCGTCTGCCCGCGGAGCCTCGTGCGCCACGGCCGCGGCCGAATCCACGGGGGTCGGGCCGGCCGCGCCGCATCAACAAGGCCGTCGTGGTGTGCGCGGCGGCATCCGTGTTCGCGCTCACGGCGCTCACCGCCATCGCGCCGCTCCCGGGCGCCAGCTTCGCCGGTTCGACGGCGCCGCTCGAGGTGCAGACGCTCGCGGTTCCGGGCGGTGTCGCCGCGGCCTCCGTGTTCCGTGACGACTACACCGCCACCTCGGGCGTCGAGACGCTCTCGAAGGGCTCCACGAACCGCGACTGGGCCAAGCTCGTGCTGTTCCTCGCCGGCTTTCCGATGAGCGACAGCAACGTCACCGTGATGATGCGCTGGATGCGTCAGGAGAACGGCCCCGACGACTGGTGGCTGCGCAACAACCCGCTGAACAACGGCTGGGGCTCCGGCGGCGGCAGCGGTCTGGGCAGCTACGACAACCTCGTCACCGCCGCCCAGAACGTGGGCAACGCCCTGCACGGCAACCCGGGCTACTCGGCGATCGTCGCCGGGTTCGCCTCCTCGGCGCCCACCGACCAGATCGAGGCCGCCATCTGGGCCTCGCCGTGGGCCACCAGCCACTACGCCAACGGCGCGCACTGGTCGTACGCCCCGGTTCCGGAGTACGCCTCGCCGAGCGGCACCTGGGGCTAGCTGGCCCGCCTCCGGCGGCGCACCGGAGGCGCTCGACGACGTCCGGAGGCTAGACGCCCGTCCGCCGACGCAGCTTCGAGAGGCCGCGGCCGATCTTGCGGGCGCCGCGGTGCAGGAGGCCCGGAGCCGCAGCGGCCGGCTCGGGGGCGCGGCGCTGCAGTACGACCATGGCCTGGTCGAAGAGCTCGCCCGTCTTCACCCACTCCATGACGGTGAAACCGGCTTCGCCCCAGACCGTCTCGACCCACGAGCGCGGCGCGACGGCCCAGGAGTAGAACGAGCGCTTGCGCGGCCCGTCGTCGTCGGCTCCGCCGCCCGCGTAGACGAACTCGCCGCGCTGAGCTGCCGCGTGAGAGGCCAGCGCATCCGGGACGACTTGCGCGAGGTTGACGGTGAAGGGTGCCGTCTCACCGGCTGCGACCGCGGCCTGGGCCCCGGCGACCGTGGCGAGGAAGTCGTCCTCGAGCACGGTGATGAACACCTTGGAACCCGGATGCGTGACCCGCGCGAACTCGGCGGCCCACTGCCGGTGCGCTTCCTCCGAGAGGTGGGAGAACACGCTGAAGGCCGTGACGGCGTCGAAGGTCTCGTCGCGGAACACGCTCGGCGGCCAGGGGGAGTTCGTGACCGCGTTGACGCCGGGCAGCGTGCTGTGCAGCAGCACCGTCATCTCGCTGTCGACATCGCTCGACCAGATCTGGTCGGCGCGCAGACGGCGCAGCAGCATCCGCGTGATGCGGCCCCAGCCCGAGCCGAAGTCGAGCACCCGCTGGGTCTGGATGTCGCCCTCGGCCCACGAGGCGAAGGCGCGGTCGACGAAGCGCTCGGCCTCGGAGTAGGCGGCCTGGTAGCTCGAGCCCACGAACTTCTGCTGGATGCGCTGCGGCGGGTTCAACGGCGCCCGGTTCACCGGATCGGCGACGGGGGGCAGGGCCTCGAGCGTCTCGGCGTCGGACAGGCTCTGTACGAACGCGCTCACGGACGGAACGGTGCTGTCGATGTCCTCTGACGCCATGTGTCCTCCAGTGTTCGGTGGCGGCCCCATCTTGGCACAGTTGGATCACGCCCCTGTGAACACCTCGGGCATACTGGGAACTCGTGTCTACACCTGACGAAGGGCCGTCATGACTTCTCCGTTCTCGTTCGAATCCCTCCTCACCGCCGTCATCGTCGCCGTCGTCGTGATCGTGCTGCTCATCGTGCTGGTGACGCTGCTGCGGGGCATCAAGGTGGCCAAGCCCGACGAGGCGATCATCGTCACGAGCCGTCAGAAGGCCGTGAAGCCGGGTGACTCCGCGCTCGAGGAGACCGAGAACGCGGGGCAGCGGGTGGTGTTCGGCTCGCGCGTGTTCGTGAAGCCGATCGTCGAGGCGCACTTCAAGCTGAGCCTGCGCAGCCGCCAGCTCAACGTGCAGGCCACGGCCCAGACGAAGGATGCGATCACCATCAAGGTGAACGCCGTCGCCGTGGTGAAGGTGGGCGGCTCGGAGTCGATGGTGCGCGCCGCCGCGCAGCGCTTCCTGAACCAGCAGGACCAGATCGAGACCTCCACCGAGGAGGTGCTCTCCGGATCCGTGCGATCGATCGTCGGCCAGCTGACGGTCACCGAGATCATCACCAACCGGCAGGCGCTGCAGGGCCAGGTGCTCGACGCCGTGCGCGAGTCGCTCGACGTGCAGGGACTGCAGATCGACACCCTCCAGATCAAGGAGATCGACGACGACAACGGCTACATCCGCGACCTCGGGCGCGCCGAGGCCGCCCGCGTCAAGCAGGTCGCCGAGGTGGCCGAGTCGGTGGCCCGCCAGGCCTCGGAGGAGGCGCGCATCGCCGCCGACCAGGCCGTCGCCGAGCAGCAGCGCAAGCTCGACCTGCGGAACGCCGAGATCCAGAAGGAGACCGACAAGGCGCGCGCCGAGGCCTCCGCCGCCAAGCCGCTGGCCGAGGCCATCTCGCAGCAGGAGGTCATCTCGCAGCAGGAGATCACCGCGGGCAAGCGCGTGGGCCTCCGCAAGCAGGAGCTCGACGCCGAGATCCGGGCCGTGGCCGACGCCGAGGCGTACTCGATCGAGAAGAAGGCGCAGGCGGATGCCGCGTCCAGCGTGGCCGCCGCGAACGCCGAGCGCGACCGACGCAAGGCGCAGGCCGAGGCGGTCGAGGCGGAGGGCATCGCCGAGCGCAATCGCCGTCGCAGCGCGGCCGAGGCGCTCGAGGCCGAGGGCGTCGCCGAGAAGAACCGCCGCATCGCCGCCGCCGAGGCACTGCGGGCCGAGGGCGAGGCCGAGGCGAACTCCATCCGGGTGAAGGGCGCCGCCGAGGCCGAGGCCACCCGGGCGCAGGCGGATGCGCTCGAGGAGCGCGCCGACGACCTGCTGCGGCAGCAGGTGATCGGGCAGCTGCCCGACATCGTGCGGGCCGCATCCGAGCCGCTCGCCGCCATCTCGAACATGACCATCATCTCCAGCGACGGCCACGGCACCGAGCAGGTCAGCGGCAGCGTCTCGAGCCAGCTCGCGTCCTCGATGCAGATCGTGAAGGACCTCGTGGGCATCGACATCGCCGAGATCGTGACCGGCCGGGCCACCGGGGCGGCGGCCGGCCAGGCCTTCGCGGAGCGCGGGGGAGCGGTGGCCGTGCGGCCGAAGGCGAAGGCGACGCCGGCCGAGTGACACGGGCCGAGTGACACCGCCCGAGGGAGCCCGGTCGCCCACCACGGCGAGCGGGCGAGTAGCGTGAGGGCATGGCCAGCGAAGCCGAGGTTCTGGAGATCGACGGTCCGCACGGCGTGCGCGAGGTGCGGCTCTCGAGCCCGTCGCGGGTGATCTGGCCGGAGCCCGGCATCACGAAGCGCGATCTCGCGGCCTATCTCGTGGCAGTGGCGCCCGCCTTCCTCGCCGCCAACGGCGACCGCCCGGTCTCGCTCCAGCGCTTCTCCGGCGGCATCGACGGCGAGCAGTTCTTCTCGAAGAATCCGCCCAAGGGAGCGCCCGACTACGTGCGCGCGGTGCCGGTGGTCTACCCGAGCGGGCGCACGCATCCGCAGCTCGTGCTCGACGAGGCGGCCGCGGTGGTGTGGGCGGCGCAGATGAACACGGTCGTGTTCCACCCCTGGGCCTCGCGCGCCGAGGCGCCCGACCTCCCCGACGAACTGCGCATCGACCTCGACCCGCAGCCGGGCACCGACTTCGCCGACGCCGTGCCGGTCGCCCTCGCGCTGCGCGCGCTGCTCGCCGAGGCCGGGCTCACCGCCTTCGTGAAGACCTCCGGCAACCGGGGGCTGCACGTGTTCGCGCCCATCGAGCCCACGCACGAGTTCCTCGAGGTGAGGCACGCCGTCATCGCCGCCGCCCGCGAACTCGAACGCCGGATGCCCGATGCGGTCACCACCCACTGGTGGAAGGAGGAGCGTGGCCGGCGCGTGTTCGTGGACTTCAACCAGGCCAACCGCGACCGCACCATGGCCGGCGCCTACAGCCCGCGCGCTCTCGCGCACGCCCCGGTGTCGTGCCCCCTGGCCTGGGAGGAGCTGGAGGGCGCCGACCCGGCGGCCTTCACGATCCTCACCGTCCCGGAGCGGCTGGACGTGACGGGCGACCCCTGGGCAAGCCTGCACGACTCGCCCGGAACGATCGACGTGCTGCTCGGCTGGTGGGAGCGCGATCTGGCCTCCGGACTCGGCGAGCTGCCCTTTCCGCCCGACTTCCCGAAGATGCCCGGGGAGCCACCGCGGGTGCAGCCGAGCCGGGCACGGAAGCCCGATCGACAGATGTAGCTAGCTAAGCTAGTTACGATCCTTTCGAGCGGAGCCGCGAATCCGTCTACAGTTGGGCGTATGGATGAGGCAGGCGACGACTCGACGTCGAACTTCTGGTACACCACGCAGACCGCTCCCCGCGCCGCCGTCGACGTGTTGCAGGCCCTCCGGCAGTACCGCAGCGCCGAGGTGCACATGCGTGCCCGCACGCGCCGCACGATGCAGATGGGGGAGAACGACGTGCTCGCGGTGCGTCACATCATCCGAGGCCGTCAGTCGGGCACGTTTGTGAGCCCGAAAGACCTCGCCGAGGCGCTCGAGATCTCCTCCGCCTCCACCACGACCCTGATCGACCGCCTCGAGAAGTCGGGCCACATCCAGCGGCAGCCGCATCCCACCGACCGGCGTGCTCTCATCCTGGTGCCCACGGAGAGCGCCGACCGCGACGTGCGGGCAGCGCTCGGCGACGCGCACGAGCGGATGCTCCGGGTGGCCGAGGAACTCGGGCCCGAGGAGCGGGCCGTCGTGATCGGCTTCCTCGAGCGCATGGCCGAGGCCGTCGGCACGGCCCGCGAGGCCGTGCCCGAGCGCCGCTGAGGTCTGCTCGCCCGAGGGGCGCTCGTCGAGGGCCGAGCCGTCAGCGGTCGTCGTCGAGCTCGACCGCCGGTGTCATCGCCGCGAGCTCCGGCTCGATGCCGATGGGCACGAGCACGACCTCGCCCGCCAGCTGGCGCCCGCGGCCGCGGAGCAGGCCCGCCTTGACCCCGCCGAAGGTGACGGTGAGCTGCGCGGGCAGCACGACCTCGTCGGGCGCCTGGCCGCTGTCGGGATCGATGCCGCTGGGGATGTCGACGGCCACCACGGGAGGCAGCGCCGGCGCCGCGAGCAGCGCTCGCACGACGTCGCGTGCGGCGCCCCGGAGCGCGGGGGAGGATCCGCTCGTGCCCGAGCCGGCACCCGTGCCGAGGATGCCGTCGACGACCACGTCGTAGGCGACCGCCTGCTGCAGCTCACCGATCAGCCGGGCGTCGGGCTCCCGGAGACGCACCCCGGCGGCGACGGCCGCCTGCCGGCCGGCTCCGTGCATCCGTGACCCCACGGCGACGGCGTCCACCTCGATCGACTCCTCGGCTGAGGCTCCCGCCCCGGATGCCGCCAGCTCTGCTCCGGCGAAGAGCGCGTCGCCGCCGTTGGAGCCCGCGCCCACGAGCAGCAGCACGCGGCCTCGGGCTTCGGGCAGCAGGCCGCGCAGCTGCTCGGCGAGCGCGTGCGCCGCGCGCGCCATCAGGGGCTCGCCGGCCGCGAGGTGCGGCGCCTCGGCGTCGCGCAGCTGCTGGGCCGTGTATCCGCGGATCATGGCTCCATCCTGGCCCCTGGCACGGTCCGGGTGCCCGCGTGGAGAAACCTCTCAGAATGACCCCACATACTTGTAGCTTCAATCGTTCGCCCGGGGCATCCCGACCATCGGCCCCGCGAGCGCTGCCGCGACATCCTGACGGGATCGCCGCAACCGACACCGACCGTCACCGCCAACTGCTGCGGCTCCGCGCAGACCTCCTTACCCGGGTCTGCCGGTGTTCCGACGTGCCCGCCCGGGAGCGAGCCGCGCGGCAGGAGTGCCTTCCGTGCGCCTCGTGCGCCGGCACCCACTGGCCGAACCCTGGGAAAACATGCTCAACGCTCCAGACCGCGCCGCTTCCGGCGGCACCCGCTCCACTGATTCCACCCGCTCCGCTCTCGATCCCCTCGCCGCCACCGTGCCGGCCGCCTCGCTCCGCCCCCGGCGCCGCCGTTCGAAGGGCCGGGAGGCCATCGCCCCGATCGCCGCCTTCGCGGCCGCGGGCCTGCTCGTGTCGATCGCGACCTTCGCGCATCCGGCGACCGCGAGCGCCCAGACCGTCTCGGTGGGCACCACCATCGCCTCGAGCCCGGCTGCCACGGTCTCCGCGGGCGATGACAGCGGCTCCGACGCGAGCACCCGCCTGTTCGAGACCACCCGTGCCCAGGCCGATGCGCGGGCCGCCAAGATCGTCGCCACCGCGGGCAGCGTGCTCGGCTCGGTGAAGGGCAAGGTCGACACGGCGCCGCTCGTGTCGTCGATCGCCGCTCTGGCGAACTACCCCTACCTCGACACCACCACGGTGCAGACCCTGACCACGACCGCGCAGGCCGTGACCACCACCGCGCAGGCGCAGGCCGCCGCCGTCGACAAGGCCGCGGCCGATGCCGCTGCTGCCGCTGCGGCGGCTGCGGCGGCCGCCGCGCAGGCCGCCGCCGACGCGCAGGCGCTCTCGGCCACGCCCGACGGCGCCCGCTCGGTGGCCGCGCAGATGGCCGCCGACCAGTACGGCTGGGGCTCCGACCAGTTCCAGTGCCTCGACTCGCTCTGGACCAAGGAGTCGGGCTGGAACTACCAGGCCGAGAACGCCGGCAGCGGCGCCTACGGCATCGCGCAGTCGCTGCCCGGCAGCAAGATGGCGTCGGTCGCCGACGACTGGGCCACCAACGCGATCACCCAGATCACCTGGGGCCTCGACTACATCGCGCGCGGCTACGGCACGCCCTGCTCGGCCTGGTCGCACTCGCAGTCGGTCAACTGGTACTGATCCGCCGAGGTCTCCGGTTTCTGCAGGAATAGCGGGGAGCGACGCGAATACGGCGTCGCTCCCCGCTATTCCTGCAGATTCGCGTCACGATGGGGACATGGTCTCCGTTCTGCACGGCGTGCGCTCCGTCGTGGCGCGATTCTCGCGCTCGCGCTTCTTCCGTCGCGTCGGCCCCACCGTCATGCCGCCGCTCGAGCGCGGCATGGCCTGGCTCACCCGCGGCCGGGTGCCGCTGAGCGGCCTGCTCGTGCCGTCGCTCGTGCTGCACACCACGGGGGCGAAGTCGGGCCTTCCGCGCGAGACCGCTCTGATGTTCTGCCCCGAGCCGGCCGGCCGGATGCTCGTGACGGGCAGCAACTTCGCCGGCGCCGCGCACCCCGCGTGGAGCGCCAACCTGCTCGCGCATCCCGAGGCCTGGGTGAGTCTCCGTGGCCGCCGCATCGCGGTGCGGGCCGAGCTCGTGGGCGACGACGAGCGGGAGGCGGTCTGGGCCCACATCGAGCGGCAGTGGCCCGGCTACCGGGGCTACGAGCGCGCATCCGGTCGCACTCTGCGCATCTTCCGCCTCACGCCCCACCCGGCGTGACTTGTTAAGCTTGCGGGCATGGGGCCCGAAGCAGACGGCAGCGCGCTGAGCGACACCGACCGCTACGAGCAGCTCCGCGTCGCGGCCGTCGAGCGTCTCGACCTGCTCGACACCCCCGCCGAGGAGCGGTTCGACCGCATCACCCGCATCGCACGCGAGCTCTTCCACGTGCCGATCGCCGAGATCAACCTCATCGACGACTCCCGGCAGTACACCAAGTCGCCGCAGCCCACGGGCACCGGGGCGAGCATCGACCTGATCGACTCGTTCTGCGCCATCACGGTGCAGCAGCCCGACATGATCGTGGTGCCGGATGCCACGAAGGATGCGCGCTTCTCCCGCCGCTCCGCGGTCTCCGACGAGCGTCACGTGCGCTTCTACGCCGGCCGGCCGCTCAGCCTCGGCGACGACTACCGCGTGGGCACGCTGTGCCTCGTCGACACCGAGACGCGCGAGTTCGGCGTCGAGCAGCAGCGACTGCTCGATGAGATCGGGCTCTGGGTCGAGCGGGAGCTGCAGGACACCGCCGACCTCGACCGCGCGGCCGAGGTGCAGCAAGGGCTGCTGCCGAAGGGGCAGCCGAGCTGGCCCGACTACGACGTCGCGGGCGTGTGCCTGCCGGCCAAGAACGTGGGCGGCGACTTCTACGCCTGGCACGGCTCCGAGACGGGCATCGAGCTCACCCTCGCCGACGTGATGGGCAAGGGAACCGCCGGCGCCATCATGGCCGCCACCGTGCGGTCCGCCTTCCAGTCGCGCACCGGCGACGACGTCGTGGCGGCCGTGGCCGGGGTCAACCGGCAGCTCGCCGCCGATCTCGGGGTCACGGGCAGCTTCGCCACCCTCTTCCACGCGGTCATCGACGTTCCCACCGGCCGGCTCGACTACGCGGATGCGGGCCACGGCCTGACCGTGATCGTGCGCACCGACGGGTCGTTCGAGCGTCTCGAGGCGACGGGCCTGCCGATCGGCATCGTCGCCGACGGCGACTGGTCGCGCGGAGCGGCGGCGCTCGGACCGGGCGAGAGCCTGGTGTCGTTCACCGACGGCCTGCTCGACCTCTTCGACGGCTCGCTCGACTCGCTCGGCCCGATCGCGGCGATCGTCACGGCGGCGAGCGGCCCGCACGGCGCCGTCGCCCGCTTCGCCGAGCTCACCGCAGCGGGCGCGGCCCACGACGACGTGACCGTGGTCGTCGTGACACGGCAGCCCTGAACGCGCCCGTCCGGCGCGCCCGTCCTGCTCAGAGCTGCGGTTCGCCCGCCTCGCGCGCCCGGCTGATCGACCACACGTTCCGCTCGTCGACCCGCTCGTAGCGCAGCTCGTCGACGAGCGCCTGGATGAGGGCGATGCCGCGGCCCGACTCGGACAGCTCGTCGGGCATCTCACGGTCCATCAGAACGATGCCGCCCGCGTCCGCCGTGTCGGTGAGCGAGGCCGAGAGCCCGTTCTCGTCGGCCGTCACCGAGAGCACGCAGGTGACTCCGCCGTCGCCGGCGGCGTGCTGGATGACGTTCGACGCGAGCTCGATGAGCGCCGTCTCGAACGCCATCCGGTCGAACTCGCCCACCTCGGGGTTCTCGGCCCAGACGGTCTCGAGGAACTCGTGCACCGCATCCACGTCGCCGGGCGGCGAACTGAACACCAGACTCTTGCGTTCCTCACTCACGGGCGGCCTCCTCGACGCTGGCGAACGGGGTCAGGATCGTGTCGACGTTGGAGAGCTTCAGCACCATGCTCACCTGGGCGGAGGGGCTCACGATGCGGAGGTCGCCGCCGGCCTCCCGGGCCGACTTCAGGCAGCTGATCAGGGCGCCGAGCCCGGAGGAGTCCATGAACTGCACACGGCTGAGGTCGACCACGACCCGCGGGCGCCCCGCCTCGATCGCGCGGGTGACCACCTCGCGCATCGGCGGATCCGACACCATGTTCAGCCGCCCGTCGCCACGCACGACGACGGTGTCGTCGCCGAGTGATTCCGTGGAGAACTCCATAGACCGTGACCCCCTACAAGTAAGCTGATCCCAGGCTAGCGAAAGGTGGAGAGGTGTCCGACCCGGAACGCGCCATCGCGCGCATCGTTCAGACCTACCCCAACGTCAAGGTGGTGCTGAGCGACATGGTGTTCAACGACTCCTACTTCCACTCCGCCGGCGTCGACGGCGGCACCCTCTACATCAACGCCGAGCTCACCTCGGTGATCGCCGCCCAGGAGGGCTGGACCGGCAGCATCATCACGGCCGAGGCCCTGCCCGACGCGTGACCGTTCCCAACGCCATCTCGATCGGGCGCCTGGTCATCCTGACGCCCCTCTTCGTGGTGCTGGTGCTCGTCGTGCACACCCCGCTGCTGGCGCTGCTGACGCTCGTCGTGCTCGGCGTCACCGACTGGGCCGACGGCTTCATCGCGCGCCGCTTCGACCAGGTGAGCGAGCTCGGCAAGAAGCTCGATCCGGTGGCCGACCGCGTCTCGCAGCTCGCGGTGTGCGTCACCCTCGTCGTCGCCGGGCTGGTGCCGCTCTGGATGGCGCTCGTGCTGCTCGCGAGCGACCTGCTGCTGGGTGTCACCGTGCTGGTGCGGAAGCCCGGCATCGTGAAGGTGCGCACGCTCGGCCGGGTGCGCACCGTGCTGCTGATGGTGGGCTTTCCGCTGCTGCTGCTCGTGCAGTCGTTCTGGCCTGAGGATGCGCTGCTCGGCGCGGCTGCGCTCGCCGTGGTGGGCGTGGGCTGCGTTCTGCACGCCGTGGCGAATCTCGAGTACACCTGGGTGACGGCGCGCGGGCCGCGGGTCGAGCCTGAGCCGAGCCGGGTTCCGTAGCAGCGCTCCCTTCGGCAGCCGCTCGGCCCCGGTGGATGCGCGGCACTGGTGGATCAGAGCGGGTAGGCGAGCGCCTGTTCCGCCGCGAACCCGCACCAGACCGCCATGCCGGGCGCAAGGTCGAGAGCCGCGACCTCGCCGGGCGCGAGATCGGCCGCGATGAGCTCGGTGCGCACCCGCACGACGTCCCCGCGCGGTTCGAGATCGAGAACCGTGCCCGGCACCACCTGCAGCCCGGCGCCGGATGCCGGCGGCGCGACCCGCACCGAGACGAACGCCGGGCGCACGGCGATCGCGGCCCGCGCATCCGGAGCCAGCGGCGTCTCGCTCGTGGCCCGCAGCCGCAGCCCGCCCTCGGTCACGAGTTCGCCCGCGGCCCCTCCTCGCCCTGTGAGCAGGTTGAGTGCCGCGAGCCCGGCGGTGAACGGGTTGGTGGGGCGGTCGAGCACCGCGCGGGTGGGGCCGGCGTCGACGACGCGGCCGCCGTCCATCACCACCACCCGGTCGGCGAGGGTGAAGGCGTCGAGGATGTCGTGGGTGACGATGAGGGTCGTGCGGTTCGCGAGAACGCGGCGCAGCATCCGGCGCAGAGCGGGCGCCACGGCCACGTCGAGCGCTGCCATCGGTTCGTCGAGCAGCAGCAGCTTCGGCTCCGCGGCGAGGGCCCGGGCCACGGCGATGCGCTGGGCCTGGCCGCCCGAGAGCTCGGCGGGCCGGCGATCGGCGAGCGCGGCGGCGTCGACCTCGGCGAGCCACTCCTCGGCGAGCGCTGCGGAGGCCGCCTTGCCGCGCCCCCGGCTGCGTGGACCGAAGGCCACGTTCTCGCGCGCCGTCAGGTGCGGGAAGAGCAGCGCCTCCTGGGCGAGCAGGGAGATACCGCGGCGGTGCGGCGGGAGCCAGGGCCCCCGGCCGTTTCCGGCGATGTCGAAGAGGCGCTCGCCGTTCAGCACGGCGCGGCCGGAGTCGGGGCGCAGCAGCCCGGCGAGCACACCCAGCAGCGTCGACTTGCCGGCGCCGTTCGGACCGAGCACGGCCACGGTCTCGCCCTCGGCGAGCTCGAGTTCGACGTCGAAGCCGCGGGCACCCACCCGGCCGGCGAACTGCAGGCTCACGACGGGGCTCCCTCGGGCGGCTCGGCGGTCTCGGCGCGGCGCGCATCCCGGCGTGCATCCCGTCGCGCCCGTCGTGCTCGCCGCAGGGGAGAGGCCTCGCCGGCCTGGTGCGCGACGCTCACCACGACGATCGCCACCACCACGAGCACGAGCGACAGCGCCACCGCCGCGTCGGGATCCGTCTCGCGCTGCAGGTAGATCTCGAGGGGGAGCGTGCGGGTGACGCCCTGCAGGCTCCCCGCGAAGGTGAGCGTGGCCCCGAACTCGCCGAGCGCGCGGGCGAACGAGAGCACGGCGCCCGAGAGCAGCGCCGGCAGCACGAGCGGCAGGGTGATGCGCCGCAGCACCGTGGTGGGCGCGGCGCCGAGCGTGGCGCCGACCGCCTCGTAGCGGGTGCCGACGGTGCGCAGCGCGCCCTCGAGGCTCAGCACGAGGAAGGGCAGCGCCACGAAGGTCTGGGCCAGGACGACCGCGGTGGTGGAGAACGCGATGTCGATGCCGGCGACGCTCAGGCTCTGGCCGAGCAGCCCGCGCCGGCCGAAGGTGTAGAGCAGGGCGATTCCTCCCACCACCGGCGGCAGCACGAGCGGCAGCAGCACGAGCGAGCGCAGGACCTTCTGCCCCCAGAACCGCGTGCGCGCCAGCACGATCGCCATCGGAACGCCGAGCACCACGCACAGGGCGGTCGCGGCCAGTGAGGTGCGCAGGCTCAGCCAGAGCGCATCCAGCGAGGACGGCGAGGTGATGAGCGGGAGGAACTGCCCCCAGTTCACCCGAACGACCATTCCCGCCAGCGGCACCACCACGAAGAGGGCGCCGACGATCGCGACGGCGAGGATCCACCTCGGCACGCCGCCGTACAGGGCCGGCGCCCGCAGGACGCGGGCGCGGGATCGCTGAGCGGTGCGTGAGGATGCGGGGGCGGCCATCGGTGCGGTCGGTCGGTGCGGGTCGGTCGGGTGCTCAGCCGGACGGCGGATGCTCAGGGCTTACCGAACCCGGCGTCCTGCAGCACTCCCTGGCCCACGCTCCCGGTCACGAAGTCGATGAAGGCCTGGGCGAGCTCCGGGCTCTTCGAGGCGGTGACCGGGGCGATCGGGTAGGTGTTCACGGCCTGGCTCGACTCGGGGAACGGGATTCCCTGCACCTTGTTGCCCGCCGAGGTGACGTCGGTGACGTAGACGAGCCCCGCATCCGCTTCGCCGCTCGTGACCTTGCCGAGCACGTCGGTGACCGAGGACTCCTCGCTCACCGGGGTGAGCGTGACGCCGGTGGCCTGCTCGACCGTGACGGTGGCGGCGCCGCAGGGCACCTGCGCGGCGCAGATCACGGTCTTGATGCCGGGCTTCGCGAGGTCGGCGAAGGCCGCGATGTTCGCCGGGTTCGACGGCGGGACCGCGATCTCGAGCACGTTGGTGGCGAAGTCGACCGGGGCCGAGGCGGCGATGAGGCCGCCGTCGGTGAGCTTCTTCATGTTCTTGGTGTCGGCCGAGGCGAAGACGTCGGCGGGCGCACCCTCGGTGATCTGCGTGACGAGATCGGAGGAGCCGGCGAAGGTGAGCGCCACCGTGGTGCCGGGGTTCGCCGCCTCGAACTCGGTGGCGAGCTCGGTGAAGGTGGCCTTGAGCGACGCGGCGGCGAAGACGGTGATGCTGCCGGAGAGGGCGGGGGTCGCGCTCGCGGTGGCCGCGGGGGTGCCGGCGCCCGTGGCGGTGGCGGAGGCGCATCCGGTGAGCGCGGCGACGACGGCGCCGGTGGCGGCGAGGCCGACGACCAGGCGCGCGGCGAACAGGCGACGGGGGTGCTGCTTCGTCATTCCTGAACCCTTCCCGGGGTCTCGATGATGACCGTCGTGGCTTTCACGACGGCGACGGCGACGGAGCCGAGCTCGAGGCCGAGCTCGCGCACGGCCTCGCTCGACATCAGGGAGACCACACGGTGCGGGCCGCACTGCAGCTCGACCTGGGCCATCACGGTGTCCAGGGTGATCTCGGTGACCACGCCCACGAAGCGGTTGCGGGCGGAGCGCCCGATCTCGGAGGGGTCTGCCGGCAGCACTGCGTTCTTGCGGGCGAGCTGCGCGAGGGAGAGGCCGTCGACCACGCTGCGGCCGGAGGCGTCCTTCGCGCTCTCGAGCACGCCCGTGTCGATCCAGCGACGCACGGTGTCGTCGCTGACGCCGAGGAAGCCCGCGGCATCTTTGATCCGTATCTGAGACATGGGAACAAGTCTAGGGCCGCATCTGCGGAGTATTCGCCCGAGGGGGTCTGCGAGCTCGTTCGAGAGGCGCCTACGGGATTCGAACCCGTGTCTACGGCTTTGCAGGCCGCTGCGTAACCACTCCGCCAAGGCGCCGGATGTGGTGCTGTCCTTGGAGCGTAGACGCCTTCGGAGGGGGAGTGGTCATTGTTACGGGGTGTTCAGCGCATCCGGGCGGCCACGTCGTCGAGGGCGCGGTGGGCCTCGGGGGTCCAGCCGGCGCCGACGAACACGTGGATGCTGCCGGGGTAGAGCCGCAGGGTCACGGGCGACCCCGCGCGCGTCGCCTTGGCGGCGAAGCGCTTGGCATCGGTGAGCAGGATGTCGTGGTCGCCCTGGTAGATGTGCGTCGGCGGCAGGGCGTCGAGGTCTCCGAAGAGCGGGCTGACGAGCGGATCGGTGGTCGCGCGGGCGCCCGCCCAGGCGATGCCCTGCTGCACGAGCGGGGCTCGGTCGAGCATCGGGTCGAGCGCTTCGAGGGCGTCGATGCCCGGATCGGCGAGGGTGACGTCGAGCCAGGGGGAGAAGAGGAAGGTCGCATCGGGCATCCGGAGGCCGGAGTCGCGGGCGTGCAGGGCGAAGCCGGCTGCGAGGCCGCCGCCCGCCGAGTCGCCGCCCACGAACACGCGCGGCGCGGCGCGGCCGGCGTAGTCGGCGCTCGTCGCGGGCGCCTTCCTGCCCGTGCCCGTGCTCGTGCCTGCCGCCGCACGCCTCGCCGGCTGGGCGGCGTCCAGACCGGCGCGCTCGAGCTCGCGGGCGTACACGGCCTCGAGCAGCGGGTAGGCCTCGTCGACGGTGTGCTCGGGAGCCAGCCCGTAGTCGACCACCACGAGGGCGGCCCCGGTGCGCCGCAGGATGCCGCCGATGATGCTCCAATGCGGCCCGACCATCGGATGCTCGTAGGAGCCGCCGTGCAGGTACACGAAGCGGTCGCCGGATGCGCCGCGCCGCGGAGTGAGGGTCGTCACCTCGAATCCGCCCACCGTGGCGACCTCGACGACGCACCGCCGTCGCAGGCTCGCGGGCATCGGCGCCGCGACCTTCGGCGCATCCGCCGCGCGCTTGTCCCACAGGGCCTTCACGAGCGGGATCGACGCGAGCCCTCGCGTCAGCGTCATGGGGATCGACACGGTCACTCCTCGCTTCGCGGGCCTGCCGTGCGGATGCGCCGCCGGCTCCGGTGAGCCGATCCTACGGCCCGGGCGCTCGAGAGCGCGGCCGATCCCGCCGCGTCGGCTGCGCCTGCCGGGTGGCGGCTCTTCGTTCAGTCGGCGGTGAGCGCCCGCAGCTCCGTGAGGGCCTCGCGGATGCAGACGGCCAGGGGCGGTGCGTCGACGTCGCCGACCCAGCGCGCGAAAGCCGCGTGGAACACGGCCACGCCGGTCTGCGCCGCCAGGGTCGCCGCGAGCGGGTCGACGCCGCGCCGTTGCAGGGCGGCGGCGGCGGCCGCTCCCAGGCTCGCGAGCTTCAGCAGCTCCCGCTCCTGCAGGCTGGGGTTCGCGGTGAGGATCGCCGCGCGCTGGGCGGCGTACTCGCGCTCGGGGATGCCCGAGCCGGCCACCTCCATCGCCCGGCCGACGGTCTCGACCGGGCCGACGCCCGCGGGCGTGGCCTCGATGGCGGCGAGCACCGCCTCCTGCAGCCCGACCGAGCCGTTGAAGAGCACTTCGCGCTTGTCGGCGAAGTGCCGGAAGAAGGTGCGTTCGGTCACGCCCGCCCGCTCGGCGATCTCGGCCACGGTGGTCTGCTCGAAGCCGCGCTCGCCGTAGAGCTGCATCGCGGCCAGGGCGAGGCGGCCGCGCGCATCCGGTTCCCAACGTGCCATGACGCCATTCTAGTGCGAGCCCTGCGGAGTGATGACAGGAGCTGACATCGGGTGCTAGAGTGATGTCAGCAACTGACATTGATCGCCCAGGCCGTGCAGGCCGGGCGGAAGGAGGCGCACTCATGCGCGTATTCGTCACCGGGGCATCCGGCTGGATCGGCTCCGCCGTCGTCCCCGAACTCCTCGCGGCGGGTCACGAGATCGAAGGCCTGGTGCGCACCGAGGAGAAGGCGGCGGCCCTGACGGCGCTCGGAGCGACGGCCCGGCTCGGCGACCTCGACGACCTCGACGGCCTGCGTGCCGGCGCCGAGGCATCCGAGGGCGTGGTTCATCTCGCCTTCAAGCACGACTTCTCCGACATGGCGGGTGCCGGCCGCACCGAGCGTGCCGCCGTCGAGGCGATGGCCACCGCGCTCGCGGGCAGCGACCGGCCGTTCCTGTTCGCCTCGGGCGTCGCGATGCTGGCGCCGGGCCGCGTGCTGACCGAGCGCGACGCCTCGCCGGCGGTGGGGCCGGATGCTCCGCGCGGCGGCGGAGAGAACTTCGCGCTCGAGTTCGTGGAGCGCGGTGTGCGCTCGGTGGCCCTGCGCTTCGCGCCGACGGTGCACGGGCAGGGCGACTACGGGTTCCTGTCGGTGATCGCCGCGATCGCGCGGCAGAAGGGCGTGGCCGGGTACATCGGCGACGGCTCGAACCGCTGGCCCGCGGTGAACCGGGCGGATGCGGCGGCCGCGGTGGCGCTCGCACTCGAGAAGGCGCCGGCGGGAACGCTCGTGCACGCCGTGGGCGAGGAGGGCATCTCGGCCAAAGAGATCGCCGAGGCGCTCGGCCGTACGCTCGGCGTGCCGACGGCGTCGATCGCGCCCGAGGCCGCGGCCGAGCACTTCGGCTGGATCGGCAGGTTCTTCGGCGTCGACATGCCCGCCTCGAGCGTGCTGACGCAAGAGCTGCTCGGCTGGACGCCGACGCATCCCGGCCTTCTCGCCGACATCGAGGCGGGCTACTACCCGGGTCTCGCGGCATAATCGACAGATGACCTCGGGGGAATTCGACAGGGCCCAGAGCGTGCAGCCGGCCGCCGCGGCGCAGCCACCGGCGCCGCAGCTGCCGGCGATGCCGTCGCTGCCGCCGCCGGGCTGGTACACCGACCCCGACCCGGCCGCTGGAGGGCGCGAGCGCTGGTGGACGGGCTCGGCCTGGTCGCCTCACACCGCGCGCGCCGCGCGGAACGGGATCTTCGGAGCCGACTACGAGCGAGCGCATCGCCCGGGTGCGAACCACGCCGTGCGCCGGGGTTCACGGTTCTATCTGGTCGGGGTGCTGCTCTGGGTGGCGTCGGTCATCGGCATCGTCGTGGTCGGCATGCTGGGTGTGCAGGGGAGTCCGGTGCCGTTCGCGGCGACCATCGTGACCGGATTGCTCGGGCTGATCGCGGTCGCCGTGGTGCTCATCGGGATCGCCGCGTTCCACGGAGTTCGTGGACTGCGGGCGGCGGCCCAACACGGTGCGACGGTGCCGGCGGTGCGTCTGATCGTGGCTCCGGTGGTCATCGTCGTCGTCACCGTCGGCATCGTGCTGATGATGTTCCTCCGCTGACGCCGCGGCGCCCCCGACGCGGTGGCTGCCGCCGAGTCCGCGTGCTCAGCGGTCGAGCGGTGCTCGCTGTGCGTCCCGTGCCGCGTGCGCGGCGTGCGCCTCGGCGACGGGCGTGACCCGCACCACCTCCGCGAGCGGCCAGCGGGCGCTGAAGTACGCCTCGGCGACGGCCATCGGCAGCTCGCCGTCGGTCTCGCCGGCGTCAGAGAGGGCGGCCCGGTCGGGGACGGCGGGGCCGGCGACGAGGGCGATCACGTCGACCGGGCCGAAGCTCTCCTCGATCGTCCACAGCGCATCCGTCAGCGAGAGCAGCTCGGTGTCGCGCGTCTCGGCGGTCAGGATGCCGTCGGCGTACACGTTCACGAGCAGCGCGAACGGCGCGGCATCGCGGGTGATCACCGCCACCTGGTCGTGCTGTTCGAGCAGGGCGCCCGCGAGCGTGCGGGCGGCCACGTCGTCGTCGCTCACGATGCACCAGACTTCGGACATTCGCACAGACCTCCTCCGGCGCTCTCGGCGCCGTCCCGGGGTTCCGGCCACCCGGCTGGGCCGTCGGTCATCCCATGCTCGCCGCTGGCGGCGCGTGGCGAATCCTCCCAGGGTGCACATCGCGCTACTGCGGATGCGGTACCGCGGTGCCATGCGAGCGGGCTGCGCTGACCGCTACCCTGGACCCGTTCAGCATCTGGAAAGGGAACGAGACCATGACATTCGGCGAGTCGATCAGCACGGTGTTCCGCAAATACGCCGACTTCGCCGGGGTGGCGTCGCGCTCGGAGTTCTGGTGGTGGATTCTCTTCACCGCTCTGGTCTCGGCCGCGCTGAACGTGTTCACCGCGGTGCCGATCAGCGGTGGATCGAGCGTCGGCGCCCTGCTCTCCGGGGTCTGGTCGGTGGCCGTGCTCGTGCCGAACCTCGCGGTCGGCGTGCGCCGGCTCCGGGATGCGGGGCACAGCTGGCCGAATCTGTTCTGGGTGCTCGTGCCCATCGGGGGACTCGTCGTGCTGATCGTGTACTTCACGCAGCCCTCGCGGCAGCCGGTGCCGAACGGCCCGGAGGCGATCCGCGTCTGATCGCCGCCAGCGACCGACCGCTTACGGCGACCGCCGACTGCGGCGATGCGGAAGCGGATGCCCCGGGCACGGCGAAGGGCCGGGCACTGCGAGAGTGCCCGGCCCGTGTGTTCACCAGGAGGGGTGAAACCTGTGCCGCTAGGCCGCCTGTGCGAGGGAGTCGGCCACCGCGTCCGCCGTCACGGTGAGCCGCCCGTCGCGGGCGTCGAGCGTGACCGCCCCGCCGTCGGCGAGGGCGCCCGACACCAGCAGGTCGGCGACGCGGTCGTCGACGTTGCGCTGGATGACCCGGCGGAGCGGGCGCGCTCCGTACTCCGGCTCGTAGCCGGCCTCCGCGATCCAGTCGGTGGCGGCATCCGTCACCGTCAGCGCGATCGAGCGCAGCGCGAGCCGGGCCCGGGTGGCGCCCAGCATGAGCGTCACGATCTGGCGCAGCTGCGTCTGCTCGAGCTTGCGGAACAGCACGATCTCGTCGATGCGGTTGAGGAACTCGGGGCGCATGGCCTCGCGCAGCTTGCCCATCACGCGGTCGCGCAGCGCCTTGTCGGAGCCGAAGCCGTTGTCGGAGCCGTCGGCCGAGCGGGCCACGAAGCCCATCGCTCCCGAACGCGAGGCCAGGAACTCCGAACCGAGGTTCGAGGTCATGATGACCACCGTGTTGCGGAAATCGACCGTGCGGCCCTGGCCGTCGGTGAGGCGCCCGTCGTCCAGCACCTGCAGGAGCAGGTTGAAGACATCCGGGTGCGCCTTCTCGATCTCGTCGAACAGCACCACCGAGTAGGGGTTGCGGCGCACGCGCTCGGTCAGCTGGCCGGCCTCGTCGTAGCCGACGTAGCCGGGAGGGGCGCCGACCAGCCGCGAGACCGTGTGGCGCTCGCCGAACTCCGACATGTCGAAGCGCAGCATCGCCTTCTCGTCGCCGAACAGCGACGACGCCAGGGTCTTCGCGAGCTCGGTCTTGCCCACGCCCGTGGGGCCGAGGAAGAGGAACGACCCGATCGGACGGCCGGAGTCGCCCATGCCCGTGCGGTTGCGGCGCACGGCCTGAGCCACCACGGTGACCGCGTCGTCCTGCCCGATCACGCGATCGTGCAGCTCCTGCTCTAGCACCGCCAGCCGCGAACGGTCGACGTCGCCCAGGCGACCGGCCGGGATGCCGGTGGCGCGGGAGATCACCGCGGCGATCTCCTTCTCGTCGACGACGGCGGCGTCATCCGGGGTTCCGGCCGAAGCCGCGGCACGGCGGGAGGCCGTGGTCGCCTCGGCCAGCTGGCGCTGGACGTCCTCGATCTCGTCGCGGATGCGCGAGGCCTCCTCGTAGTGCTCCGCCGAGACGGCGGCGTTCTTCGAGGCCTCGAGGGCTCCGAGGTCGGCGAGGAGTGCCGAGACGTCGACCGCGACGGCCTTCGTGCCGAGCGAGAGCCGCAGCCGCGCGCCGGCCTGGTCGATCAGGTCGATCGCCTTGTCGGGCAGGAAGCGGTCGCTCACGTAGCGGGCCGACAACTCGACGGCGGCTTCGAGCGCCGCGTCGGTGTAGCTCACGCCGTGGTGCTCCTCGTAGGCCGCACGCAGCCCCTTCAGGATGAGCACCGCATCCGACGCCGACGGCTCGCCGACGGTCACGGGGGAGAAGCGACGCTCGAGCGCCGGGTCCTTCTCGATGCCGCGGTACTCCTTGAGCGTCGTGGCGCCGAGCAGGTGCAGGTCTCCGCGGGCCAGCCGCGGCTTCAGGATGTTTCCCGCGTCCATTCCGCCCTCGCCGGAGCCTCCGGCGCCGACGACGGTGTGGATCTCGTCGATGAAGACGATCAGCTCGTCCTTGTGCGCCGAGATCTCGTCCATCACCGTGGTGAGGCGCTCCTCGAAGTCGCCGCGGTAGCGGGTTCCGGCGAGCATGGCGGGCAGGTCGAGCGACACGATGCGCTTGCCGAGCAGCTGCTCGGGAACGCCGCCGTCGACGATCGCCTGCGCGATGCCGTCGACGATCGCCGTCTTGCCGACGCCGGCCTCACCCACGAGCACCGGGTTGTTCTTGGTGCGCCGGGAGAGGATCTCGATGGTCTGCTCGATCTCGTCCTGCCGCCCGATCACCGGGTCGAGCTCACCCGCGAGGGCGAGAGCCGTGAGGTCGGTGCCGAACTTGTCGAGGGTCGGGGTCTCCGACGTCCCGCCGTTCGCGGGGTCTCCGGATGCGTACGGGTCGCCCGCGGTCGCTCCGGCACCGGCGGCGGCGCCGACGTTCTGGCGCATGCCCTCCTGCAGAGACTCGGGCGTGACGCCGGCCTGCGCCAGCACCTGGCCGGCGGGGGAGTCCTGGTTGATCACGAGCGCGAAGAAGAGGTGCTCGGGGTCGATGTAGGTCGAGCCGGATGCGCGTGCCACCTGGTAGGCGTGGAACAGCGCGCGCTGGGCCGACGGGGTGAGCGCGGGCGCGACGACCGGGTCGCTGCTGGCGGCGGGCAGCCGCAGCTCGGCGGCCGCGGCGATGGCGCGCGGGTCGGCGCCGACGCGGCGGATGGCCTCGGCAGCAGGATCGACCGGCGCGATCGTGCGCAGGATGTGGAGTGCGTCGAGTTCGGAGTGGCCGTGCTCGACGGCGTAGCTGCCCGCCTGGGAGAGGAGCTCCTGGGTACGGCGGCTGATCAGCTTGCTGAGGTCGACCGAGCGGCTGGCTCGCGCCGCGCGCTGTTCGCCCTCGAGGTAGCGGGCGAGGAACTCGTCGAACGAGTTGCTGCCGGCCTCATTGGGGTTTAGGTTCTCGGGCACGAAACCTCCTGGTTTGAAACTTGAGTGCCTTACGCTCAAGTTCAACGCCCGAGGGGCCGGGTTATTCCCGAGCCGCAGACATCACGGGTGCACGATGATCTTCACCTGCGACTCGTTGTGGTTGATGAGCTGATCGAAGCCCTGGTCGACGAGGTCGTCGAGGGCGATGCGGCCCGTGATGAACGGGGCGAGGTCGACCTTGCCCTGCTGCACGAGGGCGATCGTGGCGGGGTGGTCGTTGGCGTAGGCGATGGTGCCGCGCAGGTCGAGTTCCTTGAGCACGAGCTTCTGCATGTCGACGCTGGCGGGGTGCCCCCAGATCGACACGTTCACGATCACGCCGGCCGGCCGCACGGCGTCGAGCAGGGTGTCGAGCACCGCGTTCACGCTCGAGCACTCGAAGCCCACGTCGGCGCCGCGGCCGTCGGTGAGGGCGCGCACGGCCTCGGCCACGTCGCCGTCGCGCGGGTCGAGCACGTGGTCGGCCACGCCGGTGCTGCGCGCGCGGTCCTTCCGGGCCTCGCTCAGCTCCGAGATGATGACGGTGAGGCCCTCGGCCTTGAGCACGGCGGCGAGCAGCAGGCCGATCGGGCCCGCGCCGCCGATGAGCGCCACGTCGCCGGCTCCGGCGCCGGAGCGCACGAAGGCGTGGTGCCCCACTGAGAGCGGCTCGATCAGCGCGGCCTGGTCGAGCGGGATGTCGCCCACCGGGTGCACCCAGCGCCGCTCCACCACGACCTTCTCGCTGAGGCCGCCGCCTCGGCCGCCGAGGCCGATGAAGTTCATGTCGTGCGAGAGCTGATAGGCGTCGCCCTCGCCCGTGGGGACCTCGGGGGAGATGATGTACGGCTCCACCACCACGCTCTCGCCGACGGTGAGGTCGGTGACGCCCTCGCCGAGGGCTGCGACGGTGCCCGAGAACTCGTGCCCGAGGGTGATGGGGGCCTCTTCGTGCGAGATCGGATTCGGGTGGCCGGGCGCCGGAACGAAGATGGGCCCGTCGAGGTACTCGTGCAGGTCGGTGCCGCAGATGCCGCACCACGCCACGTCGATGGCGACGGTGCCGGGCAGCAGGGTGGGCTCCGGGATGTCCTCGATGCGGATGTCGTGGCGGGCGTAGTAGCGGGCGGCCTTCATGGGTGACTCCTTCGATCCAGCACCGGGCTGCGGTGACACCGCCATCGTCGCAGTCGCCGCGGGTGCGGCACAGGGCCGAAAGGCCCACGGATGCGGTGGGCCGTCGTCGACGGCGACCCGCCGCATCCGCGGACCGGAGCGTGCGGAGCTCAGTACTTGTACGACTGCCCGCCGTCGATCGGCACCACGGCCGCGTTGATGTAGCTGGCGTCGTCGCTCAGCAGGAAGGCCACGACGGCGGCGATCTCGGGGGCCTCGCCGTAGCGCTTGGTGGGGTTGCCCTGGATGAACTGCTCGGCGGCGCCGCGCGGGTTCTCGGGGTCGAGCTGCTTCATCGAGTTCTCGACCATCGGGGTCCAGATGGCGCCGGGGGCGATGGCGTTGATGGTGATGCCGAACTGGCCGTACTCGATGGCCGAGTTGCGGGTGAGGCCGACGACGCCGTGCTTGGCGGCGGCGTAGCCCGACTGGTTGCCGATGCCGCGGATGCCGCCGACGCTTGCCGTGTTGACCACGCGGCCGGCGCCCTGCTCGTGCATGACCTTCAGCACCTTCTCGAGGCCGAGGAAGACGCCGCGCAGGTTGATCGCGACGACCCGGTCGAACTCGGCCGAGGTGAAGGCCTCGGTGAGGTTCTGCTTGCCCTCGATGCCGGCGTTGTTGAAGAAGCCGTCGATGCGGCCGAACTTCGCGAGGGTCTGGGCGACGTAGCGGTCGACGTCGGCCTCGTTCGAGACGTCGGCGACGACGGTGATGATCTCGGTGTCGGGGGCGATGGCGGTGACGGCGTCGACGGAGGTGGCGAGACCCTGCTCGGAGACGTCGACGAGGGCGAGTTTCGCGCCCTCCTCGGCGAGACGCACGGCGGCGGCGCGGCCGAGGCCGGATCCTCCGCCGGTGATGAGGACGACACGATCGGTAAAGCGGTTCACGAGGTGACCTTTCAAACGGGTCCGCATCCGCGGGCCGGAATGCGGCGAACGTCATAACCGACGTTCGTTGGATAAAAGCATACGCCGGGCGGCTTGACTTCAAGCGCTTGAGGTCTGGTGGGATGTCTGCATGACAGTGATGACGATTCAGGATGCGTCGCGCCGCACCCGGCTCAGCGAACCCACCCTGCGCTACTACGAGGAGGTCGGGCTGATCGGCCCGATCGCCCGCGACGAATCGAGCGGCCACCGCCGCTACGGCGAGGCCGACCTCGACGCGCTGCAGGCCCTCGCCTGCCTCCGCGCCATGGGGGTGGGCATCGCCGACATGCGCACCTACCAGGCCAATCGCGCCATCGGCCGCTCCGCCGCGGGGGAGCAGCGAGACCTGCTCACCCGCCACGCCCATCGCATCGAGACCGAGATCGCCACGCTCCGTGTGCACCTCGACTACCTCGAGGCGAAGGCCGCGCTCTGGGATGCGCGCGACCGCGACGACCCGCAAAGCGAGGCGGCCGCCGCCGAGCGCGTGAATGCGATGCTCGACCGGCTCGAGGCGGGGCTGTGATGACCCGGATGCTCGTGACCGGCGCATCCGGATACCTCGGCACCCGCGTGGTCGCCGACCTCCTCGCCGGCGGCGTCGAGGTGCGTGCGACCGTGCGCACCCCGGCGAGCGAAGAGGCGCTCCGCACGGCCCTCACGCGGGTTCCGGAGGCCGACACCAGCGGTCTCGAGGTGGTGTTCGCGAGCCTCACCGACGACGTGGGCTGGGCGTATGCCGCAACCGGCATGGACGGCGTCCACCACCTCGCTTCGCCGATGATCCTGGCGACGAGCCCCGACGAGATCGTGCCGCCCGCCCGCGACGGCGCCCTGCGGGTGCTGCGGGCCGCGCGCGATGCCGGCGTGCCCCGCGTGGTGCTCACGTCATCCTTCGCCGCGATCGGCTACTCGCCGAAGCCGGTGCGCGACTACACCGAGGACGACTGGACCGACCCCGCCACCCCGGGCCTCGCGGCCTACCCCTTGTCGAAGGCGGTCGCCGAGCGCGCCGCGTGGGACTTCATCGAGCGCGAGGGCGGAGGCACCGAGCTCGTGACGATCAACCCCACCTGGATCGCCGGCCCCACCCTCACGGTCGACGCCCGTTCCTCGCTGCAGGTGTTCACCGGGATGCTCTCGGGCGCCATGACCCACACGCCCCGGCAGCGCTTCGGCATCGCCGACGTGCGTGACGTCGCGTGGCTCCATCAGGCGGCGATGCGGGCTCCGGATGCCGCGGGCAAGCGCTATCTCGCTCTCGCCGACGGGCCCACCCTGACCTTCCTCGACGTCGCGAACGTCTTGCGCGAGCACCTCGGCGCCTTCGCCGAGCGGGTGCCCACCGAGGAGGCGCCGGGGGAGGAGCCCACTCCGCTCACCATCCACAACGACCGCGCGAAGCGCGAGCTCGGCTTCCGCCCGCGCCCGGCCGAGCAGACCATCCTCGACACGGCCGCGAGCCTGCGGGAGCTGGGGCTCGCCTGACGTCAGCCCGCCCGAAGAGAACCGCGACCGGACGAGAGCCGGCGCCGGCCCGTCACCCCGAGGCCGGCGCCGGCCTCTTCTTCGCCCGTTCGGGAACGGTCGACGGGATGCCGCGCGAGAACGCCAGGGCGAGAACCGAAATGGCGAGCAGGCCGAAGAACGCCACGTGCAGCGAGGACAGCTGCGAATCGCGGTAGATGCCCTCGAGCGAGGAGGCCTCCGCGGCGGTCAGCCCGGCCTTCTCGCCGAGCTGGGCCACCGAGGCCGCCGGCACGATCGCCACGCCTCTCTGGGTGGCTTCGCCGATGAGGCTCTGCGCCTCGGCGGGCAGATCGCTCGCGGCCACTCCTCCGGCGAACGACGTGGCCAGGCTGCCGATCAGGATCGACCCGATCAGCGCGGTTCCGAGCGACGATCCGAGGTTCTGGAACACCCCCTGCAATCCGCCCACCTCGCTCGTCTCCTTCTCGGTGACGCTCGACATGTTCACGTTGCCCAACTGCGAGGCGAGCAGCCCGAGCGCGGCGCCCGCCAGGAACATGCCGGCGGCGAAGAGCAGGCTCCGGAGGTCCTCGGTCGCCGCTCCGAGCAGCAGCAGGGCGCTGAAGACGAGGATGAGCTGCCCCGTGCGCACGATCCGCCGGGCCGACCACACCGTCGAGAGCCGCGTGCCGACGACGGAGAAGAGGATCAACGAGATCGAGAGCGGAAAGATCTTGAGGCCCGTCTGGAGTGCGTCGAGCCCGAGCGTCATCTGCAGGTAGACCGGAACCATGAAGAACAGCCCCGCGGTGACCGCGTACTGCGCGCCGAGAACGGCGAGCCCGCTGCGCAGCTGCCGGATGGAGAACATCTCGACGTGCACGAGCGGCGCCCGCCCGCGTCGCACGAGCATCCGCTGCCGTCGCAGGAACGCGAACACGAGCGCCGCGCCGGCGAGGATCAGCCAGGCGGTGAGCGAGACCCCGAGCGGGGCGATCTCGACGTCGCCGATGGTGGGGGAGGCGAGCGGCCGGATCCAGCCCCAGGTCTTGCTCTGCAACATCCCGAACACGATGAAGACGAGCCCGACGGCCGAGAGCGCCACGCTCAGGATGTCGATGCGCACGGATTGCCGGGTCGTCGCATCCGTGATGCGGCGCGAGAAGAGCACCACGCCCGCCATGATCACCACTTCGGCCACGAAGACGAAACGCCAGTTGGAGTAGGTGGTGACGAACCCGCCGATGAGCGGGCCGGCGGCCACCGCCGCGCCCGAGACGGCGCCGATGATGGCGTAGGCGGTGATGCGCGCGCCGCCCCGGTAGTTGTCGGCGATGAGGGCGGCGATGGCCGGGATCACGAGAACCGCGCCCAGTCCTTCGACGATCGACCAGCCGAGGAACAGCAGCTGGATGTTCGGGCTGAGCGCCGTGATCAGCGAGCCGAGGGCGTAGACGCAGGAGCCGATCACGAAGGCCCGGCGGCGCCCCCAGATGTCGCCGAGCTTGGCGCCGAGGAGCATCATCGCCGCCATGGTGAGGGTGTAGAAGGTGATCGCGCCCTGCATCGCCGCCACGGTGGTGTGGAGATCGGCGACCACCGTGGAGATCGACACGTTCATCACGGTGCCGTCGAGCACCATCACGAACTGCGCGGCGCCGAGGATGATGACCACCGACCATTTCTTCATCGCAACCGCCCGTTCTCGTGCGCTGGAGCCGGGCCCGCGGTCACGGGTGTCGGCTGCCCGTCATCTTCCTCTCTTGTCGAGGCGCTGAACAGCAGATCCGGCCACCCGTGTCGCGGTGCGGTCAGGGCCGGAGGTTCTCCAGGTCCTCCAGCAGGCTCGCATGCGTCGGCGCCCAGCCGAGCTCGGCGCGGGTGCGCGCGCTGGACGCCGGCTGGTCGGCCACGAAGACCGGGCCGAGGGGCCCGAAGTTCTCGGCCGGAACCTCGGCGACGGGCAGGCCGAGCCGCCGCCCCACCACCGTCATGATGTCTCTCACCGAGTCGCCCTCATCCGTCACCGCATGCCAGGCGGTGCCGGCGGGAGCTTTCTCGAGCGCGAGCCGGAACAGCACGGCGGCGTCGAGCGCGTGCACCGCCGGCCAGCGCTGGGCGCCGTCGCCCGGGTAGCCGGCCACGCCGGTCTGGCGGGCGATGCGGGTGAGCAGGCCCGCGAATCCGCCTTCGCCGTTCGCGTGCACGGTGCGGGGGAGCCGGACGGAGGAGGTGCGGACGCCGCGCCCCGAGAGCGCGAGGATCCTCTCGACCGTGATGCTGCGGCCGGCCACCGGCCCGTGGGTGGGCAGCGGGTCGTCCTCGGTCGAGGCGCGGCCCTCCGCCTGGGGTGTGCCCGACACGGTGACGAGCGGCTTGCCGGTGTCGACGAGGGCGTCACCGAGGGTCTCGAGGGCGGCGGTCTCGTCGGCGATGTTCGCCGCGAGGGCGTCGGGCGAGCTGAAGTCGTTGCCGAAGGCGAGGTGGATGACGCCGTCGGCCGCGACCGCCTGTTCGCGCAGCACCTCGAGATCGGTGAGGTCGCCGTTCACAGCATCGGCGCCGGCCGCCCGCGCCTTGGCGGCCGAGGCCTCGGAGCGGGTGAGGGCGATGACGGAGTGGCCGGCCGCGAGCAGCTCGGCGACGACCGCCGAGCCGATGAGTCCGGTGCCACCGGTGATGAAGACGCGCATGAAGACCTCCACAAGTGATGCGACTGATGTCCCATCACTCTAACACCTGATGGGACTCGCGTCGCATCACGTAGACTGCTGCCATGCCCAGATGGAAACCGGATGCGCGACAGCGGCTGGCCGTGGCCGCTCTCGACCTCTTCACCGAGCAGGGCTACGACGAGACCACGGTCGCCCAGATCGCCGAGCGGGCCGGCCTCACCCGCAGCACCTTCTTCCGCCACTTCGGCGACAAGCACGAGATCCTCACCGCCGGCCAGGAGATGCTGAGCACGCTCTTCGCCGAGGGGATCGCGGAGGCGCCGGCCTCGGCATCGCCGCTGGACGCGGTGGCGCTCGGCCTCGACCGTGCAGCCGGGGCCATGACCTCGTTCAACCGCGACCTCGGCCCGCGTCTGCACGCGGCCACCGAGGCCAACGAGGAGCTCCGCTCCCGCAGCGCCATGAAGTCGGTCGTGATGGCGACGGCGATCTCGGATGCGCTGCTCGCGCGAGGTGTGGCGGCCCCGGCTGCGCAGGTGGCCGCCGAGCTCGGCGTGCTCGCGTTCGGGGCCGGCTATCGCGCCTGGAGCGACCCCGCCCGCGACGCGGCTCCCGGCGAGCTCACCCCGCACACCCGCGCGGCCTTCGCGGAGCTGCGGGAGGCGGCGGCCGCCCTGCGCTGAGCGGCGCTCGCGCCAGAAGTGGCACCCACCCCTCCTTCAGGGGCTGCCGATGGGATGGTCGACACTCGTAGAGTGAGCGAGGCGATCCGACGAGTCGTCCGTGCGACTGCCCGTTGCGTGCGCTCCGACCCGATTGTGACGACGATGACGAATACGCCTGCCTCCGGCTGGTACAGCGACCCCCAGGATCCGACTCGCGAGCGGTGGTGGGACGGAGCGGCCTGGGGTGAGCACTCGCGGCCGATCGCCTCTGCCGCGACGGCGGGCTGGCGGCCCACTCGGGCGACCTGGATCTCTGCAGCGGTGGCCTTCCTCATCGCCCTCGTCGCCGCGGCGACCGGCGGGCTCGGCGCCTTCCTGGTCGTCGCTGGTCTCTATGGTCTCGCTGCCGCGGTCTGGACACTCGGCACGAAGAAGTCCGGCTGGCTCAATCTGCGGGGTCGCGCGACAGCCGTCAAAGTGGTCGTCGGTGTCTCGGTCGCCGTGGTCCTCCTCGGAGTGGTCGCGCATCCGTGGGCGCCGAATGCGGTGGCCGAGGGAGGATCGCCGCAGGTCGTCTCGGCGCCGGCGGCGTCCTCATCCGCGTCGCCCTCGTCGAAGCCGACCCGGGTTCCGACTGTCACGGCCACGCCCACGCCGACCGCCACGCCCAAGCCTGTGACGAAACCGGTCTCGACTCAGACCGGCCAGTCAGCGGAGGTCGCGGAGACCGCCCTCAAGGCGGACGGTTTCGCGGTGCAGAAGACTGCCTCGGACGGTTCGGCGCAGACGGACTGGAGCGGCTGGACCGTCGTGGAGCAGCGCCCGGCCGCCGGAACGGCCGTCGAGGTGGGTGGGACCGTCGTGATCGTGCTGGCACCTCCGGCGCCCGCTCCGGCTGCCCCCGTTGCCCCGGCTGAGCCCGACCCGGCCCCGGCCCCCGATCCCGTCCCGCCGGCAGAGCCGGCCCCCGCGCCGATTCCCGACGTGTCCTACGCGAACTGCGCCGCCGCTCGGGCCGCGGGGGCTGCGCCCATCCACCGCGGCGAACCGGGCTACAGCTCGAAGCTCGACCGCGACGGCGACGGCATCGCCTGCGAGTAGCAGCACGGACGTGGAGACCGTCGACCGGGAGTTCTGACCACTGAATCATGCCCGGCCGGCGCCCGAGGCGGCGCCGCCACTTCAGCTCCGCTGCGCCAGGAACCCGTCGACGGCCGCCCACGTGGCATCCGGCCGCTCGAGGTGAGGGAGGTGCCCGGCCTCCGCGATCTCCACGAACCGCGCTCCCGGGACGGCGCCGGCGATTGCGCGGCCGTACCCGGGTGTCACCACGCCATCGCTCGCTCCCCACACCACCAGCGTCGGCACCCGGATGGCGGCGAGCCGCGGCAGCAGTCCGGGGTCGTCCATGCCGCGCCCGGCGATCGCCGCCATCGCGCGGGCGTTCCCGGCCTGGATCGCGCGGGCCTGCTCCGAGAGCGCGGCCGGATCGATGAAGCCGCGGTCGGCGTCGTGCCAGGCGAGTTCGGCCAGCTGTCGGGGGCTCAGTGAGAAGAAGTCGGCGATCGGTTCCCCGGCCACCACGACGCCCACCGCATCGATCACGACCACCGACTCGATGAGCCCCTCGAAGGCAGCGCCGTCCTCGGCGGCCTGCACGGCCATCTCGAGGGCGATCCACCCTCCGAGCGACGACCCGACGAGCGTCGCTCCGCGGGCCGGCCGCCGGGTGGCGGCGTCATCGACGAGGAGCTGCAGGTACTCGGTGGCGAGCTGCGCGACGGAGGTGAGCGTCTCCGGAAGATCGGTGCCGTCCCAACCCGGATGCGTCGGTGCGACGACGTGCCGCGTCGCAGCGAGGTGGGCTGCGATCGGCGCGACGGTGCGGGGACCCCCGCCGCCGTGCAGGACGAGGGCGGTCGGCAGATCGGGCTGGTGTGTGATGGTCTCAGCGTTCATGATCTCTCCAAATCAACATATTTATATAAACTTGCTGATACGCTAGCACCATGACGACCGATCTGGAACTGCTCGGACAAGCCCTCAAGCGCGCGCAGTACCGCAACCACCGCACGATGGATGCGGCGCTGCAGGATGCGGGCGTGAGCCTGGTGCAGTGGGACGCCCTGAGGGCCATCGACCAGGCGCCCGGTGCCTCCGCGCACGAACTGGCGGTCGCCACCTTCCAGAGCGACCAGTCGTTCGGCACCCTCGCGGGGCGGCTGATCGACCGCGGTCTCGTCGAGCGCGCTCCCGGCCGCGGCCGTCGCGTCGAGCACACGCTCACCGAAGCGGGGGCCGACACTCTCGCCGCCGGCCGTCGCGTCGTGGCGGCCGAGCTGCCGAAGCTGTTCGCGCCGCTCGACGAGCCTCAGCGCGCAGCGCTCTTCGACGCCTTGAGCGCGCTGCAGGCGGCCGGCGTCTGACGGGGGCGGCATCGCGCATCCGGATCGACTGCGCCTACTCGGCCTCGCCGGAGGTCGGGAGTGCAGCGCGGGAGGCGATGAACGCCGTAGGCGAGAGTGTGCGCACGGAGGAGCTGCGGTATCACCGGTACGTCGGCCACGCGGATTCAGTGCTCGTTGAGCGACGAGAGATGCGCGCCCGGCTAGCCCGGCGGCCCCGGCTCGCGGTTCACGCGGTCGAGCGCTGGGGGGTTCTGGTGCGCCGGCGCGTGATGGCGCGGGGCGTCTGCTCGACGTCGACCCATCGGGGCGGCACGATGTGCGGCGTGCCGTTCAGCATGGTGAGCGTCCAGGCGGAGCGATGCAGGTGGCTGTGGTGGAAGTGGCAGAGGAGTACGCCGTTGTCGATGTCGGTGCGTCCGGGTGGATGGTCTTTGGATACCCATTCGTCTGCGTGGTGTGTTTCGCAGAAGGATGGCGGTCGGTCGCAGTCGGGCCAGACGCATCCGCCGTCGCGGGCTGCTAGTGCTCGGTTCTGGGCCGCGCTGAAGAGCCGCTGGGTCTTGCTGTGGTAGAGCACCGCGCCGCGGTCGCTGAAGAGGGTGGCGGCGAGGGGGGAGTGGCACCGCAGCTGGGAGATGGTGGAGGCGGGGACGGGTTCGTCGATTCCGTCGATCCAGCCGACGCCGCGGCCCGCCTCGAGGTCGTCGAGCGAGATGTGCACGTTGACGGTGGTGGTGGCGCCGTTCAGGCGGGGCATGTCGGGGGCGCCGGCCGCGCGGGCGATGAGTTCGGTGACCGTGTCGGCGTTCTTCTGCACTTGGGTGCGGGTGTCGGCGGTGGCGGCTTCGGCGACGAACTCGTCTTCGCTGAGGAACCGCGGGCCGGCCACGCGGGGGCTTTGCAGGGCTTGGATGCTCGCGAGCCACACGCCGCCCTGTTCGGGCGTGAGGGCGAAGCGCCCCCGGATCATGCCGTCGGCGGCCTGTGCGATGGTGAGCGAGCGGAGTTGCTGGTGCGCGTCGTCTCGGGGTTCGGCGCCGTCGGGGTCGAGGAGCTCGCGCAGGTGGATGGCGAGCTTCGCTGTCTGGTCGGCCGTGAGGTGGCAGTTGATGGTCTCGTCGACGAGAGTCTGCTCCGCACTCGCCACCTCGTCGGGGTCACATCCGCGCTTCGCGAGCTCGCTGCACCGCTCGACGATGACCGTGGCGGCCTCGACGGCGAGAACGCCCTCGTCGAGTGCCTCACCGACGGACGGGAAGGGTGCCGGTCCCTCGCCGCCCCCGAGCAGCACGGCCCCACGCAGAAGCAGGCCGAGCTCGAGCCGCGCCTTGCACTCGCGAGCCGAGGCGCCCGTGACGCTCGCGACGAGCTTGACCGGGCTCGTGAAGTTCTGCGACCGACTCAGCCCCTCGTCGCCGAGCTCGCTGCGCGACCGCACCCCGACCTCCCCAGCGACCCGAACCTGCCCTGCGGAGACGACCCGCCCGACCGCCTCGAAAGCCGCCATGACGTCGAGCAATTCCTCGTCGCGCAGACCCGCCAAACCCTCTCCGACCCCGCCCGCGACGATGCGAAGATCGTCGGCGATCTCCCGGAGTCGAGCGGCTGTCTGCATGCTGAGATTCTATCAGAAATACCTGATCAAAGCTCGTTTAATCGAGTGGGGGTCACCCACTCCGCGGTGCTCAGTTCCGACAAATTCGATGCCGTCGAGGGCTGCGTGGCATCAACAGGCATTGAGGTTCTGCACCCCCGTGCCGAGGCTGTTGGGTCCACCGAGAAGCGTGACTTTCGGCGGACCCCATGACGCGAGAAGGTCGCGGGTCGGTCCAGGAACGCAATCGGTCCGCGCGAGCAACAAGGGAGCACCCTCGACGCCCGCCAGCACTCCGCCTGTCAGAGCATCCGGGAAGTTGATCCCGGTGGCGAGGTAGGCGCTCGACGGCTTCGGGAAGTATGCAGCGTTGACCGCGTTCGCGACGTCGAATCGGGTAGCGCCACCGAACCGCACCACTGCGTCGCCGTACTGACGCCGAAGCTGTTCTTCGATGCCGGTCGAGATGCTCGCCGGTCCGCCTGTTATGACCACGTGTTCGACGCCGAGTCGCGTCAACTCGGCCATGGTTGGAGCGTCGAGCGCAGGCTGCTCGCCTTTCACGAGGATGACCGGTGCCGCTGAGGATGCGGCGGCCGGAATGGAAGACAGTGCGTCGGCGAAGCCGTTGCCTGTGGCGAGAAAGGCGGTGTCGGCTCCGTCGGGAAACTCGGTGGACGAGATCGTGCGGGACGCCTCATAGCGATCGACGCCCGAGTCGCGGCGTACGGTCACCGCGGAGGCATCCAGCCCTGCTTGTTGCATGAGGAACGCGATCTGGTCGTCTGCGACCGAGTTGGGGCCGCCGACGATCACGATCTCCCGGGGATGCAGCCAGCGGAGATACGAGGTGATCCTCACGTCGTGCGGGCTGGTCAACACGAGGGGTGCGGCTCGGTTCGCGGCAGCTGCGCCCGCGCTCAATGCATCGGAGAAGTCTTCGCCTGACGCGATGTAGACGGTCGGCCCACGATTCTGGAAGGCGAGGGCCGCATTGATGACGGCCCCCTCGTATCGGGTCGCGCCGGACAGTCGTGTGGTCTTCGTCGTCGGGAGAGAGGTACTTGAGCCGACAGGGAGAATCGTCGTGGCTCTCACGCCGTGGTCGTAAGCGGCGGCTCTGGCGACGTCGATGCGCTCTAGCCCGTTCCCGGCGATCCGAGGTGCGAGCACGCCCGGGAGTTGGGCGAAGTCGAGTGCCAGGGATGTCTGGTCTGCCGAGACCACCGGGCTGACGGCGGTCGGGATCGGGTTCTCGAAATGACCGACGATCGCTTCGGGTTCACTGAGAGACGCGCTGGGTGCAACGCCATCGCGGCCCCACAGGGCCGACGACGCTTGAAAGCGCACGACGGAGTCGGGTTCGACGACGGTTCCCTCGGGTACGGAAGCCCAATACCTTTCGTCGTTGTACGGCGAGTCGGCGCGGAATTCGGAGAGGCGCACCTCCGTTGTGGTCGGCAGGTCCGGCGTGTTGGTGAGACGCACGGTGTAGCGTGCATCCGCGTTGTATGCCTGGCTGACGTTCGTCGCTTCGAAATCGGTCGGGATGCGACCCGCTTCGGGCACGACGCCGGTCGCATGGAGTCCGAGCGAGATGGCTTTTTGCTCCCCGTAGATCGTCAACGCACGATCGTAGAAGTCCGCAGGAATGGGGATGTCGACAATGGTGGTTGTGGGCTCGACGGGAGTGGTGCCGTGGAGTGCGGACCCGATGCTCCAGTCGATGGTTCGGGGCTCGGCGGCGAGGAAGTCCGGCGCGAGTTCCACGCGCAGTTCCGTGGTGGTTCTCGTGATCTTCGGAGTCGACGTGCGGGCGGAGAAGAACTGCGATGACTGGTAGAAGTATGGTCTGTCTTGAAGGGTGGCCACTATTTCAGACCTCGCCACGTCACCCACCCCGCTGGCGCCCGCCGCAACTGCGGCCGATGCCGTCGCCGCGTCTGCGTCGGAGGAAACGCCCACGGCGCCCCAGACGAGCGCCATCGCTGCCGCCGTCACCAGCGCCCGCCGAATCACCATCGAATTCCCCCTTGTTCTGCGCGGTGCCGCGCAGAGCAATTCTGCAGCTGTAGACGTGCTGGATCCTAATTGGCCGGCTGCCGCGTAACGCGAGGTCATCCACTGCGCGATCGCGCACCGCTGCCGTAGCCTGAGAGGGCAGTGCGCACAACGAAGCCTCGCGTCCCCACCGGACACGCCTGCGACATCCCCATCCGTGGAGTGGAGTCGCGCCATCGTGGCTTCCCTATTCGAGGAGCACACCGCTATGGTCACCATCATGAACGCCCATCTCGTCGGCGCACACGCCGTTCTCGCCCGGGCGGGGTTCTGTCGATGACGAACGTGACCTTCTCCATCGACAGCACTCGTTTCGACGAGAACTACCGCCCCCTTCCCAACTCGCGCATCACCACGAACTTCGCCAATCTGGCCCGCGGTGAGAAGCGCCATGACAACCTGCGCAACACCTTCACGATGATCGACGCTCGTCTGAACGAGCTGGCTCGAGACGACGACGACGAAGACGGCGACCGCTACTCGATCGAGCTCGACATCATCTCCGCGAGCGTGGATGTCGACGGCGCGGGCATCCGAGATGCCGTCCCGCTCATCGAGGTGCTGCAGACCACCATCGTCGACCGCCGCACCGGTGAACGCACCCAGGGCATCGTCGGCAACAACTTCTCCTCCTACGTGCGGGACTACGACTTCAGCATCGTGCTCCCCGCCCACACCAAGAACCCCTACGCCGGCGGCCTCCCCGAAGACTTCGGAGTGCTGCACGGCAACCTCTTCAAGGCCTTCCTGCAATCGGATGCCTACGCCCAGCATTTCCACAAGTCGCCCGTCATCTGCCTGAGCGTCTCCACGAGCAAGACCTACGACCGCACCGAGAACGTGCATCCGGTTCTGGGCGTCGAGTACCGCCAGAGCGAGTACTCGCTGACGGATGCCTACTTCGCGAGCATGGGCTTGAAAGTGCGTTTCTTCATGCCCCCGAACAGCGTCGCCCCCCTGGCCTTCTACCACCTCGGCGATCTGACCGGCGACTACACCGACCTCGAGCTGGCCGCCACGATCGCCACGATGGAGACGTTCCAGAAGATCTACCGACCCGAGATCTACAACGCCAATCACACGGCCGGGGCGTCGTACCAGCCGAGCCTGACGAACCCCGACTTCTCGCCCATCCCGATCGTCTACGACCGCGAGGAGCGCAGCCGTCTGGCGGTCGAGCAGGGCAAGTTCGCCGAGGAGCACTTCATCGAGCCGCACAAGGCCGTTCTCGAGGAGTGGTCGGCAGCCTTCGCCGTGAACCAGAACGAACAGCAGGGAGCCCGCTGATGACCAAGCTTCTTCCCACCTCGACCGCCGGCAGCCTGCCCAAACCCTCGTGGCTCGCGGAGCCCGAGAAGCTCTGGTCGCCCTGGAAGCTCGACGGCGATGCGCTGGCGGAAGGCCGGCACGATGCCCTGCGCCTGTCGCTCGCGGACCAGCAGCAGGCGGGCATCGACATCGTGAGCGACGGCGAGCAGACCCGTCAGCACTTCGTGACCACCTTCATCGAGCACCTCAGCGGGGTGGATTTCGAGAACCGCGAGACGGTCCGCATCCGCGACCGCTACGACGCCTCCGTGCCGCGCGTCGTCGGGGCGGTCACCCGCGAGAAGCCGGTGTTCGTCGACGACGCCCGGTTCCTCCGTTCGCAGACCGACCAGCCCATCAAGTGGGCCCTGCCCGGCCCCATGACCATGGTCGACACGCTTTACGACGCCCACTACGGCAGCCGCGAGAAGCTGGCCTGGGAGTTCGCGACCATCCTGAATCAAGAGGCGCGCGAATTGCAGGATGCGGGTGTCGACATCATCCAGTTCGATGAGCCCTCTTTCAACGTCTTCTTCGACGAGGTGAACGACTGGGGCGTGGCCGCTCTGGAGCGGGCGATCGAGGGGCTCACGGTCGAGACGGCGGTGCACGTCTGTTACGGCTACGGCATCAAGGCGAACACCGACTGGAAGGCGACCCTGGGGGAGGAGTGGCGTCAGTACGAGGCGATCTTCCCCAAGATCCAGGCCTCGGCCATCGACATCGTCTCGCTCGAGAGCCACCACTCGCACGTGCCCATCGACCTGATCGAGCTCATCCGGGGCAAGAAGGTGATGGTCGGGGCCATCGACGTGGCGTCCGCCGACGTCGAGACGCCTGAGGAGGTCGCCGACACCCTGCGGCAGGCCCTCCAGTTCGTGGACGCCGACAAGCTCTACCCCTCCACCAACTGCGGCATGGCCCCCCTGCCCCGAAGCGTCGCCCGCGGCAAGCTCGCCGCGCTGGGCGCCGGCGCGGCCCTCCTCCGAGCCGAGCTGTCGGCCTAGGCTCCCTTAGAGCCTCGACGAGAGAAGGCCGGCCTACTCGCAGCCGATTCCGTTGCCGTCGCGGTCGAGACCGTAGATGTCCGTGCCCACCACCTGCACCGGGCCGGCCACGTAGGCGGGACCGTTGCCGCTGCCACCGGCGCAGTCCACGTCGGATGCGATGGGCACGCAGGCGCCCGCGTAGTTCGGATCGCAGCCGCCACCCTCGTCCGGAGCAGGCTCGGCGGGTGCCGCCGCCGGCGGGGCCTGGCGCGTGCCGATCGCGGTGACCTCGTCGACCGGGGCGACCGTCACCGTCTCCGAGATGAGTGCGCGTGCTGTTTCGACGCCGTCGATCAGCGTGATCTCCCACTTCGAGACCTTCGTGCCGGGTGCGCCGCTGGTGACGACGACGTTCGTCCCGGCATCCATGTCCGCATCTTCATAGCTGGTCTTGTTGAACGCGATCGGTTCCGACGTCTCAGCCACCTGCGTCGTCTTGACCGGGGTGGGTGCCGGCGTCGGGGTCGGGGCGGCTTTCCTCGTCGGCGTCGGCGTGGCGCTCGCCGTGGCCACGATCGTGGTGCCGGCACTGACCCCCTGAGCTTGCCCGATCGGCTGCGGATGGGGTGCGATCACTGCGCCGAGGATCAGAACGGCAGTGGAGATGCCGACGGCCAGCCATCCGGCACCGCGTGTGCGCGGCAGGTTGAGCCAGCTCGGTGTTTGACGCACGACGGTCCAGATACCGCCGCCGAGCCCGAAGAGGGAGAGGCCGACGAGGAATCCTCCGAACCCATTCGTTCCGCTGCCGATGACCGCGACGAGCAGGGCGATCGCGGCTGTCACCCAGGTGCTCACGGACGGGCGCCAGCGGCGGTGCGCCGCAACAGCGCCCCCGTTCTGAGCGCCGGGCACAGGTGGGTCGGTGACGCCTCGTTCCTGCTCCGTGGATGCCTGCATCCACGCAGCTCCATTCCAATAGCGCTGCTGACCGGGGGCATTGGGGTCTGGATACCAGCCTGCAGGCGAAGAAGGCGTCATCGTCTTCACAATCGTGTCGGGTCGCGGAGACGTGCGCTGGTGCGTCCGTAGCCGCTGCGTGTGATTCGCTGCCTGCAGGCTATAGCTGTCGCGTATTCGTCAGTGCCCCCACTTCGGGGAGTGCAGCTCTCCTCCGAGCTGAGCGATCGTCTTAGCCTCCGGTCGGATCGCGTCAGGCGCTGAGCAGTGGAACGATCCGGTCGAGTTCCCCGGCCTTCGCCTCGGTGACGAGTTCTAGGTCGTACCGGGTCTGCAAGTTCGTCCAGAACCGATCAGAGGTGCCGAATGCCCGGGCGAGACGCGCAGCAGTATCAGGGGAGATCCCGCGCTTGCCGTGAACGATCTCGTTGATCCGCCGGGCGGGCACGTTGATCGTCTGCGCAAGCCGGTACTGACTGATCTCCAGTGGCTTCAGAAACTCCTCAAGCAGGATCTCTCCCGGGTGGATCGGAGCGTGTGCCGTGGTCATGATGCCCTCCTCTCAGTGGTAGTCGACGATTTCCACATCGACCGGGCCCGTGCGGGTCCAGACGAAGCAGATGCGCCATTGATCGTTGATTCGGATGCTGTGCTGGCCTTCGCGATCGCCCGTCAGCTGTTCGAGGCGGTTGCCGGGTGGAACACGAAGGTCAGCCAAGTTCTCAGCTGCGTCGAGGATGAGGAGCTTGCGGTTCGCCATTCTCTGCAGATCAGGGCCGAACCGACGAACGTGCTGCCGGTGCCAAACCTGCTCTGTGTTGAGATTGGCGAACGAGTGGATCATGCCCAATGATAACGGGTCACGTTACTAGTGGCTACGTGAGCAATCGATACCTAGCCAAAGTCACAGCGCAGATTCATCCTTCGACCTCAGGGCACCTCGGGCATACACTTTTTGGCGTCCGCGTCTGTTCACTGATGAGTGAATTCGCTATCAGGTCGTGGTGAACCTGCCGACCCAGCCATGAGCATCGTTGGCAAGCGCGGAGCGCGCGGCAGTCTCGTATGATTCGGCGCCCGGATGGTTGGCTCGGCACGAGCTGCCGCGCGCTCCGCGCTTGCCCTCGATGACCATGGCCGGCCGTCGAAGGCGGGCGCGCTCGATCAGGCGGCTGGGCGTCGGGTGGTGCGTCGGCGGGTGGTCGGGATCGGTGTTTGAGTGGCGTCGATCCATCGGGGTGGGATGAGGTGGGGCACACCGGTGTGCATGGTCAGTTTCCAGGATGACTTGTGTAGGTGTGAGTGGTGGAAGTGGCAGAGGAGTACGCCGTTGTCGATGTCGGTGCGTCCGGGTGGATGGTCGGCGGAGACCCATCCGTCTGCGTGGTGGGTTTCGCAGAAGGAGGGGGGCCGGTCGCAGTCGGGCCAGACGCAGCCGCCGTCGCGGGCGGCGAGGGCTCGATTCTGAGCGGGGCTGAAGAGCCGTTCTGTCTTGCCGTGGTAGAGCACCGCGCCGCGGTCATCGAAGAGGGTGGCGGCGATAGGGGAGTGGCAGCGCAGCTGGGCCACGGTGGAGGCGGGAACGGACTCGTCGATTCCGTCGATCCAGCCGACGCCGCGCCCCGCCTCGAGGTCGTCGAGCGAGATGTGCACGTTGACCGTGGTGGTAGCGCCGTTCAGGCGGGGCATGTCGGGGGCGCCGGTGGCGCGGGCGATGAGTTCGGTGACGGTGTCGGCGTTCTTCTGTGCTTGGGTGCGGGTGTCGGCGGTCGCGGTCTCGGCGACGAACTCGTCCTCGCTGAGGAACCGGGGGCCGCTCACGCGGGGGCTCTGCAGGGCCTGGATGCTCGCGAGCCACACGCCGCCCTGCTCGGGCGTGAGGGCGAAGCGCCCGCGGATCATGCCGTCGGCGGCCTGTGCGATGGTGAGCGAGCGGAGCTGCTGATGCACCTCATCGCGAGGTTCGGCGCCGTCGGGGTCGAGGAGCTCCCGCAGGTGGATGGCGAGCTTCGCTGTCTGGTCGGCCGTGAGGTGGCAGTTGATGGTCTCATCGACGAGAGTCTGTTCGGCGCTCGCCACCTCGTCGGGGTCACATCCGCGCTCGGCGAGCTCGGCGCACCGGCTGACGATGATCGACGCCGTCTCGACAGCGAGGATGCCCTCGTCGAGTGCTTGCCTGACGGCCGGGAACGGGGCCGGACCTTCGCCTCCACCCAGCAGTACCGCACCGCGCAATCGCCGGCCGAGCTCGAGCCGCGCCTTGCACTCTCGAGCGGACGTGCCCGTGACGCTCGCGACGAGCTTGACGGGGCTCGTGAAGTTCTGCGACCGACTCAGCCCCTCGTCGCCGAGCTCGCTCCGCGACCGAACCCCGACCTCCCCGGCAACCCGAACCTGGGCAGCGGACACGACCCGCCCAACGGCCTCGATGGCGGCCATGATGTCGAGCAATTCCTCGTCGCGCAGCCCCGCCAAACCCTCTCCGACCCCGCCCGCGACGCCGCGAAGATCGTCGGCGATCTCCTGAAGGCGAGTGGCTGTCTGCATGCTGAGATTCTATCAGAAATACCTGATCAAAGCTCGTTTAGTCGAGATTGGATCACTCGCAATCGACGCCGATTCGGGGACCCCACTAGCGCCCTAACGATCCCCCCTCAGCTGTCGCGCAGCGCCTCGGCCGGGTGCACCCGGCTCGCCCGGCGGCCCGGCAGGATCGAGGCCAGCATCGAGAACCCCACGGCCCCGCCGAGCACCGCCACCACGAACCACGGCGACAGCACCGGCCCGCTGAACCCCTGCACTCCGAAGGTCGAGTTGGCGCCGACGAACCCGTAGAGCACGCCGAGCAGCAGCCCGAGCACCGCGCCGATGCCCGCGACGACGACGCTCTCGACGAGCACCATGCGCCGGGCCTGACGAGCGGTCAGTCCCACCGAGCGCAGCACTGCGATCTCGCGCCGGCGCTGCAGCACCGACAGCGACAGATTGCTGCCCAGACCGATCGCGGCGACGAGCACGGAGAAGGCAGTGAGCACGTAGACCACGATCAGCATCACAGTGATGAACTGCGAGACCTGCTCGAGCTCGACGGCATCGCCGAAGTAGGCGCGGGTCTGGGCGAGGTACATCTCGCCGGCGACCGTGAACATCGTCACGAGTGTCACCCCGATCAGCACCGACACGACGGTGCGAGCCGTGCGCACGGGGTTCGCTCGCAGGTTCGCGCCGGCGAGCAGATCGGCACCGCGGCCGCGGAGCATCCGGGTCACGCCGCCGACGATCGGAGCGGTGAAGGCGGGCGCACCGAGGATGATGCCCACGATCGACAGCACCCCGCCCGGGAACGCGATCAGCAGCCCGAACGGCGACACCAACCCGACGATCACGCCGAGAGCGAGGAATCCGATGCCCACGACGGCGAGCACGATTCCGACGATCCCTCGACCGCGGGCGGCGGATGCCGGCAACTGCGTGCTGCCGGCGTCGCTCCGGGCGCCCTCGGCGGGGGAGACGCGGGCGACGATCTTGGCCCCGTTCGAGGCGGCCAGGGTCGAGACCGCGAGACACACGACGGCGGGAACGATGACGAGCTGCGGCGTCCACGCGAACTCGAGCCCCGCGCCGAACGAGGCGTTCAGGATGCCGATGGCCGCCAGCGAGACAAGGATTCCCGCAGCGATCCCCGCAATGGCTCCCGCGGCCCCCACGGCGAGCCCGTCGATTCGAGACGCCCGGCGGACCTGTCGCGAGGTCGCCCCCACCAGCCGCAGCAGCGCGATGTCGCGCCGGCGTCCGGCGTAGACGGTGGCGAAGGTTCCGGAGATGACGATCGCGGCGGTCAGCACGGCGATGCCGAGGAAGACGAGCCCGACGGAGGTCAGGGCAGCGCGCACCGGGGCGGCATCCTGCATCCCCGTCGTCGACAGTGCCCGCACGAACACCTCGATGGTCTCGAGCAGCAGCACCGCGAACGCGGCGACCACGGCCACCACCGCGACCCCGGCGGCGTACCGCCCGGCGGTCTCCCGCAGTTCGCGGAGGGCCCACAGCCTCATTCGGACACCGCCGGGAGGTGGGCGGTGTTCTGGGCGGCAGCGGCGGCGGACCCGGCCGACTGTCCGCCGGCGAACCCGCTCGTCTGCACGCCTCCGATCCCGGCGATGTGCGCGGTGGCCTGTCCGTGCATCCGCCCGCTCACCTGCGCGCTGATCTGCTCGGCGGTGCCGCCGGCGAAGTCGTCGATCACGGCGCCGTCGCTCATCAGGATGACGCGGTCGGCCACGCTGGCGGCCCGAGGGTCGTGTGTGATGAGTACGACGGTCTGGCCGTACTCGGTCGATGCCGATCGCAGCAGCCCCAGCACCTCGTCGCCCGACGCGCTGTCGAGGGCACCCGAGGGCTCGTCGGCGAAGATCACGTCGGGTCGGGTGACGAGGGCACGGGCGATCGCGACGCGCTGCTGCTGTCCGCCGGAGAGTTGGTGCGGCCGGTGGTTCAGACGATCGCGCAGGCCGAGCCGGGTGACGACCGCGCCGATCCAGGCTTCGTCGTCGGTGCTCGGCCGCGATCCGGCGAGAAGGAACGGCAGCCGGATGTTCTCCTCGGCCGTCAGCGCCGGCAGCAGGTTGAACGCCTGGAACACGAACCCCATCCGCTGACGCCGGAGCAGCGTGAGCGGTTCGTCGCGCATCCCGGTGATCTCCTGCTCAGCGAGCCAGACCTGCCCCGACGTCGGGGTGTCGAGCCCGGCGAGCACCTGCAGCAGCGTCGACTTGCCGGATCCGCTCGGCCCCATGATGGCGGTGACCGACCCGGCGGCCACGTCGAGGTCGACGCCCCTCAGGGCGTGCACGGGCGACTCGGGCGAGCCGAAGACTTTGGTGATCCCGCGCGCGACGACGGCGCGGGTCTGAAGGGACTGGGGTGCTGAAGTGCTCATGGGACCACGGTAGGGATCCCGGACGGCCCGCCGAATCGGCCTTCAGGACGATCCTCTTGCGCCTCTGGGCGCCGGTGTGGTCCTGAGGTATGACGCGTTCCGACGGTCGGGCCGTGTTTCCTCGACCGGAGTCGCCCCAGCTCCGCAGCGACCACCGTCGGAACAGCTGGCCAGCGGCCGCACTCAGCCCCACTCAGGCGGCTGAACTCTCCGAGGCGTCTTTCAGTAGCTGGCTGACTCGTTGCTTCGAAACGTGCAGAACTGTCCCGATGTCCTCAAGGGTGAGCCCGCCTGCCTTGAGTGTCAGTACCGCTGCTCGCGACTTGGCAGCCGAAACCGAGTTGTAGTGCCTCGATAGTTCGCGCGCCTCTTCCGCGGCGGCGACCTCCGACGCTGCATCCGATGGCATGGTGGGTCGCAGATCGAACTCGATGGAATCCTCGGCTTCGCCGGTCACGAATGCGATCGCCTCGACGATCTCGTTTGCCTGTGACAGTCGTTTCACCTGAGATATGGCGCCGGGTGCTCCCTCGGCCTGGAGCACCCACCACTTGCCGGTCCACTCTGCAGAGACCGTGTATCGGCTCATCGCCACCACCCCTTTCCGAGAACATCATCGAATTGCGACCAGAACTTGCGCGCAGTGACATCGTCGATCCCGGCGTGCCGGCCGAGCGTCGGACGGCTTCCGCCTATCGAGTACTTCAGTCGGCTCACCTCAGTACGCAATTTCTACGAGTCTCCTGACTGCTGTTAATTCGGTCTGGTTGTGCTTCCGAACGTGGTTTCGCATGCGCGCGGAATTCCCTATCGCGGTGTTAGAAGGGAAATCAACATGTCAATCGGATCTCTGACAAGGGCAACTGCGAAACTCGCGACCGTCGGTATGATCTCGCGCTCTCTGGTGCTTGGTGCCGGCGTGGCGGGCGCTTCGGCGGCCCCCGCGCGGCCTGTGATGGTGCAGCATTCTCCCGCGCAGTGCTACTGGTACCAGTTCGATGCGATCGCCGGGGGACTGCTCTACTACCTGTGCATACACGATGTAATTCCGCCGTTCCCCCACTGACTTCTGGTCAGTAGATGACCTTTCTGACGACGAGAATGAGGGCGCCTACGAGGAGAACCAGGAGAAAGACGAGGGCGAAAGCGTTCGCGAGTGGGCTGGACCCCGGGCCCCGAATTACCCACTCGATGCACCCGCCCGTCACGCTGCCGAGCGCAATCGCTCCCGCGCCGATAGCGCTCGGCAGCGTTGCCGATCCGCACGCCCTTGACCGGCGGCTGAGCGAAAACACGAGAACACTGACGACTAAGAAGCCCAGGCATGCCAGCGATGCCAGCGCAGCATCATCGATCGCACGCATGGCGACGGGGGGAGTCAGCCCGCCAACGATCGAGCTGATCGTGGTGGCGAGAACAATCATGACGCGCCGTGCCCGGTGCGGAGGGTGGGAAGCGGAGCCGAATAGCGCGTTCGCTGTTACCAAGAATGCGGCGGCGGTGACGAATGCGGCGCCCAGAGCGACCAGCGTAACCAGATTCATTGCGGCACCAATCCCATGCGCAGGGCATATCCACTCAAAAAAAGAATATCGACAACCACCGCAAGATTGTGAGCTTAATTCAAGCATCGCTTGGGGGATGCAGCTTGACATCGTCGTCCGCACGGACAGCCATGCCGGAGTGTCGGCGAGACTTTTTACTTCGGCGAATCCGCGTGCAATTGCGACCCGCTCACCGAAACGTTGGTTGTGGTTCTTCCGCTTCGGGGTTACCGTGTATTGCATGGTACCGGTGCTGGGAACTCAGTTCCGTAAGGGTGTTGCTGAGTTTTGCATTCTTGGCCTGTTGTCAAAGGAGCCCATGTATGGGTGGGAGTTGTCTACTCGGCTTCAAGCGGACGGGCTGATTGCAAGCATGGGGACGTTGTATCCACTGCTCGGACGATTGCGGGACCGAGGATCGATTACTTCATCGATCGTTCCGAGCAAATCGGGGCCGTCCAGGAAGTACTACTCGCTTACTCCTAGGGGTGTGGCTGAGCTTGACAGTTTCACGAGAGCGTGGTTTCCGTTCGTTTCGACCGTGAGTTCGGTGCTGGGAGGAGTACGTGATGATTGACGTTCGATCCGGAACGAGCCGAGAGTATCTCGGTGAACTTCAGCGCGCGTTGAGTGGCGTTGACGCTGACCTGGCTGTCGAGATATATGAGGGTGTCGCCGAGGAGCTGGGGCAGCTCGATGATGAGCAAGCGCGGATGCGCATCTCAGAACTCGGCCCGGCCAAGACAATCGCTGCCCAGGCCTCAGAGCGCCAGCTCAGCGGGGTACTGCAATCTCGTGGATTTGGTCTCGCAGCATCGCTGGTTCTCGCATTTGCCTGGCTGGTTGCGCCTGTCATCGGTTACGTGATCGGTGCGGTGGCTGTGTCGCTGTCGTCTCGGTGGACCACGCGTCGAAAGCTGAGCGCAATATTTGCTCCTATTCTCATCGGCGCAATAGTCGCCGCTGGGATCGGCATAGTGACGGTACTGAGCGGGATATCCCAGACGAACGCGGCCATGTGGAACGTCATCGCCGGCGCCTACCTGACGTTTGGTATTGCGGCAGCGGTGTTCGGGCTCAGACTGTGCGCCCTCCTGCGGAAGCCGGAGGACGCACAACCTGTATCCGCGGCGCCGGGGGCTTAGGTCCAGCTCACGTTCGCGGAGCCCCCCACGATGTCGAGGCGCAATTCGAACCACGTCGTGTAGGGAGCGCCGCATGTCGTTGCCTGGACGTTCATCTGTGCTCGGCTCGCAAACGGACGTCCCAGATAGGTGATCGAGGCGCCGCAGGCGCCGCCGATGGAGTAGCCACCACCCCACGGAACCGACGTCACTGTATTGGATGAAAGGTTGTATGAGGTGTAGAAGCTCAGCGCCACCAGGCCGACCCACATATCGATCTTGCACCCGTTGTACTGGGCGCCACTGACCTGACACTGGGTGATCCCGCGGGTTGAAACCCCACCCGTCAGGTCTTCGGTCGCGTGCTGAATCCGAACGACGCTGATCGAGCCATCCTCGAACGTGGAGATAGTGTAGGCGCCGTCTGCGCGGCTTTCGGCCACGACGGAGGTCGTGGGGTTCGAGCTGTCGAAGGAATCCCATTCCTCGCCAGCCTCGTAGGCAGTGATGAGATCATCCTGAGTCGCCTGATCGACGCCGAATTCCGTGAAGAAGGAGCGCGCGCCCACGACTTCGGCAGAATCAGTGGCGATGGGTTCCGCCATCGCCGGTACCGCCCCGACGAACGCCATCCCGGCGGCCAACGACACAGCTGCCAACACCTTCAATTTCGTTTTGAACAATTCCTCAATCCAATCTGATTCGGATGGGAGCAACGCCACCCTCGCGGCGTCGTTGCCTAGACCGAGCACCATTCATGGGGCTCATAAAAGTGATGTCCGGGAGGTGATGAAAGGTTCACGCGGCAAGAGCCTCATAAGACACGTTTGTTGAATAGGACTAGTGTTGTACGCTGTGGGGGACGAATCAGCGCCAGATTCCGCGCTCTGGCTCGAAGCCATTTCCGGCACCGAGCGAGCCTTCGTGACAATCTTTGATCGATATCGGGCTCGGATATTCAGAGCCGCATTCCGCCGCACAAATAACGTGGGAGATGCCGAGGAAGTCGTTGCCATCGTCTTCTTAGAGGCATGGAGACTCCGCAAGCGGGTGCGCATCGTTGACGGCTCTCTATTGCCTTGGCTGCTCACAGTGACGACCAATGTCACGTCGAACCTCTCGCGCTCCCAGCGCCGCTACGCCCGGATGATCGCGCAGCTTCCACCTCCTAACGAACAAGAAGACCACGCAGTGCATATCGACGAGTTGCTCGACGGCCGTGATCGCGCTCGAGCGATCACGGCGGCACTTGGCGCCTTAGCTCCGGGCGATCGCGCCGTGGTCGAACTGTGCCTCATCGAGGAGCTGGCGATGAGCGACGCGGCCACCGCTCTCGACCTGCCGATCGGGACCGTAAAGTCGCGACTGCACCGAGCGCGCGGGCAACTTCGAACCAAATTGGCGCATGTGGACATAGTTATAGAGCCACACGCTGCCATTGGACGAGAAGAGGGGAGGCGGACATGACACCTGTTGAACCTAAGATGACTGACCAAAGAACCGAAGCGATCCGCGCTCTTCTTGCGGCGCGGGTCCGTAGCGAGCCCGAGGTTCGACGGAGTCGAACACGCAAGCGGATCCTGGTTTGGGGTGGTGCCGGAATTCTCGGAGTGGCGGCACTGACGACAGGATCTGCGCTTTTGTTCCACGCGGCGCCGATCACCGATGTGAGCATCGTGCACTGTCTGAGTTCGATCGTTCCCTCCGCCGACGGTACCTATCCAGGATCGTCAGCCACCATCGCTGATGGTGCGGGCCCGGGCCGCGTTGACGACGCACTCGCCTTGTGTCGGCAAATGTGGCAGCAAGGCATCCTGAGAGGGCCGGTCGATCCCGTCGCACCAACTCACAGCCCGGGAAACGTCGAAGTCCCCAACCTGCAGGTTTGCGTGATGCGCGACGGGACCGCTGCCGTGGTCCCGAGCGACAACTCAGCGGTGTGTCACTCGATCGGCATGGCGCCGCTCGAGCGGTGAGTTCTATCCGAACGTACCGACCGGTCGGAACACCAACGCCTTTACATTGTCATTCCACGTCCCCACGGAGGCGCAGTATGGCGTGCAATTCAGGCGTGAGCCTCCATAACTAATCGCCGTGTAAAGCGTTAGCCAGCACCCATTTGAGCCCTCAGCTGAACTGATGTTGTTGTCCCAGCCTGAAGCCAGCGCGGGAAAACCGAACGTCACTCCTGCGCATCCACTCGATCCCCAAAACGTCAGGCTGCCGCCTCCACGATTCGCGTCCTGGTAAACAGTTCCCACCACGGTGTTTGCCATCAGCCCACGATTCGCCGCGCTATTTTGGCTGACGCCGATGCTTTCCAGGAATACCGACACCTCATCCTGCGTCGCAAAGCATATCGGGGGCGCAGGTGTCGCGTTTTGATCAAGCGTCGCGGTGACCTCAGCGGTGCAGTGAATCTCCTGCCCGTCTGCCGTGGTAGTGAGGGCGGTGGCGGTTTGTGCCGGAACGACGCCTACTATCGCGGACGCTGCAATGGCGATCGCGATGATGATCGGTTTGGTTATCTTCATATGAACCCCTGTCTACTCGGCGAGGGCACGTGCCCCGTCGAACAGATATGTCCACTGGAGGCCCGTTGGTTCATCTAGCTCTTCCTGGTCGACCCCGCTCACAGCGGAATCCGGCCAACGGCCCGATCGCAGCACTCGAGGGCGCGTCGCGTATTCCGAGGCCGACCATCACCATCCCCTTCTCTCGAAGATGAGGGTGCGTGCCGGTTCCGATGGCATCGCCGGCTCAGCCGGTGCGAGAACGCGTCAACCGGATGCACGAAGACATCGAGTTCATCAGGCGCGTCAGGAATCGAATTTCTCACTACTAGCCGACCTTCGATCGCCCCAGAATTCAGCTCGTGGAGTCGATCGAGGCGATCGCAGTATGGAGATCAGCGGATTTCGGGGAATGGGTTCGTTGTTCGCACTCGGTCACAGAGGTGACCGCACCGCCTCCGGCCTGGTTTAGTTCAGGAACCGCAGCCCCATGATTGGGACGACCGCGAGGCTCCCCGGGTTGATAACCTGGCCGAATGGCCGCCACCCCCACCATCCACGAAGCCCTGGCCGCCTTCGTGGCCGAGCGCGACTGGGCCCAGTTCCATACCCCCGAGAACCTCGCCAAGAGCATCTCCATCGAGGCAGCCGAGCTGCTCGAGCTCTTCCAGTGGTCCCCGGATGCGGACGAGCAGCAGATCCAAGACGAGCTCGCCGACGTACTCACCTACGCCTACCTCCTCGCCGCCCGCCTCAAGCTGAACCCCGACGACATCGTCCGTGCCAAGCTCGCGAAGACCCGCGAGAAGTACCCCGTCGAGAAGTCCCGCGGCACGTCCACGAAGTATGACCAACTCTGAGATCGTCCGTCTCCCGTTCGACAAGGCCGAGGTCGGCGTCTGGGCGCGAAGCGGCGACAGGCGCATCACCAACTGGCCGGTCGTCTACATCCTCGACGACGACACGACCAGCGCACGCCGAGCATCCGATCGCCGCAAGATCTACGTAGGTGAATCCCTCAACGTAGCCACCCGCATGCGCCAGCACCTCGCGAGCATCGAGCGCAGCCACCTCACCAACCTCCGCGTCATCCTCGACGAGACCTTCAACAAGTCCGTCTGCCTCGACCTCGAGTCCTTCCTCATCGAGATGCTCAGTGGCGACGGCGCCTTCGAGGTGCTCAATCGCAACGACGGCATCGTCAACGCCGACTACTACAACCGCGCATTCTACCAAGACAGCTTCGACGCCATCTTCGACCGCCTGAAGCTCGACGGCGTCTTCACCCGCACCATCCCCGAGATCATCAACAGCGACCTCTTCAAGCTGAGCCCCTTCAAGTCGCTCACCGACGACCACTCTTACCCGTCAGCTGGCCAGCCAGGCACAGATTGCAATAATCGCACTCGCTCCTCTGATAGCACTCCAGCTCGGTGATGCGAGCCCTGCACGCTGACCCATCGCCCCAGCGACTTGCCGTTTCTGGCCAGGATGAAAATCGGCACCCGAAGCGAATTACCCTTCAATACCCAATCCTTGTAGTCATCGACGTAGTCGCGATATCTAGCATCCTGCTCGCTCCAGGCCCACCCAGAGAATGAATTGAGGATGCCTATTTGATCATTCGAAAGGCTGCCTTCGAGGAAGCGCCGGCGAGTGGACTTCACCCACAGACCGAGCTCCGAATCTTCTCTCGAGACCATCTGGGGAACTCGAGCAGTTCTCCAGTGAGAGACGTATTCGCGAAGCATGGAAACACCGTGCTCGAAGTCGTAAGTGCTGTCGCTTCGAGTTCTGCGAGCCGGCATGTTCCACTGCCAGTTGTCTAGCGATTCAAGCTGAGCTCGCTGGCGTTCATTTAGATCGTGTCTCCGTTTGCGAATATCGTCCACCCATCTACCAAGCTGAAAGTACCCCTCCATGAGGTTCGCACGGACTGGTAACTTGCCTTCGCGACTTGAATACAGGTGCAAGTAGCGAAGTGCTACATCGAAAGACTCGACGGGATCTGGGGTGGTGGACGGGGTCACGGGAATATCCTCGCAGTTCATGGGAGGCTCAACGCAGCCATCCAACTTGTGACCGGTCCGAAGGACTTGGCTAGCGTGCGACCGCGACCCTCTCTTTTCCGAGTTCTTCACCGACGAGCACTGGATGCGCTCCGCGACCTCCGCATCGTCATCTCGCAGCAGTCGCTCCGCAAATCGGTGAAGAAGGGCTTTCGCAAGACCCGCGGTCTCGACCCGTCGATGGTGCTGACGGCGTTCGAGGTGGGGGAGCCTGAGCACGACTATGACCTCCTCATCGCCGACGAGACGCACCGCCCGTATCCGCGCGCGAACCAGCCGGCGGCGGCACAGAACATCAAGTTCTGGGACATCGCGACGAAGCTGTTTGGCCACGACGACACGTCGAAGACCCAGCTCGACTGGATCACGGCCAAGAGCACCCACCATATCTTCCTGGTGGACCCAGCGCGGAGCGTGAAGCCGGCCGACATTCTGATCGAAGCGACCGCCGCCGATCTTCACCAGCCCATTCCTCGTCGATGAGAATGGGGCCGGTTCCGATTGCGTCCGCACCTGAGCCGGATGTTGGTCGCCCATGGGCGTACGTGACTCCCGCGATCACGATTTCTGAACGATAGGTGACACCTGGTCGAGATACGCGGCGAGCGTGCGGAAGGCGTTGCCAAGACAATTGTCACAAAACGGTAACGTGTACGTAGATATACTTGCTCTGTACGTATACGTACCCGTAGGTTGCAAGTAGAAATCGTGCACGTGCTGAAAGAGGCACCAGACATCCGCCCCAGTACGGCGGGCAATGCTGGTCGCGTATTGAAGCGGGTGGGGGCAACCACCCAAATCGTAACCGATTTAGAGGGGTCGCGCTCGCCCGGGTTTGGCGGGCGTGGCGCCTTGCCAATCTCTCGACGTTAGGACCATGAATTGGCTTCGTTGGCGAACAAACCGATGCTCAGTTTCCCCGCGTTGCGCGGACACATGGGCAGTCGCGACTATTACGTCATCCTCTTACCCCTTAGTCAAGTCGGTCGGATTCTGCAGGTGCCCGACGGGGAGCAGCTGTCGCCCGAAGCTAGGTCGCAGAGGAAGATCGTACAAAGCCGGATCCCAGAGATCGCCAGCTACATCCTCGACAATGAGGAGGACTGGTTGTTTTCGAGCATCACCGCCTCATTTGACGCCGACGAAAACTTCATCGAGAGTCCTGAGAATCCCAGCTCCGGTGTACTGCAAATCCCACTCGATGGTCGATTGCTAGTGAACGATGGTCAGCATCGTAGGGCTGCTATAGAGCGTGCACTTCGGACAGACCCCACTCTTGGCTCGCAGATGATCAGCGTCGTCTTGTTCCCTGCAGAAAACCTTGAACGAAACCAGCAGATGTTCTCGGACCTGAACAGGACGGCTCAGAAGACATCTCGCTCGCTGAACATCATGTACGACCATCGAGACCCGCTGAATGAGATTGCTACGGCTCTCGAGTCTCAAGTTCCGCTACTTCGAGGTCGCGTCGAGAAGGAGAGCCAGTCCTTAGCGGTGAGATCGGCAAAGCTCATCACATTGTCTTCTCTATATGACATGTCACGTGAGGCAATTGGTCGCGAACTAACGGCTACCGAGTCGCGACCAGTTCTTGACGCCTTTGAGAAGTCTCTCGTCGACGGGTGGCTCTCCCTCACAAATGCGATCCCTCAGTGGCAAGCAATTGCGTCGGATGGCCTCAGACCCGCTGAAGCGCGAGCGGAATTCATAAACGTCCACTCTGTCTTCTTCTTCGCCATCGGGGGTGTGCTGCATCGGATGCTTGATGCCGCCGACACTGATGCAATCTTCGACAAGCTGCACGAGATTGATTGGCGTCGCGCAAATCATGAATGGCAGGGCGTTTGCATGCTGGGACCCGACATTATTACGCGTCGACAAACCCGCCAAGTTCTCCGCGAGCATTTATTGTGGCGCGTCGGGCTGCGGCCTGACAAGCCGAAGCCAGCCTTCAGTAACTGACGGCCCAGAGCACCCACAAGATCTCCCTGGTCGACCGCGCGCAGAGCGTGAAGCCGGCCGACATCTCGATCGCGGCCCTCGCGCGGCTCGTTGCCGACGCCAAGTCAGCCGAACATCGCCACCCACTTCTCTCGCAGATGAGGGTGCGCGCTGGTGCCGACTGGGTCGGTCACGTGAGGCGGATGCTCGGCGCCGTGACGGGGTCGCAGCCGGCCGAATCCGTCCCCGACTTCGGCGTCTACAACTTGTGGGTGTTCGACGACGTCTCCGAGATGCGTGCGGAGATAGCGCGCCGAGACCGCGAGGGGGGGTCTTGCGCCTAGTCGCGGGCTACGCCTGGACGTGGAAGTTGAAGGGGCGACAGGCCGGGCTTCGACATCGAGATCGGCGAACTGCGGATGCGCTGGAGGAGCACCCAGACCGAAGGGACCCGGTACTCCGATAGCACCTGCGCCGGTTTGTGCCAGGGGACTCGAGCGACTGATCTAGCGAGCTACGGCTAGTCTGCTTGGTCGACGTAGCCCTGCAACAGGTCTTTGACTACATCTGTCAGCGTGCGCCCTTGCCGTGCTGCCTTTTCCTGAGCTGCCAAGTACAACTCGGGTGGAATTCGAAACGACTTGTGCGGCGTCTTCGGCTGATTAGGCATTGACTCATCGTGCCAGAGTTGGGATTCAACCAAGACTATTGCGAGGTGTACATCCACCAAATAACCTTGGTGGTATGACACCTTCATCGATCTTCGCATCTGTGATTGTCCCGGCCTATCTGGCAGATGCCTTCAGGCGCCGGGCGCGAGAGGACCAGTTGTGCGCGGAGGAAGCACTCGTTCGCTTGCTTTCTGATTGGGTGAACGACCCTGAGCCAAAGCCCGATTGGAAGGACTTGCCTAAATCGCTGTACGAGACCGAGCAGGAGGCGGCCGAGCTCGGCGACATCGGATCGGCTTCACAGCCAATTCATCTCGGGCGTGACCGCAAGTTGCGTCGCTGCCGACACTGCGGAATTCGCGTGCCGAAGTTGCGTCGAGTCATGCCCTGGAAGGCGTGCTCAGAGGATTGTTCGGACGAGCTTTGGATCAAAGCGAATCTCGCCAACGTTGAATCTCCAAGGTTGAGCAGCTGGAATTCTCAATTGAATGCGGGCTAACTTGAGTCGATGAACTGCATCATCCGATCGGACTCGAAGAGCTCGGCGGACTGCGCTCGAATATTCGTGTCTCCTTGGGCGGGCTCCAAATCGCTCGCTCCGAGCGCTTGATGCCATAGAGAGCGTGATCGGCGGACTGCGCCCATGAATGTGGTTTCAAGGAGAGCTCGGGAAGCAACCCAATTGAGATGGCCTGCCGCTTTTGGCTGGGAGACCGTTCTGCTCCGGTGTGGCAGGAGGGCCGACCGGGTCGGAGAAGGTACCGTAGCAACACTACTTTGGCGCCGCAATGTCGGTGGCCCGCGTTAGGTTGGGCAAAAGTTCAGATCCAAGTTTTGAAGGGGTGCGTAGTGATCCACTCGCTGCCAGTTATTGATCTTTTTGCGGGAGCAGGTGGGCTCGGCGTTGGCGCGCAACGCGCCGGCGCCGACCTTCGGCTATCCATCGATAACGACGCCTTTTCTGTTGAAACACTCAAGGCGAATCCGGGCTTGCACCTCGGAGAGGCGGTTCACGCAGACGTAACGAACCTTCACGGCACGGACCTCCGCAGAATGGCGGGCCTCCGCGCGGGCGAAGACGTCGTAGTTATCGGCGGGGCTCCCTGCCAGCCGTTCAGTAAGGCGGCCTATTGGGTCGATAAAGGCGGAGAAGCCGCGTACAGACGCGCGCGTGCTCGGGGAGAGGCTGCCGAGCGACCTACCGAAGCCTTGGTAGCCCGACCGGATAGCCGAAGGACGCTAGTGCACGAGTTCTGGCGTCTCGTTACTGAGTCGGATGCCTCGGCGTTCGTGTTTGAGAACGTGCCCAGCATTCTTCACCCGCGAAATAAGCACATCTTCGAAGCGTTGCGCAGCGACGCCGAGTCGGCAGGTTACAAGACGCGAACTGTGGTAGCCACAGCTACCGATTACGGGGCGGCCCAGGCGCGCCAGCGCGTCTTTCTTTTAGGTTCGCTTGAATCGACGCCTGATGCCCCGATTCAGACCCATGCCGAATCGCCCAGCTCTGGTCAGAGATCCTGGGTTACGGCTGGAGAGGCGTTGCAGCACCTATCAGGGCCGGCCTTCTCAGAAGAGGGCGAGACCGTCGAGGGCCGCTGGGCCGAGCACCTGCGACAAATCCCTCCGGGTATGAACTATAAGTTCCACACAGCTTGGGCTGGGCATCCCGAGCCCACCTTCGAAACCGAGACTCGCTATTGGAACTTCCTTCTTAAGCTCTCTCCGGACCGGCCATCATGGACAATACCTGCTAGCCCCGGACCGTGGACCGGGCCGTTCCATTGGACAGGACGCCGACTTCGAGTCAGTGAACTTGCAGCCCTTCAAGCATTTCCCGATGGCTACCAGTTCGCGGGCCCGCGTCGCGAGAAAGTGCGCCAGATTGGAAATGCAGTCCCATCGCTAATGGGAGAGCACATGGTTGCCTCCGTCCTACGCAGCCTCTCTGCCGCTCGACAGGCCGCCTAGTGACCGGACCACGAGCAGTTAGCTTGTTTTCAGGATGTGGCGGACTTGATCTTGGCTTTCGTAACGCAGGCTTCCAGATTATTGCTGGCGTAGACACTGACCCTTTCTCTGCCAAAAGCCACGCCATCAACTTTCCGGAATCCACCTTCTTCGAGGGGAGCATTGCTGATTTCACTGAGGATCGAGCCATCGAGCTACTTGGTAGAGATCAACTGAGCGACGTAGACCTGCTAATTGGCGGTCCGCCTTGCCCGCCATTTTCGAAGAGTCGGTTCTACCGCACTGACAAGCCGCGGGCGATGAGCGATCCGGTCGGGGAAGTTACAATTTCGGGGTATCTCGAAACGCTAAGGTGGCTAAAGCCGAAGGCCTTCTTGCTCGAGAATGTCGCGGGTATGGCCTTCAAAGTTCACAAAGAGACGCTCGACCACATTCTTGAGACTGCCGCCAACCTCGGGTACAAGTGTGAATCGCGGGTGCTGAATGCGGCGGACTATGGTGTCCCGCAGATTCGCCAGCGCTTTTTCATCGTTGGTGTGCGCGAAGGCAGCGATTTCAAGTGGCCCGACCCAACGCATCGCGATCCCGCTGTCGAGAATCAATCGACTCTTCCTGTCTGGGAGACGGCCGGCTCAGTCATTGCCGACCTCGATACAGATGAGAACGCCAAGGATGCAGGCCATGTAGCGGGGGGCAAACATCGCCATCTGCTCGAACAGATCCCGCCCGGAGACAATTACTTGTTCCTCACCGCAAAGAGGGGCCACCCAAATCCGGAGTTCGAGTGGAGAAAGCGCTACTGGTCGTTTCTCCTGAAGCTCAGCCCGGATATGCCCTCATGGACCATCCAAGCGCGACGCTCAAATAACATGGGCCCGCTCCACTGGCGGAACCGGATTCTTCGTATTGAAGAAGTGAAGCGCCTCCAAACGTTTCCTGACGACTGGCACCTCGTGGGCAATGTCGAGCAGCAATGGCGGCAAGTCGGGAACGCCGTGCCGCCGCGTCTGGCCGAGGCTCTCGCAGTACAGGTCGCGTCTACGCTGGCTGAATCTCAAACTGTTCGACTCGTGGCATGACAAAGGTGGATAGTGCCAACTCAGAATCAACCAAAGCTTCCTGCGGCGAACGAGTTCACTCCCGGGCAGTTGGGCGGCCCAGGCGCACTGTATGAATTGTTCGAGCTAGTTCAGAGTCGACATGGTGACAGAGACTCGATAATTGAGGCCATTCGCCTTCGATGGTTTTCTACGTCGGCCCAGGATCGTCTGGACCCTGCGGAGCGCCTTGAACAGCAGCGGAAACGAGCAGCCAACGTCGTTTCGGGTATGAGGCAATATGGGCTCTTGGAAGCATCAACAGACCCTCTGATGCCGTCTCAACTAGGCGCTGAGATCGCGTCACACGCTAGCGAACCGGCTGTCGGCTACGACGTATTCGTCAATTTCCTCTTACGAGAACGGCACGGGTTCGAGTTGCTCGAGATCGCGAGGAGCATTCGGAGTCGTGATGGGACGGTAAGTAAGTCTGCGGTCGACGTCGACTTAATTGCTCGCGGTTACTCGGTGTCCACGAACAGTTCCTACTCCGGCAAGCTCCGTCAGTGGCTTGAAATCGCTGGTGTCGTCAACGAGAAGTGGGAAGTTGATGACGCGCGTCTAGTGGAACTTGGTGGGATCAGCCTTGACGGCATTGGCAATTGGCGCAATCTGACCGCAGACCAACAGGCCGTTATTGAAGTCCTGCGTATTCGATGGACCGGAAATCAAGAGGCAATCCCGTCAAGCGAGTTGCTCGAACTACTTCGACAGCGAAATGTTGATTTCAACCCAGGACAGGTCAAGAGGCAAATATATGGTCCTTTGGCTGCCAGCGGATGGATTACCCACGAGGTCACTTCGAGCGGTAGAGGCGGCAAAGGGGGGCTCATATCGCTTACCCCGCGAGCCCTCGATGCTGATATTGCGCTTATCAGTGGTCTCAAGCTGGGGGATATTCCCGTCGAATTGCAGAGAGAACTCGGGCGTCCTCTGCCAGAGATAATTGCCGACCTGGATTCTGACGACACCGGAATCAAGGGTGCGGCGTTGGAGTTGCTCTCGCTCAGAATCGCGGCTGATGCAGGACTGCTGCCCGTGGAACTTCGACTACGCGGGTCCCAGACAGGAGGCGCGGAGGTGGATTTGGTTGCGGAGATGGCCAACCTACATTTCTCGAGGTGGCTGTTTCAATGCAAGAACCAGACGGCGCGCGTAGGTTTGAGCGTTCTGGCCAAGGAAGTCGGGATGGCGACGCTTCTGCGAGCACAGGTTGTAGTTATAGTGACGACTAGCACGTTTGCTCGTACTGTCCGGACATATGCAAGGCAGGCCGCTGAGTCAAGTGCGATTCAAATAGTTCTTCTCGATAGGAACTCACTTGCTGCCTATCGAAGAGAGGGCCCGCGAGCGCTCCGAGCGGAACTTAGGCAGTATGCTTTGGACTCTTTGACGCTCAAGCGTTCCCAACTTGCCGCTGTTCCGAGCGATGCCGAACAAATGGACGAGGGTGAATAGCGGTACAAACTGTACCGCCCTCACACCTCAGCTTGGCGACACGTGTCGTGCGCACGATCTAGGGTCACTGTTGTGCCCACGGAGCGCCTTCGTGACTTCTGGCTGCCCAATGGCGACTTGCTCTACATCCCGTCCAGCCCGTGTAGGCATGTCTGTCTCGGCGCCGGCTGAAGTGACTATCCATGCGAGGCTGTAGCGCTCACAAGCAGGCCACCCGCGTCTGAGAGACGACCTGGGCGGCCCGTCCGACCTCGATCGCGCATCGGCCGCGCTATTTTCAATGTCTGACGAACTCGTCCCGATAGTCGATATTGATTCCGAGCGCGACATCTCAGGTCTGCGGCAGGAAGCCCTTCTCGTTCACGCTGACGGCGATCGAGAACAGGATCGCGTCGCGCTCGTCTCCCTGCACGTTCTCGAGGTTTTTCACGAACAGGCCCTCGCTGTCGTTGCCGAGCTTCAGCGGTCGCTTCCGCGGCGGCGGAGGCCCGCCACGAGCAGCACGATGCCGAGAACCACGAGCGCGCCGCCGATGTAGAGCCAGGTGCGGTCGCCGGTCATGGAGCTGCCGGGGATGAGGTTCGCGCCCTGTCCGGCGAAGACGGCTCCGATCAGCAGAGCGACAGCACCGACGATGGTGAGCGTTACGCGCCCGGCTCTGCTTCTCATGGTCGTCACGCTACTCGGGTTCGGTGCTGAGGCGCTTGTTAGGCAGAGAACTGGTGGTGGATGGCACCCGGCGGGTTGGGCCCGCGACGGGGGTGTCGCGCAGATCAGGCGGTGACGCGTTCGAGGTCCGCGGTGATCGCGGCCGCCGTGGACTGCAGGGCGGGCACGAACTCGTCGCGCATCCGTTCCAGGGTGGTCGAGAGCGTGGTCGACACGTTGACGGCTGCGACCACGCTGCCGCGGCGGCTCACCGGCACCGCCACCGAGCGCAGGCCGAGCTCGAGTTCTTGATCGACGATCGACCAGCCCTGCCGGCGCACGCGCGACAGCTCGGCGGCGATCGCGACGGCGTCGTGGAGGGTGTTCGGCGTGAGCGGCGGCACCTCGAGCAGCTCGGGGCGGGCGGTGAGCTGCGCCTCGGGGAGCGCGGCCAGCAGCACGCGGCCCATCGAGGTGGCCGCGGCGGGGAAGCGGGTTCCGATCGTGATCGTGACCGCCATGATTCGCCGGGAGGGCACCCGGGCGATGTAGACGATCTCGCCGTCGCTCAGCACCGAGGCCGAGCTCGACTCGCCGAGCGACTGCGAGAGGCTCTCGAGGTGCGGCTGTGCGATCTCGGGCAGGGTCAGACCCGCCAGATAGCTGTAGCCGAGCTCGAGCACCTTCGGCGTGAGCGCGAAGTTCCTCTCGTCACTCCGCACGTAGCCGAGCTCGGTGAGCGTGAGGAGAAAGCGCCGCGCCGTGGCACGGGAGAGGCCGGTGACGGCCGCCACCTCGCTCAGGGTCATCTCGGGGCGCTCGGCACCGAACGCCGAGATCACCGCCAGGCCCCGCGCGAGCGACTGCACGTAGGGGCCCTCGCCCGTGTCTCTCATCTCGTCAGCCACCCTGTCAGGCTAGCGTCGCTCCACCGTCTCGGCCGCGAGCCCTCACCGCTCCAGAACGACGGCGAGACCTTGGCCGACCCCGATGCAGATCGCGGCGACGGCGACTCCGCGCCCACGCCGCGCCAGCTCGTGCGCGGCGTGCCCGATGATGCGGCCGCCAGAGGCCCCGAGCGGATGACCCAGCGCGATCGCGCCGCCGTGGATGTTCACCTTCTCGGGGTCGAGATCGGGCCAGAGCCGCAGGCAGGCCAGCGACTGCACGGCGAAGGCCTCGTTGAGCTCGACCACGTCGACGTCGGCCCAGGTCTTGCCCGCGTTCGCGAGCGCCCGGTTCACTGCCTCGACCGGCCCGATGCCGAAGACATCGGGGTCGACCGCCGCAGCGCCGCGCCCGATGATGCGGGCGAGCGGCTCCGCGTCGAGGGGCGCGTTCTCGGCACCGACGATCACCATCGACGCGCCGTCGTTCAGCGGCGACGCGTTGCCGGCCGTGATCGTGCCGTCGGGCCGGAACGCCGGCTTCAGGGCCGCCAGCGACTCGAGGGTCGAATCGGCGCGGATGCCCTCGTCGCGCTCGAGCGCCGCGCCCGGCACCGGCACGATCTCGCCGTCGTAGAAGCCGGCATCCCAGGCGGCCGCCGCCTTCGTGTGGCTCGCGACCGCGAAGGCATCCTGCTCCTCGCGGCCGATGCCGAAGCGCTCGGCGAGGATCTCGTTCGACTCGCCCAGCGAGATCGTCCACTCCTTCGGCATCCGCGGGTTCACCAGCCGCCAGCCCAGCGTCGTCGAGTGCAGGGTCTCGTTGCCCGCCGGGTAGGTGCGCTCGGGCTTCGACAGCACCCACGGCGCCCGGCTCATCGACTCGACCCCGCCCGCGAGCACGAGCCGGGAGTCGCCGGACTCGACGGCCCGGGAGGCGTCCATCACGGCCTGCACCCCCGAACCGCAGAGGCGGTTGACCGTGATGCCGGGAACGGATGTCGGCAGCCCCGCCAGCAGCACCGCCATGCGCGCGACGTCGCGGTTGTCCTCGCCGGCCTGGTTCGCGGCACCGGCGACCACGTCGTCGATCAGCGCCGGGTCGAGCTGCGGATGTCGGTCGAGCACCCCGCGCAGGACCGTGGCGAGCAGGTCGTCGGGCCGGATGTGGGCGAGCCCCTTCCCGAAGCGCCCGAACGGCGTGCGCACGGCGTCGTAGACGAAACTGGCGATCATGAGCGCCCCTCCTGGGTCACGGATGTGGCATCGACGAGATCGAGCCCGGTCAGCGCGCGCAGCTCGTCGATCGTGCCGCCGCCGAAGATCTCGGTCACGGCGAAGCCCGTGGGCGCCACGTCGAAGACCGCGCGATCGGTGTAGACCCGGCTCACGCAGCGCTTGCCGGTGAGCGGGTAGGAGCACTCGTCGACGAGCTTCGACCCGCCGTCGCGGGTGAGCAGATCCGTCATCACCCAGACGTTCTTGGCGCCGATCGCGAGATCCATCGCGCCTCCGACGGCCGGGATCGCATCCGGTGCCCCCGTGTGCCAGTTCGCCAGGTCGCCGCGCTGCGAGACCTGGAACGCGCCGAGCACGCAGATGTCGAGGTGGCCGCCCCGCATCATGCCGAACGAGTCGGCGTGGTGGAAGTAGGCGGCCCCGGCCAGCTCGGTGACGGGCTGCTTGCCCGCGTTGATGAGGTCGGGGTCGACGAGCGACGGCTCCGGCGCGGGCCCCATGCCGAGCATCCCGTTCTCGGTGTGGAGGATGATCTCGAGCCCCGCGGGGAGCTGGTCGGCGATGAGCGTGGGCGCGCCGATGCCGAGATTCACGATGGAGCCCTCGGCGATGTCCTCGGCGATCCGTGCGGCGAGTGCGCGCCGTTCGAGCCCCGCGGTCATGAGGCGGCCTCCGCACCGACGAACACGCCGTCGTGGAGCCAGGGTCTCTCGCCCACCGCGACCACGCGGTCGACGAAGATACCCGGCGTGACCACGGCCTCGGGATCGAGCGCGCCGAGGGGGACGACCTGGTCGACCTGCACGATGGTGGTGCGGGCCGCCGCCGCCATGATCGGCCCGAAGTTGCGCCCGGTCTTGCGGTACACGAGGTTGCCCCAGCGATCCGCCGCGAGCGCGGAGACCAGCGCGTAGTCGGCGTGCAGGGGGTATTCGAGCAGGAAGTCGCGGCCGTCGATGGTGCGCTGCTCCTTGCCCTCGGCGATGAGGGTGCCCACGCCGGTGGGGGTGTAGAAGGCGCCGATCCCCGCGCCCGCGGCACGGATGCGTTCGGCCAGATTGCCCTGTGGCACGATCTCGAGCTGCACGGCACCCGCGCGGTAGAGCTCGTCGAAGACCCAGGAGTCGACCTGGCGCGGGAAGGAGCAGATGACCTTCTTCACGCGACCGGCCTTGAGCAGGGCGGCGAGCCCGGTGTCGCCGTTGCCCGCGTTGTTGCTCACGATCGTCAGCTCGCTCGCGCCCTGCTCCCGCAGGGCGTCGATCAGGGCGACCGGATGCCCGGCCAGGCCGAATCCGCCGACCATCACGGTGGCACCGTCTTCGATGCCTGCCACGGCGTCGGCCAGATGGTCGACCGTCTTCGAGATCACGTGAGCCTCCCTGCTCTTCCCCCGACGCCCTCATCATCCGGCGCGGTGTGCGCTTTGTGAACATAAGTGCGTCTGGTGAACAGACTAGCCGATCGCCGAGCAGGACTCCACTACGACTGCACGACGGCGCCCAGACGCTCTTCGCGCGCGGCCGCCACCTCGAGCCCGCGCTCGGTCGTAGGGAACCGGCTCACCGCATCCTGAACACCCTCGGCCGGGAGGTTGGCGCCGAAGAGCTCGCTGTGGGGCTCGAGCGCGATGCTGTCGTGCAGTGAGCCGACCAGCACCGGGTCGAAGCCCGAGGCATCCACCAGCGCGGACACCTCGGCCAGGGCGCTCTCGTCGTCTCCGGCGATACCGATGGCCTTGCGGCCGGGCGTGCCCGCGGGCGTGGGGCCCTCATCCAGGTCGTGGTAGCCCATGTGGTTGAAGGCCTTCACCACGCGGGAGCCGGGGAGGAACGCCTGCACGAGCTCGCTCGTGGAGACGCGCGGGTCGTCGAGGTCGTCGCGGATGCCGTCGACCTCCCACCAGTAGTTCATGGCGTCGACGACGAGTTTGCCCTGCAGCAGCTCGGCCGGGATGGAGCGGTACTTGCCGAGGGGGAGGGCGAGGATGACGACGTCGGACTCGCGGGCGACCTCCTCGGCCGTCGTCGCGTGGGCGCCGGGGGCGAGCACGTCGATGATGAGGGCGATCTTCGCGGGGCTGCCCGATCCTGCGATGAGCACCCGGTAGCCGGCGGCGAGGAGGAGGCGGGCGAGTACGGTGCCGACCTTGCCGGCGCCGAGGATGCCGACAGTGGGGAGGGTGGGCTGGAGGTCACTCATGGGCGGTATCCGTTCCGTTCTCGGCGGCGAGCAGCTCGCGCACGCGCGGCGCCACCTGCGTGCCGAACAGCTCGATGGTGCGGGCTCGGGCGTCGACCGGCAGGCCGCCGATGTCGTACTTGAGGTCGAAGCGGCTGATCTGCAGCTCGTGCGTCATGTGCACGATCTTCTGCGCCACCGTCTCGGGCGAGCCTACGAAGAGCGCGCCCGTGGCGAGCTCGAGCTCGTAGCGCTCGCGGGTGGGCGGGTAGAAGCCGCGCTCGCGGCCCATCATCGTGACCATCGGCTCCCAGGAGCGCCACCAGGTCTCGGCCGCCTCCTCGTCGGTGTCGGCGATCAGGCCCAGGGCGTGCTGACCGACGGGCTGCTTCGGCAGCCCGAACTGCTCGAGCGCGCGGAAGTAGAGGTCGACGTGGCCGGCGAAGCGGTGCGGCTCGCCGCCGATGATGGCCAGCATGAGCGGGAGGCCGTAGCGGGCGGCGCGGATGACCGAGTTGGGGCTGCCGCCGACGCCGATCCAGGTGGGGATGCCGCCCGGGCGCATCCGCGGGTGCAGGGTCTGGTCGGTGAGCGGGGTGCGCACAGTGCCCGACCAGGTCACCGACTCCTCGCGCTGGAGCTTCATGAACAGCTCGAGCTTCTCTTCGAAGAGTGTCTCGTAGTCTTCGAGCTCGTAGCCGAACAGGGGGAAGGACTGGGTCTGGGATGCGCGGCCCAGCACCAGCTGCGCCCGCCCGTTCGAGAGGGCGTCGAGGGTCGAGAACTCGTTGTAGAGGCGCACCGGGTCGTTGGTGCTCAGCACGGTGACCGCGGTGCCGAGACGGATGCGCTCGGTCGCCGTGGCGATGCCGGCCAGCAGCACGGGGGTGGCCGAGTCGACGAAGCCCTCGCGGTAGTGCTCGCCGAGGCTGAAGACGTCGAGGCCGACCCGTTCGGCATGCTTGGCCTCCTCGACGAGCAGGCGCACGGTCTCGGGGTCGGACAGGGTGCGGCCGCCGTCGGTGGGGACGTCGCCGAAGGAGTTCAGTCCGAATTCGATCGGGCTCGTGGTCACGGTGTTCTCCTGGTTTTCGATCATATGATTGACATGTCAACTAGGAGGGTTCGTGGAAAATTCCCTGGCAGCGGAGTCGCCGAATCGCCGTCGATCGCCGACCGCGGAGGAGCTGCGGGTGTGGCGCGACTTCGTCGAGACCGGCGACCGCATCCGGTCCCGTCTCGCCGCGCGGCTGCAGGCCGAGTCGGGGTTGTCGACGGGGGACTACGCGGTGCTGCTCGCGCTGTCGGAGGCTCCGGGGAGGCGCCTGCGGTCGTCGGAGCTGGCGGCGGCGATCGACTGGGAGCGGAGCCGGTTGTCGCACCATCTCGGGCGGATGGAGGCTCGGGGGCTCGTGGTGCGGGAGGCGTCGGCCCACGACAGCCGCGGCGCCGAGGCCGTGCTCACCGCGGCGGGGGCCTCGCAGTTCCGGCGGGCGTCGGCCTCGCACCTGCGGGCCGTGCAGGAGCTGTTCGTCGAGGCGTTCGTGCCAGGCGGGCGGCACGACGGCGTGGGGCTGCGCCCGGTCGAAGAGGTCACGGGGGCCCTGCGCGAGCATCTCGCGTCGATGGGGTAGTGCCCTCCGCAAGACCGGCCGGATCAAGGTCCATCGCCCTCTCGTCGACCGCGTCGGGTTCATCTACGCTTGTCGACAAGCGCCGCGCTGATGCGGTGACGGCCTCGAGGGGCGAGGGGGAGCGGATGGGGGACGACATGGGTATAGAGGGAGAACTGCGGAGCGACGAGCAATCGGGCGTGAGCATCCAGAGCTTGGCTCGCGACGGCATCCTGCATCGGGAGTGGTCGACCGAACTGACCGAGGTGCAGTCGCGTTCGTACGCCGCGATACTCGGCGCGGAGCCGCCTGTCGACGGCCGGAGCTGGTACGCGGGCGAGGCGCTTGCCACGAAGTTCCTGACGCTCCTCGACGGCACGCTGGAGGCTGCGGTCATCCAGCACTTCTGCGCGGTCGCCGGGAGGGAGTTCAAGCAGACTTTCCGGCTGGTGTCCGGCACGGATCTTCGCCGGCGCTACCTTCCGGATGCCACCAGGCTTCGAACGATCGACCTCGTCATCATCGATTCCGCCGAGTGGAATGACGACGAGTCCGCCGGGGCGCCAGCACGTGACGCGGTAGTCGCCATCGAATGCAAGTTCAAGGCACAGGTCAACTACGGGGATTGCGGGGGTCACGGCGACGGACTCCTGTACGGCAATCAGATCGTGTGCTACCCGAACGGATGCTCCAGCAGCGCCGTCGTCGCGCCGCAGGTCGGCTTCGTCTGGCTCGGCCTGCCGAATGCGGACGGGGACGTGGTCTGGCCGCCGGCGAGTGCGATGAACCCGCGGTGGATCGAGCTGCAGCGGTCGCGAGGTGCCTCGGCGGGGACGCTCGCCCTGTACACCGACTTGCTCGCGCTGCAGACAGAGGTGGTCGAGAGCGGTATCTGGACGGTGACGGGCTGGCCGGCTCTCTACGACCTCGTGGAGGAGACGCTGCGTGAGACGCATCCGCACGCCGTCGCACCGGTGCTGCGAGCACTCGGCGCGCGGCCCGCCTACCGCGCGGCGGGCTCCAGGGAACACAGATGAGCGTGGGGTAGCTTCGCTGTTCGTGGCGGAAGAACTGGGTCAGCAGGCGATCGTGTCGCGCGGGGCGGGCATCCGCGTGCGGGAGGTCGATCTCGGGGCGAGGGCGCTCATCGGGAGCGGGGCCGCCACCCAGGTGCACCGGCTCGAGGCCTTCACCGTTCCCGGGTACCTCGGCGGGCTCGCGCTGGTGCGCATCCGGGATCGGGAGACGACGCCGACCCACGGGGACTCGGCGGTGCTCGCTCAGCTCGTCGCGATGCGGTGGGGGCTCGACGCGCGGGAGCGCGCGCTGCTCGACGGACTCGCCGCGTGGCCGCTGGCCGTGGTGGAGGGCGAGGGCGGCGACGTCGTGGGGTGCCTCGTGCCGTTGGCTGCGCATCCCTTCTACTACCTGCCGGCCGACGACACGAAGAACGGCAAGGTGCCGCAGCAGGCGAAGTGGCTCGTGGTCGCTCCGAAGCGGGCCCGGCGGGCCGGCGCCGCCGCCGTGGGGGAGCGGGATGTCGTCGCGCGCAGCACCGTGCTGGCGCGGGTGTGCCTGCTGCTCGAGCTGCTGCATCGGCACGGGGTGGTGTACGGCGACCTCTCCGATCGGGCGGTGCTGTTCGGGGCCGGAGACGTCGCCGAGGCGTTCGTGGTGGGATGCGAGGGAGCGGCTATCGCCGGCGACGGCACGCCGCAGCGCAACAGCGCGGGGTGGGCGGCGCCCGAGGCGTTCGGCGGCGAAGACGACGACGAAGACGGGAAGACGGATGCCGCCCTCTCGACCGCCCCGTCGGTGCAGACGGTCGCGACCGACCTCTACAAGCTCGGCCTCCTCATCCTGCGGGTGCTCGCGCCGGCCGGCGACGGGCTCGAACGCAGCCGGGACGCCGACCGCGTGCGCGGGGTGCTCGACGAGACCGGGCAGCGGATGATGCAGGATGCGCTGGGCGAGGAGCCGGGCGACCGGCCCACCGCCGCCGAGTGGTACGCCTACCTGCGCGGCCTGATCGTGGAGAACCTCGAGGCGCCCGTCGTCCGGAGCGTCACGGTGACTCCGGCGCTCGTGGCCGAGGGCGACGAGGTGCGGCTCGAGGTGGAGTTCACCGGCGCCCGGCAGCTCACCATCGAGCTGCCGGGGCGGGCCGACATCACGCGGGAGGTCGGCGGGCGGATCGTGTCGGAGCGGTTCACCGCCCGGCAGAGCGGGCGCATCGGCGTTCGGGCCCGCAACGACCACGGCGAGACCGCCGCATTGTCGAACGTAGTGCGGGTGCTGCCGGTGCCGGAGCCGTCACGGGTGGCCGTCGAGGCGCCCGACGTGGCCGCGATGCTCGGGGCGCTGCCCGATCTCGCACCCCTCGAAGCCGCGGTCGGCATCTCGGCGGATGCCGCCGGCGACGGCTCGCTCGCCGAGCGCGTCTCCGCCCTGCAGGAGCGGATCGGCGCCGACGCGCTGCCGCTGAACGAGCTGCTCCGCATCGGCCTCGAGGCCGAGCGGGTGTCGCGCGAGCGCGACGCGCTCTTCCCGTCGTTCGAGGAGTTCCTCGGCGGCGTCACCGACTCGAAGAATCAGCGCTGAGCCGCGCCGTCCCCGCGTCACACCCCGAGAAGAAGCAGCACCAGAGTCGCGATCGAGAGCACCAGCAGCACGGCGGCCGGCGCGACGTTCTTGTCGCTCTTGCGCACGTGGGCGATGATCGCGCCGATGAAGTAGATCACGGCGCCGATCGCCGCGGCGATGGCGAGGGGGGTCCACCAGATGCCCACGATCAGGCCGACGGCGGCCGCGACCTCGAGCAGGCCGAGCACGGTCAGCATCCGCGAGGACACCCCGAGCCCGGTCATCTGGGTGACGATCGCCGGCGCGCGACGCAGTTTCTGGATGCCCGAACCGGCGAGGGCCAGGGCGAGCAGGATCGAGATGATGACGGAGGCGATGTGCATGGAAGGGGACTCCTAGTCTGAGAAACGAACAGTTGCTTCCGTTTCAATGCGGATACCGCTCTCCGTATTCCGCACGACCCGGGGAATTTCCGTACCATCGAAAGATGACCGGCAGCGAGGGCCCGGAGAACCGGACGCCACGACGAGACGTGCTGCGCAACCGCGCGCGCCTCGTCGGCGCCGCCCGCCGGGCCTTCGCGCGGCACGGGCTCGACGCCCCGCTCGAGCCGATCGCCACCGCCGCGGGCGTGGGCAACGCCACCCTCTACCGCCACTTCCCCACCCGCGCGGCGCTCTGGCAGAGCGTGCTCGAAGACCCGCTGCTCGAGGTCACCGCCCTGATCGAGGCCGCGGTCGCCCGCACGGACGCGTGGGAGGGGCTCGTGCACTTCCTCCGCGGCCTCTGCGAACTCGAGGCCCGGGAAGAGGGCTTCACCTTCCTCATGACCGCGTCGCTCGACGGCGCCCCGCGTCTCGCCGAGCTGCGGACGGGCATCCGGGACAGCATCGGCGCGCTGGTGCGACGAGCGCACGAGCAGAAGGCCATCCGGCAGGACGTCGTGGAGTCCGACTTCGCCGTGATCATCCTCTCGGTCGCCGGGGTCATCGAGGCGACCCGTGATATGGATCCGCTCGCCTGGAGCCGGCACCTTGGCCTCATCCTGGACGGCATCCGCACGCCGTCGCCGACGCCGCTGTCCTCGCCGTCGAGCGCGTGCTCCGAGCTCATCTGAGCGGGGAGCCCGCACTGCGCGCAGCGCCCGCATGGCTCACGGGGCCGGCCCGGCGCGCGGGGCGGCGGCCATGTCCGTCGATGCGGGCTCCTGTCAGAGCTGCGCGCGGCGGGTGCGGCGGCGCAGAATGCTGAGCGAGGCGCCCAGGAGGAGCGCCAGTGCAGCGCCCGCGGCGAGGGATGCGGGGCCACCGGAGGCCGTGCCCGTCGCGGCGAGCGTCGGGGTGCCGGCGGCCACCACCGTGAGGTCCAGCGAGGCCCGCCCGCCGTCCTCCGCGACAGCGGTGAGCGTGGCGGGGCCGGCCGCGACCGTCTCGGGGAGGCGCAGCGTGACGCGGAACGCGCCCTGCGCATCCGTCGTCGTGGTCACGGCGAGCCCGCCGGGCCCGGCGAGAGCGACGGATGCGCCCGGGTCGTACCCCGCGCCCGCCACCTCGAACGCGGTGCCGGCCACGACGGTGCCCGCCGCGGAACTGATGCGGCCGACCGCGGCGCTGAGCGTGAACGTCTCGGGTGCGGCCGGAACCGGGTAGTCGAGCGCCGCGAAGGTGAGGAACTGGTCGAGGAACGGCGCCCGGCCGCCGGCGGCCGGCACATCGGCCGCCGTGGACTCGACCGGCACGCTCACCGTGCCGCCCGTGACGACCACGGGCGTGCCGCTGGGCTTGGGGATCCAGTAGCCCCACTCGATCGTGTCGACGGTCACGGCGAGGCGGTGGCCGGCGCGCACGGTCCAGTCCATGCTCAACAGGGTGAACCGGGTGACTCCGTCGGCAGACAGGGTCGAGACGTTGTCGTTGACGATGACCGCGCTGCGGTCGGGCGCGACATCCCACAGCTGCACCATCGTGTTGCCGGCGCCCTGGGTGTTCAGCTCGACCACGGGGGTCCCCGTGAGCCGCACGTCGGTGCGCAGCGGGCGCGAGAGGGTCAGCACGCCCACGGACTTGTCGTTCGCGTCGGGCACGGGGTCGCCGTGGCCGTCGTCGAGCCGAACGGAGAACGGGTTGGGGTTGGGGCCGACCGGATCGTCGTCGGTCTGCGTGCCCCGCCCGGTGTCGGTGTAGGCGCCGGCCTGCAGCGGGATCACCGCGGTCTTCGCAGTCGTGCCCCAGGAATTCTGAATGCGCCACCGTCCGAAGTTGTCCTGGATGTAGAAGTACGACGACACCTCCGTGGTCTGCTCCTTCAGGTGGGCGTCGTAGAACGCCATCACCTCGTCGAACCAGGTGGTGCGGCCCATCTGCAGGGTGCCGTTCTTGTCGAGCTCGTTGCCGCGCACGTGGTCCCACGGGCCGAGCCACGCGCGAACCTCGCCGGTGTGGCCGTCGAGGAACTGCTGCATGCCCTCCGGCTTGGTGTTCTGCTCGGTGAGCCCCTGGGTGAACAGCAGCGGCACCGCCGAGCCGCCCACGTTCGCCGGCAGGTCGCGGCTGCGCCAGAAGTCGCTCTGGCGGTCCATCTCCTTGGTCTCTGCCATGATGGTCTGCCGGCACTCCGGATGGGTCGTCTCGTAGGCCGCGTTCTGCAGGTACTGCGGGGTGTCGGCCGGGATGTCGTAGCCGTCCTGCTGGTAGGCGTGGTCGACGCCCGGCAGGCTCGCCGTCACGAGGTAGGACAGGGGGCTCTCGACCTGCTGCGGGCGCGAGATGCCGTTGGTGATGAGGTAGTCGTAGCCGCTCCACGAGGGCTCCTGAGCCACGACCGCCTTGAGGCCCGCGGGCTGGAGGTCGATGCCCGCGAGACCCGTGGATCCGTCGTAGGACTTGCCGTAGAGGCCCACCGCGCCCGTCGACCACGACTGCTGCGCCGCCCATTCGACCGCGCTGACCACGTCGGCCTGCTCGCCGGGGCCGAGCCAGTCGATGCATCCGGTGCTCGCGCCGAAGCCGCGCAGGTCGACGTAGACGAAGGTGTAGCCGCGGGCCATCAGCTGCGCGCCGTCGATGAGGTCGGTGAACCGCGTCGAGGGGCCGGTGTGGGCCGGATGCGTGTCGACGTTCGCGCCGGAGTGCGAGAAGTAGGGGCCGATCGACATGATGACGGGGGTCTTCTCGCCGGGCGCGAGGTTCGCGGGGCGGAGCACGTCGGCGTGGAGCTGCACGGCGTCGCCGTTGCTCGACGGGGCGGAGGAGGGGAAGTAGGCCTCGGTCCAGGCGGCGCCGTCGGGCACGGAGGGGTTCTGGGCGTGGGTGACGCCGTGCAG
>SCNI01000015.1 GCA_005502775.1 Microbacteriaceae bacterium 3FA27C10
GCTCTACCCCCGCCTCCCCCTGGGCACCCCCCAGTTCGCCTGACCTCGTCCTCACCCCACCCCACACCAGACCCTCACCCAGAACCAAAAACAAGGAGTTCTTCGACGACCCGCCGGCGGGGATGGCCCCGTGGCCGGCGTTTTGTCGAAGAACTCCGTGTTCTTGGTGAGAGGACGGATGCCTAGGCGGCAGCCTCCATGCGGGCTTTGAGGTTCTCGTCGAGGGTCGCCAGGAACTCCTCGGTGGTCTGGTACGGCTGGTCGGGGCTGACGAGCAGGGCCAGGTCCTTCGTCATCTTGCCCGACTCGACGGTCTTGATGACCACGTCTTCGAGGGTGAGCGAGAAGTCGATCAGGGCCTGGTTGCCGTCGAGCAGGCCGCGGTGGGCGAGCCCCCGGGTCCAGGCGTAGATCGAGGCGATGGGGTTGGTGGAGGTGGGCTTGCCGGCCTGGTGCTGGCGGTAGTGCCGGGTGACGGTGCCGTGCGCGGCCTCCGCCTCCACGACCTTGCCGTCGGGCGTGGCGAGCACCGAGGTCATCAGGCCCAGCGAGCCGAAGCCCTGCGCCACGGTGTCGCTCTGCACGTCGCCGTCGTAGTTCTTGCAGGCCCAGACGTAGCCGCCCTCCCACTTCATGGCCGAAGCGACCATGTCGTCGATGAGGCGGTGCTCGTAGGTGAGGCCGGCGGCGTCGAACTGCTCCTTGAACTCGGCCTCGAAGATCTCCTGGAAGATGTCCTTGAAGCGACCGTCGTAGGCCTTCAGGATCGTGTTCTTCGTCGAGAGGTAGACCGGGTAGTTGCGGCTGAGGCCGTAGTTGAGCGAGGCGCGGGCGAAGTCGCGGATCGAGGCGTCCTGGTTGTACTGCACCTGGGCGATGCCGTCATCCGGAGCGTCGTAGACGTCGAACTTCAGGGGCTCCGAGCCGTCTGCCGGCGTGAACTCGACCGTGAGCTTGCCCTTGCCCTTGAACACGAAGTCGGTGGCGCGGTACTGGTCGCCGAAGGCGTGACGGCCGATGATGATCGGCTTGTTCCAGCCGGGCACCAGGCGCGGGATGTTCGAGATGATGATGGGCTCGCGGAAGATGACGCCGCCGAGGATGTTGCGGATGGTGCCGTTCGGCGACTTCCACATCTTCTTCAGCCCGAACTCCTCCACGCGCGCCTCGTCGGGCGTGATGGTGGCGCACTTGACGCCGACGCCGTGCTTCTGGATGGCGTGGGCGGCGTCGATCGTGACCTGGTCGTCGGTCGCGTCGCGGTGCTCGATGCCGAGGTCGTAGTACTCGAGGTTCACATCGAGATAGGGGTGGATCAGCGTGTCTTTGATGGCCTGCCAGATGATGCGCGTCATCTCGTCGCCGTCGAGTTCGACGACAGTGCCTTCAACCTTGATCTTCTGCAATTCAGCTCCTCAACAACCGCCGGAAATGGCCCGTGTGCCAGTTTACCCGCTTCCGCAACTATCTCGACATCGAGATAGTTTTGCCCGGCTCGGAACGGGGACGGCCCTGCGCCCGGTGGCGCGGCCCTCACGCAGAGGTTAGTCTCTGACCATGAGTGAACTGAGGCTCGAAGAGCTGTCGGCGTCCAACATCGTCGCGGCCAACACGCTCACGCTCAAGCCCGGTCAGGAGCAGTTCGTGGCCCCGGTCTCGCACTCCATCGCCGAGGCCTACGTGAACCCGGCCACCGCGTGGCCGCGTGTCGTGCTCGAAGACGACGAGGTCGTCGGTTTCATCATGGGCAACTTCGACCCCGACGCGCAGGAGGACATCTTCCGCGGCTGCATCTGGCGCATGAACGTGGCGGCGGATGCGCAGGGCCACGGCGTCGGCCGCTTCGCCGTGCGCGCACTGGCCGACGAGGCCCGCAGCCGCGGCTTCGACCGCATCACCGTCATCTTCGAGCCGGGCGAGGCGGGGCCGGCGGCGTTCTTCGAGCGCATCGGCTTCGAGCAGATCGGCGAGACCCCCTACGGCGAGACGATCGCCGCTCTGGCTCTGTGACCGGAGGCCGGAACGACCGGCCGTCCGCGCACGACGAGCAGGAGCATCCGTCGTTCGACGAGCAGGAGCATCCGTCGTTCGTCGCCGCCGTGCTCGAGGTGGTCGACTCGATTCCGCCTGGGAGAGTACTCAGCTACGGCGACGTGGCGGCGCTGCTCGGCAGCCGCGCCGCACGCGCCGTCGGATCGGTGATGAGGCGCTACGGAAGCGCGCATCCGTGGTGGCGGGTGGTGCGCTCCGGAGGCCTCCCTCCGGCCGGTCATGAGGTGCGTGCCCGGGAGCACTACGACGCCGAAGGCACCCCGCTCCGAGCGATCTCGCGGGAACCGGGTTATGCCGTCAGCTACGCTGTAGCTCGGTGGCAGCCGTTGCACCCGGATGCCCATCACGAGAGGAACACCCACAGCCGATGAAGAGACGCGTACTTCTCGCCGGGCTCGCGGCGGCAGGTCTCGTCGCCGCGCTGTCCGGCTGCACCCTCGCGAACGCCATCACACCGCCCGTGCAGGCCGCGCTCTACCCGACGCTCGCCGACTCGCAGGCCTCGAGCTCCGTGGTGAAGGCTCCGTCGTGGGTTCCCGAGAACGCGGTGATGATCCGCATGAAGGAGAACACCGAGACGGGTGACGCCATCATGCAGTTCGGAGTGCCCACTCCGGCGACGATCGGCACCACCTGCGACCCCTCGATCGCCGGCAACACGCCTCCGCTCGACGACACCTGGTGGCCCCAGGCCCTCGACACCTCGAACATCCTGTGCCAGGACGGCTGGCACATCGTGTTCATGTACGGCTCGCAGTACTTCGCCTGGAAGCCCTGACCCGGCGCCCTACCCCGCCGCGACCCGGATGAGGGTGCAGACGGCGAGAACGACGACGGCGGCCCCGACGATCAGGTCGGTCCAGGTCGCGAGCGTCTCTTGGGCGTTCTTGCCCTTCTTCGGGAGGTGCATGGCGCCCGCGACGAGGAGGAAGACTCCGCCCGCGACCCCCGCCGGGAGCGCCCACCCGGGCACCAGCGCGAGGAGACCGGCCAGGCCCATGCCGATGTTCGCCGTGCCCAGCTCGCGGATGAGCTGCTGCTCAGGGACGCTCGGGGCGGAAGAGCCGAGAATCGCGGCCGTCGGTCCCCGACCGGAGACCTGGGCGGCTCCGGCCACCAGCAGCCGCGTGCCGACTCCCCAGAAGACCCACCACTTTCCGAACACCAGCACCGGATCGCCGCCGGCGACGGCGAGCTCGATACCGCCCGAGACCACGGGCAAGACGATGGTCTGCGTGATCACCAGAATGGCGTAGCCCACGATTCCCCCTCCGCCGCTACACGAGCGAGTCTCGCCAGGAGGCGTGCATCTGGGCGAAGCGCCCGTCGCCGCCGATGAGCTCGGCTGGTGAGCCGTCTTCGACGATCCGCCCGTTCTGCATCACGAGCACCCGGTCGGCGATCGACACGGTCGACAACCGATGCGCGATGATGACGGCCGTGCGGTCGGCGAGGAGCGTCTGCAGCGCATCCTGCACCAGGCGCTCGCTCGGGATGTCGAGCGACGCCGTGGCCTCGTCGAGGATGAGCACGGCCGGGTCGGCGAGAAAGGCGCGGGCGAACGAGATGAGCTGCCGCTGCCCGGCCGACACCCGGCCGCCGCGCTTGTTCACGTCGGTCTCGTAGCCGTTCGGGAGCCCTCGGATGAACGCGTCGGCGCCCACCGCGCGCGCCGCCGCCTCGATCTCCTCACGGCTCGCGTCGGGCTTGCCGATCGCGATGTTGTCGGCAACCGTTCCGGAGAACAGGTAGGCCTCCTGCGTGACCATCACGATGGCCCGGCGCAGGTCTTTCGGATGCAGCTCCCGCAGATCGATGCCGTCGAGCGTCACCCGGCCGCGGGTGGGGTCGTAGAAGCGCGAGATGAGCTTGGCGAGCGTCGACTTGCCGGCGCCGGTGGAGCCCACGAGCGCCACGGTCTGGCCCGCCGGGAGGGTGAGGTCGAAGTGCGGCAGGATGGGCCGGTCTTCGGTGTACCCGAACTCGACGCCCTCGAACGAGATCGCGCCGGCCGATTCCCAGAGGTCGACGGGCTGCTCGGGGTCGGGCACGCTCGGCTCCTCCTCGAGCACGCCCGAGATCTTCTCCAGCGCGGCCGTGGCGCTCTGGTAGGAGTTGTAGAACATGGCCATGTCTTCCATCGGGTCGAAGAAGCGCCGCGTGTAGAGCACGGCGGCGAGCAGCACACCCACCGCGAGGCCGCCGTCGATCACCCGGAAGCCACCCACGAGCAGCACCACGGCCACGGCCACGTTGCCGATCAGCACCAGCCCGGGGTCGTAGACGCCGAAGAGCTTGATCACGCGGGCGTTGGCGTCGCGGTAGTCCTCCACCAGGCCGCCGAACTCGGCCTCGTTGCGCTTCTCCTTGCGGAACGCCTTCACCGCGCGGATGCCCGTCATGGTCTCGACGAACATCACGATGAGCCGCGCCGACGCCACGCGCGTGCGTCGGAACATCCGCTGCGACCGCAGCTGGAACCAGCGCGTCAGCACCGCGAGCGGCACGAGCGCCGCGAGCAGGATGAAGCCGCTCGCAGGGTCGAGGAGGAACAGCGCGATCGCCGTGAACAGCATGTACAGCACGCCCTGCACGAGCTGGTTGATGCCCGAGTCGAGCAGCTCGCGGATGGCATCGAGGTCGCTCGTCTGCCGGGAGATGATGCGCCCGGAGGTGTAGCTCTCGTGGAACTCGAGGCTGAGCTTCTGGGTGTGCAGGAACACGCGCTTGCGCAGGTCGAACAGGATCGCCTGGCTGATGCGCGCCGAGAGGATGGTGAACCAGGCGATGAGCGTGGCGCCCACCACCCCGGAGAGCAGGTAGGCGAGACCGGCGAAGGCCACGGGCATCCAGTCGGCGTTCAGCAGCGCGGGGAGCCCGGTGTCGATGCCGTAGGCGATGATGGCGGGGCCGGCGACCTGCGAGAGGGTGCTGATGACCACCACCACGATGCTGAGCACGAGCCGTGCCCGCATGGGCTGCACGAGCGAGCCGAGCAGGCGCAGCGAGCGGGCACGGATCTGCTTGCTCTCGGCGCGCGAGAAGTCGTCGCGTTCCTCGCCACCGACTCCGCGGACGGATGCGTCGGTCATCTCGTCACCTCCTCGGTGCGTTCTGCGGTCGGTCTGTCTTCATCGCGCTCGTCGTCCAGCAAGGCCCGCTCGCGCGCTTCTTCGCCTTCCAGGCTCGAGATCACGAAGCGGTAGTGCTCGCTCGAGGAGAGCAGCTCGGCGTGCGTTCCCACCGCGGTGATGCGCCCCTCCTGCAGCAGCGCAACGCGATCGGCGAGCGCCACCGTGGAGGGCCGGTGCGCCACGATGAGCGCCGTGGTGGTGGCGAGCACCCGCCGCAGCGCGGCCTCCACGAGCGCCTCGGTGTCGACGTCGAGCGCCGACAGCGGGTCGTCGAGCACCAGGATGCTCGGCTTCGCCGCGATCGCCCGGGCGAGCGCGAGCCGCTGCCGCTGCCCGCCGGAGAGGCTCATGCCCTCCTCGCCGATCTTCGTGTCGAGCCCCTGCGGCAGCTCGTCGACGAAGGTGGCCTGCGCGATCTCGAGCGCTTCGCGGAGCTCGGCCTCCGTGGCGTCGGGCCGGCCGAGCAGCACGTTCTCACGCACGGTCTGGCTGAAGAGCGTGGCCTCCTCGAAGGCCATCGCCACCCGGGTGCGCAACTCGTCGCGGCGGAGCTCCCGCACGTCGACGCCATCGACGCGCACGGCACCGCCGGTCACGTCGTAGAGCCGGCTGGCCAGCGCCGTGAGCGTCGACTTGCCCGAGCCCGTGAGGCCGACGAGGGCCATGGTCTCCCCCGGCCGCACGGTGAGCGTCACGCCGTCGAGCAGGTCGGAGAAGGCCTCCGGCGCATCCTGGTAGCGAAAGTGCACCTCGTCGAACGAGAGCTCGCCGCGGCCGTCGGCGATCGAACGGGGTTCGGCCGGGTCTTCGATGGTGTTCACCGCATCCATCACCTCGAAGAAGCGCAGGGTCGCGGTCTTCGCGTCGAGGGTCATGGCGAGGAAGTAGCCGAGCGACCAGATGGGGAACAGCAGCACCGTCCCGGTGGCGAAGAACGCCACCAGTTCGCCCACCGAGGAGGCTCCGGTCGAGGCCAGCCACACGCCCACCACGAGGCACACCCCGAAGGCGAGGTCGGGGATGAGGGTGAGGTAGAGCCAGATGCCCGCGATGGCCTTGGCCTTCTCGATCTCGGTGCCGCGCAGCTGCTCGGCCTGGCTCTCGAAGCGCTTGAGGGCGTAGCGGCTGCGCCCGAAGGCCTTGAGCACCCGGATGCCGTGCACCGACTCCTCGACGCTCGTCGCGAGGTCGCCCGCCTGGTCCTGGCTGCGCCGCGCGACGTCGGAGTACTTGCGCTCGAAGGCGAAGCTGTAGATCATCACGGGCACGGCCGCGGCCACGAAGATGAGCCCGAGCACCCAGTTGAGCAACAGCAGGATGACGGCGCCGCCCACGATCGTGAGCACGTTCACCACGAGCAGCACGAGCCCGAACGAGAGCCAGCGCCGGATGAGGTTGAGGTCGCTCACGGCGCGCGAGAGCAGCTGCCCGCTCGGCCAGCGGTCGTGAAAGGCCACCGGAAGGTCTTGCAGCTGCCGGTAGAGCGCGTTGCGCATCCGCGACTCCACGTAGGTTCCCGGCGTGAGCACGAGGGCGCGACGGGCGCCGATCAGCACCGCCTCGAGCACGCCGAGGGTGAGCACGATCCCGGCGGCGAGCCAGATCTGCGAGGCGTCGCCGTCGGCGAGCGGTCCGTCGACCATCCACTGCAGCACCTGCGGGATGGCGAGCGCCACCACGCTCGCGGAGAGCGACACCACCATGGCGCCGTAGATGCGCGGCAGCGCCGGCTTCACGAAGGGATGCAGGCGCGACAGCACCGCCACCGTACTGGTAGCAGTCGACTCGGCTTCCATGACCATCTCTTTCGTGGGGGTGCGTCTGCGTGAGGGCACGACGAATACCCCCTTTGAGGGGGTGTTGGCGTCGAGGCAGCCTTATAGGCTACCCTCGCGATGCCACGGAATGCAACCGCGGCGGGCGCCGAGCATCCGAGGGCTCAGCGCACCCGCACGGAGAGACAGGTCACGCAGCCCTCGAGCTTCTCGAACTCGGAGATGTCGACGGAGATCACCCGGTAGCCGAGTCCTTCGATCAGCCGGGCCGACTCCGGGGCGGAGGCCGCGAGCAGCACGGTGTCGTCGGCGAGCACCACGACGTGGGCTCCCGCCGGCTCCGGCATCTCGAGGAAGCGGTCGAACACGAAGGGGTCGTCGACGAGCGGGCGGTAGCCGATGACGGTGCCGTCGGGCAGCGCGGTGACGGCGCTCTTGAGGTGCAGCACCTTGGTGATCGGCACGGCCACGACCGAGTAGCCGCGCGGCGCGAGGATCTTGCGCAGCTGCCGGATGCCGTCGGAGTTCGTGCGCCCGCCGCGCCCCACGTAGACGGTCGAGCCGATCTTCAGCACGTCGCCGCCGTCGAGGGTGCCGGGTCGCGCGATCCGCAGCACCTCGATGCCGAGGGATCGCACGGTCGCCTCCACAGCCTCGGTCTCGGCCACCCGCTCCTCGGCGCCCGGGTTCGTGATCACCGCGAGGGCGCCGAACATCACCACCGTGTCCTCCACGAACACCGAGTCGGCGAGATCGTCGGCCGTGTCGACCTCCACCGGGTCCCAGCCGGCTCCGGTGAGCGCGGCGAGATACGACTCCCACTGCTCCTCGGCGAGATCGACGTCGACCGGGGAGCGCTCGATGTGGGTCACGAGGCCGTCGGCGAGCGTGGCCGCGGGCCGGCGCACGAGGGCGTAGCGCTTGCGCAGCACCTCCTCTTCGGCATCGCTCGCGAGAGCGGCGTAGATGCGGCGCGCGACGGTCACCGAGGCCAGCACGCCGGCGATGATGAAGATCAGGTTGTTCCCCAGCAGGGTCGCGGCGAGCGGGGCGAGCATGGCGTCGAGCGCGATGCCGGCGCCGAGGGCGGAGATCCCCGTGCCCACGAAGGCGGCGAGCGTCGCCCCCACGACGCCCGCGATGAGTGCCGTGTACCAGCGGCGGTAGGCGCCCACGATGCCGAAGACGGCTGCGAACACGAACAGCAGCAGCGTCGCCGGCAGGAAGTAGGGCGAATACGCCGTGAACACCTGCGGATTCTGGGCGTTGCCGACGAAGAAGGCGAGGTCGGCTCCGACGAGCGCGATCAGGGCGACGGCCACGGCCGCGACGAGCGAGGCCCCGAGCGATCGGAGACGGAGTGAAGACATTCTTTGACCTTAGGTGATTCTGGCTGGATGCCACCGGTGCGGCACCCGAATACCGGCTCGATGCTGGCTCGACAGGCCGGCGACGAGCGTCACCGGCCCGACGGTCTAGTGGAAGAAGTGACGTTCCCCCGTGAAGTACATGGTGACACCGGCGGCCGCCGCGGCCGCGACGACCTCCTCGTCGCGCACCGAGCCACCGGGCTGCACGACGGCCTTCACGCCGGCCTCGAGCAGCACCTCGAGCCCGTCGGCGAAGGGGAAGAAGGCATCCGAGGCCGCCACGGAGCCCGCAGCGCGGTCTCCGGCGCGGGTCACCGCGAGGTGGCACGAGTCGACCCGGTTCACCTGGCCCATGCCGACGCCGACGGAGGCGCCGCCCGAGGCGAGCAGGATGGCGTTCGACTTCACCGCCCGGCAGGCCTTCCACGCGAACACGAGGTCGGCGAGGGTGGCCTCGTCGGCGGCTCCGCCGGCCACGAGCGTCCAGTTCGCCGGGTCGAGCCCCGCGAAGCCGTCCGGGGTCTGGGCGAGGAAGCCCCCGCTGATCTGCCGCAGTTCCACGGCCTCGCGCGCGTAGCCCTCAGGAAGGGTGAGCAGGCGGAGGTTCTTCTTCGTCGCCAGCAGCTCGAAGGCCTCGCCGTCGAAGGCCGGGGCCACGAGCACCTCGGTGAAGATCTCCTTCACCTGCTGCGCCATCGCGAGGGTCACCGTGCGGTTCGCGGCGATCACGCCGCCGAAGGCCGACACCGGGTCGCAGGCGTGGGCCTGGGCGTGTGCGGAGGCGATCGCATCCGGAGCGCCGGCCGCGCCCACGGCGATGCCGCAGGGGTTCGCGTGCTTGATGATGGCCACGGCCGGCTCGGCGAAGTCGTAGGCCGCGCGCACGGCGGCATCGGCGTCGACGTAGTTGTTGTACGACATCTCCTTGCCGTGCAGCTGCACGGCCTGGGCGATGCCGGCGCCGCCCTCGAGCGTGTAGATCGCTGCCTGCTGGTGCGAGTTCTCGCCGTAGCGCAGGGTCGCGGCCTTCGCGGCGGAGATGGCGAGTGCATCCGGGAAGCCGGCGTCAGCACCCGGAGCAGCGGCGTCCGTCGCGAGCTCCTCGGCGGCGACGGCATCGGCATCCGCTCCCCCGAGCTGCTCGGCGAACCAGCCGGCCACGGCGGTGTCGTAGGAGGCGGTGTGCGCGAAGGCCTCGGCCGCGAGACCTCGGCGCACTGCGAGGCCGGTTCCGCCCGCGGCGATGGCGGCCAGCACATCGGTGTAGCGCTCAGGCGACACCACGATCGCCACGTTCGCGAAGTTCTTGGCCGAGGCGCGCACGAGCGCAGGCCCGCCGATGTCGATCTGCTCGATCACCGCATCCGGAGCCGCGCCCGAGGCGACCGTCTCGCGGAACGGGTACAGGTTCACCACCACGAGGTCGAAGGGCCGGATGCCGAGCTCCGCCAGCTGCTGCTTGTGCGACTCGAGGCGCAGGTCGGCGAGGATGCCGGCGTGCACGCCCGGGTGCAGCGTCTTGACGCGGCCGTCGAGCGACTCGGGGAAGCCGGTGACGCTCGACACCTCGGTGACGGCGACGCCGGCGTCGGCGATGGTCTTGGCGGTCGACCCGGTCGACACGATCTCGACCCCGGCGGCGGCGAGCGCCTGCACGAAGGGCACGAGCCCCGTCTTGTCGCTGACCGAGATCAGCGCCCGCGTGATCGGCACCGTGTCGCGGTGCGTGTAGAGGCTCGGGTCGTGCTGGGGACCACTCATCGTGCTGCTATCTCCTTGAGATCGACTTCTCCGTTGGCGATGTCGAGCACGGCCTGCACGAGCAGGTCTCTCTCGACGGTCTTGATGCGTTCGTGCAGTTCGTGCTCGGTGTCGCCGGGCTCCACGCGCACGGTGCGCTGCACGATCACCGGGCCCGTGTCGACGCCCTCGTCGATGACGTGCACGGTCACTCCGGTGGTGTCGACGCCGGCGGCGAGCGCGTCGCGCACGGCGTGGGCGCCGGGGAAGGCGGGGAGGAGGGCCGGGTGGGTGTTGATGAGCTGCGGCGTCAGCGCCGACACCACGACGGGCGGCAGGATGCGCATGAATCCGGCGCACACCACGAGGTCGGGCGACCAGCGCTCGATCTGCTCGAGCAGTTCGGCGCCCCAGGCCTCGCGCGAGGAGAAGGACGTGGGAACCACCGTGAAGCTCGGGATGCCGAACTCCTCGGCGTGGGCGAGGCCCGGCGCATCGGTGTCGGAACCGACGGCGATCACCCGGGCCGGATACTCCGCATCGCTCGACGCTTCGAGGAGGGCCCTGAGATTGGAGCCTCCTCCGGAGATCAGAACCAGCAGCGACAGCACCGTCACAGTGTATCCGCCGCGACGCGACGCGACGCCCCGGCGATCAGGCCCAGCAGCATCGAGACGGTGAGCTCGAGGAAGGCCCACACCCACACCCAGCCGGCGTCGGGTCCCACCTCGGCGAGCCGGCCCGGCCCGGCGGCCCCGCCCGACCACAGGGCGAGGAGGGCCAGGATGCTCGCCCCCACCGCGCCGGCCCCCGCGGCGGTCAGCCCGAGCCGCAGGCCCCTCCCGGCGCGACCGTCGACGCTCGCGAGGTAACCGGGCCGCAGCGCTGCGGCCGTGAAGTAGCCCACCGCCACGGGCACCAGCAGGCCCAGGAAGCCGAGCGCCGCGGTGCCGTGGGGCAGCGCGCCGAGCACCGGCAGCGAGGGGACGAGCCCCAGCTGGGTGCCGAGAGGCGAGACCGCAGAGCCGGCGCCGAGGGCGAAGCCCGGGCCCACGAACCAGCTCGCCGTCCACACGATGAGGTTGGGCAGCAGCGCGAGTTGCGCGAGGGTCAAGGCGATGCCGCCCATCAGGCCCGACTGCAGGCTCTCGTAGAGGGAGACGATCGACGAGAAGTTGAACACCAGGATGAGGGCCATCGCGACGGCCGAGATGCCCACCACGGCCGCAGCGGCGATGGCGCCGGCCCGGAACGCGAGCATCACCAGGCCTCGGTCGCCGGGAGCGATCGCGGCGATGCGCCCCGCCCAGCGCTGACGGATCGCGGAGCCCTGGCCGAACTCCACCGGCGCGATGCGGCGCGTGGCCCAGGCGTAGCCGATCGCCATGCCGAGGGCGTAGACGAAGGCGGGGTAGACGATGCTCTGCCCGACGGAGGGCAGAGCGCCCGGGTCGCGTGAGCCGAGGCACACGAGCAGAGCGAACAAGGCGAGCGTCACAGCACCGGCGACGGCGCCCGTCACGGGATAGGCGGTCGCCGTCAGCCGCCGGCCGGAGCGCACGCCGAGCAGCACGGTCACGAGCGCGAAGCCGAGCAGTGCGATGCCCACCTCGAAGGGCAGCTCGGCCCCGGCCACGCCGAGGCGCAGCGCGATGGCCGGGTCGATGGTCAGCAGCAGATCGACGCCGTTGCCGAGCAGCCAGAGATCGCCGGATGCGCGCCAGAACGACAGCCAGTCGACCGCGAGCCCGAACTGGGTGGCCCAGAGGATGGTCAGGGGGACGAGCGGGATACCCACGCCGATCGCGACGACGATCACCGCGTCGAGGGCGGAGAGCAGGGCGGTGATTGGGCGATTCATGCGTGGCCGAGCCTACCCGCCGGGTGCGTGCATCCGCCGACGGCACGCCTGCGCTCAGCTCAGTGGAAGACCACCTTCAAGAAGATCACGATGACGCCGAGCAGCGCGGTCGCCAGCCCGCCGAGCAGGCACCAGTACCACCGGCTGCCCCGTTCGGCGAAGGCGAGCAGCCCGAGCAGGAAGAGCACCACCACTCCGACGACCAGGGCGAGGTCGTAGGCGACCGCCTCGGAGAGGACGCCCGCCGCACCGAGGGCGAGGAACAGCACGGGGATGACGGCCGAGGTGAGAAGGCCTGAGGAGTGCCGCACCGCGTCGGCCAGAGCCTGCCCGAGCGGGATCTCCGTGTCGCCGCGCTTGCCGTGCCGGGCGACGGTGGCCGCGAAGACGTGGGCGATCCAGAAGACGAAGCTCGTCGCCACCACGACGACGAGCAGGCTGAAGTCGCTCTCCCCGTCCTCGGCGAGCACGATGAGCGCGGTCACCAGGATCGTGCCGTAGATGGCTTCCGGCGTCACCACCTCGTGCCGCAGCCGCTGCGCCAGCGACATCCCGTCACGTCTCTCGGTGGTCATGGGAACATTCTGGCTTAACCGCACGAGCCGTCAGGTCATCCCGTTCCGATCGTGTCGGTGCGGGACGAGCTGACGGCTCGAAGGGGCGGATGCCCTACAAGGCTGCGTAGACCTCACGGAGGAGGGCGGCGGTCTCGCTGGGCGTCTTGCCCACGCGCACGCCGGCGGCCTCGAGGGCCTCCTTCTTCGCCTGGGCGGTGCCGGCCGAGCCGGAGACGATCGCGCCGGCGTGGCCCATGGTCTTGCCCTCGGGGGCGGTGAAGCCCGCCACGTAGCCCACGACGGGCTTCGTGACGTTCGCCTTGATGAAGTCGGCCGCGCGCTCCTCGGCGTCGCCGCCGATCTCGCCGATCATGACGATCGCCTTCGTCTCGGGGTCGGCCTCGAACGCGGCGAGCGCGTCGATGTGCGTCGTGCCGATGATGGGGTCGCCGCCGATGCCGATGGCGGTCGAGAAGCCGAGGTCGCGCAGCTCGTACATCATCTGGTAGGTCAGCGTGCCCGACTTCGACACGAGGCCGATCGGGCCCTTGCCGGTGATGTTCGCCGGGGTGATGCCCACGAGGGCTTCGCCGGGGGTGATGATGCCGGGGCAGTTCGGGCCGATGATGCGGGTCTTGTTGCCCTTGGCCTTGGCGTAGGCCCAGGCCTCGGCCGAGTCCTGCACCGGGATGCCCTCGGTGATCACGACGAGCAACGGGATCTCCGAGTCGATGGCCTCGATGATCGCGTCCTTCGAGAAGGCCGGGGGCACGAAGGCGATCGACACGTCGGCGCCGGTGGCCTCGATGGCCTCCGCGACCGTGCCGAACACCGGCAGCTCGACGGGGTTGCCGTCCTTGTCGGTGTGGGAGACGGTGGTGCCGGCCTTGCGGGCGTTCACGCCGCCGAGCACCTGGGTGCCGGCCTTCAGCATGAGGGCGGTGTGCTTGGTGCCCTCACCGCCCGTGATGCCCTGCACGATGACCTTGGAGTCCTTGTTCAGAAAAATCGACATAGCTCTCTCGTCCTCTACTTACTTCGCAGCCGCGGCGAGCTCGGCGGCCTTGTCGGCGCCCTCGTCCATGGTGAGCGCCAGGGTCACGAGCGGGTGGGCCGCTTCTTCGAGGATGCGCCGCCCCTCCTCGACCTTGTTGCCGTCCAGGCGCACCACGAGGGGCTTGGTGGCGGTGTCGCCGAGCACCTCGAGGGCGCCGACGATGCCGTTGGCCACGGCGTCGCACGCCGTGATGCCGCCGAAGACGTTCACGAACACGCTCTTCACCTGCTCGTCGCCGAGGATGACGTCGAGGCCGTTCGCCATCACCTGGGCGGATGCTCCGCCGCCGATGTCGAGGAAGTTGGCCGGCTTCACGCCGTCGTGCTTCTCGCCGGCGTAGGAGACCACGTCGAGGGTCGACATCACGAGCCCCGCGCCGTTGCCGATCACGCCGACCTGGCCGTCGAGCTTCACGTAGTTGAGGTTCAGCTTCTTGGCCTTGGCCTCGAGCGGATCGGCCGCCTCGGCGTCCTCGAGCGCCTCGTGGTTCGGGTGACGGAAGTCGGCGTTCTCGTCGAGCGAGACCTTGCCGTCGAGGGCGATGATGTCGCCCTCCTCGGTGAGCACCAGCGGGTTCACCTCGACGAGCGTCGCATCCTCGCCCTTGTAGACGTCCCAGAGCTTCACGAACACCGGCGCGACCTTGTCGACGAGCTCGGCGGGGAACTTCGCCTCGACGGCGATCTTCTTCGCGGTCTCGAGGTCGATGCCGGCGATCGGGTCCACCTCGATGCGCGCGAGGGCCTCGGGGCGCTCGACGGCGAGCTGCTCGATCTCCATGCCGCCCTCGTAGCTCGTGAGCGAGAGGTAGGAGCGGTTGGCGCGGTCGAGCAGCACCGAGAAGTAGAACTCCTGCGCGATGCGGGCGCCACCGGCGACCATCACGCGCTTCACGACGTGGCCCTTGATGTCGAGACCGAGAATCACCTTCGCCGCCTCCTCGGCGGCCTCCGGGTCCTTGGCCACCTTGACGCCGCCGGCCTTGCCGCGGCCGCCCACCTTCACCTGCGCCTTCACCACGGTGACGCCGCCGAGCTTCTCCGCGGCCGCCCTCACCTCTTCGGGCGTATCCGCGATGATGCCCGGCAGAACCGGAACGCCATAGCTCTCAAAGAGGTCTCGGGCTTGGTACTCGAATAGATCCACGCTGGTCTTCCAATCCGCTTTCTTCTCGCAGGTCCCTCGTACGGGACATGACTCAAGGCTCGCCGACAGGAGGTTTCCCCGTCGTCGATCCGGACACCATCTAAGACTCTACTCCCGCGGAGCCGGGCGTCTTGTCCTCCCCAACCCGGGCGCGAACGGCGGTTGTGCACAGATTCGCGGCGGCCGTCCGCCCCTCGGATGCACGCCCGTCACCCTGTGTTCATGAACCCACGTCGTCGCCTCCTCGGAGGTCTCCTGCTCCTGCTCGCCACCCTCTCCGCCGCCCTGGCCGGTGCCGCGCAGCCCGCCTCGGCCGCGCACACCCTCGGCCACGGCAGTGGCGTGCTGTGGGACGTCGATCACGCCTCGTGGATCGGCAGCTACCGCCTCGACGACGGGAGTTCCGGCTACTGCATCGACGTCACCAAGCCGCAGCCCGCCGGGTCCGACGTCGACTACGTCGACGGGCAGCTCTCCGGCCTGGTGCCGGCCGACGACGCGGCACGGCTGGCGTACCTCTCCCGAACCTGGGGCGACCCGGCCGATCCCTTCGAGGCGGCGGCGGCCCAGCTCGCCACCTGGACCATCACGGGCCTCGCCGGGCACGACCAGGCCTACTTCGCGCGCCGGGCCAACGGTCACGCCGGGGAGGTGCTCGACGCGGCGAACCACATGCTGCGACGCGCGGATGCGGCGGGTGGCGCCTCGCGCGGAGCCACCGCGTCCGTGAGGCTCGATCTGACCGGGCCCGGCGGCTCGGTGACGCCCGAGCTCGTGGTCGACTACCTCGCGGGGCCGCAGACGGTGCCGCCCGGCACGCACGACGCGGTCGTCACCCTCCGGGGAGCGACCTTCGAAGACGGCTCACGGGAGGCGTCGGTGCCGAATGGGCGCTCCCGCGGCATCCGACCCGATCAGGCAGGAGCCACCGAGACCGTCGCGGCCGAGGTCTCCTACCGCGACCTCCCTTACGGAGGTCGGTTCCGACTCGGCCGGAACACGGGAGCGGCTCAGAGCCTGCTCGTGACCTCGTCCTTCGGCGTGGACGCGGGGGCGCGGGCCTCGGCGACGGCTCCGAACTCCCTTCCCTTCCGCCCGCAGGTGCAGACCAGCACGGGCTCCGTGGTCGCCGAGGCGGGCGACCCGTTGGCCGACGAGCTCACGGTCGAGGTGCATCCGGAGTCTCCGACCGGTGGCGCCTGGGGTGTGTACACGACTGCGGACGGCTCGCTCAGGCCGATTCCGGTGGTGGTCTCGAGCACCCTGTGGGGCCCGTTCCCCCGCCGCCCCGCCGAAGCGGCCGAGCCGCCGGCCGACGGGCCGATCGTCTGCGCTGTCGAGACCGTGATCGATGAGGGTCCCGTGCGCAGAACCACGCCGCCGTGCGTCCTGCCGGCAGCGGGCTACTACGTGTGGACCGACTCGATCGACCCCGGCCGCACACCGCCCGAACGCGGTGGAGACCGGCTGCTGGGCTGGAGCTCCGGCTTCGGTGTCGCCGCGGAGACGACCCGTGTCGATGCGACTCCCGCCATCGAGACCATGGCCTCGGTGAACCATCAGACCGGGGCCGGATGCGTGAGCGACCGCTTGGGCGTGACCGGTCTTCCGCCGGGTGGCGACCCGATCGAGGTCGAGAGCACGCTCATCGGGCCCCTGGCCGAGCGCCCCGCCCCGGGCAACGTGCCGGAGCATCCGGGCGGGGCTCCGGTCACGGGATCGGTGACGACCACCGTCCCGGGCGACGGCGAGTACGAGTCCCCCTGCATCGCGGTGTCCGCGCCCGGGTTCTATTACTTCGTGTTCTCGGCGACTCCCGGCCCTCGGACTGCCTCGACGGCAGCGGCTTCCGGCGCCGGCAGGCCGGCCACCGACGCCGACCGACCGACCGGGTCGGGCAGGACTGCGCCGACCGCCGGCTCCGACCTCGGTGAACCGGCCGCCGAACCCGACGACGGGCTGGTGACAGCCTTCGGTGACTGGCGCGTGCACGAGTTCGAGTCGATCGAGGTCGTGGCCCCGCCGAGCACATCTCCCCCGGCGACGCCGAGACCGACTCCCGCACTCCCCCCGGGCGGCCAGGCTTCACCTCCGCCGACGCCGACCGCGTCGGCGCTCCTCGCGCTCACGGGCACCTCCGTGGGCGACGGTGGCCCGGTCTCCATCGCCGCGGCCACGGCCACGATCATCGCGGGGCTCGCCGGGCTCGGCCTGGCGCTGCGCTCGCGGAGACGACCGTGAGCGCAGCGCCCGCCGGGTCGGCCCCGCCCAGACCGCACCCGGAGGCGGTGAGGCTAGAGCTTCTCGATCGGCGCGATCTTGATGAGCAGCTTCTTGGGTCCCGCCTGGTCGAACTGCACGTGGGCCACCCGCTTCGGCCCTACCCCGGTCACCTGGTTGACCCGGCCTTCACCGAAGTCGGTGTGACGGATTCGGTCGCCCGGCTCGAGCTCGAGGTCGCCATTGTCGCGCACCTGACCCGTGACCCGGTTCGCCCATTCCGTCTTGGGGCGGGGAGGTGCGGGCGGCAGGCCGAAGTTCGAGTCGCTGTTCCAGCGCGAACCGCCGCCATAGCCGCTCCGGCCGCGGGCGTTGAGCGCCCGCGGCTCCGTGCCACCGCGAGACGTCGCCATACCGGGAGACTGGATCCAGTCGATCAGTTCGGCAGGGATCTCCTGCAAGTAGCGACTCGGCATCGCGACCGCGGTCTCGCCGAACTGCGCTCTCGTCATCGCGAGCGAGAGAAAGAGACGCTGCTTGGCGCGCGTGATGCCCACGTAGAACAGCCGCCTCTCCTCCGCCGGGCCGCCGGGCTCGCCCGCCGACATCCGGTGCGGCAGCAGATCCTCTTCCACCCCGGTGAGGAAGACGGCGTCGTACTCGAGGCCCTTCGCCGTGTGCAGGGTCATCAGCGACACGGTGCCGCTCGAATCGTCGAGGTCGTCGACCGCCGCGACGAGGGAGACCTCGGTCAAGAAGTCGATCAGCGTGCCGTCCGGGTTGTTGCGATTGAACTCCTTCGTCACGGCGAGCAGCTCCTCCACGTTCTCGGCGCGCGCCTCGTCTTGCGGGTCGCGGCTCGCGCGGAGCATGGTGACGTAGTTGCTCCTCTCGATGAGCAGAGCCAGCACCTCGCTCACCGGCGCCTCGCCGCCCGGGCGCTCCGGGTTCACGAGCTCGGCGGCCTCATCGAGCAGGGCGGCGAGCTGCAGGATCGCGCCCGTCACCTTCGGGCCGAGCCCGAGCTCGCCCGCGCGACGCATGGCCTCGCGGTAACTCACGTTCTCGCGCTCCGCGTAGGAGGCGAGCTGGGTCTCCGTCGCCGGCCCGATGCCGCGCTTGGGTGTGTTCAGGATGCGCCGCAGCGCGAGGCCGTCGAAGGGGTTCGCCACCGCGGTGAGGTAGGCCATCACGTCTTTGATCTCGGCGCGCTCGTAGAACTTCGTGCCGCCGAGCACGCGGTAGGGCAGTGCCGAGCGGATGAAGATCTCCTCCAGCGCTCTGGTCTGCGAGTTCGTGCGGTAGAACACCGCCATCTGGTTGTAGGCCATGCCGCCGTCGTGCAGCTTCGCGATCTCGTCGGCCACGAACTGCGCCTCGTCGTGCCCGGAGTATCCGGTGAAGCCGACGATCTTCTCACCGTCGCCCACGGCCGTCCAGAGCTTCTTGTCCTTGCGGTCGAAGTTGTTCGAGATCACCGAGTTCGCGGCCGAGAGGATGTTCTGCGTCGAGCGGTAGTTCTGCTCGAGCAGCACGACCTTGGCGCCCGGGAAATCGCGCTCGAACTCCACGATGTTGCGGATGTCTGCACCGCGGAATGCGTAGATCGACTGGTCGGAGTCACCCACGACGGTGAGCGAGGCTCCCCCGCCGCCGAAGGCGGGAAGCCCGGCCAGCTGGTTCGACTCCGGCGGCTTGGTGAGCTCACGGATGAGGGCGTACTGCGCGTGGTTGGTGTCCTGGTACTCGTCGACCAGGATGTGGCGGAAGCGGCGCTGGTAGCTCTCGGCCACGTGCGGGAAGGCACGGAAGAGGAACACCGTCTGACTGATCAGGTCGTCGAAGTCGAAGGCGTTGGCCTCGCGGAGCGCGCGGGAGTAGGCGCGGAAGATCTCCACGAACATCGCGTCCTGCGGGTCCGAGAAATTCGCCTGCCGAGCGTAGCTCTCCACGTCGGAGAGCTCGTTCTTGAGCTTGGAGATCTTGCCCGTCACCTGCGACACCGTGAACCCGAAGGTGTCGGCCTGGAGGTCCTTGATGATCCGCTTGACGAGGGCGCGCGAATCCTGGGAGTCGTAGATCGTGAAGCTCTTCGTGAAACCGAAGTTCTCGGCCTCCCGGCGCAGGATGCGCACGCACGCCGAGTGGAAGGTGGAGATCCACATCCCCTCCGCCACCTGGCCGAGCAGCTGGGCCACACGCTCGCGCATCTCGGCCGCGGCCTTGTTGGTGAAGGTGATGGCGAGGATCTGGCTCGGCCAGGCCTCACGGCCGCGGATGAGACTGGCGATGCGGTGGGTGAGAACGCGGGTCTTGCCACTGCCGGCGCCCGCCACGATGAGCAGCGCGTGCCCGCGGTAGACCACCGCTTCGCGTTGCTCCGGGTTCAGCCCGGCGAGCAGCTCGTCGCCCTCCTCGGCCCCCGCTCCGCTACCCGGGGCGGTGACCCGGCCGTCGAAGCCTGGTCCGCCCACGATGATGGGCGTGACGCTGCTGGGGGTCGATTCGGTGGTTTCGCTCATGCTCCACCAAGTTTAGGCCGCGCCGCCGACGCTCTGTCGGGCGATCACCGCGAGATCGGGCTGATCGGCGAAGACCCCGTCGACACCGGCGGCGAACACAGCCGCGAACTCCCGCTCCCAGTCGCCGAACGCCGCCGGGTCGCTGCCCGAGCGCAAGTTCGTCGGCAGGAATTCGTTCTCGGCGCGCAGCGTCCAGGTGAACAGCTGGAGCCCGGCGGCGTGGGCCCGATCGACGATGTCGGATGGCCGGAGCGCAGCCCCCTGCTCGTCGCGCGGCAGCAGGATCGCCTTGTCCACGCTGATGCCGTCGACCTCGGTGGCGAGCGCCCGGAGTCCGGCCTCGGTCAGCTGCGAGGCATAGCTCGGGGCGCCCGATCCGTGCTGCACGACGACGTCGAACGGGGAACCCTCGGCCTCGAGCAGGTAGACGTAGTGCGCCGGCAGGCCCGAAACCCGCAAGGCGCGAAGCACGGTCATCTCGAAGGACTCCACGACGAGCCGGCCCGACCCGAGGTGCCGCCCGGCGCGGTCTGCCCACTCGTCACGGCCGGTTCGATCGTTCCTGTCGCCGTCGCGACCGCCCCATCCGGCCGCCACGATCTCGGCGGCCACGATCTCTGCCGTCGCGAAGCCGGCAGCGTCGAAGTAGCTCGCGTGTTTCACCTCCACCACCGCGCCGGCGCCGGCGTCCTCGGCCAGCCGCAGCACATCGGCCAGGCGCAGCAGCCCGAACCGCCCGTCGAAGCCCGCGCTCGCCGGCCGGATGGCCGGGAGCCGCTCGCGCGCCCGCAGCGTCTGCAGCTCGGGCCAGGTGAAGTCCTCGGTGAACCACCCGGTCGTGGGTACGCCGTCCACCTCCTTGGTGGTGCGGCGCCCGGCGAATTCCGGATGCGCGGCAACGTCGGTCGTGCCCGAGATCTCGTTCTCGTGGCGCACCACCGCCACCCCGTCCTTCGAGAGCACGACGTCGGGCTCCACGGCATCCGCTCCCTGCGCGAAGGCCAGCTGGTAGGCGGCGGCCGTGTGCTCGGGACGGTACCCGCTCGCACCGCGATGGCCGATCACGAGAGGAGCTGCGCGGCCGGCGCGGCTCACGGTTTCCCGCTCCGCGAACAGGGCGTACTTCCAGCCAGCCGCCCATGAGGGTGCACTAAGTTAACAGTGTCCACGTTCACGTTCCACACATAGAAGAGACTGACATGGCAGAGGCATCTTCCAGCAATCCGGCGTTCTCGCGCAATCCCGTCTTCAACGGCAAGGCCGTCGCGCCGCAGACGCCGACGATCTCGGCCGAGGGTCTGCAAGACCTCTACGACCGCCCGGCGGCCACCCCCTCCGAGACCGACCGCATGAGCTACGACGACACGATCATCAAGACGGTCGGCCTGTTCGCCGTCTTCCTGGTGACCGCTGCCATCGGCTTCTTCACCAACATCCCGCTCCCGACTCCGCTCGGCATCGGCCTCCTCGTCGTGGGAGCGATCGGCGGTTTCGCTCTGGGCCTCGTCAACGCCTTCAAGCGCGAGCCCTCGGTTCCGCTCATCCTGCTCTACGCGGCCTTCGAGGGCCTCGCGATCGGTGCGATCTCCGGCTTCTTCGAGGCCCAGTGGTCGGGCATCGTCATCCAGGCCGTGCTCGCAACGCTCGCCGTGTTCGGCGTGACTCTCGCGCTCTTCGCGAGTGGCAAGGTGCGCGCCTCGAAGCGGGCCACCAAGGTCTTCCTCATCGCGATGGTCGGCTACCTGGTGTTCTCGCTGCTCAACTTCGTGCTGATGATCACCGGGCTCAACACCAACCCCTGGGGCCTCCGCGGCGCCGTGATCTTCGGCATCCCGCTCGGCCTCGTCATCGGCGTACTCGTGGTCATCATGGCGGCGTACTCGCTCGTGCTCGACTTCGACGCCATCCAGCGCGGCGTCAAGAGCGGCGCCCCCCGCAAGTACGGTTGGTCGGCCGCGTTCGGCCTCATGACCACGATCGTCTGGCTCTACCTCGAGCTGCTGCGCATCCTGGCGATCTTCAGAAACTAGCCTCGGCGCGCGACGCCGAACGAAGAAGGGCCCGTCCGGTCAGGACGGGCCCTTCTTTGTCTCCGCTAGAGCGGAAGGCGGCGGAGTCTCACTCCCACTCGATGGTTCCCGGCGGCTTCGACGTCACGTCGAGCACCACGCGGTTCACGCCCGAGACCTCGTTGGTGATGCGGTTCGAGATGCGCGCGAGCACGTCGTACGGAAGCCGCGTCCAGTCGGCAGTCATGGCGTCTTCGCTCGACACCGGGCGCAGCACGATTGGATGACCGTAGGTACGGCCGTCTCCCTGCACCCCCACCGAGCGCACGTCGGCCAGCAGCACGACCGGGCACTGCCAGATCTCGGCGTCGAGCCCCGCGGCCGTGAGCTCGGCGCGCACGATCGCATCGGCCTGCCGCAACAGCTCGAGGCGCTCGAAGGTGACCTCGCCGACGATGCGGATGCCGAGACCGGGGCCGGGGAAAGGCTGACGCCCGACGATGGCCTCCGGCAGGCCGAGCTGACGCCCGATGGCTCGCACCTCGTCTTTGAAGAGCGCACGAAGCGGCTCGACGAGTTCGAACTGCAGGTCTTCGGGAAGACCGCCCACGTTGTGGTGGCTCTTGATGTTGGCCGTGCCGCTGCCGCCCCCCGACTCCACCACGTCGGGGTAGAGCGTGCCCTGCACGAGGAAGCGGATGGGGTCGCCGTCGGCCGCGGCCTCGGCGATGAGCTCGGCCTGGGTCTGCTCGAAGGTGCGGATGAACTCGCGCCCGATGATCTTGCGCTTCTCCTCCGGGTCGCTGACGCCCGCGAGGGCGCTCAAGAACCGCTCCCGCGCATCCACGGTCACGAGCCGAACACCGGTGGAGGCCACGTAGTCCTCTTCGACCTGGCGGCGCTCGCCCTCGCGGAGGAGCCCGTGGTCGACGAAGACGCAGACCAGCTGGTCTCCGACGGCCTCGTGCACGAGCGCGCCGGCGACGGCGGAGTCGACCCCGCCGGAGAGCGCGCAGATGACCTTGCCGGTGCCCACCTGGGCGCGGATCGCGGCCACCTGGTCGGCGATGACATTGCCGGGGTTCCAGTCGGCCGGGATCCCCGCGGCACGGTGCAGGAAGTTCACGAGCAGGTCTTGGCCGTACTGCGTGTGCTTGACCTCGGGGTGCCACTGCACACCGTAGAGACCACGCGCGGGATTGGCGAAGGCGGCGACGGGCGTGGACGAGGTGCTCGCGAGAACGTCGAAACCCTCGGGGGCCTGCACCACGGAGTCGCCGTGGCTCATCCAGACGGTCTGGGCGAGCGGCTGGTCGCGCAGCAGGGTGCCGCCCTCACCCACCGACATGTCGGTGGCGCCGTACTCGCGAGCGCCGGTCTGTGCGACCTCGCCGCCGAGCGCGCGCGCCATCACCTGGAAGCCGTAGCAGATCCCCATCACGGGAACGCCCAGCTCGAAGATCGCCGGGTCGAACTCGGGGGCCCCGTCTTCGTAGACACTCGACGGGCCACCGCTCAGCACGATGCCCACAGGGTTCTTCGCCGCCACCTCAGCGGCGCTGATCGAGTGCGGCACGATCTCGGAGTAGACGCTCGCCTCGCGCACGCGGCGGGCGATGAGCTGCGCGTACTGGGCGCCGAAGTCGACCACCAGCACCGGACGAGTCAGTTCCTCATGGTTCGGGGTTTCTGATCCGCTAATGGGAGGCCTCCACTGGCTCGGGGTTCGCGGCCTCCGCTTCGCGGGAGGCCAGGTAGCTCTTCACCTCGCGCGCGATGCGCGCCTCGAGGAAGAAGGAAAGGAACGGGATGACGCCGCCGAGCGCGATCACGATGAACCGTGAGAAGGGCCAGCGCATGAGACTCCACAGCCGGAAGTCGGAGAAGAGGTAGACCACGTAGAACCAGCCGTGCACGATCAGGATGGCCGTACTGAGGTTCACTGCCACGACGGCGCCCACCGGCACGAGGCTGAGGAACCCGTGCGGACCGCCGAGCTGAAGTTCGAGACCGATCGGGGTGTACTTCAGCACCATCTCCGCGCACAGGAGCAGCAGCAGGGTTCCGGTGATGATGGAGGCGACCTGATAGAACTTGAGCGCTCCGCGGATGCGCGGAAAGTCCTTCGGTTTCGGTGCGAGAGCCATGAAACTAGCCTACCCGCGCATCCGGAGCGTTTCCCGCGGCTTCGGCAGCCTCTTCCTGCTCGCGTTCCCAGGCGTCGCGCACGAGGCGGTACCAGAAATAGACGGCGAAGCCGGCGAACACCACCCACTCGGCGGCGTAGAAGATGTTGAGCCAGTTCAGCTGCACCGATTGGTCGGGCATCGGCGAGGCGATGGCCGTCGTGCCGGCGGGCGGGGTCTCGCTCACCACGTAGCCGCCGTAGACATCGGCGGAGGCGTCGAACTCGGTCCACCGGTTGACGAACGCCGAGACCGACATCGTGGTGCCGAGGGGCCCGCCGTCGAGCGCGGTGACTCCGATCAGCGGCTTCTGCGCATCCGTCACGACCGGGCCCTCGGTGGGCAGGTAGCGCCCGGTGAGGGTCTCGGATGCCGTACTCCCCGCCGATCTGAGCCCCTGTGCCGTGCTCGTCGCGAGCGCGGGATCGGTGGTGAATCCCAGCGCCACAGCGAGATAGGTGTCGGCGGGAGAGTCGACCGCGAACTGGCCGATCACCCAGTAGCCCGACGTGCCGTCGTTCAGGCGCTTGCCGAGGATGTCGAAGCCGGAGGGGACATAGTGCCCCGTCACCTCGACGCGTTGCGCCGCCTCGGTGCCGAGCACCGGCTGCTGCGGCTGCGACACCTCATGCAGCGGCCGCACGGTCTCGGTGTCGCTGTTCACCACGGTGCCGGTCGACACGGCGCGCTCGAGCTGCCACTGGCCCAGGGCGGCGAAGCCCCCGGCCACGGCGAGGGAGAGCACGAGGGCGCCGATCCATCGCGGTCGTCGCATGAGGTGGAAGATCGTCAATACTCGCTGTCTCTCTGGCTCGGGTTCTGGGTCTGTTCGTCGGACTGCTGCATCGCCTGCTCGATGAGCCGCTCGGTCTCGGGGGCCACGGCGTCATCGGAGGCCGCGTCGGCCTCCGCGGGCACCGTCCGCGACGGCGCCGTCTCAGCCGTGTTCGCGCGCGGGCTGGAGATCGTGCCTTCCATCAGGGCGATCGCCTCCGCTCGGGACAGGCTCTCGGCCGGGTCGAAGATGCTTCCCGCGGCACCCGCACCGGCACCCGCACCCGCACCACCATCGGCACCCGCCGGCACCTTCTTGGCCGGCCGGAGGATGGCCGCCCCGATCCGCTCCGAGTTCACCGCCAGGATGGGCCCCATGATGGCCATGATGAGCACGTAGAGACCCGCGAACGGCTGGATGCGCGCGTCGAGCCCTGCCCCCAGCGCGAGCGTCGCGAGGATGAGCGCGAACTCCCCGCGATTCTGCAAAATGGCGGCCGTGTTGATTCCCGCCTGCGGGCCCAGACCGTTCAGCCAGGCCACGAACTGCCCGGCGACGATGTTGAGCACCACCGTCATGACCACCGCCACCACGACGGGGACGATCACCTCGGGGAACTTCGACGGGTCGAGCCCGAGCCCGAAGTTCAAGAAGAAGAAGGCACCGAACACATCCCGCAAGGGGATGGCGATCTGCTCGATCTTGTTGCGGTAGCGGGTGGCGCCCAGCACGAGTCCGATCAGGAACGCGCCGATCGCATCCGTCACCCCGAGGATCTCGCCGAGACCGCCGAACATGATGGCGAGGCCGAAGAACAGGATGGTGAAGAGCTCGTCGTCTTTGGTGCGGAACAGTCTGGACACGAAGCGCCCGCCCCAGCGCGCGACCGCGAACATCACCACCAGGAACACGAACGACACCGCGAGCTTGCCCACCACCGGCCAGATCTCGGTCTCGCCCGAGAGCACCACCGAGACGATCGCGAGGTAGATGGCGATGAAGACGTCTTCGACCACCGTGACGCCGAGGATCATCGGCGTCTCGCGATTGGCGAGGCGGTTGAGCTCGATCAGCAGCTTCGTGACGATGGCGCTCGACGACGTGGCCGTGATGCCCGCGATCACGAGCGCTTCGCGCGAGCCCCAGCCCACCAGGAAGCCGAAGGCGAAGCCCACAGCCATGTTGATGGCGATGTAGGAGCCGCCCGAGATCAGCAGCTTGCCGACGTTGCCGAAGAACTCGTCCTGGTCGAACTCGAGACCGAGGTTGAACAGCAGCAGGATCAGCCCGATGACGGCGATGAGCTGGATGTACTCGCTGTGTGTGAAGTCGATCGGGAACCACCCGAAGAACGGGCTCGCCAAGAGCCCCACGACCATGTAGATCGGGATGGCGGGGAGCCCGATCGACTTGCCGAGGCGCCCCAGCACATAGGCGATGACGAAAAGGACGCCGAGGACGAGGAGGTCGGGGCCTAGGTGCATCCGCCCGGCCTAGCTGTTACCGGGCGGACCGTCGACGACTCCGACCTTCTTCAGCTCGCCCGTGCGGAAGAAGTTGAAGGCCTTCGCGACCTTCTCGGGCGACCCGGCCACCACGAGGGTGTCGCCGGGGAAGACCTTGAAGTCGGGGGCAGGGGCGGGGTTGGTGGACTCGCCGCGCACGACGGCCACCACGGTGAGGCCGGCGATCCCGCGCTCGGCCGGGCTGCCGAGCGGTTGCCCGGCGATGTGGTCTTCGTAGTCGACCGTGAACCAGTCGATGCTGAGACCCGGGATCTGGTCGAGCGCCGTGAGCGACTCGGTGATCTGGGTGCCGCCGAGCAGCTCGGCGAGCGTGTGCGCCTCGTCTTCGGAGAGGCGCAGCGACACCTTCGTCGCATCCGGCCCGCCGTCGTCGTCGGAGAAGGTGATCAGGTCGCTGTGCCCCGAGCGGTGCGCGATCACGCCCACCTTGCCCCCGTCGGACGTGATGAAGGTGTGCAGCACCCCCACGCCGGGAAGCTTCACGCGGCGAACGTCGACCATTGCTGTCTCCTCCAGAAGTCATCGCGGAATCGCGATACCTCCATTTTAGGCCCGGCCGGAGAGAGCCCCGGCCGGGTCCTGTCAGCCTGTGGAGAACGAGACGCGATCGCGCGCCGGGCAGAACTCAGCCGGCACTCAGTCGGCGGCCACGATGTCCGGCGCCTCCAGGCGGATGCGCTCGGCCGATTCGTCGTCGGGCTGCAGCTGGCTGGCGCGTTCCGCCGCGACCCGCTCGAGGTAGAAGGCCACCTCGCGCTCGATCTGCTCGTCGTCCCAGCCCAGCACCCCGCCCATCAGCCGTGCGGCGACCGGCGCGGCCGAGACCCCGCGGTCCCAGGCCTCGATCGAGATGCGGGTGCGGCGGGCGAGCACGTCGTCGAGGTGCAGCGCGCTCTCGTGCGAGGCGGCGTAGACCACCTCGGCACCGATGTAGTCGTCGGCCCCGGGCAGCGGCTCGGCGAGCGTCGGGTCGTCGAGGATGAGATCGAGCAGTTCGTCGGTGAGCGTTCCGTAGCGGTTGAGCAGATGCTCGATCCGCACGGTGTGCACCCCGAACTTGCGCGCGATCTTGCCACGCTTGTTCCAGGCCGCCTGGTACCCCTCCGCGCCGAGCAGCGCGATGTCCTGCGTGACCGAAGGTGAGATCTTGCCGTCGAGGGCCGAGACCGCCGCATCGATCGCATCCTTCGCCATGATGCGGTAGGTGGTCCACTTGCCGCCCGCGATCACCACCAGGCCGGGCACCGAGTGCGCCACGAGGTGCTCGCGCGACAGCTTGGAGGTCTGGTCGCTCTCTCCGGCGAGCAGGGGGCGCAGGCCCGCGTAGACACCCTCCACGTCCTCCCGCGTGAGCGGCACGGCGAGAACCGTGTTGACGTGCTCGAGCACGTAGTCGATGTCGGCGGCGGTGGCGGCCGGATGCGCCTTGTCGAGATGCCAGTCGGTGTCGGTCGTGCCGATGAGCCAGTGCCGCCCCCACGGGATGACGAACAGCACGCTCTTCTCGGTGCGCAGCAGCAGGCCCGACTTGCCCTGGAAGCGGTCGCGCGGCACCACGAGGTGGATGCCCTTCGAGGCGCGCACCTTGAACTGGCCGCGCTCCCCCACCATGGCCTGCGTCTCGTCGGTCCAGACGCCGGTGGCGTTCACGACCTGCTTGGCGCGGATCTCGAACTTCTCCCCGGTCTCGAGGTCGTGGGCGTGCACGCCCACGACGCGCTCCCCCACCTTGATGAAGCCCTCCACCTTCACCCGGCTGGCGACGTGCGCCCCGTACGAGGAGGCGGTGCGCGCGAGGCTCGCCACATAGCGGGCGTCGTCGACCTGGGCGTCGTAGTAGGTCATGCCTCCCACGAAGGCGTCCTTCGCGAGACTCGGCATAAGCGCCTGCACCTGCCTCTTCGAGAGGTGGCGGTGGTGCGGTACCCCGGGAGGGCGGCCCCCGGTGTAGGAGAAGATGTCGTAGAGCAGCATGCCGGCGCCGACGTAGGCGCGCTCGATGACCCGCTTGTTCAAGGGGTAGAGAAAGCGCACGGGCTTCACGAGGTGCGGCGCGATGCGCTGCAGCAACAGACCGCGTTCGATCAGGGCCTCGCGCACCAGCCGGAAATCGAGCTGCTCGAGGTAGCGGATGCCGCCGTGCACGAGCTTCGACGAGCGGCTCGAGGTGCCGGAGGCCCAGTCACGGGCCTCGACCAGGCCGACCCGCAGCCCTCGGGTCACCGCATCCAGCGCACTGCCGGTTCCGACGATGCCGCCGCCCACGACGAGGATGTCGAGCTCTTTCGACTTCAGCGTCTCGATGGCCGCCGCCCGCTCCTCGGGCCCGATCTTGGTGGAGTGCGAAACCGAGTTGTTCGTGGCCATGGGACTCTCCTTCAGCGCAGCGTCATCGCAGACTCACCGTCGGGCCGGCAGCCCATGGTGTCTGCTCCCCACGCTAATGACCCAGGTAGGGAGCCACAACCACTTCGATGCGCTGGAATTCCTTGAGGTCGGAGTATCCGGTGGTCGCCATCGAGCGGCGCAGCGCGCCGATCAGGTTGGCGGTGCCGTCGGCGACCGGCGAGGGCCCGTAGAGCACCTGCTCGAGCGACGCCACCTGGCCGACGTGAACGCGGTTGCCACGCGGCAGCTGCGAGTGGTGCGCCTCGGGACCCCAGTGCCAGCCGCCGCCGGGGGCGTCGCTGGCGCGGGCGAGCGCGGTGCCGAGCATGACGGCATCCGCTCCCATCGAGATGGCCTTCACGATGTCGCCGGAGGTGCCGAGGCCGCCGTCGGCGATCACGTGCACGTAGCGGCCGCCCGACTCGTCCATGTAGTCGCGGCGGGCGCCGGCCACGTCGGCCACGGCCGTCGCCATGGGGGCGTGGATGCCGAGCGTCGCGCGGGTGGTGGATGCCGCGCCGCCGCCGAAGCCCACGAGCACGCCGGCGGCGCCGGTGCGCATGAGGTGCAGAGCCGCGGTGTAGGTGGCGGCGCCGCCCACGATGACGGGCACGTCGAGTTCGTAGATGAACTTCTTGAGGTTGAGCGGTTCGACGGTCTTCGACACGTGCTCGGCCGAGACGGTGGTGCCGCGGATGACGAAGAGGTCGACGCCGGCGGCGACGACCGTCTCGTAGAGCTCCTGGGTGCGCTGCGGCGAGAGCGCGCCGGCGACGGTCACTCCGGATGCGCGGATCTCGGCCAGGCGGGCGGCGACCAGCTCGGGCTTGATGGGCTCGGCGTAGATCTGCTGCATCCGCTCGGTGGCACGGCCCTCGGGCAGTTCGCGGATCTCCGCGAGCAGGGGCTCGGGGTCTTCGTAGCGGGTCCAGAGACCCTCGAGGTCGAGCACGCCGAGGCCGCCGAGCTGGCCGATCATGATGGCGGTCTGCGGTGAGACGACCGAGTCCATCGGGGCGGCGAGCACCGGGATGTCGAAGTGGTAGGCGTCGATCGACCAGCTCACCGAGACGTCCTGCGGATCGCGCGTGCGGCGCGAAGGGACGACGGCGATGTCGTCGAAGGCGTAGACGCGGCGGCCCCGCTTGGAGCGTCCGATTTCAATTTCCATCACGCCTCATCCTATCCGGCGCACTCCCCCACGACGCGAAGCGAGCCGGCCGAGGTTCTCGCTCCCGCCGCCTTCGAGCTCCGCTCAACCGAAGGCGGGAGCGAGAACCTCGGCCGGCTCGCATCCCCACGAATGAACTCAGCGCCGGTAGTTGGGCGCCTCCACCACCATCTGCACGTCGTGCGGGTGCGACTCCTTGAGCCCGGCAGCGGTGATGCGCACGAAGCGCCCCTTCTGCTTGAGCTCGGGGATGGTGCGTGCGCCCACGTAGAACATCGACTGGCGGAGTCCGCCGGCCAGCTGGTAGGCCACGTTCGCCAGCGGGCCGCGGTAGGGCACCTGGCCCTCGATCCCCTCGGCGATGAGCTTGTCGTCCGACGGCACGTCGGACTGGAAATAGCGGTCCTTCGAGTACGACGTCTTCTCACCGCGGGTCTGCAGCGCGCCGAGCGAGCCCATGCCGCGGTAGTTCTTGAACTGCTTGCCGTTCACGAACACGAGGTCGCCGGGGCTCTCGTCGCAGCCGGCGAGCAGCGAGCCGAGCATCACGGTGTCGGCGCCCGCCACGAGCGCCTTCGCGATGTCGCCCGAGTACTGCAGGCCGCCGTCGGCGATCACCGGAACCCCGGCCTCGCGCGCTGCCAGCGAGGCCTCGTAGACCGCGGTCACCTGAGGCACGCCGACGCCCGCCACCACGCGCGTGGTGCAGATCGAGCCCGGCCCGACTCCCACCTTGATGGCGTCGGCGCCCGCGTCGACCAGAGCCTGGGCACCGGAGCGCGTGGCGACGTTGCCGCCGATCACGTCGACATCGGCGAAGGCGGAGTCGCTCTTCAGGCGACGGATGATCTCGAGCACGCCGGCGCTGTCGCCGTTGGCCGTGTCGACCACGATCACGTCGACGCCCGCGTCGAGCAGGTTCGTGGCGCGCTGCCAGGCGTCGCCGAAGAAGCCGATCGCGGCACCGACGCGCAGCCGGCCCGCCGCATCCTTCGTGGCGTTCGGGTACTTCTCGCTCTTGTCGAAGTCCTTGACGGTGATGAGGCCGCTCAGACGCCCGGAGTCGTCGACGATGGGCAGCTTCTCGATCTTGTGCTGGGCGAAGATGGCGATCGCGTCGTCCGGGTCGACACCGACCCGGGCGGTGATCAGAGGCATCTTCGTCATGACGTCGCGCACGAGCGTCGTGGACTTCTCGAAGGGCGAGACAAAGCGCATGTCGCGGTTGGTCACGATCCCCACCAGTACCCCGCTGCCGTCGACCACGGGGAGTCCGCTCACGCGGTACATGCCGCAGAGCGCGTCGACTTCGGCGACCGTCGCATCCGGGGTCGTGGTGACGGGGTCGGTCACCATGCCCGACTCGCTCCGCTTCACGCGGTCGACCTGTTCCGCCTGATCGGCGATGGAGAGGTTGCGGTGCAAGACGCCCAGGCCGCCCTCGCGCGCCATGGCCACGGCCATGCGCGACTCGGTCACGGTGTCCATGGCGGCCGAGAGGAGCGGGGTCGCCACCTGGATGCGCCGCGTCAGACGCGACGAGGTGTCCGCTTCACTGGGGATGACGTCGGTGTGCCCGGGCAGGAGCATCACGTCGTCGTACGTCAGTCCTACAAAGCCGAACGGATCCGCCTGGTCCATACACTCCTCGTTTCTGTGCTGGTTAAAGCGTAACGACTCCGCCGGTCGTGCTATTCCGCTTCGGACACGAATTCGGCACAATTCCCGCTGTGAAACACGGAGGACACATAGTCGGGATAACGTAGCGGCCTATTACTATCAGGCAAGCGTGCCGCTGGAGTCACGCACCGTCCCGAAGGGCAGAACTTGACGACACAATCCGTGCCGGCCAGACAGATCGGTCGATTGCTCCACGACAGACGCCGTCTGACCGGGGCGTTGATGATCGTCTTCGCGCTCCTCGGCGTCTTCCTCTTCGGCACCTCGAGCCCGGCCTTCGCGGCCACCACGCCTCCCACGGCCTCGGCCTCGGCCTCGTGCACGGCCGATGCGACCACCGGATGCATCCAGGGCACCATCAACCAGCCGAGCGGTGACCCGGCGGTCGGGGTCTCCCTGCACGTCACCGGCGCCGGCGGCTTCGACGAGACCATCACCACCAACGACCAGGGCAAGTGGGTCGTCGCCATCACGACGGCGGGTCAGTACCAGGTCGAGGTCGACGAGAGCAGCCTCCCCGAAGGTCAGTCGCTCGACGCCTCGGCCACCAACCCCGCCACGGTCGACGCCGCACTCAACAAGAACACCGGCCGCATCTTCAAGCTCACCGGCGGTTCGGGCGACAGCTCCTCGGGAACCACCGCACCCACGGATTCGTCGGGCGGCGTGACCTGGGAGCGCTTCCTGCAGCAGGCGGCCTCCGGCCTCCGCCTCGGCCTCCTGCTCGCGCTCGCCTCGGTCGGCCTCTCCTTGATCTACGGCACCACCGGCCTCAGCAACTTCGCGCACGGCGAGCAGGTGACCCTCGGCGGCATCCTCGCCTACGTGTTCGCGAACCTGCTGGGCTGGAACCTCATCCTGGCCGCGATCGTGACCGTGGTGATCTGCGCGGCCACCGGGTACATCCAGGACTGGCTGATCTGGAAGCCGCTCCGAAGGCGCGGCATGTCGAACATGCAGATGATGATCGTCACGATCGGCCTCTCCCTGGCACTGCAGTACACCTTCCAGTTCTTCATCGGAGCCGGCACGGTACGCATCGACCGGTCGAACCCGAAGACCGTCGACCTCGGCGCCATCACGCTCTCCGAGCAATCGCTCTGGGCGATGCTCATCGCGGTGATCGCCATCGTGCTCGTCGGCTTCTTCCTGCTGCGCACTCGCATCGGCCGGGCCACGCGCGCCGTCTCCGACAATCCCGCGCTCTCCGCCGCGTCGGGCATCAACGTCGACGGCATCATCCGGCTGGTGTGGACCCTCGCGGCCGGCCTCGCCGGCCTGGCCGGCATCATGCTCGGCCTGGTGCTGAACGGCATCAGCTGGCAGACGGGTCTCCAGCTGCTGCTGCTGATGTTCGCGGCCACCACCCTGGGCGGCCTCGGAACCGCCTTCGGCGCCCTCGCCGGCGCCCTCATCATCGGCATGGTCGTCGAGCTCACGAACCTCGTTCTCCCGGGCGACTTCAAGTACGCGACCGCATTGCTCATCCTGATCCTCGTGCTGCTGATCCGGCCGCAGGGGATCTTCGGCCGCCGTGAGCGGATCGGTTAGAAGGGCGCATCATGAACGAACTGATGACAACACTCAACGCGATCCTGGCGTCGGCGCTCTCTCCGGGCACCGCGGCGCTGGCGATCGCGGCCATCGGCCTCAACATCCACTTCGGCTACACGGGTCTGCTCAACATGGGCCAGGCCGGCTTCATGCTGATCGGGGCATACGCCTTCGCCATCTCGATCATCGGCGGGCTGCCCCTCATCCTGGCGGTGATCATCGCTCTCGCCGCAGCCGTGCTCTTCGCGCTCGTCCTCGGGGTGCCGACGCTGAAACTGCGCGGCGACTATCTCGCGATCGTCACCATCTCGGCGGCGGAGATCATCCGCATGGTCGGGCGCTCGTCACTCCTCACGAACATCACGGGCGGCTCGAACGGCCTCGTCGGCAACAGCTATCGAGGCCCGTTCACCGACCTCTCCTTCCTGGGTGACGGCCAGTCCGGCTTCGGCCCGTGGAACTACGACAACACGGGCTCCGACGGCTGGTGGATCCGGCTCGTCGCCTGGGCGCTCGTGGCGCTGTTCAGCGTGATGGTGTTCCTTCTCATGCGCAGCCCCTGGGGCCGTGTGCTCCGCGGCATCCGCGAAGACGAGGATGCCGTGCGCGCGCTCGGCAAGAACGTCTACTCCTACAAGATGCAGGCGCTCATCCTCGGCGGCGTACTCGGCGCAGTCGCCGGAGTGGTCTACATCCTGCCCGCTTCGCTGCAGGCCGACAGCATGGGCCGGTCGATGACCTTCTTCATCTGGACGGCGCTCCTGCTGGGCGGGGCGGCGACCATCTTCGGCCCCATCCTCGGCGCGATCGTGTTCTTCGCGCTGCGTCTCCTGGTTCAGGGCCTGGCCGGCCAGTTCGTGCCGGCGAGCATCATGACCTCGCAGCAGACCGAGCAGTTCTCCTGGATCCTGATCGGTGTCACGCTGATGTTGATCGTGATCTTCCGTCCGCAGGGAATCCTCGGAAACAAGAAGGAGCTGAGCTTCAATGCCAGGTGATCCCGTGATCGACATCCACGAAGGCTCCGCCGCCGCCCGGGCGGCTCTCGTCGGCCTCGACGGCAAGCCCGGTGTCTCGAAACCCGACTCCATCCTGACCGTCGACAACGTGGTGCGCCGCTTCGGCGGCATGACCGCGGTGAGCGTCGACCACCTCGAGGTGCAGCGCGGGGTCATCACCGCACTGATCGGGCCGAACGGCGCCGGCAAGACCACCTTCTTCAACCTCATCACGGGCTTCGACAAGCCGAGTTCCGCGCCCCGGCTGATCGGTGGCCCGAAGGCCGGCGAGGCCGCCAAGTGGGAGTTCAACGGCACCCCGCTCGGGATGACCGGAGCCGCGAAAGTGGCGAAGCAGGGCATGGTGCGCACCTTCCAGCTCACCAAGGCGCTCGCCCGCATGACGGTCATGGACAACATGCTGCTCGGCGCCCGCGACCAGCCCGGCGAGAACCTCTTCATCTCCCTCATCAAGCCGCTCTGGGCGGCACGGGAGAAGGAGGTCCACGCCAAGGCGGAGGAGCTGCTGCAGCGGTTCAAGCTCTACGAGAAGAAGGACGACCTGGCGGCGAGCCTGTCTGGCGGACAGAAGAAGCTCCTCGAGATGGCGCGGGCGCTCATGAGCGACCCCACCATGATCATGCTCGACGAGCCGATGGCGGGCGTGAACCCCGCGCTGACGCAGTCACTGCTCGGCCACATCCAGGCCCTGCGTGACGACGGCATGACCGTGCTCTTCGTGGAGCACGACATGCACATGGTGCGGCACATCTCCGACTGGGTGGTCGTGATGGCCGAGGGCCGTGTGGTGGCCGAAGGCCCTCCCGGCGACGTCATGGAAGACCAGGCGGTGATCGATGCCTACCTCGGCGCCCACCACAACACCGACCTGGGCGACGACTCCCTCCTCACCGACGAGGTGGCTGAGGAGCTCGCGAAGGAGATCTCCGAAGAGGACGCGAACACCGAAGGGGAGAAGAAATGAGCTTGGCTGCAGCCGCCTCGGCGCCCGAGCCCGTGATGCGGGCGACCGACCTGGTCGCCGGCTACCTGCCGGGCGTCAACATCCTGAACGGGTGCAATCTCGATGTCTACCCGGGCGAGCTGATCGGCATCATCGGGCCGAACGGCGCCGGCAAGTCGACACTGCTCAAGGCTCTGTTCGGCCTCGTGAACGTGCGCTCCGGCAGCGTCACCCTGAACGGGCGGGACATCACCGGTCAGAAGGCGAACAAGCTCGTGCAGGCCGGGGTGGGCTTCGTTCCGCAGACCAACAACGTCTTCCCCTCCCTCACCATCGAAGAGAACCTGCAGATGGGGCTGTTCCTGCGCCCCAAGATGCTGAAGGAGCGGCTCGAGTCGATCTTCGACCTGTTCCCGGTGCTCGCAGACCGCCGCGCCCAGCGTGCGGGCTCCCTCTCGGGCGGAGAACGCCAGTCGGTCGCCATGGCGCGCGCTCTGATGATGGACCCCTCGGTGCTGCTGCTCGACGAGCCCTCCGCCGGGCTGTCGCCGGTGCGCCAGGACGAGACGTTCATCCGCACCCGCCGCATCAACAAGACCGGTGTCTCGATCATCATGGTGGAGCAGAACGCCCGCCGCTGCCTGCAGATCTGCGACCGCGGCTACGTGCTCGACCAGGGCCGAAACGCCTACACCGGCACCGGCCGCGAGCTCGCCGACGACCCGAAGGTGATCGAGCTCTACCTCGGAACCCTTGCGAAGGACGTCGAGGCCGACGCCAAGGGCCCCGACGCCCCCGGCGCCATCTGACACGGCAGCTCTGCTGCGCCGAACGGCTGCGGGCCCGACCATCACCGGTCGGGCCCGCAGCCGTTAATGCGACGCCACCGGCCCCGGAAACGCCGAGAGCGGGCCCGACCCCGGAGGATCGGACCCGCTCTGCGGTCGAGGCGACTACTCCTTAGTAGGAGGTCTGACCCTCGATGGCCTGCTGCCAGATCGGCTTGTTGGCGTCATCGAACTTGTAGATTCCGATGAAGGCCGACGAGGGCTCGTTCTTCTCGTTGAACGGTCCGACGCCCGACTGACCCTTGTAGTGGATCTCCTTGCCGTCGGTGAGCAGCTTCGAGCAGTCCGCGAAGGTCGTGCACTCGGTGCCACCCGTCGATCCGGAGACCGCGGCGAGGTTCTTCTGCACGTCGGCCGACACGTTCGAGCCCGCCTTCTGCGCGGCGAGGGCCGCGAGGATGGTGGCGTCGTACGACTCGGGGCCGTAGGAGAAGTCGCTCAGGGTCCCACCCTGAACGTCCTTGTACCACGACACGAGCTGCGCCTTGAAGGCGTCGTTCGGGTTCGCGCCGGGGATCGTGCCCTGGGCGTTCAGGAGGGTTCCCTTGTCGAACGCCGTGCCGTAGTCCGAGGTGTTGCCGTCGGAGTAGTAGGTCTTCGACATGTCGAAGCCCTGTGCGACGAGCTCGGGGATGATCGCCTTGGTCTCATCGAAGGCGAGGATGACGATCGCGTCGGGCTTCGACGCGATGGCCGCGGTCACCTCGGAGGAGAAGGTGGTCTGACCGGGAGGGAACTCCTGGCCGGCTCCCTTGGCGCCGTAGACGATCTTTCCACCGGCGGACTCGATCGAGGCCTGGGTGAAGTCGCGGAGACCGGTGCCGTAGGCGTCGTTGAACACGAGGAAGGCGATGTTCGAGTTGCCGTCACCCGTGATCAGCTGGCCGAGGGCCGAACCCTGCACCGAGTCCGGCGGAGCGGTCCGCCAGTAGAACGGGCTGTAGCCCGAGAGCTTCGCAGACGTGTTCGCCGGGGAGATCTGGACGATCTTGGCCGAGGTGAACTTGTCGACGACGTTCAGGGAGACACTGGACGAAGCGGCGCCGATGGCGACCGAGACACCCGCATCGATGAGCTTCTGGGCGCTCGCGGTCGAGACCGAGAGGTCGGTGCTGTCACCGGAGTCGGACTCCAGGATGCACGCCTTCGCCCCGTTCACTCCACCGGCCGCGTTGATGTCGGCGACGGCGAGGCCGACACCGGCCTGCTCCGGCGGGTTGAGGAACGCGAGGTTACCGGTCTGCGGCAGGATCGTGCCGACGACGAGGCCGTCCTTCGTGCTGGCTCCGCTCGCGCAGGTCGCGGATGCGTAGGTGGTGGCCGAGTCGGTCGACGCCGTGGTCGACGTCGTGCTGCCCCCGGATGCGCAGCCGGAGAGCGTGATGGCGATGATGCCCGCTCCCGCCAATACGGCTGTCCGGAGGGCATTCTTGGATCGAATCATCCTGAGAACCCTTTCATGATGCGCGCGCTCTATGAGCTCCCCAGGCGAGAGCCAGCGCGGTGATTTCACAAAGCTAGGCCGTGATTGTTTCAATCGTGTGTTCTCGGACTACACCAAGCACATCGTTAGCAATTCGTGATAGCCGATCGGGAAGAGCGATCGGGTCACTTCGCGGGCGTGAGACTGCCGAAGACCGTGCCGATCGTCGCGGGTGCACCGTCGGCTCCGTAGAGCACGGCTGCTGCGGAACCGGCTTGCTCGACCCCGGCGGCGGAGAGCGAGAGCGGCCCCGTGAGACCGTCGAAATCGATGTCGACTCCGGCCGCCTGCAGCTGGGCGCACTCGTCGTAGGCCGTGCAGCGCGTGCCCTCGTTCGTCACGATCGGCAGCTGGGCGGCGATCGCCGCACCCGCCGGGTCGCCCGCCGCATTGGCGGCCAGCGCGATCGCGATCACGGCGTCGTGTGCCTCGGCGGCGAAGCGCGTCGAGCTGAGCCCGGGGGCGATGCCGGCGAGCTGGCCGAGGAACTGCGCGTCGGCGGTCACTCCCGCCCGCACGCCCGCTACGCAGTCGAGGGCGCCGCCCGCGGCGACGCCGGCGTAGTCGGCCGCGCTCTGGTCGAGCAGGTGGAGTGAGGCCGGAGCGATCCTGCCTGCGGCGAGCAGGCTGTCGAGCCCGGCCTGGTCGAGCGCGTGCGAGATCACCACCACGGCGTCGGGAGCGGATGCGCCGACCGCGTCGGCCGCCGCCGCGAACGACCCCGAGGGCCTCACCAGGGCGTTGGCGGAGACCGTCCCGCCGGCCGCCTGCAGAGCTGTGGTGAACGCGGCGGAGACAGCGGCGCCGTACGCATCGTCGACGGCGATGACGCCGACCGTGCTGGCGCCGCCGTGCGTGAGCTGCTGCGCGAGCGCGGAGGCCTGGAGTGCAGCCGAGGGCACGAAAGACGGCGCCGACGCCGGAGCGGTGTACGCCGAACGGTCGATCGCGGTGTCGGTCGCCGAGGCGAACACCGCCCCGGCTGACGTCACCTGGTTGACCGCCGCGGCGGTGTCAGGCGAAGACGGGCCGACCACGGCCGTCGCACCCTGGGTGAGGACGGAGCCGGCATCCGCCGTCGCGGAGCCGATGACCCGCAGGTTGCCGCCGAGCACGCCCGTCGGACTCGCGTCGATCTCCCGCGCAGCGAGTGCGACGCCGGCCGCGACCGCGGCGGCCTCGGCCGATCCGTTGCCGATCGACCCGAGCAGCAGCGCGTCGCCGCGCACCAGGGCGGCGGGCGGCGCCTCGGCCGCCGGGGTGGCATCCGTGCTCGTCGGAGTGCTCGTGCGGCACGGCGAGCCGGGTGCCGGGCTGCTGCCCGCATCGGCGCTGCAGCCGGCGCACACGAGGGCGACCGTGGCGGCGAGGGCGAGTACCGTGGCGCCGCGGCGAGCGCCGTGTGGGGCGAACAGTGACCGGAGGGGAACGCTCATGGTGCCCCATCCTGCCATCGCCGCCCATCGACCGGCTGAGCGTGTCTGGGAGGCCCCCTCAGCGGGTCAGGGGGCGAGGCCCGCGAGGGCGAGCGTGCCGGCGCTCGTCGAGCCGGCAGCGGTGCTCAGCTGGCCCGTCACACCGGTGTAGCGGATGGGGACGCGCGCGGTGATGGCATCGAGGCAGGCCCCGTAGCTCGAGCACTGGGCCGTGCCGCTCGTGACAGCCGGCAGGAACTGCGCGATCGATGCACGCCCGTCGTCACCGGCCAGCTTCGCCGCGAGGGCGATCATGACCACCGCGTCGTAGCTCTCGGCACCGAAGGCGGTGCCGGCCAGCGTGGGATCCGACGATCTCAGGCGCGCCGTGAACGCTTCGTCGACGGCTTCGGCCTCACCGACCGCTGTGACGACGGGGATGCCGGCGGCGACCGCCGCGCTGTCGACCTCGCTTTGCGCGGCCTCGCTGTTGGGCCCCACGAGCGCGTCGACGGCTTTCGCGGCGAGCGCGGAGACGGAGGCGGCGGCCTTCCCGGCTGTGCCGTCGCCGGGCACCACCACGAGCGGCTTGCCACCCACGCCTCCCGCCTCGTCGATGTCGCGGGCGGCGAGCTCGGCACCGGCGAGAGAAGCGGCTCCGAGCGCGGCATCCGCGCCGCCGAAGGCGACGACGACGCCGATCGTGAGGGTGCCGTCGCCCGTCGGCATCGGCTGCGCCATGCTGGCGACGGGCGTGGGGGCGGCGGTATCGCCCGGGGCGGCGGAGGCGAAGCATCCGGTGAGCGACACGGCCACGGCTGCGGCGAGAGCGGTGAGCGCGGCCAGACGCGGGCCCCGGCCGTTCGGGGCGAAGACGGTGTGCTGGGTCATCGTCGCACCACCCTATCGCTCCCTAGAGCAGTTCCTCGGGCACGGCGGACGCCACGGATGCCGAGCGCGGCCTGCGCGCCGACCGCACCATGTCGACCACGAGCAGCAGAGTGGCGACCCACACGATCGCGAAGCCCACCCAGCGCTCGGGCGGCATCGGCTCGCCGAGAACGAACACCCCGATGCAGAACTGGATGATCGGCGCGAGGAACTGGATGAAGCCCACGTAGACGAGCGGCAGCCGCCGGGCCGCCGAGGCGAACATCAGCAGCGGCACCGCAGTGGCCACGCCCGAGATCACGAGCAGGCCGGTGTGCCAGGCGCTCACGGTGCCGAAGGTCAGCCCGGTCAGCTGCGACACCACCACGAGCTGCACGATCGCCACCGGCGCGAGCCAGGCGGTCTCCAGGGTGAGGCCACTGGCGGCGTCGACGCGGGGCCCGACGTACTTCTTCACGAGCCCGTAGGCGCCGAAGGAACCGGCCAGCACGAGGGCCACCCACGGCACGCTCCCGTAGCCCACCGAGAGGACCACCACGGCGAGGGCGCTGACGCCCACCGCCGCCCACTGGAGGCGTCGCAGGCGCTCGCGCAGCACGATCACGCCGAGCAGCACGGTCACGATGGGGTTGATGAAGTAGCCGAGCGAGGTCTCCACCACCTGATCCGACAGGACGCCCAGGATGTAGGTCTGCCAGTTCACGTAGATGAGAGCACCCGCCGCGCCCATGAGCAGCAGCAGTCTCGGCTGCCGGGCGATCGCGAGGAACGGCCTCCAGGCCCGCGTGGCGGTGAGCAGCACCGCGCAGAACACGAGGGAGAACAGGATGCGCCAGCCCACCACCTCGAAGGCGCCGGCCGGACGCAGGAGCAGGAAGTAGAGCGGGAAGACGCCCCAGAGCACGTAGGAGGCTGCCGCGTAGACCAGCCCCGAACGGAACTGCTGCGCCGCGGAGCCCGCGATCGTCAACGTCGACGGGGGCGGAGTCTCGGGCACCGCGTCACTCTACTGCAGACGCGAAGAACCCGGGCGGCCTGAGCCACCCGGGTTCTCGTGAGTCGTGTCGGCCTTAGCGGACGACGACGGCGAGCACGTCGCGAGCCGAGAGGACGAGGAAGTCCTCACCGGCGTACTTGACCTCGGTTCCGCCGTACTTGGAGTAGATGACCTTGTCGCCGACGGCGACGTCGAGCGGAACGCGGTTGCCGTTGTCGTCGATGCGGCCGGGGCCGACGGCGACGACTTCACCCTCCTGGGGCTTCTCCTTGGCGGTGTCAGGGATGACGAGACCGGAAGCAGTGGTCTGCTCAGCTTCGACCTGCTTGATGACGATGCGATCCTCGAGCGGCTTGATGGAGACCGACACGGTTGACCTCTTCTTTCTGAATGTCTGTATTTCAAAAACCACGGGTTAGCACCCTCACACCGAGAGTGCTAAGTCGAGTTTAGAGGCTCGTTTGGCACTCGCGCAATGTGAGTGCCAAGCTCCACAGCCGGATGCGCCCGGCTCGGCCATCCGCCTTGGTACCGTTGCCGGATGGACTCCGCCGAGCTCTCGTTCCTCTTCACCGCCGAAGGGCTCCGGCTTCTCGACTCCTTGCCCGGGTACACGGCGGGCGGGGCCGTCAAGCAGGTGGCGGAGCTGCGCCGGGCCGGCCATTCCCCCGAGCTCGTCGCGGCCGTGCTCACCCAGGCCCGTCTCCGCGAGAAGGCCAGGGCCAAGTTCGGCGCCTTCGCCGAGCACCTGCTGTACACCCAGGCCGGCCTCGAGCAGGCGACCCGCCTCAAGGTCGCTGCGCTGCACGCCGGGCGGTTCCGGGCTGCGGGCGTCTCGCGTGTCGCCGACCTGGGCTGCGGCATCGGGGCCGACGCCCTCGCCATCGCGGCCCTGGACCTGCCCGTGGTCGCGGTCGAGCGCGACGAGGTCACGGCGGCGATCGCCTCCTACAACCTCGCGAGCTTCCCGAACGCCGAGGTCGTGCACGCGGACGCCGAGGAGTTCGACCTCGACGCGGCGGGGGCGGACGCGGTGTACCTCGACCCGGCCCGCCGCACCAGCGGCACCAAGAACACCGCCCGCCTCACCCGTCCCGACGACTACTCCCCCTCGGTCGACTTCGCCTTCGCCCTCGCCGCGCGCCGGCCGACGGGAGTGAAGCTCGGCCCCGGCTTCGACCGCTCGCTCATCCCCGGCGACGCCGAGGCGCAATGGGTCTCCGACGACGGCCAGGCCGTCGAGATGGGGCTCTGGTTCGGCGCCCTGGCCCGGCCGGGCATCCGCCGCTCTGCGCTCGTGCTCTCGGCGAGCGGGGCGGCCGAGCTCACGGCGGCGGCCGACAGCGTCGACGCGCCCGTGCGCGAGCTGGGCGAGTTCGTCTACGAGCCCGACGCGGCCGTCATCCGGGCGCGGCTCATCGGCGCGCTGGCCGAGCAAGTCGATGCCGGGATGCTCTCCCCCGACATCGCCTACCTCACCGGAGACACTCTGGTCGCTTCGCCGTTCGCGAGCGCGTTCCGGGTGCGCGAACGCCTACCCGCCTCGGAGAATCAGCTCAAGAAGGCGCTGCGCGAGCGTCGCATCGGCACGCTCGAGATCAAGAAGCGTGGAATCGACGTCGATCCCGCGACGCTGCGCACACGGCTCGCACTCAAGGGGCCCGAATCGGCCACGCTCATCCTGACCCGGGTCGCCGGAGCGCACGAGGCGCTCCTGGTCGACCGGGTCGCCGGGTGAACGGTCAGTAGGAGTAGGTGCCCGCGGCGCCGGCGGCCGCGAAGATCACGACGAGGAACACCACGTAGATGATGATGCCGATCACCCAGAGGCCGGTGAAGACGTAGGACAGGATGAGGCCCGCCTTCGCGAGCCCGCGGCCCTGTTCACCCGTGCGGTCGATCTGCTTGAGGGCGATGTGGCCGGTCACGATGCCGGCGATGGAGAACACGAAGGCCAGGATGATGGTGATGATGGCCAGCACGTTCGTCGGCGGCGTCGCCGGAGCCTGGTAGCCGTAGTAGGGCTGCTGAACGGGCGGCGGCTGGTAGCCGGGAGGGGCCTGCTGGTAGCCGGGCGCGGCGGGAGGCTGCTGGTAGTAGCCCGGTGCCGCGGGAGGCTGCTGGTACGGCTGCGCCTGCGGCGGATAGCTGGGGGCCGGCGGAACCGGCGGCTGCTGGTAACCGGGCACCGGCGGCGTCACCGGGGGAACCGGCGGCTCTGCGCCGGGGGTGCTGTTGTTCGTGTCGCTCACGGGGAGTGCCCTTCTGTGCCGGCGGAGGGGGATGGGCGCAGGCGGCGGACCGCCTGCGCCCTGGTTCTCAGTAGGTGCTGACGGTCACGTTCCCCGCCGCGGCGGCGACGGCGACCACGATGATGATGATGATCCAGAAGATCACGCCGATGGCGCCGATGATGATACCGGCGATCGCGAGGCCGCGGCCCGACTCGCCGGTCTTCTTGATCTGGCTGAGCGCGATCGCGCCGATGATCACCGCGATGATGTTGAAGCTCAGGATCGACAGCACGAGCGCCACGATCGACAGCACGTTCGTCTTCTGGGCGGGGACCGGCGCGGGTGCGTAGGCGGGGGTGGGTTCAGTCAAGGTAGGGCTCCAATTGTCCTAAGAAAATACGATGACGGCACCTATCGTGGCGGGTCGCTGAGAAAGTGTCAATGACCGCCGTAACAGTTCACGCCGCCGGACGCTCGTCCACCTGGATCTGCGTCACCGGCAGCGTCGAGTCCGCGCCGAAGCCGAGGGTCGACGGACGGTGCCCGGACGCGATCAGCTGGGCCCCCAGCGCGGCGATCATCGCCCCGTTGTCGGTGCACAGCGACAGGGGCGGGATCCGGAGGGTCACGCCCTGGGTCTCGGCCCGCTCGGCCGCCACCTGGCGCACCCGCGCGTTCGCCACGACCCCGCCGCCGAGTAGCAGGCGCGGGATGCCGAAGTCTGCGCAGGCCCGGAACGCCTTCGTGAGCAGAACATCCACCACGGCCTCGCGGAAACTCGCGGCCACGTCGGCCACCGGGATCTCCTCCCCGGCATCGGCGGCGCGCTCGACCCAGCGGGCCACTGCCGTCTTGAGCCCGGAGAACGAGAAGTCGTAACGATGTTTCTCGAGGTCTTTGGCCTGCATGAGGCCGCGCGGGAAGTGGATCGCCTTCGGGTCGCCGCCCAGCGCGACGCGGTCGATCTGCGGGCCGCCGGGGTAGGGCAGACCGAGCACGCGCGCCACCTTGTCGAAGGCCTCGCCTGCGGCGTCGTCGATGGTCTCGCCGAGCAGTTCGACGTCACCCACGAGATCCCGCACGACGAGGAGCGAGGTGTGCCCGCCGGAGACGAGCAGGGCGATGGTGGGGTACTCGAGGGCGTCGTCGGCGAGCACGTCGGCACCCACATGGCCCACGAGGTGGTTCACCGCGTAGAGCGGCTTGCCCGTCGCCACGGCGAGCGCCTTCGCGGCACCGACGCCCACCATGAGCGCACCGGAGAGGCCGGGGCCGCTCGTCACGGCGATCGCGTCGATGTCACCGATACCGAGCCCCGCCTCGGCCAGGGCCGCCTCGAGCGTCGGGTTCATCGCCTCGAGGTGGGCGCGCGCGGCGACCTCGGGAACCACTCCGCCGTAGCGCGCGTGCTCGTCCATCGACGAGGCGATCACGTTGGCGAGCAGCGTCGAGCCGCGCACGATTCCCACGCCGGTCTCGTCGCACGAGGTCTCGATGCCGAGCACGACGGGCTCCCAGCCTTCTCCCGCGTTCCGCGTCGTCATCGGGTGCTCCCTTCCCTGACGGCCGGCAGCGAAGCCTTCAGCTCGGCCTTCATCACGATCGCATCGACCCCGTCGGGCTGGTAGTAGGCCGGGCGCACGGCGATGTCGGTGAAGCCGAGCGAGAGGTAGAGCCCGTGCGCCACCGGGTTGTCTGCCCGCACCTCGAGGAACATCGACCGCGCCCCGCGGCCGACGGCCTCGCCCAGCAGGCCCTGCATCAGCTGCCGCCCGAGTCCCCGCCCGCGGGCCGCCGACGTCACGGCGATCGTCTGGATGTCGGCATCCACGGAACCCGGAGGGCAGAGCAGCCCGGCATAGCCGGCCAGCGCATCCGGGGCCGCCTCGTCGACTCCCACGAGGTAGTAGCAGAACGGGTGCTCGATCTCCCGCGCCATCGACTCGCGCGACCAGGCATCGCTCTCGAAGGAGGCCTCCTCCAGCGCCATGATGGCGTCGAGGTCCGCGACGGATGCGCGGCGCAGCTGCCAGCTCACTGCGACACCCGCTTGCGCGCGCCGGGCATCGTGACGTCGGGCGAGCGCAGGTACAGCGGCTCCGCCACGTCGTCGGCCCGCCCGAGCGAGCGGTGCAGCAGCGCCACTCGCCCGAGGGCGCCCGCGCCCACCTGGGTGGCATCGATGCGCACGGCCTCGGGATGCGGCACCGCGGCGGGCACGCACAGACCCGGGCCGCTCGTGCGGAGAGGGGCGGCGGCGGCGAGCTCGTAGCGCGACCAGTAGACCTCGCGGCGGCGCGCATCCGTCACCACGAGCAGCGGGCCGCGCGTGCCGGCCGACCACTCCTCGAAGGCGATGGCGTCGTGGCTGACCACCGGCACCACGGGCCGGCCGATGCCGAAGGCGAAGGCGCGCGCGGCGACGATGCCCACGCGGAGGCCGGTGAACGGGCCGGGGCCCATGCCGGCCACCACCTCGTCGAGAGCATCGGGTTCGACCCCGGCCTCGGTCAGCACGAGGTCGATCAGCTCGCCGATCACCTCGGCATGGCGCATGGTGTCCTCGGTCGAGCCCTCGGCGAGCACGGTGTCGCCGTCGACGACAGCTACAGAGGTTCCGGCGGAGGTGTCGATGGCGAGCAGCACAGAACGAGCCTAACGCGGCGAGGCGGAACGAGGGCCGGACGGCCGCTCAGCTCCAGCGCGGGCCGACGCCCGTGAGGCGCACCTGCCGCGGCTCGATGGGCTCCTCGGAGGGGTCGAGGGCCTCGATGGCGGCGGAACCTCGCTCCGCCCCGGCGCCGAGCGGGCGATCGATCTCGATCGAGAGGTACGAGTCGGTGAGCGCCTCGATCATGCCGGCGCCCCACTCCACCACCACCACCGAGTGCGCGAAGTCGATGTCGAGGTCGTCGAGCTCGAGGGCGCTGCCGAGCCGGTAGGCGTCGACGTGCACCAAAGCCGGTCCGCCCGTGAGCGAGGGATGCGTGCGCGCGAGCACGAAGGTCGGGCTCGTCACCGGCCCGCGCACCCCGAGTCCCTCGCCGAGACCGCGGGCGAAGGTGGTCTTGCCCGCGCCGAGCTCTCCGGTGAGCAGCACCACGTCTCCGGCACCGAGCAGCCCGGCCAGACGCACGCCGAAGTCGTGCATCGCCTCCGGGTCCTCGATCTCGAGCGGTGACCCGATCGCGGCGAGCGCCGCCCGTGCATCCGCGCTCATCGCTTCTGCTCGCTCTCCCCCAGGTACACCCGGGAGACGCGTTCGCCCACCCGGGCCACGATCTCGTCGCCGATGGTGTCCGCGAAACCCGCCCACTCCTCGGCGGTCGGCTCGCCGCGGTCCCCTTCGCCGAACACGACCACCTCGTCGCCCACGGCCACCTCGGCGTCACCGGCGTCCACCACGAACTGGTCCATGGCGATGCGGCCGGCGATCGGATGGCGCTTGCCGTTGATCCAGACCTCGGCACGGCCCCCGGCGATGCGCGGGATGCCGTCGGCGTAGCCGAGCGGAACCAGCGCGAGGGTCGACTCCACCGCCGTGCGGTAGGTCAGCCCGTACGAGATCCCGTGGCCGGCCGGCACGCGCTTCACCGACACCACGGGCGCCCGGAGCGTCATCACGGGCCGGAGTCCCAGGTCGCGGCCGCTGCGATCGTCGAAGGGCGAGATGCCGTAGGCCGCGATGCCGAAGCGCACGAGGCCGAGGCGGGCCTCGGGCATCCGGATGCCCGCCGAACTCGCCGCCAGGTGCAGCAGTTCGAAGTGGGCGCCGAGGTCTTCTGCCACCGCCACCGCGCGGTGCAGCCGAGCGAGGGCGACCTCGTCGTCCTCCGGCGAGGCGTCGGCGAGATGCGACCAGGCGGCGTGCACGCGCACCACCCCCTGCCGTTCGTAGTCGAGCGCGGCCTGCACGAGGCCCGGCCAGTCCTCCTCCGTGGCGCCGTTGCGGCTCAGCCCGGTGTCGACCTTGAGGTGCACGCGCGGCGCCCGGGAGGCGCCGGCGGCCGCGATGGCGTCGAGCTGCCAGATCGCCGAGATGCCGAGGTCGATGTCGGCCTCGGCGGCCTCTCCGAACAGAGCGTCGGGGTCGTGCATCCAGGCGAAGACGGGCGCGGTGATGCCGGCTTCGCGCAGAACGAGCGCGGCCGGGATGTCGAGCACGGCGAGCGAGCTCGCGCCGGCCTCGAGGGCGGCCTGCGCGAGCGGAACCATGCCGTGCCCGTAGGCATCCGCTTTCACGGCGAGCATGGTCTCGGCGGGCCGGGCGAGCTCGGAGAGCGTTCGCACGTTGTGGCGGAAGGCATCGAGGTCGATCACGGCCTCGCGCCCCGGCGCCGCTCCGCTGGGTTCTGGCGCCGCCTGGGCTCGTGCGTTCATTCCGGCACCCGCTTCACCCGGCGGCCGAGCCGCGTCACGATCTCGTAGTTGATGGTTCCCGCTGCAGCGGCCCAGTCGTCGGCCGTGGGATGGCCCTCGGCGCCGTCGCCGAAGAGCACGACCCGATCGCCCACCGCGGCCTCGTGGTCGCCGAGGTCGACGACGAACTGGTCCATCGCCACGCGCCCGACGATCGGATGCACGGAACCGCCTACCCAGACGCTCCCGGTGTTCGACACGTGCCGGGGTATCCCGTCGGCGTAGCCGAGCGGCACCAGGCCGAGCCAGGAGTCGTGCTCGGGGCGGTAGGTGTAGCCGTAGGAGACGCCGGTGCCGGCCCGCACGCGCTTCACCGAGATGAGCCGGCTCTCCAGACGCAGCGCAGGGCGCAGACCGAGCTCGGCCGACGTGGCGTCGTCGAACGGCGAGAGGCCGTACATACCCACGCCCAGCCGAACCAGGTCGAGGCGCGTCGCCGGCAGCCGAAGCGCTCCCGCCGTGGCGGCGAGGTGGCGTACGGCCGGATCGAGCCCGGTGGCGCGCGCCAGCTCCGTGGCCTCATCGAAGGCCGCGAGCTGCGCCAGGTCGTCGTCGTCGCTCGCGTTCGAGAGGTGGCTGAACATCCCGTCGATCCGGATGCGCCCGCTCGCCTCGGCCGCCTGCGCAGCCTCGAACACGGCCGCCCAGTCGCTGCGCTCGATGCCGTTTCGCCCGAGCCCGGTGTCCACTTTGAGGTGCACGCGAGCGGGCGTCGCCGGGCTTCCCGCCTCGAGCGCGCGGGCGAGCTGCCGCCGGGTGCTGATGCCGAGGGTCACGTCGTTCGCCACGGCGACCTCGAACACGGGGTCTGCGCCGTGCAGCCAGGCCAGCACCGGCGTCGTGAATCCCGCAGAGCGCAGAGCGAGCGCCTCGTCGACGTCGGCCACGCCGAGCCAGCTCGCCCCGCCGTCGAGAGCCGCGCGGGCCGCGCGCTCGGCGCCATGGCCGTAGCCGTTCGCCTTCACCACGGCCATCACGGCGGCGGGCGCCACGGTCGCGGCGACGTGGGCGACGTTCGCGGTGATCGCTGCCGTGTCCACGACCGCGCGCCGCAGAGCGGGAGCCGCGTCGGGCGCGGCCTCGCGTGCCGTCGCCGTCATCACGCGTCTCCTTCCGCCACCACGAAGGCCATCGCGCTGCCTCCGTCGTGAGACATGCTGAGGTGCACGCGCACGGCACCGATCTCGGCGAGCGCCTCGGCGACCCCGCCTGAGACGGCGAAGGCCGGGTTGCGGTGCTCGTCGGAGATGATCTCCATGTCGTGCCAGCGGAACTCGGTGGAGTGCCCCACCGCCTTGATCAGCGCCTCTTTGGCGGCGAACCGGGCGGCCAAGGACCGCACCGGCAGTGCGCGTTCGCTGGGAGCGAACAGGCGTTCGCGCAGCCGAGGCGTGCGCTCCAGCGAGCGTTCGAACCGCGCGACGTCGACCAGGTCGACCCCGACACCGACGATCACGACGGCCTACTCGACCGTGACGGACTTCGCCAGGTTCCGCGGCTGGTCGACGTCGAGGCCCTTGGCGGTCGCGAGTTCCATCGCGAACAGCTGCAGCGGGATGACGGTCAGCAGCGGCTCGAACAGGGGCGCCGCGAGCGGGATGCGGATCACCTCGTCGGCGAAAGGCAGCACTGCCACGTCGCCCTCCTCGGCGATGGCGAGGATGCGCGCCCCGCGAGCCCGGATCTCCTGGATGTTCGACACCACCTTCGAGTGCAGCGAGTTGGGGTCGCGCGGCGACGGAACCACGACGAACACGGGCTGTCCCGGCTCGATCAACGCGATCGGACCGTGCTTGAGCTCGCCCGCGGCGAAACCCTCGGCGTGGATGTAGGCGAGCTCCTTGAGCTTCAGCGCGCCCTCCAGGGCGATCGGGTAGCCGACGTGACGGCCGAGGAAGAGCACCGCCCGCGAGTCCGACATCCACTTGGCCAGCTGCGTGATCTCGGGCGCGCTCTTCAGCACGCGTTCGATCTTCCCCGGCACGGCCTGCAGCTCGGCGAGCTGCGCCGCCGCCGCCGCCGGCTCGAGGGCGCCGCGCACCCGCGCCAGGTGCAGGCCGAAGAGGTAGAGAGCGGTGATCTGGGCGACGAACGCCTTCGTCGACGCGACGGCGACCTCGGGTCCGGCGTGCGTGTAGATGACCGCATCCGACTCGCGGGCGATGGTCGCACCCTGGGTGTTGCAGATCGAGAGCGTGCGGGCGCCGTTCGCGATGGCGTACTTCACGGCCATCAGGGTGTCCATGGTCTCACCGGACTGGCTGATCGACACCACGAGCGTCGACGGCGTGAGTACCGGCTCGCGATACCGGAACTCGTGCGAGAGCTCCACCGACACGGGCACGCGCGCCCACTTCTCGATGGCGTACTGCCCGAGCATGCCGGAGTAGCTCGCCGTGCCGCACGCGATCACGATGACGCGATCGATGCCGATCAGGACCTCGTCGAGGTCGGCGAGCTCGGGCAGCACGACCTGGTCGCCGACCACGCGGCCGAGGATCGTATTGGCGACCGCCTCGGGCTCCTCGCTGATCTCCTTGGCCATGAAGCTCGACCAGCCGCCCTTCTCGGCGGCGGAGGCATCCCACGACACCTCGAACTCGTGCGCCTCGACGGGGGTGCCGTCGAAATCGGTCACGAGCACGGAGTCGGGGGTGATCACCACGATCTGGTCCTGCCCGATGGCCACGGCCCGACGGGTGTGCTCCACGAAGGCCGCGACGTCGCTGCCGAGGAAGTTCTCGCCCTCACCCAGTCCGATCACGAGCGGCGAGTTGCGGCGGGCGCCCACGACGACGCCGGGCTCGTCCTGGTGCAGGGCGAGGAGCGTGAAAGCGCCTTCGAGGCGCGAGACCACCCGGCCGAGCGCCGCCGGCAGTCCGTCGCCGGCCTCGAACTCGCGCCCGAGCAGCTTGGCCGCCACCTCGGTGTCGGTCTCGCTGTCGAAGACGAAGCCGTCGTCGAGCAGTTCCTGCTTGAGGCTCGCGAAGTTCTCGATGATGCCGTTGTGGATGAGCGCGATGCGTCCGGAGGCGTCGAGGTGCGGATGCGCGTTGCCGTCAGTCGGCCCGCCGTGCGTGGCCCAGCGGGTGTGGCCGATCCCGGTGTGCCCGTCGGCCATCGGATGCGCCTCGAGGTCGTCGGCGAGAACCGCCAGTTTGCCGGCGCGCTTGCGGGTCGAGAGGGAGCCGTCGTCGCCGATCACAGCCACGCCGGCCGAGTCATAGCCGCGGTATTCGAGTCGGCGCAATCCGCCGAGGAGCACCTCGAGACTGCTGTTGTTGCCGACGTAACCCACGATTCCACACATGCGAGCGAGTTTAGCCGAGGCCGCTGGGCTGCCTGACAGCGAGCCCACAGGGCACCGTGCCGCTCCGCTGTGCCGAGTTCGGGCAGAATAGGAGTCCTATGCCCGATTCCGCCTCGACACACGGCTTCGCGCAGTTCAGCCCGTTCGTGGAGTTCGATCGCGCTCACTGGGCCGCCCTCGCGCCGATGACCCCGCAGCCGCTCACCGAGACCGAGATCGTACAGCTGCGCGGACTCGGCAACCCCCTCGACATGCGCGAGGTCACCGAGGTCTATCTGCCGCTCGCACGGCTCCTCAACCTCTACGCCACGAGCGCGCAGCAGCTGCATCGCGCCACCACCGACTTCCTCGGTGACCATGCGAAGAGCACACCCTTCGTCATCGGCGTCGCCGGATCGGTGGCCGTCGGCAAGTCCACCACCGCACGCCTCCTGCGCGAGCTGCTCGCCCGCTGGGCCGACACTCCTCGTGTCGAGCTGATCACCACCGACGGCTTCCTGCTGCCCAACGCCGAGCTCGAGCGCCGGGGCATCATGCATCGCAAGGGCTTCCCGGAGTCCTACGACCGGCGAGCCCTGCTGCGCTTCGTGAGCGCGGTGAAGAGCGGCAATCCCGAAGTACGGGCGCCCTACTATTCGCACCTCAGCTACGACATCGTGCCCGATGCGCAGATCGTCGTGCGGCAGCCCGACATCCTCATCGTCGAGGGTCTCAACGTGCTGCAGCCGCCCGCGGCGAGCAACACGCTCGCGGTCAGCGACCTGTTCGACTTCTCGCTCTACGTGGACGCCCGCACCACCGACATCGCGACCTGGTACGAGAGCCGTTTCCTCGACCTGCAACGCGGCGCGTTCGCGAACCCGAAGTCCTACTTCCACCGCTACGCCGCGCTTTCCGAGACCGAGGCCCGCGAGACGGCTCAGGGGATCTGGGCCTCCATCAACCTGCCCAACCTGATGGCGAACATCCGGCCCACCCGTTCACGGGCCACGCTCGTGCTCCAGAAGGACTCCGACCACAAGGTCAACAGGGTCCTCCTCCGCAAGCTCTAGAGCGCGCGCTCCACGCCGGTCGAGAGGCGCTGGCGCACCACGTCGGCGAGCTGGTTCGCGATGCGATCGGCCGTGGCCTGGTCGCCGGCCTCCACCATCACGCGCACGAGCGGCTCGGTGCCGGAGGGGCGGAGCAGAACGCGCCCGGTCTCGCCGAGGTCGGCTTCGGCCTCGGCGACGGCGTTCGCGAGCACCGCATCCGTCGACACGCCCTCGCGGTCGACGCCGCGCACGTTCACCAGGGTCTGCGGGTACACCTTCATCACGCTCGCGAGCTCGGCGAGGCTCTTCTTGCTGGCCGCCATCTGGCTGAGCAGCTGCAGGCCGGTGAGGATGCCGTCGCCGGTGGTGGCGTGGTCGGCGAAGATGATGTGCCCCGACTGCTCGCCGCCGAGCGAGAGACCACGGTCGTTGATGGCTTCGAGTACGTAGCGGTCTCCCACCCGCGTCTCGAGCATCGTGATGCCGTGCTTGGCCATCGCGACCTTGAGCCCGAGGTTCGACATCACCGTGGCCACGAGGGTGTTCTCCCGTAGATTGCCGCGCTCGAGCTGAGCGAGGGCGAGGATCGCCATGATCTGGTCGCCGTCGACGATGTTGCCCTGCGCATCCACGGCCAGACAGCGGTCGGCGTCGCCGTCGTGCGCGATGCCGACGTCGGCACCCGCGGCGAGCACGGCGGCGGCGAGCTTGTCGAGGTGGGTCGAGCCCACGCCGTCGTTGATGTTCATTCCGGTCGGGTCGTTGCCGATCACGGTGATTCGGGCGCCCGCCTGGCTGAAGGCCTCGGGCGACACACCGGCGGCCGCGCCATGGGCGCAGTCGAGCACCACGTGGATGCCGTCGAGCCGGTGCGGCAGCGTCGTGAGCAGATGCACCACGTAGCGGTCTTCCGCATCCGCGAACCGCTTGATGCGCCCGATGTCGCCACCGAGAGGAGTGAGCTGCGGATGCTCGAGGGCCGCCTCGATCGCGATCTCCACGTCGTCGGGCAGCTTCTTGCCGGCACGCGCGAAGAACTTGATGCCGTTGTCGGGCGCCGGGTTGTGGGATGCGGAGATCACCACGCCGAAATCCGCTCCGATGTCGGCGATCAGGAACGCGGCGGCCGGGGTCGGCAGAACTCCGGCGTCGAGAACATCGACGCCGGAGCTCGCGAAACCGGCGGAGACGGCGGCCGCGATGAAGTCACCGGACTGCCGGGGGTCACGCGCGACCACCGCGACCGGTCGACGACCGGCATCTCGGGCTTCGGCCCCCAGAACGCGTGCACCGGCCTGAGCGATCCGAAGAGCGAGGTCGGCGGTGACGTCCTGGTTCGCGAGCCCACGCACCCCATCGGTGCCAAACAGGCGAGCCATACGCTAAGCGTAGAGCCGAAGCGCGATTAGCGCTTCGAGAACTGCGACGCCTTACGGGCCTTCTTGAGACCGGCCTTCTTGCGCTCGATGACGCGGGCGTCACGAGTGAGGAAGCCCGCCTTCTTCAGGTTCGGTCGGTTGTTCTCGCGGTCGATCTCGTTCAGCGCGCGAGCGATGGCGAGACGGAGCGCACCGGCCTGGCCGGAGGGGCCACCGCCCGTGATCTTCGCGACCACGTCGTAGGAGCCGATCAGGTCGAGCACCTTGAAGGGGTCGGTGATCAGCTGCTGGTGCAGCTTGTTCGGGAAGTAGTCCGCGAACTCGCGGCCGTTCACCGAGAGGGTGCCCGAGCCGGGAACGAGGCGCACGCGGGCGATGGCCTGCTTGCGACGGCCCACGGCTGCGCCGGAGACGTTGAGAACGGCACGGGGCGCACGGGGCGCCTCATCGGCCGGGGTTTCGGTGGAGTAGCTCTCGGGAGCCACGTCAATCTGGTCTGCGATCTTCGCCACGGTAGTGATAAGTCCTTTGTCTGAGTCTGCTGAACGAACGCGGGACGCTACTGGGCGACCTGGTCGAGGATGTACGGGGTGGGCTGCTGAGCAGCGTGCGGGTGCTCAGGGCCTGCGTAGACCTTCAGCTTGCGGAACTGGTCACGGCCGAGGGAGGTCTTCGGCAGCATGCCGCGGATGGCCTTCTCGACGGCGCGCTCGGGGTTCTTCTCGAGCAGCTCGGAGTACGAGACGGCGGTGAGGCCGCCCGGGTAGCCCGAGTGGCGGAAGGCCTTCTTCTGCGCGAGCTTCGAACCGGTGAGCGCGACCTTGTCGGCGTTCACGATGATGACGAAGTCGCCCATGTCCATGTGCGGGGTGAAGGTGGCCTTGTTCTTGCCGCGCAGGATGGCGGCGGCGTGGCTGGCCAGACGGCCGAGGACCACGTCGGTGGCGTCGATGATGACCCAGCCGCGCTGGACTTCACTGGCCTTCGGGGTGTAAGTACGCGTCACAGTAGTGCTGCTTTCTTGTTCGAGTGAGGAGTTCGTGAATCCCACTCCGGTGGGCGTTTTCCCTGAGACTCAGGGCGAACGCATCCGATGGAGGGCTCAACTACGGGTGGACGGCACGAGGCACGGACACCAAGGGTCTAGGTTACGCGATACCACTCCCCCGGTCAAATGAGGTCGCGACGCGCCCTCGTGCGCTCGGCCCGTTCGGACACCTCCGCGTCGGGCGGATAGCCCACCTCGGTGAGCACGAGACCCTTCGCCGGCATCACGAGAAAGGCCCCGGTGCGCCTCCGTTCGTCGCGGAGGCGCACGAGATCGGGTCCGCCCAGCGAGCCGTCACCCACGGCCACGGTCGCGCCCACGAGCGCCCTCACCATGCTGTGGCAGAACGCATCGGCCTGCAGACGGGCCGTGAGCACGCCTCCCGGTTCCCGCGTCCAGGCGAACGACTGCAGCGTGCGGATGGTGGTCGAGCCCTCGCGTGGCTTGCAGAACGTCGCGTAGTCATGGAGCCCGAGCAGCGCACGGGCGGCCGAGTCCATCGCGTCGACGTCGAGGGCGGCCGGATGCCGCACCGTCGTACGCCGCAGCAGCGGGTCCAGCGGAGCCGCCGCGTCCGCCACCCGGTATTCGTAGCGGCGCCACACGGCCGAGAAGCGGGCGTCGAATCCGGCGGGGGCGATCGTGGAGCTCGTCACCGCCACGTCGGAGTCTGCGCCGAGGATGCCGTTCATCCGCTTGCCCAGCAGCGCGGCCAGGGCCGCGGGCGCCATCGTCGAGGCGTCGTCACCCCGGCGCCGGAGGCTGCGCAGCTGCGCGTCGTCGAGATCGAGATGGGCGACCTGGCCGATGGCGTGCACGCCGGCATCCGTTCGCCCCGCCACGGCCAGCTGAGGTGCCGGAGGATAGCGGCGGAAGAGCGTCGCGAGCACCTCTTCGAGGGCGCCCTGCACGGTGCGGAGGCCCGGCTGCCGAGCCCATCCGGAGAAGTCGGTGCCGTCGTATGCGATCCCGAGGCGGAGCCGCCAGGTTCTCGTCTCGGATTGCACGGAGTCGATTCTACGACGAAGACCCCGCCACCCTTGCGGGTGCGGGGCCTTCGTACGCGGAGCGCGGGGCGCTCGGCGCTACTTCTTGTCGTCCTCGGCAGGAGCCTCGGCGGGCTCCTCCTCGGCGATGGGCTCGCTGGTCTCGACCGTCTCGGTCTCCTCCACGGGGGCCTCTTCGGTCTCCGCAGCGTCCTCGGCCGGGGTCTCGACGACCTCGTCCTCGGCAGGCGCAGCAGCAGGCGCCTCAGCCTTGGCCGACGACTTCGGAGCCGCCTTCTTCTTCGGGGCGACGGGCTCGAGAACGAGCTCGATCTGCACCATGGGGGCGTTGTCGCCCTTGCGGAAGCCGAGCTTGGTGATGCGCGTGTAGCCACCCTCGCGCTCCGCCATCAGCGGGGCGATCTCGGTGAAGAGCTCGTGCACGACGGCCTTGTCACCGATCACGGCGAGCACGCGACGACGGGCGTGCAGGTCTCCGCGCTTGGCGAAAGTGATGAGGCGCTCGGTCAGCGGACGCATCCGCTTGGCCTTGGTCTCGGTCGTCTTGATGCTCTTGTGGGTGAACAGGGCGGCAGCCAGGTTCGCGAGGAGCAGGCGCTCGTGCGCCGGTCCGCCACCGAGACGGGGTCCCTTGGTTGGCTTGGGCATTTCTTATCTCCAGATGTGGGTCAGTTGGTCGGGTTGATCAGCGGGCGACGAACGTCTCAGACGTTCTCGTCGTCGTATCCGCCGTAGAAGTGGGCTCCGTCGAATCCAGGAACGGTGTCCTTGAGCGACAGGCCGAGCTCGACGAGCTTGTCCTTCACCTCGTCGACCGACTTCTGACCGAAGTTGCGGATGTTCATGAGCTGCGTCTCCGACAGCGCCACGAGCTCGGACACGGTGTTGATGCCCTCGCGCTTGAGGCAGTTGTAGGAGCGCACCGACAGGTCGAGGTCCTCGATCGGAACCGAGAGCTCCGAGGAGAGCACGGCGTCGACCGGCGCGGGGCCGATCTCGATGCCCTCGGCGGCGGTGTTCAGCTCGCGGGCGAGGCCGAACAGCTCGGTGAGGGTGCGACCGGCGGAGGCGATGGCGTCGCGCGGTGTGATGGCCTGCTTCGTCTCCACGTCGACCACGAGGCGGTCGAAGTCGGTGCGCTCACCGGCACGGGTGGCCTCGACGCGGTAGGTGACCTTGAGCACGGGCGAGTAGATCGAGTCGATCGGGATCTGTCCGGCCTCGGAGAACTCACTGCGGTTCTGGGTGGCCGACACGTAGCCGCGGCCGCGCTCGATGATGAGCTCGAGCTCGAACTTGGCCTTGTCGTTGAGGGTCGCGATGACGAGCTCGGGGTTGTGGATCTCCACACCCGCCGGAGCCGAGATGTCAGCCGCGGTGACCTCGCCCGACGCGTGCTTGCGCAGGTAGGCGGTGATCGGCTCGTCGTGCTCGGACGAGACGACGAGGCCCTTCACGTTGAGGATGATCTCGGTGACGTCTTCCTTCACACCGGGGATGGTGCTGAACTCGTGCAGCACGCCGTCGATGCGGATGCTCGTGACAGCAGCACCCGGGATCGACGAGAGCAGCGTGCGGCGGAGCGAGTTGCCGAGGGTGTACCCGAAGCCGGGCTCCAGCGGCTCGATGACGAACCGCGAGCGGAACTCCGAGATGTTCTCCTCGGTGAGAGTGGGGCGCTGTGCAATGAGCACTGTTTTTCCTTTCGGCTGAGTGTCCGCTATATGACACTCATGTGCAGAGGTATTGAGTTGTGGAGAACGACCTCACCGGCGGAGTGCCTGGAGCACTCCGCCGGCGGGCTACATCGGAAAGGTCAAACGCGGCGACGCTTGGGCGGGCGGCATCCGTTGTGCGCCTGCGGGGTGACGTCGTTGATCGAGCCCACCTCGAGACCGGCGGCCTGGAGCGAGCGGATCGCGGTCTCGCGGCCGGAGCCCGGTCCCTTGACGAACACGTCGACCTTCTTCATGCCGTGCTCCTGAGCCTGGCGTGCAGCCGACTCGGCAGCGAGCTGCGCGGCGAAGGGGGTCGACTTGCGCGAGCCCTTGAAGCCGACGCCACCCGAGGAGGCCCAGCTGATGACGGCACCGGTGGTGTCGGTGATCGACACGATGGTGTTGTTGAAGGTCGACTTGATGTGAGCCTGGCCCACGGCGACGTTCTTCTTCTCTTTCTTGCGCGGCTTGCGAACGGCCGACTTGGGGGTTGCCATATATATCTCCTGGAATCCTGGTCAGTCGGCGCGCTTAGCGGCCGGCCTTCTTCTTGCCGGCGACGGTGCGCTTCGGGCCCTTGCGGGTGCGAGCGTTGGTCTTGGTGCGCTGTCCACGCACGGGGAGGCCCTTGCGGTGGCGGACACCTTCGTACGAGCCGATCTCGACCTTGCGGCGGATGTCGGCGGCCACCTCACGGCGGAGGTCACCCTCCACCTTGTAGTTGCCCTCGATGTAGTCGCGGAGGGCGACCAGCTGGTCGTCGCTCAGGTCCTTGACCCGGATGTCTCCCGAGATCTCGGTGTCGGCGAGCACCTTGAGGGCGCGCGTACGGCCGACGCCGTAGATGTATGTGAGGGCTACTTCCACGCGCTTGTCGCGGGGAATGTCAACTCCTGCTAGACGTGCCATTGTGGCTATCTCCTGTTGATGAGTGGAGGTATGGGACAGTGCCTGTGCTCCGGCCTCCGACCGGGGGTGTCCGCCGCCCGGTTCTCACCGGGCGGCATCTGGCACTGCCTTTTCTGTGTGTTCGGTACTACTAGCCCTGACGCTGCTTGTGGCGGGGGTTGCTCTTGCAGATCACCATGACGCGTCCGTTACGACGGATGACGCGGCAGTGCTCGCACATGGGCTTGACGCTGGGGTTGACCTTCATTTTGTTTTCTCTCTTCGCTGTCCTCGTACCCGATGATGACCGGGCCGTTACTTTCCAGCGCGCCCTATAGGAATAGGAACTACTTGTAGCGGTAGACGATCCGGCCACGGGTGAGGTCGTAGGGGCTCAGCTCCACGATCACGCGGTCCTCGGGGAGGATGCGGATGTAGTGCTGACGCATCTTGCCCGAGATATGGGCAAGGACCTTGTGGCCGTTCGTCAATTCCACCCGGAACATTGCGTTCGGGAGAGCTTCGACGACTGCGCCCTCGATCTCGATAACACCGTCTTTTTTGGCCATAGCCTCACTGTCACTCAAGTAGTCTGTGCTGGTCTTGCGGAGAATCGGCACGCGAAAATCGGCCGAAAACACCAAAGATCGAGCTTACGCTAAGAAACGCCCGGGCGCAATCAGCGAAATGCGTCGACCGATCGTATAGTGGCCGCCAGCGCGGGGTGCAGCGGGTGCTCCGGCCCGATCCCGCAGACCTGATCGGCGAACTGCTCCGGGCTCAGGGTGTCCAGCAGGCCGGCGAGCTCCGCGCTCTGCGGGTCGGCAGGCGCATCGAAGCGCAGCGCAGCAGCGACGGCGCGCAGCAGCGCATCCGTGGGCAGTCCGCGCTCGGCGAGCTCCGCCGCGGGGCCGATGAAGCGCTCGTGCCGGCTGATCTTGCGCAGCGGCTGACGTCCGACACGCTCCGGAGTGTCGGTGAGGTACGGGTTCGCGAAACGCACGAGGTTCTTCTCGAGGTAGGCCTCCTGCACCGCGGGGTCGAACTCGTGCTTGGCCACGAGCAGCGCCTTGGTCTCGGCGAGCACCGCCTTGACCTCGGCGAACACCTGCGGTACGGCGAGGGCGTCGGCGAGCGTCGTCGCTCCCTCGAGCCAGCCGTGGTAGGCCGTGGTGGCGTGGCCCGTGTTCACGGTGAAGAGCTTGCGCTCGATGTAGGGTGCGAGGTCGGGCACGAAGTGCGCATCCGGGATCGACGGCACGGCGGCGCCGAAGGGGCCGGACTCGATGGCCCACTCGAAGAAGTCCTCCACCGTCACGTCGAGGCCGGCACCGGGATCCTGGTTCGGCACGATGCGGTCGACGGCGGTGTTCGCGAACACGGCCTGGGCGAGCGCCGGAGAGTCGGCGCCGAGCCGCTCCTCGATGTGCCCGCGGAGCGCGTCCGTGGCGTTGATGGCGTTCTCGCACGCCATGACCACGAGGCCCGGGAGCGCCGGGTCGCGGGCCTCGAGCGCGCGGGCGATCACGGGGGCCACGAACTTCAGGATGTTCGGGCCCACCGCGGTCGTCACGATCTCGGCGGTCGCGATCTCCGCCACCACAGCATCCTCGTCGCTCGCGCTGTTCAGGGCGCGGTAGCCGGTGACCGTGGTGGTGGAGGCGTTCTCGCCCACCGCGTGTACCTGGTAGCTCGACGAGGCCGCGAGGGCGTCGATGAGCTCGGCGTTCACGTCGGCGAAGACCACCTCGTATCCGGCCTCGTGCAGGATGAGCCCCACGAATCCGCGGCCGATGTTGCCTGCGCCGAAGTGAACTGCCTTCATGATGCCCTCCCGGGGTCAGTCGTTGATGTCGCCGAGGATGTCGAGGATCTGCTCGGGCGTCTGGGCCTCGAGCAGCTTCGCGACGTCGTCGTCTTCGCTGAACACGATGGCGATCTTGGTGAGGATCTCCATGTGCCCGTTGTCCTTGCCCGCGATGCCGACCACGAAGCGCACCTCTTCGCCGCCCCAGTCGAGGGGCTCGTCGTAGCGCACGAACGAGAGTGCGGAGTCGAGGATCGTGTCCTTGCCCTCGTTGGTGCCGTGCGGGATGGCGAGGAAGTTCCCCATGTACGTCGAGACCGTGCGCTCGCGCTCGAGCATGTAGTCGAGGTACCCGGGTTCGACGGCGCCGGCCGCGACCAGGATGGCGGCCGCCTCGGCGATCGCGTCCTCCTTCGTGCGGGCGGTGCCGGAGAGCCGGATCTGCGTCGGTTCCAAAACGGCCATGGGGATCGTCCTTCCTCCTGCGCGTCGCCTAGCGGGCGGCGTGCTGCTCTTTCAGCTTCTCCACGACTTCGTCGTAGCGCGGGCTGTTCATGAAGTTGTCGACCGACACGTGCTCGGCGCTCGGGGTGCGTTCCTGCGCCCGGGGCGTGAGCTCGCGCTGGGTGATCACGAGGTCGACGTCGTCTTCGAGACTAGCGATCGCCTTGTTCACCACGGTGACTCCGTCGATGCCGGCCTTCTTGATCTTGTTGCGGAGAACGGATGCACCCATCGCGCTCGACCCCATGCCCGCGTCGCAGGCGAACACGATGTTCGAGATCGGGCGGGTGTCGGTCAGCAGCGAGGTCCGCTCGGCCACCGCTTCCGCGTCGACGGCGGGGATGCCCTCGGCGCGCAGGTTGGCGAGCACCGAGCTCTCCTTGCCCTTGTTGGCCTCGGTCTGGGCGATGGCGGAGCTGAGGTCGCCCGTCTCCCCACGCTCGAGGTCGCGCTTGCGGCTAGCCCGCAGGATGATGGCGGTCACGATGAACGACACCGCCGCGGCCGCGATCACCGAGAGGATGACGCCGATGTAGCTGTCCGGCGCGGTCTGGGCGAGCACCGCGATGATGCTGCCCGGGGAGGCCGGTGCGCGAAGGCCCGAGTTGAAGAGCACGTTCACCGCGACGCCGGTGGCGCCACCGGCGATCGCCGCGAGGATGGTCATCGGCTTCGACAGCACGTAGGGGAAGTAGATCTCGTGGATGCCGCCGAAGAACTGGATGATCACGGCGCCGGGAGCGCTCGCCTTCGCGAGGCCGATGCCGAAGATCGAGAACGCGAGCAGGATGCCCAGACCCGGACCGGGGTTCGCCTCGATCAGGAACAGGATCGACTTGCCCTGGTCGGCGACCTGCTGCACGCCCAGCGGCGTGAAGACGCCGTGGTTGATGGCGTTGTTGAGGAACAGCACCTTGCCGGGCTCCACGAGGATCGAGGCCAGCGGCAGCAGGTGGGCCGAGATCAGCCAGTCCACGCCGGTCTCGAGCGCCTTCGACAGGCCCTGGATGACCGGGGCGATTCCGAAGAAGCCGGCGATCGCGAGAAGGCCGCCGAGGATGCCGGCCGAGAAGTTGTCGACCAGCATCTCGAAGCCTGCACGGATCTTGCCGGCCCAGATGCTGTCGACCTTTTTGATCAACCAGGCGCCGAGCGGGCCCATGATCATCGCGCCGATGAACATCGGGATGTTCGCGCCGACGATGACGCCCATGGTCGCGATGGTGCCGACGACGCCGCCTCGGGCGCCGTAGACCATACGGCCACCGGTGTTCGCGATGAGCAGCGGCAGCAGGTAGGTGATCATCGGCCCCACGAGCCCGACGTACTGCGGGAACGTTGTGCCGTCGGGGGCCGCGGCGAGCGCGGTCGCCGCGCCCGACCAGCCGATGGCATCCGCGTTGCCGAAGCCGCCGAGGATGCCGTTGGGCAGCCATCCGGTGGCGATGAAGAGGCTGGTGATCAGGCCCCACGCGATGAATGCGGGGATGTTCGGCATGACCATGCCGGAGAGGAAGGTTCCGAATCGCTGGACGCGGATACGGGCACCTCCCGCCTTGGTGGGTGACGTCGTTGTCATGACGGCTTCTCCGTTTCTGTGGTTGTCGGGTGTTGCTGCGGAAATGACTCGGTGATGGTGCGGTGTGGAGCGGTGGAACGTCAGGTGGTCGCGGCCGCGGCCGCGGTCACCGCCGCACGGGCTTCGACGGCGCTGTTCGCCGAGAGGGCGAGGCCGGCGAAGCGCTGCGCGTCGTCGAGGGTGAAGCGCGCGAGTTCGGCGCGCACGTCGGCGAGGGCCGACGGCGACATCGAGAGCGTGGTGGCGCCGAGGCCCACGAGCACCACGGCGAGCAGCGGGTCGGCCGCGGCCTCCCCGCAGATGCCGACGGGCTTGCCGGTGGCGGTACCGGCCTTGCCGACCTCCCCCACGAGCTTCAGCACGGCCGGATGCCAGGGGTCCTGGAACGACGCCACCGAACCCAGCAGGCGGTCGGCCGCCAGGGTGTACTGGGTGAGGTCGTTGGTGCCGATCGACGCGAAGTCGGCGTCGGCGAGGATGCGGTCGGCGAGCAGCGCCGACGAGGGCACCTCCACCATGACGCCGGCGGTCTTCAGACCGCACTCGCGGGCGAGGGTGGTGAAGTAGCGGGTCTCCTCGACGGTGGAGACCATCGGGGCCATCACCCAGACATCCGCGTCGGTCTCGGCGTCGGCGGCGGCGAGCGCGCGGAGCTGGTCGCGCAGGATCGGCTCGTTGGCGCGGAGTGCGCGCAGGCCGCGGAGGCCGAGCGCGGGGTTCTCCTCGGGGGCGTCGTTGAGGAAGCTCAGCGGCTTGTCGGCTCCGGCGTCCAGCGCGCGCACGACCACCTTCTTGCCCGCGAAGGCCTCGAGCAGGCGCACGTACTGCGCCTTCTGCTCCTCGACGGTCGGGGCGCTCGTGGAGTCGAGAAAGAGGAACTCGGTGCGGAACAGGCCCACGCCCTCCGCCCCCTTCGCGATCGCATCCGCGGCGCCGTCGGCGGAGCCGAGGTTGGCCAGCAGGGGCACGGCGGTGCCGTCGGCGAGCCGCCCGGGGCCGGTGGCGGAGTTCCGTGAGGCGGCGATCTCGGCCGCATGGGCCACGGCGGCGGCGCGCTCCTCGTCACTCGGCGATACCGTGACCGAACCGGTCGCGGCGTCCACCACGATCTCGGTGTCGTCGGCGAGCTTCAGCGCATCCGTGACGCCGACGATGGCGACGATCGACTTCTCGCGGGCGAGGATGGCGGTGTGCGAGGTCGGTCCGCCGTCGCTCGTCACGAGCGCGAGCACCTTGTCGAGATCGAGCAGCGCGGTGTCGGCCGGGGCGAGGTCACGGGCGACGAGCACGAACGGGTAGTCGGGGTCCGGCACACCAGGAGCGGCGACGCCCCGGAGGTGCGCGACCACGCGCTGCGAGACGTCGTCGAGGTCGGTGGCACGCTCGCCCATGTAGCCACCCATGCTGACGAGCAGCTCCCGGAAGGCGGCGAAGGCCTCGAAGACCGCGCGCTCGGCGGTCTTGCCCGAGTCGATGCGCTCCCCCACGTCGTCGATCAGCGTCGGGTCCTCGGCCATGAAGGCCTGGGCCTCGAGCACGTCCTTTGCCGAGCCGCCCGCCCGTTCGCCGCGATGGCGGATGATCGCGGCCGTGGCGGCGAGGGAGGCGCGGGCGCGCTCCTTCTCGGCGTCCGCGGTGAGCGTGCTGGCAGTGTCTTCGGGCTCGGGAAGAGGGTCGGGCATGCGGAGCACGGGGCCCACGGCGATGCCGCGGCCGATTCCGGTGCCGTGGAGGATCGTGGTGTCGGCCATCACTCGGCGTCCAGGTCGGTGCTGAGCAGCGTCACGAGCTCGTCGAGCAGCGCGTCGGCCGCCTCCGCGTCGGAGACGAGGGTGAGGGTGTCGCCCTGCTCGATACCGAGCGAGATGACGCCCAGGATGCTCGCGGCGTTGACGGACTTGCCGCCCGCCTTCGAGATCTGCACCGGCAGGCCCGACTTGGCGACGGTCTGGGTGAAGATGGTGGCCGGGCGTGCGTGCAGCCCATGCTTCGATGCCATCGCGACGGTTCGTTCAGCCATTTTCGATCTCCTTATTTCGGCTCTGCCTTGAGCCTGTCACCGAGCTCCGCGCGTTCGCGAGAAGCTCTTCGATCAGGTCGGCCGCCCTTTCGGCGCCCTCCGGCCCGAACACCGTACCGGCCAGCAAGGCGGCCTGCACGCCCTTCGCCGAGGCGAGGTCGCGCAGATCGTCGAACTGCTCCGCGAGGTGCGGGCCGACGAGCAGGACGTCCGTGGCGGCGAGCCGCTCGTCGAGGTCGGCCCGGGTGGCGGCCTCGATGGTCAGGTCGAGGCCGCGAGCGCGAGCGACCCCGCGCAGCCGGAGAGCGAGGAAAGTGCTCGATGCTCCTGCGCCGCAGACGATCAGAACTTTTTCCACGCACGCCTCCTCGCGTCCTGCTTCGATCTCCAAGAATCCTCGGTCAGCACGCTTCTGCGTTCAAGCAGCCTTCCTTCCTCACCCCCGGAAGCCACTCTGTGAGCGAGCCGGACATCCGCGCTCCTGCCTTGATTTCCCAGGAACGGTGGGGCTCGGATGCTTGCCGGGTACGCTGGTTCGGCAAGAGCCCGCCGGCACGGCGGTGCCCGGAGATGACGGGATATGAGCGAGAAGTACGAGCGGCTGCTGGAGTATCTGGCCGAGTCCGACGAGTGGATGACGGCGGGCGAGCTCGCCGACCGCCTCGGCGTCTCGACGCGCAGCGTGCGCAGCTACGTGACGAGTGTGAAGACCGCGGCCAAGCCGCTCGAGGTCATCGCCTCCTCCACGAGCGGCTACCGGCTGAATCGCGAGGCCTACGCCACCTTCCGCGCGGAGCTGCGCACACGCGAGACGGAGCCGGGCAGCCCGCGGGAGCGCGTGCACTTCATCATCCGAGGACTCGGCGATGCGCTCGACGGCCTCGACGTCTACGACCTCGCCGCGTCGATGTTCGTGAGCGAGTCCACCGTCGAGGCCGATCTGCGCAAGGTCAAGCTCCTCGTGGAGGAGGCCGGCCTCGCCCTGGTCCGGCGGGGCAGCATGGTCTCCTTGGCCGGAACCGAGCTCAACCGGCGGCGGCTCCTCAGCCGCATCTTCCGCGACGAGAGCGCCCAGGGCTTCCTCGACCTGGAGAACATCCAGCGTGAGTTCTCATCGAAGAACCTCGGCGCGTTCAAGTCCGACCTCATCGCCATGCTCGACGGCAACGGCTTCTTCGTCAACGAGTACTCCATCAACAACGTGCTGCTGCACATCGCGATCGCCGTCGATCGGGTGTCGAAGAAGCAGTCGATCGATCCGGATGACGACGCGCCCGTCTCCGACGCCATCCGGGAGATCGCCGCGCAGCTCGACGGCCTCATCCGTTCGCACTTCCAGGCGGCACTGAGCCCCCGCGAACTCGCCTACCTCTCGGTACTGCTCACCACCCGCGTGCTCACGCCGGGCCACGACGAGCCCACCGAGAGCATCGCCCACAACTACCTGGCCGACGACGATCTGGAGGCGATGCGCCGCATCGCCCGGCTCGCGAGTGATGAATACCTGGTCGATCTCGACGACGAGGACTTCATCGTGCGGCTGAGCCTGCACGTGCGCAACCTGGTGGCGCGCGCCCAGGAGAACTCCTACTCGCGAAACCCGATGACCCGCTCCATCAAGGGCTCCTTCCCGATGATCTACGAGCTGGCGGTGTTCATCGCCAGCCAGGTGCAGCGACGCGAGGGCATCGTCATCAACGACGACGAGATCGCCTACATCGCGCTGCACGTCGGCTCCTACCTCGAACGCACGAGTCTTCGCGACGAGCGCGTGAGCTGCGCCATCGTCTGCCCGGGCTACTACGACATGCACGTCATCCTGCGCGACAAGCTCGTGGCCGAGCTCGGTTCCGAGCTCCAGGTCGACGTGGTCATCACGCGCGCCGACGTCGACTGGTCGGCGCTCTCCTCCGACATCGTGGTCACCACCATTCAGGCGCCGACCGCCCGCGACAACGTGGTGGTCATCCAGCCCTTCCTCACGGCCGTCGACTTCGAGGCCATCCGCCGGGCCATCGCCACGGTGCGCCGGCACCGGCGTCGCATGCAGATCAAAGACGAGCTGCTGCAGTACTTCGACGAACGGCTCTTCGCCCGCAACCTCGCCGCCCCCAGCGAAGCGGAGATGATCCGCACGCTCGGCGACGCGATGGTCGGAATCGGGGTCATCGACGAGAGCTACGTCGAAGGCGCCATCGAACGCGAGCGGATGTCATCGACGGCCTTCACGGACACCATCGCCGTTCCGCATGCGATGGCGATGAGCGCCTCCCGGACCGCCATCTCGATCGTCATCAACGAGACGCCGATGGCCTGGGGCGACAACCGGGTGAACGTGATCGCGCTCATCGCCTTCAGCGAGAGCGGGCGCAAGGCCTTCCAGCACGTGTTCGATCAGCTGGTGGAGGTGTTCTCCGACCGCGACGACGTGCAGCGCATCGTCAAGCGGGCCGTCGACTTCCCGTCGTTCATCGACGAGCTCGTGCACGTCATGGACACCTGATCCGGCGGATGCCCGTTCAGGGAATCGGAACCGGTGTCACACCGAGCGGGGCAAGCCCGGCCGCGCCGCCGTCCTCGGCGGTGAGCACCCAGATGCCGTCCGCGTGCACGGCCACCGAGTGCTCCCAGTGCGACGACATGCTGCCGTCGGCGGAGGCGACGGTCCAGTCGTCCTCGCGCGTGAAGGTCTCCGTGGTGCCGGCCGTGATCATGGGCTCGATCGCCACGACCAAGCCCGGCTTCACCTCAGGCCCGCGCTGGCGCACGCGGTAGTTGAACACGGGCGGCGCCTCGTGCATGCTGCGCCCGATGCCGTGGCCGATGTAGTCGGTGAGGATGCCGTACTGCGCTCCGGAGAGCGTCGACGGATGGCTCTCCACGAAGTCCTCGATCGCCTCGCCCACCTCGTTCAGGTGGCGAGCGGTCGCGAGACGCGCGATGCCGTGCCAGAGCGACTGCTCGGTCACGTCGGACAGCAGACGCCGGGCGGCGACCTCCTCCGGGCGCGCCGGGTCGTCGAGCACGACCGTGATGGCCGAGTCGCCGTTCCAGCCGCCCACGTCGGCGCCGCTGTCGATCGACACGATGTCACCCGCCGCGAGCATCCGCTCGCCGGGGATGCCGTGCACGATGTCCTCGTTCACCGAGGCACAGACGGTGTGGAAGTATCCCGGCACCATCTGGAAGTTGGAGACGCCGCCGAGAGACCGGATCGTCTCGTCGGCGATCCGGTCGAGCTCGAGCGTCGTGATGCCAGGACGGATGGCGGCGCGCACCGCCGCGAGCGAAGCGGCTGTCACGAGCCCGGGCTGCACCATCAGCCGCAGCTCCGCCGGGGTCTTGTAGATGCCCTTGTTGCGACCGATCATCGACTCGCGAGAGCGGCGATGATCCGGCCGGTGACCTCGTCGATCTCGCCGAGTCCGTCGACGTCGACCACGAGGCCACGCCCGGAATAGACGTCCACCAGTGGAGCTGTCTGCTCGGTGTACACCTCGAGCCGCTTGCGGATCACGTCCTCGGTGTCGTCACTGCGCCCCTGCTCGGCGGACCGCTTGAGAAGCCGGCGCACCACCTCGTCGGTGTCGGCCGTCAGCACGACGACGGCGTCGAGCGAAGCGCCGTCGACGCCGAGGATGTCGTCGAGTTCCTCCACCTGCTGCAGTGTGCGCGGGTAGCCGTCGAGCAGGAAGCCGTCGGCCACGTCGGGCTGGTTCAGTCGGTCCCGCACGAGATCGTTCGTGAGCTCGTCGGGAACGTACTGGCCGGCGTCCATGAAGGCCTTGGCCTGCACCCCAAGGGGAGTGCCGTTCTTCACGTTCTCACGGAAGATGTCGCCGGTCGAGATGGCCGGGATGCTGTACGCCTCCGAGAGCCGCGCCGCCTGCGTTCCCTTGCCGGCTCCAGGAGGGCCGATCAGGAGAAGGCGGAGCGCGCCGTTCACGGCTGCTCCCCCCGTCTCGGTCATCGCAGGAGTCCCTCGTAGTGGCGTTGCTGCAACTGGGAGTCGATCTGCTTCACCGTCTCGAGTCCGACGCCCACGATGATCAGGATGGACGCGCCACCGAACGGGAAGTTCTGGTTCGCCCCCACGGCCGCCAACGCGATCAAGGGGATCAGGGCGATCAGACCCAGATAGAACGACCCCGGCAGGGTGATGCGGGTGAGCACGTAGTCGAGGTACTCGGCCGTCGGACGTCCCGCGCGGATTCCGGGGATGAAGCCGCCGAACTTCTTCATGTTGTCCGCGACCTCTTCAGGGTTGAAGGTGATCGCGACGTAGAAGTAGGTGAAGCCCACGATGAGCAGGAAGTACAGCAGCATGTAGAGCGGGTGGTCGCCGCGCACCAGATAGTTGTTGATCCAGGTCACCCAGCCGGCCGGCTGCTGACCCGGTTGCGGTTGGTTGAACTGCGCGATCAACGCCGGCAGATACAACAGCGACGAGGCGAAGATCACCGGCACCACACCGGCCATGTTGACCTTGATCGGAATGTAGGTGTTGTTGCCCCCGTAGGTGCGTCGTCCCACCACACGCTTGGCATATTGCACCGGGATGCGCCTCTGCGAGAGCTCGACGAAGACCACGGCCCCCATCACGACGATACCGACCACGATCACGAACAAGAAGATCTCGAAGCTCTTGGTCTGAGCGATGAGCCAGAGCGACTCGGGGAAACGAGCGGCGATCGACGTGAAGATCAGCAGCGACATCCCGTTGCCGATGCCGCGCTCCGTGATGAGCTCACCCATCCACATGATGACGCCGGTACCGGCCGTCATGGTGATGACCATGAGCAGGATCGCGTACCACGCGTCGTTGGTGATCAGCTGCCCGCACTCGGCCACGGTCGAGGTGCCGAAGAGGGCACCCGAGCGGGCCACCGTGATCAGCGTCGTCGACTGCAGCACGGCGAGGGCGATCGTCAGGTAGCGGGTGTACTGCGTCAGACGGCTCTGGCCGGCCTGGCCCTCCTTGTAGAGGGTCTCGAAGTGTGGGATGACCACTCGGAGCAGCTGCACGATGATCGAGGCCGTGATGTACGGCATGATCCCCAGCGCGAAGATGGAGAGTTGCAGGAGAGCGCCACCGCTGAAGAGGTTGACGAGCTCGTACAGGCCCGAGGTGTTCTGGTTCGCGGCAAGACACGCCTGCACGTTCCCGAAGTTCACGAAGGGTGCGGGGATGAACGATCCCAATCGGAACAGCGCGACGATGCCGAGCGTGAAGCCGATCTTTCGGCGGAGGTCCGGAGTCCGGAAGATCCTCGCGACGGCTTTGAACAAAAAGGGCCTCCTGCGTTCGTGTGGCTCAATGCCAAGAAAGCCGGTGACCCGATTCGTGGCCTCGACAGGCTACCTCATTCTCATGACGCATCTGTTTACTGCCTACGAATCGGGTCACCGGTTTTGCGGTACCTACTTGACGGAACCACCCGCGGCGACGATCTTCTGCTCGGCCGAGCCGGAGACCTTGTCGACCGCGACGGTCAGCTTCACAGTGATGTCGCCATCGCCGAGAACCTTGACCTTCTCGTTCTTGCGAACCGCACCCTTGGCCACGAGGTCGGCGATGGTGACGTCGCCGCCCGCCGGGTAGAGGGCTTCGAGGGCGGCCAGGTTCACGACCTGGTACTCGACGCGGAACGGGTTCTTGAAACCGCGGAGCTTCGGGGTGCGCATGTGCAGCGGCATCTGCCCACCCTCGAAGCCGACGCGCACCTGGTAGCGGGCCTTGGTGCCCTTGGTACCGCGGCCGGCGGTCTTTCCTTTGGAACCCTCACCACGACCGACGCGCGTGCGTGCCTTCTTGGCACCCGCAGCCGGACGGAGGTGGTGCACCTTGAGAACGTGCTCGCGAGGACCGGTCTCCTCGGCCTTCGGCGCTGCCTTGGCGGCGGGCGCCTTGGCAGCGGCCGGAGCCTTGGTCTCGGCAGCCTTCGCAGCCGGAGCCTTCTTCGGTGCCGCAGCCTTGGCGGGAGCCTTCTCGGCCTTCTCCGCGGTGGCAGCAGCAGCCTTGGGCTCCGCTTTCTCCTTCGGCGCGGCCTTGGGGGCGGCAGCCTTCTTCGGAGCCGCCTTGGCGGCGGTCTCCTTGGCTTCTTCTTCAGCCATTAGTCAATCTCCTCGACCTTCACCAGGTGTGCGACGGTGCGCACGTATCCGCGGTTCTGGGCGTTGTCTTCGCGCACCACGATGTCGTGGATGCGCTTCAGTCCGAGGCTGCGCAGCGTGTCCCGCTGGTTCTGCTTCTCGCTGATCTTGGACTTGATCTGGGTGATCTTCAGGCGCGAGGCCATCATGCACCTGCCTTCGCAGCTAGAGCGTCGGCCTCAGCACGCACCAGGCGGGCAGGGGCGACGTCTTCGAAGTCGAGGCCACGGCGGGCGGCCACGGCGCGAGGCTCTTCGAGCTGCTGCAGGGCCTCGACGGTCGCGTGCACGATGTTGATCGTGTTCGACGAACCGAGCGACTTCGAGAGGATGTCGTGGATACCGGCGCACTCGAGAACGGCGCGCACCGGGCCACCGGCGATAACACCGGTACCGGCAGCGGCGGGGCGCAGGAGCACCACACCGGCGGCCGCTTCACCCTGAACCGGGTGAGGGATGGTGTTTCCGACGCGGGGGACGCGGAAGAAGTTCTTCTTCGCTTCCTCGACGCCCTTGGAGATCGCGGTCGGCACCTCGCGGGCCTTGCCGTAGCCGACGCCCACCAGACCGTTGCCGTCGCCGACGACCACGAGAGCGGTGAAGCTGAAGCGACGACCACCCTTCACGACCTTGGAGACGCGGTTGATGGTGACGACGCGCTCGAGGAAGTTGCTCTTGTCAGAGTCGCGTCCTCCACGGTCACCACGGTTGGGGTTGCGCTCGCGACCGCCACGGCGGGCCTCACGAGGCTCGTTCTGAGTCGACTCGGTCGACGCAGCCGTCTCGACGGGGGCTTCAGCAACTGCTGCCACGTCCTGCTCCTTATTGGTTTCGGTGCTCACAGGTTCAGTCCACCCTCTCGAGCTCCATCGGCGATGGCCGCGACGCGACCCGCGTAGCGGTTGCCGCCGCGGTCGAAGACGACCGCCTCGACGCCGGCGGCCTTCGCGCGCTCGGCGACCAGCTCACCGACCTTCTTGGCCTTGGCGGTCTTGTCGCCGTCGAAGGTGCGCAGGTCGGCTTCGAGCGTCGAGGCCGAGGCGAGGGTGTGGCCCTTGCTGTCGTCGACGACCTGCACGAAGACGTGGCGAGCCGAACGGGTGACGACCAGGCGCGGACGCGCCTCGGTGCCTTCGACCTTCTTGCGAAGTCGCAGGTGCCGGCGATCGCGGGCTGCGGACTTCGACTTTCCTCTGATTCCAGTAGCCATGGTCTACTTACCACTCTTTCCGGCCTTGCGGCGAACGACCTCGCCGGCGTACCGCACACCCTTGCCCTTGTAGGGTTCGGGCTTGCGCAGCTTGCGAATGTTTGCGGCCACTTCACCGACGGCTTGCTTGTCGATGCCGTTGACCGTGAGCTTGTTGACACCCTCGACCGTGAACGTGATGCCCGCGGGCGGCTCGACGGAGATCGGGTGAGAGTATCCGAGGGCGAACTCGACGCCGCTGCCCTTGGCAGCGACGCGGTAACCGGTACCGACGACCTCGAGGCTCTTGGAGTAGCCGTCGGTGACGCCGATGATCTGGTTCGCAATCAGGGTACGCGTGAGGCCGTGGAGCGAACGAGAGTTGCGCTCGTCATCCGGGCGGGTGACGAGAACCTGGTTCTCTTCGATCGTGGCCGTGATCGGGGAGGCGACGACGAGCGCGAGCTCGCCCTTCGGTCCCTTGACCGAGACCTGCTGGCCGTCGATGGTGACGGTGACGCCGGCAGGGATGTCGATGGGAAGACGTCCGATTCGTGACATTGTCGGTTACCACACGTAGGCGAGGACTTCCCCACCCACGCCCTTCTTGCTCGCCTGGCGGTCCGTGAGGAGCCCCGAGGACGTGGACAGGATCGCGACGCCGAGGCCACCGAGGACCGTCGGGATCTCGGTCGACTTCGCGTAGACACGGAGACCGGGCTTCGAGACGCGCTTGATGCCCGCGATCGAACGCTCGCGGTTCGGGCCGAACTTGAGGTTCAGCGTGAGCGTCTGTCCGACCTTGGCGTCGACGACGTCCCAGCTGGCGATGTAGCCCTCGGACTTGAGGATGTCGGCGATGTGCCCCTTGAGCTTCGAATGCGGCATCGACACGGTGTCGTGGTGCGCCGAGTTCGCGTTGCGCAGTCTGGTCAGCATGTCTGCGACCGGATCTGTCATTGTCATGATGTTGCCTTTCGCGCCTGGTTTCGGCACCCTTTTCGAGGATGTCGACCTGGGTCGTCGTGGGTGGGTGGTGCTTAGGAGTTTTCGGCCGTCTTGAAGGGGAACCCGAGCGCCTTGAGCAGCGCGCGACCCTCGTCGTCGGTCTTCGCGGTCGTGACGACGGTGATGTCGAAACCACGCACGCGGTCGATCTTGTCCTGGTCGATCTCGTGGAACATCGACTGCTCGGTCAGACCGAAGGTGTAGTTGCCACGGCCGTCGAACTGCTGGTCCGAGAGGCCGCGGAAGTCGCGGATGCGGGGAAGCGCAAGAGAGAGCAGACGGTCCAGGAACTCCCAGGCGCGGTCGCCACGGAGCGTGACGTGGGCGCCGATGGGCTGTCCCTCGCGCAGCTTGAACTGCGCGATCGACTTGCGAGCCTTCGTGACCTGCGGCTTCTGACCAGTGATCGCGGTGAGGTCCTTGACCGCACCGTCGATGACCTTGCCATCGCGGGCGGCCTCGCCGACACCGGTGTTCACGACGATCTTCACGAGACCAGGCACCTGGTGCACGTTCGTGAAGCCGAACTCCTTGGTGAGGGAGTCGACGATCTCGTTCTTGTACTTCTGCTTCAGGCGCGGCTGGATTTTGCCAGCGGGCGCGGCAGTGGCGGTGCTCATCAGAGGTCCTTACCTGACTTCTTCGCGTAACGAACGCGGACCGTCTTGGTGACGCCGTCCTTCGTGACTTCTTCGTTGCGGTGGCCGACGCGGGTCGGCTTCTTGGTCTCGGGGTCGACCAGGGCGACGTTCGACACGTGGATCGGCGCCTCCATGGTCTCGATGCCGCCGGTCTTGGTGCCGCGCTGAGTCTGTCCGACGCGCACGTGCTTCGTGATGAAGTTCACGCCCTCGACGACGACGCGGTCCTTCTCGACCTGCACCTCGATGACACGACCCTGCTTGCCGCGGTCTCCGCCGCGGGCCTGGCTGGGGCCGGAGATGACCTGAACCAGGTCACCCTTCTTGATGTTCGCCATGACTAGATAACCTCCGGTGCCAACGAGATGATCTTCATGAACTTCTTGTCACGGAGCTCACGGCCGACCGGTCCGAAGATGCGGGTACCACGGGGGTCTCCGTCGTTCTTCAGGATCACAGCGGCGTTCTCGTCGAACTTGATGTACGAGCCGTCGGGGCGACGGGTCGACTTGACGGTGCGGACGATGACGGCCTTGACCACATCGCCCTTCTTGACGTTTCCGCCGGGGATGGCGTCCTTCACGGTCGCGACGATGACATCGCCGAGTCCCGCGTAGCGACGGCCGGATCCACCGAGAACACGAATCGTCAGGAGCTCCTTGGCGCCGGTGTTGTCGGCGACCTTCACTCGTGATTCTTGCTGAAGCATTCTTCTACTCTTCCTGAACTAAGTAAGCCGAGGCCTACTTGGCCTTCTCGAGGATCTCGACCAGGCGCCAGCGCTTGGAGGCGCTGAGCGGACGGGTCTCGTTGATGAGCACGAGGTCGCCGATGCCGGCGCTGTTGGTCTCGTCGTGCGCCTTCACCTTGGAGGTGCGGCGGATGACCTTCCCGTACAGCGGGTGCTTCACGCGGTCCTCGACCTCGACGACGATAGTCTTGTCCATCTTGTCGCTGGTCACGTAGCCGCGGCGGGCCTTGCGGTAACCGCGGGCCTCCACGTCCTTCACATCGTGCGAAGCCGACTCGTGACCGGACTCGACGACCTTCTCTTCGGTCTTAGCCATTACTTGGCCTCCTCGGTCTCGGTAGCGGTCTCAGCAGCGGGTGCCTCGGTCGCCTTCTTGGTCTTCTTGGCCGCCTTGGCCGGAGCCTCGACGGGGGCGGGCGTGGCACGGATGCCCAGCTCGCGCTCACGGATGATCGTGTAGATCCGCGAGATGTCGCGCTTCACGGCGCGAAGTCGGCCGTGGCTTTCCAGCTGGCCGGTGGCGGACTGGAAGCGCAGGTTGAACAGCTCTTCCTTGGCCTTGCGAAGCTCCTCGATGAGTCGAGAATCTTCGAACGTGTCGAGCTCCGCCGGGGCGAGCTCCTTAGAACCGATCGCCATTACGCGTCGCCCTCCTCGCGCTTGATGATGCGTGCCTTGAGAGGCAGCTTGTGGATTGCACGGGTGAGTGCCTCGCGAGCGATGGTCTCGTTGACCCCGCTCAGCTCGAAGAGCACTCGGCCCGGCTTGACGTTCGCGACCCACCACTCGGGCGAACCCTTACCGGAACCCATGCGGGTCTCGGCCGGCTTCTTCGTGAGCGGACGGTCGGGGTAGATGTTGATCCACACCTTTCCACCACGCTTGATGTGACGGGTCATCGCGATACGAGCGGACTCGATCTGACGGTTCGTCACGTAAGCGGGCGTGAGGGCCTGGATGCCGTACTCACCGAAGCTCACCTTGGTGCCACCGGTGGCCTGGCCACTTCGACCCGGGTGGTGCTGCTTGCGGTGCTTGACTCGACGGGGGATAAGCATGGTTACGCCTCAACTCCTGCTGCGACCGGAGCCTCCGCCTTGGGGGCGGAGTTACGGCGCGGACGGTCACGGTCGCCACGCTCGGGGCGCGACGACTTCTGGTTGGCCTGCTCGCGGGCAAGCTCCTTGTTGGTGATGTCGCCCTTGTAGATCCAGACCTTCACACCGATGCGGCCGAACGTCGTCTTGGCCTCGTAGAAGCCGTAGTCGATGTTGGCGCGAAGGGTGTGCAGCGGAACGCGACCTTCACGGTAGAACTCCGAGCGGCTCATCTCGGCGCCGCCGAGACGGCCCGACACCTGGATGCGGACACCCTTGGCGCCGGCGCGCTGAGCACCCTGCAGACCCTTGCGCATCGCGCGACGGAACGCCACGCGGGCAGTGAGCTGCTCGGCGATGCCCTGAGCGACCAGCTGAGCCTCGGCCTCGGGGTTCTTCACCTCGAGGATGTTGAGCTGGATCTGCTTACCGGTCAGCTTCTCGAGGTCGGAGCGGATGCGCTCGGCCTCGGCTCCACGGCGACCGATCACGATACCGGGACGCGCGGTGTGGATGTCCACACGCACACGGTCACGGGTGCGCTCGATCTCGATCTTCGCCACGCCGGCGCGGTCGAGCGAGGTCTTCAGCAGGTTGCGGATCTTCACGTCCTCAGCGACGTAGTCGCTGTAGCGCTGACCCTTCTTCGTGCTGTCCGAGAACCAACGCGACACGTGGTCGGTGGTGATTCCGAGACGGAAGCCGTACGGATTAACTTTCTGGCCCATTACTTGCTCGCCTTCGTGCTCGCGTCTGCGACATCGGCCTCGTCCGGCGTGGCCAGAACGATGGTGATGTGGCTGGTGCGCTTGAGAATCTGGAACGCCCGTCCCTGAGCACGGGGCTGGAAACGCTTGAGCGTGGCTCCCTGGTCGACGAACGCCTTCGTGATGAAGAGGTCCTGCTCGTCCAGGTAGCTGTTCGAGGCGTCTGCCTTGACCCGCGCGTTGGCGATCGCCGAGGCGACCAGCTTGTACACGGGCTCCGACGCGCCCTGAGGCGCGAACTTCAGGATGGCCAGCGCCTCGACGGCCTGACGGCCGCGGATCAGGTTGACGACACGACGGGCCTTCATGGGGGTGACGCGGATGTGACGCACGCGTGCGATCGACTCCACCATTTCTCTTCCTCCTTCACGTCGCCGCGCTTAGCGGCGACGGCCCTTCTTGTCGTCCTTCACGTGTCCACGGAAGGTGCGGGTGGGGGCGAACTCTCCGAGCTTGTGACCCACCATGGTCTCGGTGATGAACACCGGGATGTGCTTGCGACCGTCGTGTACGGCGATCGTGTGACCCAGGAACGCGGGGATGATCATCGATCGGCGCGACCAGGTCTTGATGACGTTCTTGGAACCGGCTTCGTTCGCGGTGACGACCTTGCGGTACAGGTGGTCGTCGACGAAGGGGCCCTTTTTGAGACTGCGTGGCATTTTCTAAGACTCCTACTTACGCTTCTTGCCGACGGTCCGGCGACGCACGATGAGCTTGTCGCTTTCCTTGTTGGGGTGACGGGTACGTCCTTCGGACTGACCCCAGGGGCTGACCGGGTGACGTCCACCGGAGGTCTTGCCCTCACCACCACCGTGCGGGTGGTCGACCGGGTTCATGGCGACACCACGCACGGTCGGACGGATGCCCTTCCAGCGGTTACGGCCGGCCTTGCCCCAGTTGATGTTCGACTGCTCGGCGTTGCCGACCTCGCCGATCGTGGCGCGGCAGCGCGCATCCACGTTACGGATCTCGCCCGACGGCAGACGAAGCTGCGCGTAGGGGCCATCCTTCGCCACGAGACGAACCGAGGCTCCGGCGGAGCGGGCCATCTTGGCGCCGCCGCCCGGCTTCAGCTCGATCGCGTGGATGACGGTACCGGTGGGGATGTTGCGCAGCGGCAGGTTGTTGCCGGGCTTGATGTCCGCGCCGGCGCCCGACTCCACGATGTCGCCCTGGGCGAGCTTGTTCGGGGCCAGGATGTAGCGCTTGGTGCCGTCCACGAAGTGGAGCAGCGCGATGCGCGCGGTGCGGTTGGGGTCGTACTCGATGTGAGCGACCTTGGCGTTCACGCCGTCCTTGTCATTGCGACGGAAGTCGATGACGCGGTACTGGCGCTTGTGGCCACCACCGATGTGACGGGTCGTGATGCGACCCTGGTTGTTGCGGCCACCGGTCTTGGAGAGCGGGCGGAGCAGCGACTTCTCAGGAGTCGAACGGGTGATCTCTGCGAAGTCCGCGACGGACGAACCGCGGCGGCCCGGAGTCGTGGGCTTGTACTTACGAATAGCCATGTGTCTTTTCCTCTAGCTTCCGCGCCTAGCCGACGGCCGTGAAGATGTCGATGGATCCGGACTTGAGCGTGACGATGGCACGCTTGGTGTCCTTGCGCTTGCCCTGGCCGAACTTGGTGCGACGGGTCTTGCCCTGACGGTTCAGGGTGTTGATCGACGCGACCTCGACCTGGAAGATCTTCTCGATGGCGAGCTTGATCTCGGTCTTGTTCGAGCGGGGGTCGACGACGAAGGTGTACTTGCCCTCGTCGATCAGGCCGTAGCTCTTCTCGGAGACGACCGGAGCGAGAATGATGTCGCGCGGGTCCTTGTTGAACGCGGCGTTGCTCATGCGGAAACCTCTTCCTTCTTGGTCTTCGAGGCGACGAAGGCGTCGAAGGAACCCTTGGTGAAGACGATGTCGTCGGAGACGAGGACGTCGTAGGCGTTCAGCTGGTCTGCGGGCAGCACGTGAACGGTCGGGATGTTGCGGACGCTCTTGAGGCTCAGCTCGTCGTTGCGCTCCAGCACGATCAGCACGTGCTTGGACGACGCGACGGTCGCGAGGAACTCGTTGACGGCCTTGGTCGACGGCGTCTCACCCTGCGAGAGGGACTCGACGACGTGCACGCGGCTGCCACGGGCGCGGTCGGAGAGGGCGCCGAGCAGAGCAGCGGCGATCATCTTCTTCGGGGTGCGCTGCGCGTAGCTACGGGGCACCGGTCCGTGGACGATGCCACCACCGGTCATCTGAGGAGCGCGGATCGAACCCTGACGGGCGCGACCGGTTCCCTTCTGCTTGAACGGCTTGCGGCCGGCACCGGAGACCTCACCACGACGCTTGGTCTTGTGGGTTCCCTGACGGGCGGCGGCGAGCTGGGCGACGACGACCTGGTGGATCAGCGGGATGTTGGTCTGCACGTCGAAGATCTCGGCGGGCAGCTCGACGGTGCCGGACTTCTTGCCGGAGACGTCGAGGACATCGAGCGTGTTAGTTGCGGTAGCCATGAACTACGCCCCCTTCACTGCGTTGCGAACGAAAACGAGACGGCCCTTGGCACCGGGAACGGCGCCCTTGACGAGCAGCAGACCCTTCTCGGCATCGACCGAGTGGATGACCAGGTTGAGCACGGTGACGCGCTCACCACCCATGCGGCCGGCCATGCGCATGCCCTTGAAGACTCGGCTGGGCGTCGAGGACGCACCGATCGAACCGGGCTTGCGGTGGTTGCGGTGCGAACCGTGCGAAGCGGAGACACCCTTGAAGTTGTGGCGCTTCATGACACCGGCGAAGCCCTTGCCCTTGGAGGTGCCCACGACGTCGACCTTCTGGCCGGCCTCGAACACGCTCTCGGCGGTGAGCTCCTGGCCGACGGTGTAGTCGGCGGCGTCCGCGGTGCGGACCTCGGTGATGTGGCGGCGCGGGGTGACCCCGGCGGCGTCGAAGTGGCCGGTGGCCGGCTTGTTCACCTTGCGGGGGTCGATCTGGCCGGCGGCGATCTGAACGGCCGAGTAGCCGTCCTTCTCCGGGGTGCGGATCTGGGTGACGACGTTCGGGGAGACCTCGACGACGGTCACGGGGATGAGACGGTTGTTCTCGTCCCACACCTGCGTCATGCCGAGCTTCTTGCCGAGCAGTCCCTTGGAAGTCTTAGCGGTGGTTGCCATTATCTAGTCCTGGTCCCTTCCCGCTCAGAGCTTGATCTCGATGTTGACGTCGGCGGGCAGGTCGAGACGCATGAGCGAGTCGACGGCCTTCGGCGTCGGGTCGATGATGTCGATGAGGCGCTTGTGGGTGCGCATCTCGAAGTGCTCCCGGCTGTCCTTGTACTTGTGGGGAGAACGGATGACGGCGATCACGTTCTTCTCCGTCGGCAGCGGCACGGGGCCGACGACGGTTGCTCCTGCACGGGTGACCGTGTCGACGATCTTGCGCGCCGAGGAGTCGATGACCTCGTGGTCATACGACTTAAGTCGAATGCGGATCTTCTGTCCCGCCATGTGTGACTCTCTCTCTGTCTCGCGTCATACCGCCTCGACGGCATTGGACGCACCACTGTTCTGCTGTTAAGCACGCACCCCTGCACTGAACCAGCACAGACTTCACCGAAGCGAAGGATGGGTTGCGATTAAGCTGTGTTCTGCTGCCTGCGGCCTAGCTTCTGGAGCTATGCACTGCCAAGACAGTGATCAAGGCACGCGTGAAGCGGCCCGAAATGTTGAACTAGACGAGTTTGCCACATTCTCGGGCTACTTGCAACCCGGGCGTGTCGCGCTCGCTCAGGCTTGGCCGTTGCCGAGCCTGAGCACCGATTCCGCGGCTCTCACGAGCTCGACACCGTATGACGGCCCGTGCCCGACAGCGTGCACGGCGAGCGGGAACAGCTGGTGCATCGCCACCCTTTCGCGCCACCCATCCAGCAGGGGGCGCACTTCCTGATAGCCGTTCAGGATCTCGTCGTGGAAGGGCACGCCGAACAGCGCGAGCATCGCGAGGTCGGTCTCCCGATGCCCGCCATGAGCTGCGGGGTCGATCAGCACGACACCGATCGAGGTCCACATCACGTTGCCCGACCAGAGGTCTCCGTGCAGCCGCGCAGGCGGTTCGGCGTCGGCGAAGATCCCTGTCTGGATGAGGTCGCAGGCGAGAAGCACCGTGCGGTACCCCTCCGCGGAGAGATTCCCTCGCGCGACGGCTTGCTCGGCATACGGCCGCACGCGCTCCGAGGGATAGAAGTCGCTCCAGTTGTCGTAGCTCCTGGTCGACATCTCGCGCCTGCCGATGAAGCACGGTCCGCTCCAGCCCTCCGGCGCGGCCCCGAAAGCGACCGCGCCCGCCGAGTGCGTCGCCGCGAGGAGTTCTCCGAATCGCCGCGCTGCCTCGCGGCTGGGGCGCAGCTCCCGCAGCTCGTCGAGGTCGATTCCGTCACGCCGCACCTCGAGCACGCGCACGATCGGGACGCCGTGCGCTGCGGCAAGCCAGCGAAGACCGGCATCTTCGGCCTCGAAGAAGCCCTCCGGCGCCGAGGGATCGAACTTGGTGAACACAGCTCCACGCTATGCCCGAGACGTTTCGTCGGCATGACGACGAGGGAACGTTCTTACGGGAGAGTCCGGAGCCCAGTCGTCATATCCGCTGGTCGCTCACGGCCTAGCTCTGTTCGCAGCGTCTGGCGGCGGACCTCCCGTAAGAACGAGTGCCCCCATTCTGCGCCTCCTCCCACAGAACACAAGGCTTGACTTCTACCGAAAAAGGAGGGCGCGCAGTTCCGATTCCGGCCGAGCCGGGTCGATGAGCTCGCCTGTGGAGTAGTGGTCCACCAGGCGAGGATCGACGTAGCTGCTCTTCGCGATCGTGGGAGTGTTCCCGAGCACGCCGGCCGCGTCTCTCATCGCCTGCGCGATCGCCCTCGAGCGTCCGCTCTTCGTCGACCGCGCACCGCTGTGCGCGAGGCTCACCGCGGCGGCGACGGTTCCGTGCAGCGTGCGGAAGTCCTTGGCCGTGAAATCGCCCCCGGTGCGCTCGCGCACGTACGCGTTGATCTCCTGCGCCCCGATCGGATGCCACCGCCGGCCGTCCTTCCACGCGAGCAGGCGCGCAGAGGGTCCGCGCCGCTTGAGCACGCGCACGAGCGCGGCGAGATCGACGTCGACGATCTCCGAATCCCACTCCTGTCCGCTCTTCGCGGGGAACGTGAGGTGCACGACGTCCCCGCTCGTGGTGGCGTGACCACAGAGCAATGTCGTCAGGCCGTGACTGCCATGCGCCTGCGCATACTGTTCACTCCCCACTCGGAGGGAGCCGGTGTCCAGCATCCGGAAGCCCGCGGCCAGGATGCGCTCGCGCGCGAAACCGTCCCGACGCAGGTCGAGCGTGACCAGACGCCGGGCCGCAGGCAACGATTCGGCCAGCGCAAGCGCACGGTCGAACTTCAGCCGATCCTTCTGCTCGCGCCAGCTCGGGTGGTAGATGTACTGCCGCCGGCCGGCTCCATCCACACCGGTGGCCTGGATGTGGCCGTTCTCGAAGGGCGCGATCCAGACGTCCGTCCAGGCAGGCGGGATGGCGAGACGTTCGATGCGCTCCCGCAACTCCTGATCGGTGACGGTGACTCCCGCGTCGTCGCGGTAGGTGAAGCCCTTGCCCGACCGGACGCGACGGATCCCACGCCCAGACGAATCCGATCGACGCAGGCGGGGCATACGTCAATCCAACTCCTTAAATGAAAAGAGGCCAGCCCGAAGGCTGGCCTCTTTCAAAGTAAGTCCGGCGGTGTCCTACTCTCCCACAAGGTCCCCCTTGCAGTACCATCGGCGCAGAGAGTCTTAGCTTCCGGGTTCGGAATGTGACCGGGCGTTTCCCTCTCGCTA